>CADAXK010000004.1 GCA_902791865.1 uncultured Bacteroidia bacterium
TGAAAGCACTTTTTTTGCCATAAATATTTTGACCGCTATAATACAAATAAAAATCAACAACTTACAAGGATTTCAGGTCTCTTTTTGCGACTTATGCCGAATTTTTGAATCTTCAAACCTTGAACCAGAAACGGGCGTAAGCCCACAGAAACGGCGTCAGCCATTCAAACGGAGAAGCTATAGAAACGGGCTTTAGCCCTATACCCTTCTACATGCTCAAAGCCCAATAGAGCAATGCTGGAACTGCCATGCCTAAAAAATACCCTAGATGCACTTGCAAATTGTTATGCCTATCGAGATAAAGCCTAGATGACATGACAAGACCGCTTAACAATATCACTATCATTGACATAACAATACCACTGTCAAAAACATACGAATATTGAAATACTACAAGATATGTTGCAAATCCCCAACCATACGAATGAATGCTCAGCCGCCAGAAATTGTTGATTAGCATGCACCCTAGCGATGCAACCGTTATCAACAGCATGAGAAGACTCCACATCGGCAACCTATACACGAAATATCCAAGAATTGAAAAGCCAATAACTATCAGCATGGCGAATGTACGGTTGCGAGTTGTCTCGAAAAATCCCTCAATCCTTTCGATAAAGCCACCCGACATGTCCGTTATATCTTCCTGGCTCAAAACGACATCCGTGCTTTCATGAACACTTTTCCTAAGAAACTGACTTACAGAAAACCACAAAAATATCATCAGCAACGGGAAAACAAAAGAGATTCCGAAAACTAGAAATGGACTCAGTCCGTATATACCATTGATAGTCAATGCAAAATATGTAGGCAAAAGTATAGGATGCCCCAATATGCTAACAATCTTGAAAAATATGTCGAGGAAACCACGCATGGTTAGATTTTTCGTCTAAGGCGTGCTACGGGGATACCAAGCTGTTCGCGGTACTTTGCTATGGTTCTGCGAGCAATTATATAACCTCTCTCCTTCAAAATTTCCGATAGACGATCATCGGTAAGCGGCTTTGCCGAATCCTCTGCATCAATGCATTCCTTCAGAATCTGCTTCACCTCGCGAGTAGAAACTTCCTCACCCGAATCGGTCTGCATTGCCTCGCTGAAGAAGAACTTAAGCAGGAAATTGCCGTAAGGTGTTGATACATACTTGCTATTTGCCACACGCGACACCGTTGAAATGTCAAGGTTTGTCATTTCGGCAATGTCCTTCAATATCATCGGACGGATATCCGCTTCATCGCCGGTGAGGAAAAACTTACGCTGGAACTGAACAATCGCTTCCATGGTGAAAAGCAATGTTCTACGCCTCTGCTCTATCGCATCAATGAACCATTTGGCATTGTCAATCTTCTGCTTTACGAAAGTCACAACCTCTCGGTTCTTTCCCTTGTCGGACGAATAGTCGTCCATCATGCGCGAAAACGACCTGCTGATGCGAAGTTCTGGCGAATTGCGGCTGTTCAGCGAAACATACACTTCATCATCTTCAACCTCAACGATAAAATCTGGAATAATAGCTTGTATATTAGCTCGCTGCGGTTCACCGTAGGAATTTCCCGGCTTTGGATTCAACTTCACAATGACATCGATTGCCGACCTTAGATCGTGCTCCGTAATATTGCACTTCTGCATAATCTTCTCGTAGTGCTTCTTGGTAAACTCCTCAAAGCAATCCGATAGCACCATTATCGCAACCTTCACGCCATGAGTCTGCTCCTCTTTTCTACGAAGCTGAATGAGAAGACATTCCTGCAAACTTCTTGCACCAATGCCGGCTGGATCAAGATCCTGAATAACCATCAAAACCTCTTCCAGTTCCTTAACCGAAACCTCAGTATTCTGCGAAAAGGCAATGTCATCAGCGACAGCATCCAAGTCACGGCGCAGATAGCCATCCTCATCAATATTTCCGACAAGGAACGGAGCGATAAACTTCTGTCTGTCAGTTACATCCTTCAGAATAAACTGCTCAAAAAGATGCTCGTTGAACGACTTTGATGCAGAATACGGCATTTCTACCCTATCGTCGTCCTTAGAAGTATTATTTACCTCAAGGCGATAGTTTGGAATTTCATCGTCGTCGTTTGCGCCATAGTCATCATCGAGCGAATAGTCATCTTCGCGAGTATATTCGTCATCCGAATCCTGTTCGCCATCATCTCGCTCTTCCTCATGGGTAAGGACATCGCTGTCGTTCTCTACAATGCTTTCTCCGTCATCGTAGTCGCCATCTCCACCATCATCGAGAGCAGGATTTTCCTCTATCTCGTTCTTGATTCTTTCCTCAAGCTGCAAAGTGTTCAGTTCCAACAGCTTTATCATCTGAATCTGCTGCGGAGCCAACTTTTGCGTAAGTTTCTGTTCGAGCGACGTTTTGAGCATGTCTGGATATTTTAGAATTCTGCAGTCTTTGGTGTACGCGGGAACGGAATCACATCGCGGATATTCGACATTCCTGTTACGAAAAGTATAAGTCGTTCGAAACCAAGTCCGAAACCGCTGTGAGGAACAGTACCGAACTTACGTGTTTCAAGGTACCACCACATATCTTTCTTCGGAATATTGCGTTCTTCGATTGTTGCAAGAAGTTTTTCGTAGCTTTCCTCACGCTGCGAACCGCCAATGATTTCGCCAATCTGCGGGAAAAGAACATCCATTGCGCGAACAGTCTTTCCATCTTCGTTCTGCTTCATATAGAAGGCCTTGATATCCTTCGGGTAGTCAATAAGGATAACCGGACGCTTGTAGTGCTTTTCGACTAGGTAGCGCTCGTGTTCACTCTGCAGGTCAACGCCCCACTTGTCAACCGGATATACGAACTTGCCGGTCTTGTTAGGCTTCGAATTCATAAGGATGTCGATAGCTTCGGTATATGTTACACGGGCAAAATCGTTGTGCAAAACAAATTCGAGACGTTCGATAAGATTCATCTCATCGCGTTCGTTTGCAGGTTTCTGCTTCTGTTCTTCCTCGCGGCGCTTGCAGAGGAATTCGATATCGTCGCGGCAGTTGTCAAGAGCATACTTAACCAAATATTTCAACATTTCCTCGGCGAGGTTCATGTTATCCTCGAGGTCGAAGAAAGCGACTTCCGGTTCAATCATCCAGAATTCTGCAAGGTGACGCGGAGTATTTGAGTTTTCAGCACGGAAGGTAGGTCCGAAAGTGTAAATCTGCGACAATGCAGTTGCTGCAAGTTCGCCTTCGAGCTGACCCGAAACCGTCAGGTTGGTCGATTTACCGAAGAAATCCTGCGAATAGTCAATCTTACCTTCTTCGGTACGTGGCAAATTGTTCAGATCCAAAGTCGTAACTTGGAACATTTCGCCAGCACCCTCGCAGTCGGAACCAGTGATAAGCGGAGTGTGAACATTATAGAATCCCTTGCTATTGAAGAAATTGTGAATTGCGAATGTCATTGCATGACGGATGCGGAAAATAGCACCGAAAGTATTTGTACGGAAACGCAAGTGGGCAATTTCGCGCAAAAATTCGAGGCTATGACGCTTAGGCTGCAGAGGATATTCGTCTGGATTTGCATCACCGAAAACGGTAATGTCCTTTGCCTGCAGTTCGACCTTCTGTCCGCTACCCATCGACTCGACGGTCTTTCCGTCTATCGACAAAGCCGCACCAGTGTGAACACCAGCCAACTTCTGTTCCAACTCAGGATTTACATCCAACACCACCTGAAGGTTATTTATAGTAGAGCCATCGTTCAATGCGATGAAACATACGTTCTTGCTAACACGCTTAGTCCTAACCCAACCCATTACGGTTGTTTCTTTTCCAAATTCCGTGGAGTTCAGCACTTCACTAATCTTAGTTCTCTTCATATACGTTAAAAATTTCGAACTGCAAAGTTAACTAAAAATTCTTATTGACTTTGCAAGAAAATTCAAAAACTAAACTCCGAAGATTTGTATAAAACAAAAAAGTCGCCTTGCTGACGACTTTTTCCACATATCTATTGCAATATTTTATTACGTTATCACCGCATACATTCTGAAAGTGACCTTGTCATCATCTACAGAATCCAAAATCTTGCCGTTCTTCACGAACTTGCCATCGGATGTGATTTCGGCATAGCCATCAACAAATGACTTGGCAAACCATTTCTGTTTCAGCAGTTCGGCATACTGCTCTGATGAGAGCATAAAGTATTCCAGCTTCACTCCCTTGTAACGCTCAGACTTGCTATAATTATAAACATCCATTACCGCGGCAGCTCGGAAATTCATATAATTCCTGCATTGTTTCAACGAAAAACCGACAACAGGAAACCCGTCCATTTCGTTATACGCCTTTGCTTGTTTTAAATTTTTTTCTCCAATCCTATCGCCATACACACGCTTCCAAACCGCAGAATCCACACAATTTTCAGAAACGGAACCATTTAAATTTACCCCAGAAAATTCTTTGGGCTTGTTTTCTAAAAACCAGAGCATTTCTCTCCAGCCAAGATTAGTCATACAAGTTTTGTCAACATATATCACCTTGCCACAAATTTCACACTTTTTGCCATTAGGGGGAAACTTGCCGCCAGCAAATGCAGAAAACGAACATGCCACAAACATAGCAAGAAATAGAAATATATTTTTCATAGCCAGAACCATTTTACCAATTATATATGGACAACGCACAAAGATATAAATTATTGTATGTAAAAAAAGAACGATAATATTTCGCGGTTTAACAAAGTGACAACTTGCTAATTAGCAACAAAATACAACCCATATTCAAAAAAAGTAATTTTTCCCTTGCCAATTAAACAAAAAGCAGTACCTTTGCAGTCGAAAATTTTGGCCCATTAGCTCAATTGGATTAGAGCATCTGACTACGGATCAGAAGGTTGAGGATTCGAATTCTTCATGGGTCACCGAAAAACTGCGAGCAAAACTTGCAGTTTTTTTGTTTTTATGACAATATCACAAGACGTTGTCCGTTTATTTAAGGCATGGCAAAAACAATGGAAGGCAAAGGATTCAAGGACAAACTGAAATCTCTGTTGAAACCACTCGACGGATACTGCTGCGAATGCATAACGCTGTTAGGTATATGCCTGATTATAAGGATAGCAGAAGCCATCATACTATCAATTACCCACTACCAGTCGGACATATTTCTAAATTGCCTTCTTGGATTCCTTACCGACATCGCCTACATAGGATGGATTTTAGCAGCGCTATACCTAATATATTATTTAATAAGCCGCATCTCGGAAACTGCAGCCGACATTACCATCAGGGCTATTTTCGCCACATACATCTGCACAAACATCATTCTAACAATATACTTTGCTGTAACTCACATTCCGCTCGACAGCATAATAACCGCCTACTCGCCCAAGGAAATTTTCGTAACCCTAAATGCCAACGGCTGGTACAACATTCCAATATTGGTGCTGATTTTCATCTTGTCAATCGTATACATAATTTTTCCGCAAAAGCATTACAAGGTTTCAGTGTGGGCAAAAATTCTATTCGCCACCATTGCCATAACCAGTATAGCCTTCCCTGGCCTTAACGGACAACGAATGGAATTCAGGAAATACTACATAATCGAGAACAAGACCGCCTACCTGCTCAAAAGTCTTAAGACAGACAACAACATAATCCAATTTACCAGCAACGAACTTCAAGAAAAGTCAAATGAATTTGCAGCGTTTTTCCCCGATTACGAATTCGTTGACTACCACTACCCTTTCTTGCACAAGGACGAAACGCCCGACATTCTTTCCGACTACCTTGAAAAGAGCGATGAAAAACCAAATATCGTCATTATCATTGTCGAGGGACTTTGCAACTATATATGCGGACAAAACAGCTCAATAGCATCTGCCACGCCTTTCCTCGACTCGCTTGCCGAACATTCGCTTGTCTGGGAGAACTGCCTTTCGACAGCAGAACGCACTTTCGGGGCACTGCCATCAATACTCGGAGCTTTACCTTTCGGCGAAAAGGGATTCATGTCGTACAGAAGAGATGCGCCGAATTTCCGTACACTTGCAACAATACTCAACGATAACGGATACAAAAATACATTCTTCTACGGGGGCTGGTACGGATTTGACGACATGGACATATTCACACAGCGCAACTCTATGGAATTGTTCTACGACAACCCCGAATACGAATCAGTCGAACAAAGAAACAAATGGGGACTTCTTGATGAATATATGCTTCTGCATTCACTCTCGGATGTAAAAAAAGATGACAAAACGCCTCGCTTGGACATCTATCTCACACTATCCACCCACGACCCGTTCTCTTACCCGAACTCCGAAGAATACATAAGCAAGTACAAAGCCTTGCCACAAAAAAGTAAACCTACAACACCCGTAATAGAAAACGCCTCGTTCATGTACGCCGACGACTGCCTGAAAAAATTTTTCATGGAATATGAGCAAAGCGAAAAATATAATAATACCATATTTATAATCACTGGCGACCACAAGTTCAACACCAAGGACAGAAGCAACTCCATAGACAACTACCATGTTCCGCTAATAATCTGGTCGCCAATGCTTAGCGAAAGCCATCGCTTCCCCGCAATAGTCACACACATGGACATCGCACCTAGCCTACTATCCCACTTCAAGCATAGCTATGGAATCGAATATCCCGAAAACGAAACATGGCTTAACCATGGACTCGACACCAGCAGCACATTCAGGTCCAATACTTTCGCAACACATTATTACGACAGCAGACTATTAAACGGCATTACATACGGGGACTACTTCATAACTCCCGACCAAACGTACAAGTTCGACAACACAAACAACAAACTGTCGCTAATACCAACCGACAACAACAAAAACTCCCATCTGATAGAACTTTACCAAGCACTCGAACGATATATAATGAATAACGATGCCCTTGTTCCGAATGAATAAAATTCAAAAATCGTAATTCGTAATTCGTAAATCGTAAATCAAATTCCGCTTCACATTTCTTTAAGATTTTTAAAATCTTTATAAGACTTCATTCCGATAAAAATTCTAATTTTGCAGTTTGAATTAAATAATGAGACACATGAAAAAGTTAGGCATTATTATCTTGGTTATGACTATTTGCAGTTTCACCGCATTTGCACAGAAAAAGGGCAAGACCGGAAAGGAAAACTACAAATATAACATTGAATTTACCATAAAGGGCGTAAGCGACACCGTGATATATGTCGGACATCACCTTGGCGAAAAGAAATACGTAATCGACACCATACAATTGGACGCAAACGGACACGGAATAATGAAAGGCGACAAGGAAATTCACAAAGGTATATATTTGGTTGTGTTGCCATCGCGCAACATGAATTTCTTTGAATTCCTGATGGGTCCCGAAGGACAACGCAACTTCTCAATTGAAACCGACACAACTAACTTCGTCAAAAGCATGAAGATCAGGGGAAGTCCCGAAAATGTTGCCTTCAACAACTACCAGCGCCACATGATGGAATTGCAGCAGGAACGCTTTGAAATAGAAAAAGCCATCAAACAGGCTGGCGACGATAAAGATGCAAAGGAAGCCGAATACGAAAAGATGAAAAACCTTAACGAACGTCGTATCGAATACATGAAAAAGGTCGAAAACGAAAACAAGGGAACTCTTTTCGGCTCAATCATGCGTTCGATGCACGATGTTGAAATTCCAGACTTCCCTCGCGATGAAAACGGTGTAATCACCGACTCTACTTTCCAGTACAAATACTATAAGAAACACTACTTCGACTACATCGACTTCGAAGAAGAAGGTCTTGTACGTACACCTATTTACGAATCAAAGCTCAATTATTATTTCGAAAAGATGGTGGTTCCGTCACCCGACTCTCTGATTGTTGATGCTCATAATGTCATTCAGATGACTTACGACAAAGGCCTTATGAAAGGCGATTCGCTGATATACAAATACACACTTTCGCACCTGCTCAACTATTTTGAGGAATCTAAAATCATGGGCTACGATGCCGTATTTGTTGCTATAGCCGAAGACTGGTACCTGAGCGGAAAAGCACCATGGGCAGACACATCCTTCATGTCGAAACTGAAGGAAAGGGTTGAAAAGATTACTCCTACCCGCCTCGGAAGCGTCGCTTATAACCTTACAAGGATGCAAAGCGTAGACGACCGCTACTACAACCTCCACGACATAAAGTCCGACTTCACCGTACTGATTTTCTGGGAGCCATCATGCGGACACTGCAAGAAGGAAGTTCCAAAGCTAATCAAGGAATTCCGCGACACCCTCAAAGACTTGGGTGTAAAGGTGTTTGCAATCTACACCCAGTACGACAAGAAAGAATGGGAAGAATTTATCAACGACAAGGACATCAAGGACGACCACTGGATAAATGTATGGGATGGTCCATATCCGCATTCAAAGTTCCGCGACTACTACGATATTTACAGCACACCTGTAATCTATGTCCTCGACAAGAACAAGAAGATTGTCGGCAAGCGCTTGAATGTAGAAAACATTAAGGACTTGATTTTGTTCGAGAAACGGAAGGAAGAATATGAGAAAAACAATCATTAGAATCCTTCTGACAATAATTACACTGCAAGCCTTTGTCGTTTCGGCAAAGGCTTACAGCATTAAATTGGAGATACTAAATCTTCCCGACCAGTATGTTTATCTCGCTCAGTATCACGGATTCCAAAGTCTCACACTCGACTCGGCAAAATGCAAGAACGGAATCGCTGAATTCAAAGGTAAAAACACTTTGCCTCAAGGAATATACTATATATTTATAAAGGAGAAGAAACTGTTCGACTTCCACTTTGCCAACAACAAGAAAACACTCACACTTTCCACCGACATAGATGACCCTGCATATCATCTTAAAGTAAATGGCAATGAAGCAAGCGAATCGTTCAACGAAGCGCATAAAACAATACTCCGATACTGGACTCAGCGCGATGAAAGAACGGAACTTCTATCGGTAATAAACCTCTGGAAAGGCAACAATGTTGACACGCTGAAAGTTCAAAACGAAATAGATAGTCTCGACAAGTTCTACCTTGAATTTCTGCAACGTGAATGGAAAAAGCAGAAAAAAAACGATTTTCTATCGGAACTCTACAAGATGGCATACGCAGCACAATGCCCCGACTGCGACCAGTTGTCATACATAGACTTCTCAAATCCCGAATTGCTTAACACACCGGAATATTCGTTCAGAAAGTTAATTGAAAGTTACTGCTGGAAAAACATTTCCTCGTTTGCCGACAACATAACTACAGCAATTGCGAACGCCGAACACCTTGTACAATTTACCGACCCGAAGAGCGAATCCAGAAAATACATACTTAACAAACTGGTATTAAGTTACACAACAATAAACCGTGGCTACCACCCAGACATAAGGCTCGAAGCGGTAGCCTGCTACCTGTTCGACAAATACTACAAAGATAAACCTTGGTGGATGTCAGACTACGACTACACTGTTATGAAATGGGAATACGACATCACCAAATACAATGTCATCGGAATGCAAGGCAAGAACATCGTACTCCCCGACCAAAACGGAATCGACCATTCATTGTACGGATTGAAATCAAAATACAAGATTCTGGTTTTCTGGGATTCCGAATGCGAAGTATGCATCGAGAAAGTTGGCCACATACAAGCCGACTACCCTACCCTTAAAGCAATTGGTGCAGAAGTCTTTGCCGTATATACCGAAGCCGAATACGACCAGTGGAAACAATATATTGCCGACAACGAACTAAACTGGATAAACGTCAGCGACCCTGATGGCGTTGGCACATACGACTACGACTATGGAACATACAAAACTCCTCGGCTTTACCTGCTTGACGAAAACAACATCATTATCGCCAAGGACTTCGATTCGGCAAAGATTATCGAAACAATCAACCAATACGAGCATGGCAAATAATAATCATTTATAATTTCCTCTTACCACAAAAAAGCACTATCTTTGCAACTTTAAAATTTTAAATAAAAATGACAGAAAAAAGATTTAAACTGCTGAATAACATTACCGGTTGGGTAGTATTCCTAGTAGCGGCAATCACTTACCTGCTTACTATAGAACCCACGGTAAGTTTTTGGGACTGCGGTGAATTCATTTCATCATCAAATAAAATGCAGATCGGTCACCCGCCTGGAGCACCGTTCTTCATGGTAATAGCAAGATTCTTTGCAATGTTTGCATCTGGACCCGAACAGGTAGCCATGATGATAAACTCGATGTCGGCTTTGGCAAGTGCATTCACAATATTGTTCCTTTTCTGGACAATTACTTTCCTTGCAAAGCACCTCATTGCAAAGGACGGCAAATACAATGTCGGTAACACTATCGCAATATTGGCATGCAGCACGATAGGCGCATTAGCATACACATACTCCGATACCTTCTGGTTCTCGGCTGTCGAAGGTGAAGTTTACGCCTTCTCGTCGTTCTTCACGGCAATTGTATTCTGGGCAATAACCAAATGGTACGACTCCGACATCGAAGACCCAACCTCAAGGAGATGGATTCTGCTCATAGGACTTATGGAAGGTATGGCAATAGGTGTTCACCTGCTTAACTTGCTTACACTCCCTGCTATCGCATTTGTTGTATACTACAGAAAGTTCAAGCCACAAACAAGCGCTCGCAGATTCTGGGGATTCATGCTTACAGGCATCATTTCATTGCTTGCTATTGCTGTGATTATGTGGGGAATAATACCCGGCGTTGCCGTTGTCGCTTCAAAGTTTGAACTTCTGTTTACCAACACTTTCGGAGCTCCGTTCAACACTGGACTTATCGTATGGACAATACTGACAATCGCCTGCTTGGTTCTAAGCATTTTCTTCACACAGAAGAGCAACAATGTCATTCTGAACACCATATTCCCGACATTGTCGATGATACTTACCGGTGCATTGCTTTTCACAGGAAACACTTTCGTCAACATCCTGGTAATCGCTGCAATGGTCTTCTGCCTGATAAAGTTTATCGCCAAGAAGCACAGGTCTTTGCTCAACACAGCAATGATTTTCCTTACAATGATTATTATCGGCTACTCAAGCTACGCCATTATAATAATAAGGTCTAACGCCAACCCGCCAATGAACCAGAACAATCCCGAAGATATGTTCAACCTGCTCTCCTACCTCAACCGCGAACAGTACGGTGACCGTCCTCTGCTCTACGGACAGGATTTCAACGCACAATTCGAGAAATACGAGAACACTACCGAAATATACACCAAGCGTGGCGACAAGTATGTTTGCGTAGGTCATAGGTTTAAGCCAGTTTTCAAAGCTAACGGATGCAGAGTATTCCCGCGTATGTATAGTCGCGAAGCCGAACATATTTCGGTTTACAAGGATTTTGGCGGAATGAAAGCTTCTCAAAAGAAACCGACTGGACTCAACAACATAAAGTTCTTCGTAAACTACCAGCTCAACTGGATGTACTGGCGCTATTTCCTGTGGAATTTCTCAGGAAGGCAGAACGACATTCAGGGACACGGCAACACAATCCACGGCAACTGGATTACAGGTTTCGACGCATGGGACAACGCTCGTCTCGGCGATCAGAGCCTCCTGCCCGACTACCTGAAGAACAACAAGGGACACAACCGCTACTTCATGCTTCCATTGATACTCGGTCTCATTGGACTTTTGTATCAGCTCTGGAAGAACACAAAGGACTGGTGGATTGTTTCTTTGCTCTTCATTCTCACTGGTATAGCAATCGTTGTTTACCTCAACCAGACACCTATTCAGCCGCGTGAACGTGACTACGCATACGCTGGTTCGTTCTACGCCTTTGCAATTTGGATTGGACTTGGCGCAGCTGCAATTTATGAACTTTTCAAGAAGTTCACTCCGGGTGCTGTCGCTGGAATAGTTGCATTGCTTATTTGCGCTCCAGTGCCTTACATCATGGCCGAACAAAACTGGGACGACCACGACCGTAGCAACCGCTATGCAGCTCACGACTTCGCACGCAACTACCTCGAAACCTGCGCTCCGAATGCAATCCTGTTCACCCACGGCGACAACGACACCTTCCCTGTTTGGTACGCTCAGGAAGTTGAAGGCATAAGACCAGACGTTAAGATTTGCTGTCTGCCCTACTTTGCTTCCGACTGGTACATCGACCAGATGAAGTGCGCAAGCTACGACGCAAAGCCAATGCCACTGTCTATCGAACGCATCAAGTACGAGCCGAACACACGCGACCAGCTGATGATCGATTCTCGCCGCAAAGACAAGGGATTCATGCCACTGAAAGAGTTCTTGGACTACATAATTGATGACAAGAATGTAGTAAAAACTGGGGACGACACTTATTATCTCTTCCCGTCGAAGAAAGTCTCGTTAAAGGCTGACCCGAAGAAAGTCATCGAGTATGGCTGCGTATATCCAGGATACTACAAGGATACAGCAGACGAAACAGAAATCTACTTCGATACAGTTATCAACTTCGACCTCAACAGGGACTATCTGCTCAAGAACGAAATGATGATTCTCGACCTCTTGAACACCAACGAATGGGAACGTCCAATCTACATCACATCACTCGGTAGCCGCCACACGCTTAACTTGGACAACTACTTCCACAACGAAGGCTTTGCATACAGGCTCACCCCGATGAACAAAAAAGCAAAGGCTCCAGAAGGTGTTGCCAATAGCGACATCAACACCGACATCATGTACAACAACCTGATGAATGTTTACACTTGGGGTAACATCAACGACCCTAATGTATATGTTGACCAGACCATACTTCGTACAACCAAGATTGTAAAGATAAGGAACAATTTCGGCGAACTTGCAAAGGCTCTCGTAAAGGAAGGCAAAACCGACAAGGCAAAGGAAGTACTGGCAAGATGCGACTCTATAATGCCTCCTGCTATGTATCCTATAACCTATTTCGATTGCGAATATGCCGAAGCTTATTATAAGGCTGGCGAATCAGAAATTGCCGATAGCATACTTACCGAAAGTTTAGAAATTGTCCTCACAGAACTTGGATACTACAAGACACTCGATAAACAAAAAGTAAACACAAATGCCCAGGAAATCCAGCTGAACATTGCAACCATGGGCAAAATCATCTCTTTATTCCAAAAGAATGAAAGAAACGAACTATTTAATTCATACTATAACATTTATCAAGAAAATGCAGCTTGGTACGAAAATCTTTAGTCACATGGCTGCAATAGCATTGGTTTGCTGCACGATTCTATCGTGTAGCAAACCTTTGACCTCAATTGAAAGTCAACCCGAAACGAAGGAAAACATTTCTCAATGCCCAGACAGTGTACACGCCACACTGAAAAACCTCACCGGATTGGATGGTTGTTCGTGGGTACTAGTCCTCGACAACGGAAAAAAACTTGAGCCGACAAACCTCAAAAAATTCGACAACATAAAACTTGAAGACGGCAAAGAAGTATTTGTAAAATACGAAGCTAAACCTTTGGCAGCAAGTATATGCATGGTCGGCACAATAGTCGAAATCATTTGTATATCAGAAAAATAATGGTTAAAAAGTAACTTTTTGCCATATTTTCACCCCAAAATGACAAAAATAGGTATTGCAAAAAAAGTGAAAAAAAAATATTTTTGCACCACAAAAAATAAAAAGGAAAATGTCTATTAATTCTATTTTTTCACCACTGAAACCCAAGGAGAACAAGTTCTTCCCGATGATTAATCAAATAGGTGAACTTTTAGCAACAGCTGCAAAAAAGCAAGCCGAACTGATAAAAAAGCCGTCGTTTGAAGAAATGGAAAACGACTACAAGATAATAAAGGAGTGCGAAACCCAGTCGGACGCTGAAATAGCAAAAATATACGAAGAACTCAACAAGTCGTTCATCACACCATTCGACCGCGAAGATATACACAGCCTCTGCGAAACCGTTGATGACACGCTCGACTTCATTAATTCCACATCTAAACGAATATTATTATTCCGTCCGAAGCATATTCCAGAAATCTCGGTTCGAATGACTGAAATCATCAGCGAATGTTGCAACGCAATCAACATTTCTCTGCATGAACTCAATACAATAAACAAGAAGCCCGAGGTTGCTCTCAAGCAATGCGAACTCCTTCACGACCTTGAACAGGAAGCCGATGAAATTTATGAAAACTTCGTCAAAAACCTCTTCGAGGAAGAAACCGACACAAAGGAAATCATCAAGAACAAGGAAATAGTACAGCACATGGAGCGCACCACCGACATGGCAAAGCATGTTGGCAAGATAATAAAGACCATAATCGTAAAATACGCATAGAATGGGCTTTCTAATTGCAATTATTGTCCTCGCCATAGTCTTCGACTTCATAAACGGCTTCCACGATGCCGCAAACTCCATTGCTACCGTAGTTTCAACTAGAGTTCTCTCCCCTACCCAAGCTGTAATCTGGTCGGCATTCTTCAACTTTGTTGCTTTCTTTATTGCCGAATACATACTTGGATTCAACATCGCCAACACCGTTCAAAAAACAGTAGAAGAAGCATACGTAACAATGCCCCTGCTGATAGCCGGTCTTGTCGCTGCTATTACTTGGAGCCTTATAACCTGGTGGAAAGGAATACCATCCAGTTCATCTCATACACTAATCGGTGGCCTTACGGGAGCTGCCGTTGCCGCCAAAGGCTGGGAAGCTGTACATTGGTCAACAGTCGGATATATAGCTCTTTTCATTTTTATTGCACCACTTATCGGATTCATCGGTGGCAACCTGATAACAATACTACTATACTGGATTGCCCGCAAAGCCAAACCACACAAAGCAGACAAATGGTTCAAGCGTCTGCAACTGCTTTCGTCTGCATGCCTGAGCATTGGACATGGTCTCAACGATTCTCAGAAGGAAATAGGTCTTATAGCCTGTGCAATGATAGCATACGGCTCTCAATATGGCTTTGACGGACTAAGCGAATGGCTCCAGCCCGACACAATAACCAATGCCGGTTCAGGAGCAAACCTCACAGGAGCACCGAGTTGGATTCCAATAGCTTGTATTACGGCAATTGCAATAGGCACAATGTCGGGCGGCTGGAAGATTATAAAGACTATGGGCAACCGCATTACCAAGATAACCCCAGTTGAAGGCTTCTGCTCACAGACAGCAGGTGCAATAACACTTTTCATAACACAGCACCTTGGCGTTCCAGTAAGCACCACACATGTGATTTCGGGAAGTATCATGGGCGTTGGTTCTACAAAAAGGCTTTCGGCTGTACGCTGGGGAGTTACCCTCGAACTCATAGTTGCATGGATTATAACAATCCCCGTCAGCGCAGCAATCGGTATGCTTACATATTATGTAATGGCAATGTTTATGTAGGGGCTGCGCCTGTTTGAATGGCTGCGCCGTTTCTGGTTTTGGGGCTTGCAGGCTCGAAGACTCACAGGCTTGAAGCCCTAACGTACTAAACGTTATTTCGTCATGGCTGCTAGCCTGTCTGCCTGTTAGACTTTTAGCCCCTTTTTGTTGCGCCCGTTTCAAATTTAACTTCGTTGAGGGCTACGCCGTTCAGGTTCAACGTTTAACGTTCAATGTTTAACGATTTGATGATTTAGCTACGCTGAGCTAAAGGTTCAATAATTTAACAATTCAATGATTGTAGCGGTGCAATGATTTGCGATGAATGCATTGCGTCTCCATACAAAACAGAAAAGTCCGACCATTAGGCCGGACTTTTTGTAATTTACATAAACAAACTTCGGTTTACATCAGTGATGACCAAAGGCTTGCGTAAGCTGTTCCAAGTATTGCAACCCAGATAACCCAGTAAACGATATACAAAGCGCTGAGAATAATACCAATTATAGATGTTATCTTACCTGCCTTCAGCATACCGTCACCTGTAAATTGATCTGGAGCCTCATTATATGCATCTGTTCCTTTCTTTGCAAGAACAAGACCTACTATACCACATACTAAACCTACGAACATGCATCCAAATACTATGGAGCAAATACCTAATACCAATGCAGCTACTGCATACGGTGCATTCTGTTTTTGAATCTGATCAGTCATATTATTAATATTTTAAAATTTAGTTTCGCAAAATTAAACAAATCATGCCACATTGTATAAAAATACATGAATATTTTTTCGCAACATTATTCTGTTAATTTACAACTTATTGCCGCTAAAACACCATCAGAATGCTACATTCTGATATACCCAGTTGAACAGGAAAACGGCAAGATTAACCCAAACTATTATCCAACCTATTCGTTTTGTCATCTTTTTTGTTGCAAACAGAACTATACAGGCAAGCAAGGTCAAGAACCATGCAGCCAGAGGCGGAAAACAGACTATACTACCCCACACATCACCTTGTAGCAAAAGTATTATCCCTCGCTGAAAGCCGCACATAGGACAGCTAAAACCGAACAACTGCTTGTGGAAACAAGGCAACGCATGCGAACTCAACCATTCAACTATACTTTCCATACTCCGCAAAATTATGCAATTACGAACTAATACCAAACAAAAAAATGACTACCTTTGGCGCAAAATAATTTTTTATGAGAAAAAAGGCACTACTATACTTTCTTGCCATCCTACTCGCCGTTCCTGCCTTTGCGCAGGACGACTTCACTATAGGGCATTTCCAGAACCTGCGCGACAATGAAATATATTTCAAAGGAATAAATACAGCTATTCGTCCAGCAACTGGCATCGAAAACGAAGTTTACGACAGCCTTATCTTCCCCAAGAACGACAAGGTTGAGAAAAACTGGTTTGTCCGCAAATTGTTCCACGAACACCTATTTATTATAGGCAACGAAAAATACAAGGTCTATTTCGACCCAATTTTCGATTTCCGCTACAATAGGCTAAACGACCTCACCGACCATAACAATCCAGTAGGAATCAACGGCTACACCAACACGCGTGGTGCGATAGTAAATGTAAAGCTCAGCGAATATGTCTATCTGAACACAAGCATATACGAAAATCAGGCTGTACTGCCAGCATACATGGCAGAAGTTTACCGAATAAAGGGCAATATTCCCGGATATGCACGCGTGAAGAAACTCAACGGCTTCTCCGAATTCGACTACGCCAACGCATACGGAAATGTTTCGTTCCGCCCAATCAAATGCCTCAACTTCACACTCGGATACGACCGACTTTTCATCGGTGACGGACTTCACTCGATGATACTTTCCGACTACGCAGCACCGATGCCATACATAAAGACAAGCGTCAAGTTCGGCAAATGGGAATATGTGAACCTCGTAACGCGCCTAATGCAGTACAATACGATGCAAAATGTTGAAACAGCCGACAAAATCAGCAAGGTTGCCACTTACAACTTTATGATTTACAATCCACAGAATGGCTGGCAGTTCACTTTCTTCGAGCAAAGCGTAATAGACCACAAGAACAAGACATTCTGGGAAGGACTTGCACAGGGAATTCCTGTAGCAAGACTCTTCTACCCTATCTTTGCCGACAATACCAATGCACGATTCGGCGCAAATGTTATGTACGAACATCCGAAAATTGGAATTTTCTACACACAAGCTGCATTGAACACAGACAGGGTTTTAAATATGTACACCATCGATTCAACTTTCGTATCGACATCATACATTAATCTTGATGTACAAATAGGCTACAAAAACCACAATCTGTTCAATGTAAAAGGATTGCAAACGCAAATAGAATGCAATGTTGCTTTTTGGCGCCTTCTCAAAATTCGTAATAATGTAAACGGAAATGGCAAACATGCAGAAAGCCAAGTTCCTTACCCACAATATACACACAACTCTAACTATGGGCAGTCGTTGACAATACCCAAAAATCAAGACACCTACTTATTATCAGCCGTGCTTTCGTACCAGATAAAACAGTTTAAAGTGATGGCAAGGTATAATCTTTCTCCTGATGTATTGGTATTTTTAGAACCAGTAAACGGATACTATTCATACGGTGATCCTGACTGCTTCGTTCATCCTCGCGACCAGTTCGACTTCCAGTTTATCTACGAAATGAATCCCGTGAACAGAATGCAGTGGTTTGCTGGAATATCGATGTACAGCCTTGCGGACAAACCTCTCGACTACTATTTCAGCATTGGATTCAGGACAGCATTAAGGAACAACTATTAAAATCGACGCAAAATGAAACATATAGCATTAATATCAATCATAATTCTCGCGTCGGTAACAGCCTTCGCACAGAACTTGCAGGTACGCGACTTCCGCATTGCCCGCGACATAGAAAAGTCGGCAAACGGCAAATTCTCGACCACCCACTCGTCGATGAAGCCGTACAGAACCACACCGCAGACCGAAATTTCGGACTCCATTGTCCCGATGAGCGACTTTGTTGCATACAAACTGCAAAAGCCAAAAGTATTCTTGAATATTGCACCATTATATAATCTATACGGCAATTTCAATGTGCCTAAAAGACCTTATTACATGGAACGTTGCCAACTGAACGAAACTCTCGGGTTCCTTGTCGATTTCTCGTTAATGGACAAATTAAACATCAATTACTCCTTAACAGAAAGATTTTTAACTCACACCAAATCTATATACGATTACACTGTTTACGAATATAACTTTGACGAAATATGGGGCTTCTTCACCGAAAATCAGTTTTATCCATACTTGCTTTCATTCGAGCAGACTTTCAACATAAACTACACTCCTGCCGAATTTTTCAGCATCGAAATTGGAAACGGCAAGCACTTCTATGGCGACGGACAACGCTCGCTGCTACAGTCGGACATCTGCGGAAACTATCCATACCTGAAAGTTGAAAGCGAATTCCTTAATTTCAAATATTCATGCGTATGGTCAATGCTTGGCTATCTTCCAAATACAAGATTCATATATGACCCTGATTATCCATATATGAATGCCATATCATATTGGGATTCGCGCAAGTTCAACGCCACACATTACCTCGACTGCCGCATCGGAAAGCATGTAAACATCGGTCTGTTCGAGTCAGTAATGTCTAGCAGGTTCCTTTCTTTCGAATATTTCAACCCTGTGATTTTCTTCCGTCCAGTGGAATTTTCGATGGGAAGCAACGAAAACGCGCTTATGGGTGCAAATTTCAAAGTTTCGTTCAGCCAGAAGAACTGCGTATATGCACAGTTTGTCCTTGACGACGTGATTGTCGGGCAACTGATGAACGACATCAAGCATAGGCTTAATAGTTCTTATACAGGACAATACGGCTGGTTCGCAAACAAATGGGGCATCCAGGGCGGAATTAAGTTCTTCGACATGTTCAAGGTCAAGGGCTTGGATTGCTTCGTGGAAGGTAATATTGTCCGACCATACGTCTATTCGCATAGTCAACAGGAACTTACCTATACTCATGGACTAAAACCTCTCGCCCACCCGCTTGGTGCAAACTTCGTAGAAGGCCTGTGTGGCATAAGCTATTTCAACGATTTTATAGAATGTGCGTTGGAAATGTCTTATGCAATCGTTGGTTGCGACTCCTCGTTCAATTCACATTTCGGACAGAACGTATTCTACCCTACGATGGACGCCTACCAACCGAACCAAAACAACATTCCTGTTTCAAGTTACAACAATGTCCTCCTGCAGGGCATACGCACAAATGTTGCAACTGTAAAATTCGACATTGCATATTATCCGCTCAAGAACAAGGCATTGTCGGTTTTTGCAGAAATAGCTATGCGCTACAATAGCAATGAGCTGCGGAAAGATAAATATCTTGGTGTGAGTGTTGGCGTCAGATCTAGATTAATAAAAAGATGAAATAGTCCATTTGCGGTCATAACAAGCGACTAGCATCCCATCATAGCTGCAGGTGTTACGCCTAAAGTCTTACACAACAAGCGGGCAATCTTCAATGTTGGCTCGCAACGACCTGACACATAGTCGCTTATTCGGGAGGGACTTACGCCTATTTCATGTGCCAATTGCTTCTGTGTCATATTTTTTTCTTCGAGCGATAGTTCTATCAGTTGCGCTACAGTTGGTTTGCCTATCGGAAAGAACTCATTCTCATATTCGATTACAATATTAGACATCAATGTCAGTTCAATTGCATTACGATCATTAGCCGGCGTATTGTCATCGACTATAGGTAGCAATTCTTCAATCCTCTGAAGTGCAAATTCATATTGTTCTTTCGTTACCATACACATTCAAATTTATATCTACTTCCTATCGTTTCCTCCAACTACTGATTTCTTTTCGTTGGCTTCCATACCCCCGATTCCACGCCCTTAATTGCCTTGAACATACCGATAAGCAAAGCTAAATTCATAGAGAAAAAGTGTGTTACAAACCTAAAAAGTATATTGTTGCAATTTAGTTTTTTCAAAATATAGTCTACCGGTATCAACAAAAGCACTGCAACAAAAAGCAATAGTGCAACAAGATAAAATTTCAAATAGAAAGCCAAGGCAACACACAAAGCGAACCAGATAATCATCAGCACAGGCGTTATCCAGCGCAAAACCTTGTGCGACCAAAAACTGAACGACACTCCACTGCGCGATGTGAAAAGCATATCCCAAAACTCGTGCAAATTCTGGAAATCTCCAGTCGCAATACGCACCTTGCGACGAAATTCGTCGGAAATATTATTGGAAACATCCTCATACACACGAGCATTGACATTGTTAACTGCCTTGTAACCTTTTCGGATTATATTCATGCAGATATAGAAGTCATCCACGAGAAAATTCTTCGGAACAGGCGAATGCAAATTCTTCCTCATGGCAAAGCAACCGCCGAAAGGTCCCATCATACTGCCCCACAACAAGCCTTCCTGATTCTTTATGCGAACTTCGCGCGATATGTACGACTTCTCCTGAATGGAAATACCGTCCTTTTTAAGACCTGTATTTATCATGTTTGAATCAACAAGCCCAACATTTTCATCAGCAAAAGGCTTCATCAACTCCGAAATAGTGTCCTTGTCGAACATAACATTGGCATCCGACAAAATCATAATCTCGGATGGACATTCTGATATTAGCGAATTAATAACATTGGCTTTGCCCCTGCGCTCGGTGTATGCAAACAGCTTTATGAACGAATATTTTTGAGCATATTCCGACACAATTTCGTTTGTTCGGTCGGTGCTGTTGTCGGAACCTATAAGAACATGCAACTTTTCGCGCGGATAATCGGAATCGACTATGGTTTGTAGCTTCTGAGCAATAACAGCTTCCTCGTTGAATAACGACATAATCACAGTAACATCTGGCAATTCCGACAACTGCTGGTACTCTGCGTTCTTTTTCCGCGAAAGAAGCGACAGCAATACAGGAAATCCAACGTATGTATGGAAAACCAATGCCACAACAATCCAAAACAATATCTGCAAAGCTATAATCATCTTCCCCCTGTCTTATAAAAATCCAACAACCTTGATGCAATTATATTGTTATCAAAATTTTCGACGACAAATTTACGCGCATTTGCCGAAATTTCGCCGCAGAGGCATTTGTCCGATGCAAGTTTTTCCATACATGCAATAAAATCCTCTGAACTATCGGCGACAAATATATTTTTTCCATTTTCGGTTGCAATACCCTCAGTTCCCAATGTGGTTGTAATTACCGCTTTTCCTGCCGCCATTGCCTCAACAATCTTAATGCGCATACCGCTTCCTGAAAATAGAGGCACAACGAAAATCGTCCCTGAAGCATAAAAATCTGCCGCACTTTCAACTTCACCTAGATAATCAACGCCATTAGTTTTAAGGAAGTTTGCAAATGCAGGATCTGCATTACGCCCTGCAACACGAAATTTTGCATCAGCATGCTTGTGACGATACTCATTCCAAACATTTTCCACAAACCATGTCAAGCCTTCGCAGTTTGGCAGCCAGTCGAGAGCGCCAATGAAGGAAAATGTCGGGAACTCGGCTTTTGCTCCATCGATGGAAAGCAGAGGATTGTTTGATTCTATTCCTGTCGGTGCAACGAAAATTGGCTTTTCATTTCCATTCTGCGAAAAGAATTCCGCATCACGGTCTGTTATCGGCACAAGATAGTCGTATGAATTGATGTACGAAAGTTCAAACTTCCGCATACGCTTTGCAATTATGCGCTTGTACCACCTTTTCGGAATCGATTTTTCATTTTCGACCATGCGCGACCATATTTCATGCTCCACATTGTGCGCCCGCAGTGCAACCTTTGCCTGCGAGCATTTCCTTATTGCAGGAATATACGGACAAAGATACAAACCTTCGAGTTGCACGATGTCATAACAGTTTGCTGCCAAAAGTTTGCACAACTTTTTCTCAAAGTCCTTGTTTATAAACCTTTCGGCATTGTATGGTAAAGACGAGAAAAGAAGATTCTTCAAAGCTGCTGTTGCCCGTATTGTAGTATCGATTGGAACTGCATGGAAGTTGATTTCCGATGATATTTCAGCAGGAATATCGCCAATGTCGCAGAAGTGCTTAGCTGTATTCATGGCAAGCAAGTCCACAATGCAACCGCATTTACGCAACGACCTTGCGAGCGTAAGCGTAGCAATTGCTCCGCCATCCTTTGCCGGATATGGCATCTTATTGGCGACAACCAGAATTCTCATCACCGAAATTGCAGAAACCTACTTAATGTTATCTTCCAATATCTTTATCAACTTAGGTTCCAAGTCCTTGTATGCAGCATAAGCAGCTTCGTCGTAGCTTTTCAGGAAACTGCCTTTTATCGACAGTTTATTGTCGTATGCAGGCTTAGCCTCCGATTTCTTCTGCAAGGTAACATTGGCATCCACAAAAGAATAGTAAGTTGTCTGCGTACCATTCGACATTGTATTGTACTTCCTTGACGATGATCTTATTATGACAACCCAGTCGGCACTAGCCTTGTCGGTAGAATAACCTATGCCATGCAAAGCCAGCCAGTCCTTTATGCTTTCCTGAATTGTCCAATACGGCTTTCCGAAAACATCGGCGCTATAGTCAACAGCAACCATCAACTTCGGACCAATCTTAGCATAAACATCCTTTACCTCGTTCAATACTTCCACCTGCTTTTCGCGAAGATTGTCGATGGTTTCCTGCTCGCAACCAAATACTTTCAGCAAAAACAAAGCATTTGTATTATCCGTCAGATCTGGAACAACAGCTTCGAGAGCGAGCCTAGCCTTGTCGCTACGACCAGCATCAATATGCGACTTTGCCACCTTTAATGAATCAGCAACACGATTTTGAGCATTGCTGATTGCATCGCAATAATACTTGCTAGCCACTGACTTTTCGATGTATACAATTACACATCCGTGATGAGTATAATTGTTGTAGAAATTTTTCTTCTCTATAAATGAAGAACCTACAGTTGCCGAATATCCATATTCCTCTAGATACTTTACCACTGCATCTTCGTCAACGCTAAGCGTTTGCAATGCCACAAGATTATGCACTGCAACCTTTACGCTCTTAAGAAGACGATTTACTGCATTTTTCTCCAAACCAGACAAAAAGTCGGCTTCTGGCTTAATTTCCTCATTCTCGCCAGGCTGCAAACTTGAAAAATACTTGTCTGTTGTATATGCCTGCCATTCTTCCGGACATTCCTTCTGTGCATTAGCAACAATAGCGAAAGTCAACAAAACCAACAAGTTGACAAAAAACAATTTCTTCATATCAATATTTTTTACAATAATTCATTACCTGAAAAAATAAACGGTAGCAAATCTGATACCGAACTAAATTCGTAGACCTTGGATTTTCCGACAAGCAATATGCGCATCGGCTTTCCCTGACGGGTTTCCGTCTCCGACAAAACCTGACGGCAAGCACCACACGGAGGAACAGGTTCGCCGCGATAGTCGCCATTTTCATCAAGAACGGTTATTAGAAGCGTATCCACAGCGACATCGGGATATTTGGCATTTGCGTAAAAAACGGTCACACGTTCTGCGCAAAGCCCTGAGGGAAAAGCGGCATTCTCCTGATTGCATCCGCTAAGGATCTCGCCATTTTCAAGCGAAACTGCTGCACCTACCCTAAACTTGGAATATGGTGCGTATGCCTTCTTAGCCGCTGCGGTTGCCTCATCCAATAACTTTTTATCGCTATCGGAAAGTTCCTGATGCGATTTCTCGATATAGTTAATCCTTAATTCGTTAATCTTCATTATTATCAGATTTTAAAATTTCAGAACATCTATTCCTAACATCTTCTAGCAACCACGATGGAGTGGAATTTGCACCGCTAATACCTACATCATTGCAACCGACAAACCATTCTTCCTGCAAATCAGCGACATCGGTTACAAAATACGACTTAGGATTTGTACTGCGGCATACCTCGTAAAGCATCCTGCCATTGGAACTTGCTTCATCTGTTACGAAAACAATCGATTCGTGCATACGACAAAACTCCTGCAAACGGGGAATCCTATTCTTTACGCTTCCGCAAACTGTTTCGTGAACCTCAACCCTGGCATTCTTACTTTTTAAGACATCAGCCACCTTGGAAAATAACAAATAATCGGCAGTTGTCTGCGAGAACAATGCAATTTTTCCATCAATGTTCAGGCTTTCTGCTTCTTCCACAGATGAAATCACAATGGCTTTTCCATCTGTCTGCCCTACGAGACCATTCACTTCCGCATGTCCCTTCTTGCCGAAAATGACAATCTGGCAATCGTTTTCATTGTTGTATTTCTGGGCGATAAGTTCTTGAAGTTTAAGCACAACGGGACAAGTTTCGTCGACCACAGTTATACCAAGTCGCTTTGCATCTGCGTATGTTGAAGGCGGTTCCCCATGGGCGCGTACTAGCATCCGCGAAGGTGGATTAGCAAACATCTCGTCCTTGTCAATAGTACGAAGACCTTGTTTTTCGAGACGGCTTTCCTCTTTCTGGTTGTGGACAATCTTGCCTAGACAACATGCAGAGCCGAACTTCGACAGTTCGTTTTCCGCCGAAGTTATCGCCTTGGTTACGCCAAAGCAAAATCCTGCATATTTATCTATATTTACCACTAGCTATTTACGATTTACGAAGTACGATTTACGATTTGAAGATTCGATGATTTGATAATTTGATAATTCGAGAATTCAAAATGTCCATTATACATTGTCAATTATCCATTATCAATTGTCAATTATCCTTTTATCCTCTCCATAGCCCAGTTGTAGGCAACTTGCAACTGCTCTTCCCTAGTTATATGCGAATTGTCAAGCACTACGGCATCATCGGCCTTGCGAAGCGGACTTTCAGCGCGACTCTGGTCAATACGGTCACGTTCCTGAAGGTTCTGCTTAACCTCCGCCATATCAGCCGTCTCGCCTTTCGAGAGCATCTCGTCGTAACGCCTCTGAGCACGCACATCAACATCTGCCGTAACGAAAATCTTCAGTTCGGCATTCGGAAAGACAGTTGTACCAATGTCGCGACCATCCATAACAACGCCCTTTGCCTCGCCCATCTTCTGCTGCTGGGCAACCATCACATGGCGAACCTCGGGGACAGCAGCCACCGGACTAACCCACTGCGACACATATATCTTGCGGATTTCACGTTCTACATTGGTTCCATTGAGAAAAGTCTGCGGTTCGCCGTTAGCGTTAAGCTCAAAATGAATCTTGACATCGTCAAGACTTGCAATAAGTTTCTTTGTATCGAGTTCCTCGTCAACAATCATATTGTTGCGCAAAGCATACAACGTCACCGCACGGTACATTGCTCCGCTATCGATATACACATATCCCAGCTTTGCTGCCAGTTGCTTGGCTAAGGTGCTTTTCCCGCAGGATGAGAAGCCGTCAACGGCTATTGTTATTTTTTTATCCATATATTTCTTTATATGGGGCAGGTCAAAGACCATGCCCTATTTCATAAAATCTTCTACATCCTTGATTTCAATAGGAATGCGTCTGTCACCGACAATGCGTGAACCTGTCGGGGTGATGAGGATGTCGTCCTCGAGACGTATGCCACCAAAATCGCGGTACTTGTCGACCTCGGCATAATTGATGAACTGCTCGAACTTGTGTTCGCGTTCCCAAATGTCGATGAGTTGTGGTACGAAATAAATTCCAGGCTCGTTTGTCAAGACATTGCCTTCCTGCAACCTCTTGCCCATACGCAACGAAGCAACGCCAAAAATCTTTATCGGCTGCACTTCCTCGTCGTAGCCAACATTTATCTGTCCGAGATCTTCCATATCGTGCACATCGAGACCCATCATGTGACCAAGTCCGTGAGGCATAAACATTGCGTGAGCTCCAAGTTGTACAGCTTCCTTCATGTCGCCCTTCATAAGGCCGAGAGACTTGAGTCCTTCGGCAAGGATTTCACATGCCTTCAGATGAATCGACTGGTAGGTCTCGCCGGGCTTCATCATAGGAATAGATCCATTGATTGTATTGAGTACAATCTGGTAAACATCCTTCTGCCTCTGCGAGAACTTTCCGCCAACGGGGAATGTACGTGTATTGTCCGAAGCGTAGCCCATATCGGTCTGTGCGCCCGAGTCGTTGAGCAGCAAATCGCCAGTATGGAGGATATTTTCGTGAGTATGGTTGTGAAGGATTTGTCCGTTCTTCGAGACTATCGAGTGGAACGAAGTCAAAAGACCATGCTTGAGGCTTATACCCTCGATTGTACCATAGATTTCGTGTTCCGAAACGCCTTCCTTAGCCATCTTCATTGCGGTGGTGTGCATTTCGTAGCCAATTTCGGCAGCAGCCTTAAGTTCCTCTATTTCGCAGGCTTCCTTTACGTTACGCAAAGCAACTACAGCCTTTACCAACGGAAGCGACGAGCGCTTCTGTAATTCTGGAATCGGAATACCCAGCACCGATGAAAGGAAAATCATATTGTCGTGACGGTATGGCGGAAGGAAATGAACATCAGCCTTTGCCGACTTCACGTACTTTTCGAATTCGGCAGCAGGACGAACATCAACGACACCGCAACGGGAAGCCAATTCCTTAATGGAAGCAACTTCTCCCATCCATACAATATCATCAACAGTTAGTTCGTCACCGAAAATTATATCACGGTTGTTGTCAACATCAATTATTGCCTTCAAACCTGCCTGCGCAATTCCAAAGAAATACAGGAAAGTGCTGTCCTGACGGAACTGGTAGCAGTTATCCGGATAGTTCATCGGGGCTTCATTGTTACCCATAAATATGCACACACCCGACTTCATCGCCGACTTAAGTTTCTCACGGCGAGCCTTATAAACTTCTTGATTGAACATTCTCATAATCGTAATTTTTTAAAACAGGTTGTAAAGGTAATAATTATTTACGATTTTAGATTTACGATTTTAGATTTTTTTGAAAAACGGTACAAAAAAAATCCGCAGACGAAAAACCGACTGCGGATATATTCGCAATAATTTGCCGTTATTCTTCTGGAGCAAACATCGAATCCCACGGCGGAAGAACTATCGGCTTTTGGCCGAGCATCTTCTGGACATCGCCGCTCAAGTACTTCTTGTTCACAACGATACGGAAGGCTGATGCCGTTTCAATGGCTAAAGCCGTTTATAAGTTTCTAAGTTTAACTTCGTTGAGGGCTTCGCCGTTCTGTGGCTGCGCCGTTTCTATGTTTTATCCATTGTTAATTGTTTTGTTAATTGTCAATTGTCAATTACATACTGGTCTTACCGAAATTCCATCACTTCTTCTGGAATCGTTTACCTTACAACTACCAGAACTAAATTCGAGATTATAGGCACGGAATACGTTCTCCACATTAAGATTTTTGCACCAATAGCAACCGTTAGAGCCTCTATCAATGATGTTATCAGTCGAACACCAGCCTGCTGCGGGCAAAAATATCGAATTCCCATTGGAACCAGTAAACATATAGCCGCTTACACCATTTTGCTCCGTCCAAGTCGCAGTGCAATTTGATAACAATTCAGCGAAATCAACATCAGTCGGCATACGCCATCCTTTGCCCCAATTCGCCGCAGCAGCATCATCCACGTCCTCTAACACATGTAAACTGTCAGGTTTTTCTCCGTGCTTAACAGTAGTTTCTGTTGAATACTTTTTTAATGTAGCACTAACTTCATCATTGAGAGAATATGTAAGCCCTCCAAAGGAACTCTTGCTTTTCGTTTCTCCCCATGCAAATAAGTCGCCGTAACTTTCGGGCGTTTTTGCACCGATATTGCAGGTCGCCCACTTGGTTCCAGACGGCAGACCAAGGTCAACATATTCGTATCCGTTCAACTTCCCCGACTGGGCAAACAACTTGTCGCTTCCGCCAATAGCAAAAATTACTGGCAACGACAAAATGGCTACAACTATAACTAATTTATTCATATCTATGCTTTTGTTTTCTTTGCTTGATGAGGTTTATTGTTTTGATTATCAATTATTATGCCTACCCTTTGACTACGCTTGCCGTTAGACTCAAGTCATCGCCAAAAGCAACTGATTATCCATTATCAACCTTCAGCTCAGCGTAGCTAATTGTAAATTATTAATTTTCAGGCATAAACATCGGGTCCCACGGCGGAAGAACTATTGGCTTCTGGTCGAGCAGCTTCTGGACTCCACCACTCAAATACTTCTTGTTCACAACGATACGGAACATATACTCGTTGAACCACTCGTCTGTGAAAGTCAGGTAGCCATTGTGTCCGTAGGATGAACCCCACGAGTTTTCGAACTGCCACTTTGTTGGAACATCATTATCGTCAACATCCACAGCCACAAGCAACATTGCATGTGATGAACCGCTGTCGAAAGTCCTGATTCTCGTAGCCTTATCCATACCGAACTTCATTCCGAGCAAGGACTCAAAATCGAAATTGTTGACATCCAAAGTACCATCGTTCTTACTGAGGAACTTTGCAACATCGCAGGACGAATACAATGGTTCCTTATCTTTAAGACTTGCCAGAGCAGCCTTCTTCAGTTCGTCGGCAGGAAGATTGACATACAGCCAGTTCTTACCTTCGAGGACATTGCGGTCGAATTCAATTTCATAAACCTTGTTGTACTCGCGCGATGGGTCGTTCATCAGCATGACATAATCTGATGTCTTGTAGTTCGGGAAAAACTCCTTGAAAAACGACATCGGAGTATAGTCCTTGTAAGCATCTTCCTTCTCAAAGCGATACTTGAACTCAGTTGGCGGTTCACCAAGGAACAGAACCAAATAGCGATAAACTTCGCAAAGCATATTGAACTTCATCTCGTCGATTTTCTTCGGAGCCAATTTCTGAGCCTTGGCATCACGGAGTTGCATAGCATCTTCACGCAACTTGCGCGACAGCAACTGATTGAGCCACGAAGTGTTGTTGGAATGATAAGTTTCGGGCATTACCGTATTCGGTACAAGTCCGTACTTTTCAACCAAGTTGGCAAACGAATTCCATACGCCACCATCTCCTATCGGATTATGCAAAGCCCATTCGTTTGTCCTGTCGTCCAGTGGCTTATCGGCATTCTGGAGAATAATCTCAAGGAAGAGATTAGACTTCTCGAACATATCCCAGAAATACAAATAGTTCTGCGAAAATTCAAAACCACCAAGGTCCTTGTCCTTGATAATCTGCGGACGAAGCGAGCTCAAGCCGGTAAACATCCAACATCTACCCGAACTTTTCTGGTCGCAAATACCCTTTACATCGGCCTTGTACTTGAACTGATGGTCGGCCTTGCCAACAACATCACGATTCACAGCCAAACTGCGTATATCATTGTTCGACAGTGCATTGCGAATGCCTTTGTCGGCTTCCGACTTCTGCTTGTAATTGTCACGGATGCTGCTAACAACATCTTCGGTCAAGTTCTTGGTGTTCTGGGCAAATAAAGCCGAGCCCAGGGCTAAGAAAGTAATAATCAAAAGTTTTCTCATATCTAATAATTTTTTGTTTCTAAGTTTAACTTCGTTGAGGGCTTCGCCGTTCTGTGGCTGCGCCGTTACTTGCCGAATCGTGCCATGGCACGATTTTACAAGAATCTAAGGCTACGCCATTTCAGTCTGCGAATTTACAGAATCAACTTCTTTTTTGTTGCGAAAACGAATTTGTTTTTTCAACAGGTCAAAATTTGCGCATATCAAAATCGAGAACAACATAAATGGCATTACAGGAATTTTGTACCTCACCAAAGCTCCCAGATTGGGCGTCGTCATCCCGATTAACGCATACAAAATAAGCATAAAGCAGAGAGTGAACAAAACAAATTTAAATTGATTATTATCAATTCGTTTAAATCTTACACACATATACAAGAACAAGAGTAAGAATACTATGTTTTCAACACAACATACCAACTTCACAAACGTGTCCGCCTCCGTAACAAACGGTCTGAAAAGCGTATTTATGTATGCAGGGACAAGCGCCGAGGCAAAACCGACAAACGTTGGTTCTAACTCTTTGATTTCTATATTACTACTTGAATAATCCGCCTCATAATTTACCATGTTGATAAAATCGCGCTGCTTCTTCACAATCGTATCGACTAAATCGTATCCGAAAATGTTCCCGCTGAAGAAAAACAAGGTCACGACCAGCACGAAGGCAACCACAGACGAAATTAGCAGCTTTTTAGCGCCAAACTTCGACGGCACGGCAAACACCACCAGACCAGGCAACATCGCCAATAAAACATAGAATTTTGCCAAGAACAGAAGCCACGCAGAAACAAGAACAACTAATAGTTTGATTATGCCGAACTTACGCCACAATGCCGTCCACGAAAACATCAGCAGACCAAGGGAAAACATCACAAGGCACTCCTTCATCATTCCCGACGACCAGAATACGACACTTGGCACAAGGAAAGCCGCCACAACCGCTGCCCACCGCCGTCCGCCAGCAAAGGCAAGCATAGCTAACGCAAGCAAATACGAACCGCAAAACGCCACAAACGCGCTGATTATCAAGTTGAGCCACAGATTACCCTGCGTAAAAAGGTCGAGCAAAGCATTGTATCGAATTATGGTGCGATTGTCGTTCAAAAGCCCGTAGTTCCACGCCTTGTACCAATAATCAGCCTTATTGTAATAACATTCAAGTTGAGGTTCGTCAGCACAAATCCCCGAGACCATCTTGAAATAGTCTGCCGGATTTTCCTCCATAGCCGAATACAGAACCAGCCCAGCCTTGTGATACTTGTTTATATCGCCAGTGTTTTCGTCCTCATACACAATCTTATACACGCCAACCAACGCAAATGCAGCCACCAACTTTGTTGCGAAAAGCAACAACAGCCATTTCGGAGCCAAACCCAGCCTACGAAACACCTTCAACTTGCATATCAGGAAGCAGAATATTGCCACGAAAGCCAAGCCTAACAATATGGTTGTCAAAAGATTCATTTGCCGTTTTCGTTTTGTTGCATCTGCAATTGTTCACCCCGCTGCTGCATACTCTCCGCCGTCCGCAAATCGCCACGCAGGCTATATACATAAGCCAGATTGAAATACGCAACATAATTGTTCGGATTGCGCTCCAAAGCCTTGTTAAAATATTGCTCCGCTTCATCGTATCTATTCAACTGGCACATAGCCACGGCAGTATAGAAATATCCGTCATCGTGATTTGGATTCACCACAATCGCCTTTCGTCCGCACTCAACGACATCGTCCCACCTGCCAAGCGCAACAAGCGACTTCAACTTGCCGGAATACGCAACAAACAGGTTAGGAAACTTCTCAATGGCCTTGTCGTACATTTTCACCGACTCTTCAATGCAACGTGCTCTGTCTTCTGCGCTATATAGTTCACTCTTAGACGCTTCCGAATAACAAAATCCAAGATTATAGTAGATTTCTGGGCGGGTGGAATCACGCTCAATCTCCTGAATGTAATACATCATAGCTGTATCGTAGATGCCAAGTTCGTAATAGGAATTTCCAACCTTGAAGTAAGAATCATAAATGTTTCCGCCCAAGTTCAGCACCTCCGAATAGCAGTCCTTTGCCTTCTGATAGTCGCCCTTATCGTATGCAACTTCTGCTCTATTATAATACGCAAGTCCGTCATACGGAAACAATTCAATAGATTTATCTAAATAATAGATTGAAGTATCTGAATAATGCCTATCGGGGTAATAATGACTGAGACGCAAGTAACAGAACCCAAGCCTTTCGTAGCACTCGCTGTAGTCTGGATTTATCACTGTCGCTTCACGATAAATTCCCATTGCCCTATTCATATTGTCGAAAAACGCAACAGAATCAACACCTTCCGACTGCAAAGCCTCGTCGCGGACAGCATCCCCCAAATAGAATTTTATTCGAGCACTGCCCGGAACCTTCGGAGCGTCAGCCTTGTAGAGCGTGTATGGGTCTTTCCAGTCGGCAGCACGAAGAACAGTTTTTGTCGAGAACAAGCATACAACGACCAAACACAACGCAATCATTGTCACTGACTTCGCTCCTTTTCCCAATTCTACCACATCGACTTTCATCAACTTCGACAATGCCTCCACCAAAACCATCGCCGACGCCAAGACAGGCACAAACAGAAATCTATCGGCAAACGACGAACCTATAAGATAAACGGTATTGGAATAAATGCTCATCGTCGTTACCCAGAAGAGAATACAGAATACGAAAACACTCTTTTCCTTCTTTACTAACAAACTATAAATAACATAGATAAGCATTGCCACATAAAGCAAAAATACAAGTAAGAAACGCCAGTCCCAAAGCCCTACATACGGCAGTTCGGCAAACGAATAGTCGCACGACTGCATATATGGCACAAAGGCGAGCAAAAGATATTTTCCCATCAGCCACACCGCACTGCCAAGACGAATATCCAAAGGCTGGTCGGCAAGGTAGTTCTGCATTAGCGTCACATACGAACTATGGTAATCGTGCCAAACTGACAGAACCGCATATCTCATCCCGAGATAAACTCCTGTAGATAAAACTAAAACAATTACTATATTAATGTAAGGCTTTAAATTTAAAAATACTGAAGATTTTACTTTTTTGACCTTTTTCCCTTTTTGCTTTACGGTGTTTTTGGCAACTTCAACCTGCTTCTTTTCTCCAAAGAAGTACACGACAAGCGGAATTACGACAAGTGCAGTAATAGCACTTTCCTTCGAGAAGAACGACAGCGTGTAAGTCAAAAACATCCACAACAGATTGATTTTCCGTCCGTTCTCAAAATATTTCAGCGCAGAAATCATTGCAAGCAGAAGAAAGAGGAAGTAGCACAATTCGTCTCGGCTCTTGATATTTGCGACCACCTCGGTATGCATTGGATTTGCAGTGAAAATCAAGGTTATAATCAACGGAAATATCCACGACCTCCGCTTGAACATCATACACAGAAGCACGAAAAGCAACACACTGCAGACCGCATTCCACAGCACATTCATAATATGGTAGAAAGTGGTGTTGTCAGGAGAAATCTCCCACTCCAACGCGAAAAGCAACTGAGACACAGGGCGATACTGAAATGTTTCGGGCAGGAATTCTGCACCAGCCTGCGAATGGTTCATCATAATGTCCTTCCACCCCGAAATTCCTGCTGTAACGAACTTGTTATCCTTGAACAGAAAACTGTCATCGAGTACCCAGCCGTGATGAAAAGTGTTGGCATACAACAAAATAGCAAACACAAAAACGAAAGCACACACACCTAAATCAATCAATTTGCTGCGTTTGCCATCATTTACATAATGTAGTCTATCTGTAGCGTCAAGCATAGTTAACCCAAATCGGCGCAAAGTTAACAAGTTTTTTGCGTATTGTATCCAAATAAGCATTACTTTTGTACCTCAAAATTTCAATGTTATAGTAATGAAAGCGAAAAAAATAATCTTTACCATCATCAGTGTGGCAATAGGTTTGTTCTTCATTGTTTCCGCTGTTCTCAAGATATTCACAATCAAGGAGTTTGAACTTTACATATATAGTTACGGAATATTCAACTACACGCTCTGCACCCTGTTTGCCCGCTGCCTGATTGCATTTGAAATGTGCGTAGGCTTGTGCCTTGCGCTAAAATGGTGGTACAGACTAGCTTGGTGGCTGATGCAACTATCACTTCTCGGCTTTACCGTTTTCTTAATTTTCGCACAACTACGTGGCGATGCCAACTGCCACTGCATGGGCGACTTCGTGGAACTGAACCCGTTGCAGTCGATGATTAAGAACTTTGTGATAATGGCACTTCTCCTTGTCGTAAGGAATCAGGAAAACTGGAATTTCAGATTCGAAAAGATAGTGAAACCACTGATTGTCATCATAGTAGCAGCAGTACCGTTCATCGTTGTTCCTCCCGAAGTGCTATACAACAAAATATACTCAAGCGACAGAAACATAAACACGCCAATATTCGAAAAGGCTTTGGCTGACAGCACATTCTACAAATGCTACCCAATTATCCGTCCAAACTACGAATACGACTCAACAACCTTCGTTGCCGAAGACAAACCTTTGGAACTTACTGGACGCAACATACTTATGTTTGCCCACGCAGGCTGCAAGTTCTGTAGAGAAGGTGCAAAAAGAATGTCGATGTTTTTCCGCGAGAACAGATTGGATAGGACAAGATGCAAGGTGCTGATATTCGGCAACTTTCCACCATTAAGCACCTACGATTTCATCAAGGGAACCGAAGCTTACGGATTCGAATACCGCGAAATAGACCCCATCACATCACTCAACATCGTTGACGGAGAGTTCCCTACATTTATATTAACGCAAGACGACAGCATAGTAAAATCGTTTGACCTGTGGGGACTGGAAGAAAGCACAATAAAAGAATTCCTCGAAAACGACACAGAACATATTATTAACAATAACAAATAATTACATGAAATTCAGATTTTTAACATTAGCAGTAATCGCCCTTGCCTTAGTTTCGTGCAAAGAGCAGAAACCGAAAATTGAAACCGCAGCTGACGAGTCAATCGTCTATTTCTGCAAGGACATTACCCCCGAAAACATTCTTAAGCTATACGAAGCACTAGGCGTGAAGCAGGAAGGCAAAATCGGTCTTAAAGTACATTTCGGAGAAGAAGGCAACCAGAACTTCCTGAACCCCGAACTGTTGAGACCGTTGGTTGAAAAGGTCAACCCGACTTTTGTGGAAACCAATGTATTATATGTCGGCAAGCGTCGCTACACCGACTCGCACATCGCACTGGCAAAGGAACACGGATTTACCTTCGCTCCCATCGACATACTTGACGACGAGGGCGAAACCGAGATTCCGGCCGAAGGTCTGAAGCACTACACAAAAATCAAGACTGGTAGCCACTTCAACGACTACGACAACTACATCATCTACTCGCACTTCAAAGGTCACGGTTCAGCAGGTTTTGGTGGAGCAATAAAGAACGTATCTATGGGACTTGCATCTCCTGGCGGAAAGATGGCAATGCACGCCACAAACTTCCCGACAACTGCCGACCCAGAGGCTTGTGTAAACTGCCAACGCTGTGTTAGCCAATGTCCTGCACAGGCAATAACAATTACAGAAAATGGTCCCGTAATCGACACTACAAAATGCATAGGTTGCGCAAAATGCATTGCCGAATGCCCACTTAAGATTTTCAAGCCTGACTGGAGAGAAATCGAAGAAAACGTATTCCTTGAGCGACTTGTTGAATATGCAAAGGTTCTCAGCGAAGCAAAACCAATGGTTTACATCAACGTAATGGACAACATATCAAAGACTTGTGACTGCTCAGCAAAGGCACCTGCCCCATTTATGGAAAAAGTTGGCGCTGTGGCTTCTACCGACATCGTTGCAATAGAAATGGCATGCCACCAGCTTACCGCAGCAAAATACGGCAGCGACGATGCTTTCAAGGATGTAAACGGTATCAGCGGTTACGGACAAGTTCAGTACGCTCATCAGCTTGGCATGGGTAATATAAAGTATGTGCTTGTTGATGTGATTACCGGCGAACGCATTAGCATCGAAGATGCGATAAAATAATTCGAAGATTTGATGATTCGAAGATTCGATAATTTCACAAAAAATCACGGTGGTTGCCGTGATTTTTTTTATGTCACTAGCTTCTTGGGTGATGCATAAGAATCTCCTCTAGCAAGGTCTGCTTATTTATGTGCGTATAAATTTCCGTTGTTGTAATTGACTCGTGTCCAAGCATTTCCTGAACTACTCTCAAATCGGCGCCACGCTCAACAAGATGTGTTGCAAACGAATGTCGGAATGTATGTGGAGAAACATTCTTTTCTATTCCAGCTTCTTTGCATGTCTGCTTTATGATGGTGAAAATCATTGCACGGGTAAGTTTCTTGCCGTTGCGGTTGAGGAAAAGGATGTCGCCACTGCCCTTCTGCGGCTCGATGTGATTGCGGAACGACTTCATATAGTTGTCAATTTCCTGCATTGCCTTGTGACCAATAGGCACAAGCCGTTGCTTGTCGCCCTTACCTACCACGCGAATATATTCTTCTGAGAAAAACAAATCGGACAAGCGCAATCCAACAAGTTCAGACACACGCAAACCGCATCCGTACAGCACTTCGATTATCGCACGATTGCGATGTCCAAGTTCGGTGCTGACATCTATTGCACCAATTATCGCTTCAATCTCCTCTACAGTAAGCACAGTAGGCAAATGACGGGCAAGTTTCGGTGTTTCAATAAGTTCGGTCGGATCATCATCAATCTGGTCATCGACAAGCAGAAACTTATATAGCGACTTTATTGCCGAAATTGCGTGCGACTGAGATGTTGCGGCAATGTCCTGCGATGCAATGTGACGTATGTATTCGCGAAGCATATCGGTATCAACATCAGCGAAACCGCCAGAGAAGCCGATTTGAGTAAGATACAAGTCCAACTTATGCAATTCCTGCATATATGAAATGTGCGTATTCTCCGAAAGGGACCGCTCCAACTTTATGTAGAACTCGTATTCCTTAAGTGTTGTTTCGCGCGACTTCATTATTGTTACTATTATGCTACAGGATTAACAACCTTGTGAATATTGTTTATGTATTTTGCAAGCTGGTCCATGTAGTCGTTAAAAATATCAAGTCTTTCTTCAAATGGCGATTCATTTACAACAACATCCGTTGTAATATCACCATTTGCACATACATAACTAACAATTGTCGTCAAGAACTCTTCTTGTTCTGAATTTAGCTCTGCACCAGAAATAAAATCGCTGAACCTCTTCATTGCCAGTTTCCTATCTATGCCGATTATAGAGCGAATGAAAATAGCGACATTACCTCCGCAAGGCAAACCCAATGTGCAGTTGTTATATTCATCTTTACTTCCCAATTCTGTCCACAATATCCGTTCAAGTTCGTCTATATCGGCAGAAGTCAGTTGCTCCAAATTGTATATTTTGTCAATAACTGGCAAATGTCTGTTGTTTGCAAGGTAATCGATTATGCGTTGCTTGTAACTTTGCTTTGGAGTTATGCCTTCTATTTCTCCACCTAAAGTAATAACATCATCAATATCAACAACAAACCATTTATCTTTATCACCAACAAGAAACTGCATCAAATCTCGCAGGTCGTTTCTTACTTTCTCAAGCCATTGAAGATTCATATTTTCCCATGCAATCTTTGAAAGTACCTCGTCAATAGTACCCATTTTTGCTTGTATCTGTGGAATTGTTGCCTTTTTCTTCAACTTCTCCGCTATGACTTGTACCCGTTGTATGCACCTTGTGGGATTCACATTGCTGTTTACAAATCCCAATTCAATCGTCAGGGCAATAGCATCAAATTTTTTGGCGTTCTCGTCTTTTGTGTCCTTTTTCAGTAATGGTGCAATGTCGCTCTTTAATGACAGGGTATCCAACTCCGATATGTAAGTCCATGCGTTTTCGTCCTTGAAGTGACTTACCGCTTCCCATTTTGCCCTGACTGATATATGGTTGTCGGAAAGAAGTGCCACCTGCGCCTTCATTATGGACTTTATTTCATCGTGCAACCCCTTGCAATACGAATCTTCTTGATATTGTTGGTGTTGCAAATAGAAAGCAATGTCGGCTCTCAATCTGAATATTTTTTCTGTAAGCGACTGCGACAAAGAAACTGGCGGGTCTTTGTAACCTTGACCAAAAAATTCAAAGTTCTTGCACCAATCGAAAATATAGAAACATTCTTTGTCCTTGCCTGGCCCGAATATGTCAGGATACAGCCTTGTGCCTCGACCAATCATCTGTGTAAACTTAATCTTGCTTCTGACAACCTTGAAGAATACAAGATTCAGAATGTCAGGAATATCTATTCCTGTATCGAGCATATCAACCGACACAGCAATCTGCGGGTCACAGTCCCTTTTCTCAAAGTCATCGATAATACTTTGCGCGTATGTTACATAATTATCTATCAAGACACAGAATTTTGAGCCATATTCGGGATATAATTCATTGAACCTCTGTGTTATTAATTCTGCGTGACGATGGTTGTATGCGAAAATTATTGTCTTTCCAATTCTTTCACCACTTTGCACTTTTAGTCCGTTTTCCATAAGGTCTTGCAGGACGGCATCTATCGTGTCTTTATTGAATATATAACTGAAAATTTCGCTACTATCGATGTCCCTGTGACCGTATTCAGGTGGATTTTCGGCAACTAACTGCGAATTGTTTTCTTCGATAACAGGAATACGCCTCATTTTTCTACCGATTGGCAAATCGAGTGCCCTTCTTGCCTCCTCGTATTCCCATACGGCTTCAAGTTGTTTCTTTTCATCGTCAGAAAGTTTGTCGTACTTGATACCTTCCTGCATGATTAGCGAACCCCTGCTGAACACATGATAATCAACAAGAAAGCCATCTCTTACTGCTTCGTCGTGCTCATAGGCATAATTTGGTATCCCCTGCTCCATTTCAAAAATCTCGTAAGTGCTTCTCTCTATTTCGTCCCTTGGCGTTGCAGTAAGTCCGATAAGCAGGGAATCGAAATAGTTGAAGATTGCTCCGTATTTGCCAAAAATGGAACGGTGCGCCTCGTCTATTATAATAAGGTCGAACCTACCGAGAGAAAATGGTTTTTCGTCTGTGTCAATGAAATTAATCATCGTCTGATAGGTAGAGAATGTTATTCTTGCGTTGTAATCCTTAACTTCTTTTTTTTCCGTATTGTCGCTCAGAATGCAGGTAGTAGCACTTGGCAATAATTTTACAAAATTCCTGTGTGCCTGTGTTACAAGACTTGTTCTGTCGGCAAGGAAAAGAGTATTCTTCACCCATCCATTGCGTTGCAAGACATCGACCAATGATATTGAAACCCTTGTCTTTCCCGTTCCGGTTGCCATAACAAGCAAACCTTTGCGATGCATCTTGTTGAAATGCTCGCAAATTGCTTTGATTGCCGTCTTTTGATAGTGTCTGTTGGTTATGGAATCGTTTATGGTCAAGTCTGTTATATCGTGTCTGCCTCTTTTCTGAATCAGAAAATCCAAATCTTTCTCGGTATGGAAACTATACAGTCGTCTCGGCGGATAGCCAAGTCCATCAATTATGTATGTCTCAAAGCCATTCGTATAGTAGATTACAGGCATTACACCATACCTTTTTTCAAGACATTCGGCATAAAGTTCAGCCTGATGCTTACCATTTATCGGTGATACAGATGTTCGTTTTGCCTCGATTACGGCAAGCGGTTTACCATCGCCACCAAACAGCACATAATCCGCATAGCCGACATTGTGGGCATTTGGCATTCCCTGTAGTTCCACCTCAATACAGGCCTTGCTCGGTTGTATTGCACCTTCAGTTGCAAGCACCTGCCATCCTGCTTCGCGAAGCATAAGGTCAATATACATTTTCCTAGTCTCTGCTTCGCTTATGTCGCACTTGATTGCAGAAACAGGACTTTTGCTGTTAACGGCTTCCTTGTCGGCAATGGAAACAAGTTTATCGGTGACTATTGTGTCGGTGGTTACTGGCGTTAGTGGGAACGATTCTGCCTTCTTGGGGACTAGTGTCCTGTCGAAAGGCTTTACTTCATCAACGACTTTCAACTTGAGCAGAATAGCACCGACTACATTATATAGGTTCAACAGGCAGAAAAACGATTCCTTTTTGCTGACATTTCCTGAATGCGCTCCATTGTTTCCCACTTTGCGCACATAATGAACAGCCATCATTATCCGTTCATCGCTGATAAATTCCTTGAACGGTTCTCCATCAACAAGCTCGTACAACGAAGTCCTTTCCGAAATCGCTATGCCCTTTAGGTTGTATATTGTTTTCGTCAGGTATTCCAATGCTTTTCTGGCATTTACAGCACTGAAATCGGGATTGGATTGCTGATTTTCCTCTGCAACTGAACAAAACCTATAAAGTTCCGTTATACCTATATTTATTAAGTAGTCAAAGTTTCGCATGGCTTACTACTTTTACCTAAAATTCGCTTTCACAAACTCGTACCAACTGCCAAATGTTCCAATATGACCAGTTTCTTCAAAACGCTTAATCAACTGCTGCAAATACACTTGCTGCTGAACATCCTTCGTGTTCCTTTTTGAATAAGTCATATTTCGTTCCTCCAGCATCCTTTTCAGATATTGGAAATGAAATCTTGCGGTTGTCGAAAACTTATTAGGGTCAATATTACCCATGTTCTCAGGATTGTCAGAACCGACATTGTAGAATTTTATATATTTCGTGTACTCTGGATCTTGCGGATTTACCTTGAATACATTTTGATTTCCTAAGAACCATGTTTCCATACAAACCTTCTGTTCAAATACAACTAGTTCTGCATTTTGCAACGCTACACCGCTTCTTTGCAATTCTAATTCTATTTGTTGCAAAATATATTCTCTTGTTTCCTCCTCCGTATCAAGACATACCAATAGATAATCATATTTAACGCTTCCTTTGCTATTAATGGAATTAATATCCTCGACAGCATTTCTCACATGATTGTATATCGACGGAATTCCTCCTGCACTGAAAATATAATAGTTGTTATCGCAAACATCCCAGGCATTCTCTACACGTGAATAGTTTTGTGCCAGTATTGAAAGCCAGGCAGGATACACCGACATTTCCGTTTTGTCGCCTTCAACAACAATATAGAAATTCATAACGCAAATCAGTTCCGGTTAATACCTGTTTTGTACTCAGGGGTTTGCAGAAGCTGCATAAAAGCCTCGTGCTTTGAATGTTCTCCAATACGAAGTTCTTCTGCCGTATGTACCTGCACATCGCATCCGTTTCGAGTAAGAATCTTCCAGTCCTTTACAGGAATAGTATTGATAATATATGGGTGGTGACTTGTCATAATTACCTGAATGTCTGCATCTGGCTCCATAATAAGGTCTGCAAGTTCGTTGATACAATTTACTCCCAATCCATTCTCGAACTCGTCTATCATAATAACATCGCCTTTGTTTGCAGAGACTAATGTTATGATTTGTTTCAAAGTCCGCATCATTCCTGACGAAATATTCGGCTGCTCAATCCAATGAGGTACTCCTTTTTCCTTTATTTTAATTATTGCCATCTTTAAATCACCATAACTTTTAGAAATAGTAAAATCTATCTCTTCCACAGAAGGGAAAATCTCTTGAAATTTATGGCATATAATATCAAATTCTTCCGACTTGTTTTTATAATACAAAAAGAATTTATCAAGAGGTGGCAAATATTCGTTTAGCATAATAAATAATTTATCGCTTTCATATTTATCACTAAATACAACCGCTACTGTTGCTCCATTCTTATTCTCTGTTATATCTAACGAATAACACTGCCTAAAGCCATAATGGATAGGGTCGATTAATGATTCTTCTTTCAACAGTTCTACAACACTTTGCGTCTTATCCAATTTTACGACTTCATTGCCATTGTATATTATTTTATCGGAAGTGCGATTTACAATAACCGATTCTTTGTCGCCTATTATTTCTTTTACGACTTCAGTTTCTATAGAAAATTTATTATTCTCCTTATCAAGCAGTTGAACCCTATAAACATCGGAACTCACTTCAAAAGCACCTTCCCAAACATAAGCATGCCCATTCTGTTCAAACTCGACTTTCCATTCCAAACCATTGAACGAATCACCATCTGCAATGCGAACCAAAGTCTTGATTACATTTAAAATCTTGGTTTTTCCAACCCCAGAAGCACCAACCAGTAGTGTTAGCATAGGATTGAACTGAATGTTTTCTACATTCCAGCCAGTTATCTTGTTTCGTGCACTTATCGACTTGAATTTCATGTTTTCAATTATTTATTGACTGCAAAAATAATATTTTATTTAATAAATCATCTCCAAAATCCTCTTCAGCGCAAGCATTGCGCCGCTACACCTCTAACCTCATAACTCATCCCCTCCTTACTTCCTACCTCCCATTTTGAACAATTACCCAGCGTCCAGCACTTGTATTACCTTCTCGAATTAATACACCCATCTTTTGCAGTAGAACCAAATCTCGTCTGACTGTCCTTATTGCTACTGACAAAACTGGTGACATTTCGCTTGCAGACATATGGGGATTTCCTTTTATCAGTTCACATATTTTCTTTTGTCTATCAATAAGTTGTACTGGTGACAAACTGGTGACATCACTGGTGACATCACTTGCGACATTACTTACGACATCACTTACGACATAAATGCTGATACCACAATCAACTATATTTCTACAATTTGTCATAAATCTTCTGTATCTATGATAACCCATTCTCCTCCAAACTTACCACCTTCACGCCTAACAATCCCATTATCTTGCAATTTCTTCAAATATTTGGCTACCATTCTGTCTGAAATGCCAAGTTCATTGGACATTTGTTTCCTTGTCACTTTGGGATTGTCACTAATCATCTTTAAAATTTGGTTACTTGGTGTTTGTGAACCTGTTTGTGAACCTGTTTGTGAACTTGTTTGTGAACCGTTCGCATTATTCCTCTGGAATGTAACCCTTACGCCTCCGTCAGTCGACTCGATTACGGGCATCGGCAGTCCTGCGCATTCAAATCCTTCGCGTATCTTCTTGTAGCCTCGTCCCCAAGCATCGACAAAGCCAGCCTTGAAGAACGCATTGGCTATATTGCGGTTGCGCGGACGCGACGAGTGCCGTTCCAACAATGTTTCGGGCGTATAGCCTGCTGGCAATTCGCCCTCGTTCCACACTTCGATATAGTTGTCCCAAACCCTCATCTGAATGGGTGCGCCCATATAGTCCTTGTGTGCGATGGCGTTGTATAGGATTTCGCGCAATGCCTCCTCTGGAATTTCCAATTTCTCTATCCTGCGCATACCCTCGAAACGGATTGGCATTGTGAGGTATTTCGACTTTAGCACTTCCATTACGCGGTCTGCCATCTGGATTATGTTGCCTTCTATCACATCCTGTATAATCAGGTCGGCTTCGCTGTGTCCGAACCTGCCAATCTTGAACTGCACGCAGGTGAAATACCTTTGCGGTTTCTTGGCGAACAACAGCAGGGCTGCATTTTTCAGTTTGCCTTCCTCGTTGACAAGATTAAGGTTTTGCAGTACCATCTCGACGGGCGCATCAAGTTCATCCTTGTTGATTCGTCCGTTCTCGTAGCCGTTTTTCAGCAGGTAGTCGATAGCCGACTTGTCCAAGTCGTCGATAGTGGCGAAATCGTTGGCAATGTCGTCCCACGAACGCCCCATCTTCTTCAGTATGAACTGCTGGAGCGCAGTGCCACGAAGTTCCTGCATAGTGCTGCCCGAACGGTAGTAGTATTTGCCCTTGTAACTTATGGGGATATTGCTTGGTTCAATCTGCACCTCGATATAGTCGAGTCCGTCCGATTCGCGAAGGTTGACCTCGGTAACTATGCCCATAGTTGTGACAATCTTGTTGGGGATTTCCTCCATAAGCTTGTCCACCTGTTTAAGCCCTACGACTTCGTGTTCGTCGTTCACCCCGAAATACATCACAGCACCCTGCGCATTGGCGAACCCGCAAATCCATTCCAAGTATTTGTCGTGCCAACTGCTCTTGTATTCCACATTCTGGCTTTCCCGTGCCTGTATCTTATTCATAGTCAATTTTATTCCACAAAAATAATCATTTCCATTTATCAAAATTTACAAATAAATTCTATTTACTTGTAATAAGTTTTATTTTTTGATTAGTTTTGACTTCATTTAATACTTCAATCGCAATTTGTTCAACATTATTGTCCACAAAAATTTTCTCTACAATTTTTCCTTTTTCTCCACTTTTCAAATCGACCCTAATTTCTTTTATTTCTGTAATAAAAAATCTTGAACATTCTCCTTCCTTGTAATTAACCAATAGTTTATCTCCAACAGAAACCGTGTGTTTTACATTAGTGCTTTCTATATGTAGCAATGCAACATTTCCATTATGATGAAAAACTTTATCAATTTTAATTGTTGTATTGTTATTACTTTTCCATTGTTTTTCATATATCTTATCCGTCAGAAAGGAATTTAATGATTTTGCATAGCAACTAATATACAACAACATATCCGCAAACATATCATTGTCTATTAAGTCTGTTGATGTTGAACCGTGAGCAATTTCATTTCTTCGTTCTACCAAATCATCTAATTTCTGAAAATACAATTCTTTCTTTTTTGAAACATCTAATTTTTGAGAACTAGGATACTTATCAAGTAAATATGTTTTCAATGGGTCATATTTATATAAATTAGCATTAATATCATCTATTCCAATGTCATTAAACATATTACTGATTATTGTTGATTTATAGTTCCCTCCATTTTGAAGATAACATTCTGGCATTAATTTACTCTTATTGTTCAGTATAACATCATAAAGATTTTCAACCATACTGTTTGAAGTAATAGTATTGAATTTTGGATACGATAACTTTCCGTGAAGTTTTTTCCATAAATCAATGTAATTATTTGTCACTTTTTCTCCCCAATCATTGAAAGACTCTAAATAAATATGGACAGACTGGATATATTCTTTGATTACACTTTCCAAAAAGTGTTCAAAAGCACCATATAAAGATATGATATTAGAACGATATGTAAAAACTCTTTCTTCCGTAATGTTGTTTATAATATAATCAACATCATTATCTCTGTAATTTTTAAGAATTTTATTATATTGTTCAATTATCTTTAAATGAGTGTTTATCGATTTTATCTGCTTTTCAAATTCAATAAGAGAATTTTTCATCGCGTGGTTATAAGATTTTGAAAATAATTATCAAAGATGTTGATACGTTGTTGAATAACATTTTTGGAAGTGTCCCTTCCATTTAATAGAGTATTGTTTTCTTGAAACAATGTCTCAAAATCATTTTTTACTTCTTCTCGCCGCTCAAGAATCTGTTCAGATTGTTCTAAATAATTAGACAAAACATACATTAACGCATCGTAAATTACCATAGTAGGTCTTTTTGTCCATCGATATTGGTCTGTATTTTTATTCTTTTTCCACATACAAAAGATTTTATCCTCCATAAGGTCATATGCGAACTTTATGGTATCTTCAAATAATGATTTATATTTTATCAATATATTTTCAGGCAATTCGTTTGCCCTTGAAGCAAACATATCAAGAAATTTAGAAAAAGATGTTCCATTCCATAAATCTATTTTTCTCAGAGCGAAAAAGCGCAATACGATTTCAACATCTTTCATCGTTCTGAATTTAGAGTTTTCTTTTAATTCGTCACTAACTATATTTTCGGGCAAATTTTCTTCATTGGTCTTTTGTGGAATATCAAAGATGTCGCAGAAATAATCATTTCTAGCCAATTCTATAATCATATTATTGAATTTTCCTGAACATTGAGCATTTCGATACTCTTGGTCTTCCAACTTTGCCCCGCCACTATTGATTCTTGAAAAAACCATCTGTTTTATTTCATTTGCCTCTCTGTCAGACTTAGCCGTTTCTTTCAATAATACAATAGATGATATATACCTTCTGTCAATACCTTTCTTAACTTGTTCTGGTAAATCAGAATAATAGCGACCATTTAATTCTGGCCATATTTCTAGACCTTGCAAAGCGTACTTACCTTCATAAAAATCTTTTATTGCAGATATTCTTTGTAATCCATCCATAACCTCATAAACAGAATACTCTTTCTCATACAAAAAAATTGGAGGAATAGGAACATTCATTATAAATGATTCTATTAGTTTCGACTGCTTTTCAACATTCCATCTATGTCGTCTTTGAAATTCAGGATTTAGAATATAATCACTTCCAGAAAACATTTCCTTTATGGTATTCAATGGGTAACGAGCTTGTTCTGTTACAATTCTAACCTCACCTTTTAGGTATTTTTCATTGATTTCATCGTCTGTCATTGTTTGAGGAAGATTTGTTTCTCCTATGTCAAAGTTGAAAAAACTATTTTCATACTCTTTTAATTCATTCAATGTCATAATATTTCAATTTTTTATTGTTATTATCTATCCAAAATACTCATCCATTTTACAATCAAACAATCTTTGTGCTTCAATAAGCGATTGCTCTATTTTAGCCTTTAAACGCTCAATCGTTTCAACCTTGCCAATATATTGTTTCTGCATATCCATAGGCGGTAAAATTTGTTTGAATGATTTCATAATCGTTGTATTCAAGTTCGGCTGTGTGCCGTCTGGTGCAATGCTCCTAAAATATGAAGTACAAAAATTCAAGGATTTCAAAAGGAACACTTTCTCAATGCAATTCGATATGTTGTCAAAAGCCAACCATCCATCGTGAATACAACCGTCAAAAGTAATAATCCGAGCAAAGCCAAGAGAAACACCACAATTAGCAAAAATCAAACTTCCAGAATGAATAAAACGGGTTTTCTTCAATCCTTCTTCAATAATATGTTCCTTTGTTTGATGTAAATAAATATCATCACCTTTTGTTGCATCTCCAATCTTTATCCAAGGTATAGTTCCTCCTAAATATTGCTCGATAGGTCGTGGTGACCCTCCTCTATACACTTCGCATATCTCCCCCAACTTCTTCACTTCCCATCCCTTTTCATTCTCTACCGGGTCGCCGAACATATCGTAGAAAATGCTTTGGGCAAGGGTGTCAAGTTCTTTGAGTTGGGCTTTCTGCTTGTCGATAAGGGATTGGAGGAGGTCGAGTTCGGAAACGATGCGGGATTGGGTGGCGAGTGGAGGAAGAGGAATTGTTAAGTTAAGAAATGCCTTCATATCTAAATTATGCAACCCTGTTGTTTTTGATTGCATTTTTGCTGTTGCTCCATTCAAATAATAGGCATAAAGGCAGTTATGCAAAAACTTGGGGTTTATGACATTGTCACTTTTTATACGCATTGTAGTAGTGAAATTACTGAAAGAATAATCTCCTTCGGTAATGTCAAACAAAATAGGTCTTCCTACAGGTTGTTTTTCACTGCCTCCTGATTTTTCAATAATTATATCACCATATTGAAGTTTGCGAGAAGCGAATTGTTTGGCTTCAACTTCAATATAAGCCACATTGTCAAGTTTCAGTTTGCAGTCTTTGGAAAAATTGGTATTTCGGATAACTGCGACATTTATAAATGGTTCTTTTTTGCCTGTCCACAAGCCATTTATAACATCGCAAACTTCCCCAAGTTTCTTATATGTCCAGTTATGTTTCATATCATTTACTTCATAATAATTTTGGTTTCGCCATTGGTATTGCATATTTCGGCGGCGAGATTGTTAAGGTTATGGAAACGGCTGTAGTCGGTGTTGGCGGGCACATCGTCCACATCCGGCATCTGTTCAAGACACCACGGAGCCAGAATAAGCAGGCAACCGCGGACGCAAGCCTCAAAACGCTGCCGTTCGGGTTTCCAATAGCGCCCGATGGGTTCTTTCTGCAGATGAATGAGCGGATATCCTTTGGCAAGGCATTCGTTTTTCATCAGCAGTTCACCACGCGAGATGCCAGGTGTCACTATTACAGTCTGTCCTGCAAGAATAGCATCTACCCAACGGCTGTGTTCGGTAGCATAGTCGGCAGTGGTCTCGTATGGCAGTCCGGTTTCAGGATGGCGTCGATGGCATTGCACCTGCACTTTGCGTGCCCACCGAAGCAGGAAAAGGTTGCCAAAAGCGCCATAACTACGACCAGCCACCCGTATATGCAGGCAGCGTTTCATAACATCGGGCATGGTCCGGCGTAAAATAGCGCGTCGCGGATTATCAACGACATACGCAATCATAGCATCACGGTGGCGGTTATCAAGGCTTACGGTATCATCGTAATTATCATCAAAAAGCGGCTGCTGCTCTCGCCCAACCAATGCATAGTATTCCAGCCTCTGTTTCTTCGACAGGTTGTATATAAGTGCCCCCTCGTCATAAAACCTCTGTGCTTTTTCTCGCAACCACGCAGGTGCATCAGCCCTATTACAATCTACAGGTATTGGTCGATTGCGAGAACCTGGCAATCCTTGCATTTGCTGCCATCTGCTGGTGCATGTAGCCTTGAACGCTTGAATAATATCACCTAAACTCCACTGCATGGGTTTCAGTACTTCTATCACACCATGGAAATGATCCGGCATACATACGCAAGCATGAATAACAATACTATTGCCATGTTGCGCTTGCTTCGCAGCAGTTCGTACCCATTCCTGTTGCACAATTTCTCCAAGTGTGGTTAATACAATAGTTTCTTGACCGAGCTCGGTCAAGAACGAGGCAAGTAACGGAGCACGATCCCTAACCACCAAAGTAATAAGGTATGTGCCACAACCATAGTAGTCGTGCCCAGGATTACGGGGACGATAAGATATGGTATTCATTACAATATTATCTTTTTTAGGTCTTCCATCGTCGAATTTATCTCCTTCTGCAACGCCTCAATCCTTCCCATCACAACCTCAGGCTTCTCGTATTCCACCTTCACTTTCTCCACTTCCTTGTATTTGTTGATACTGAGGTCGTAGTCGTTGGCTCTGATTTCGTCAACAGGCACAAGGAAACTCTGCTCTTTGCGTGTCCGGCTATCTTCGGCTTCAAGGTTATGGAAACGGGCCACCACATCGGGAATGTCGTTGTCGGCAATGGGCGTGCGCTTGTCGTCGAGACTGAAACCGTCGGCTTTCATATCGTAGAACCACACCTTGTCGGTGCCACCTGCATTGGTCTTGGTGAAGACAAGAATGGCGGTTGAAACGCCTGCGTATGGCTTGAACACACCAGAAGGCATAGAAATGACAGCCTGAAGGCGTTGGTTGTCAATCAGTTCCTTACGAATAGATTTATGTCCAGTGCTGTTGCCGAACAAAACTCCGTCGGGCACAATGCTTGCACAGCGGCCACCTATCTGTAGCATACGCACAAACAAGGCAAGAAAGAGCAGTTCGGTCTTTTTGGTCTTGGTAATGGCTGTCAAAGATTTGCTAATAACCTCCTTGTCAACACTTCCTGCGAATGGCGGATTTGCAAGGCACAATGTATATCTGTTTGTATCGGTATTGTCGATTGAAAGACTGTCGCTGTATTTGATATCGGGATTGTCAACACCATGAAGCATAAGGTTCATAGCACCAATGCGCAACATTGTGCTGTCGGTATCGAAGCCGTGTAGCAGGTTTGTCTTGTAATGGTCGGAGTTTTCCTTTTTCAGCAGTTCGTTCTTGAAGTGTTCGCTTATGTATTTGGCACTTTCGACAATGAATCCTGCACTACCCATTGCCGGGTCGCATATTATGTCGGTGTAGGTTGGTTCAACAAGTTCCACCATCATACGGATAATATGCCTAGGCGTGCGGAACTGTCCGTTGTTGCCACTGGCAGCCATTTTTCCAAGCATATATTCATATACATCGCCCATCGTGTCCTTGTTGGTCATGTCAAGGCTGTCGATGCCTTCAACTATCTTTACCAAAGTTCTTGGGTTCTGTATCAGGAAAGTGGCATTCTGCATAAACCTGCTGTATGCCGACTCCTTACCAGCGTTCAGGTTCTTTATGAAAACAAAGGCATCGTTGCTTATGGTCCTGTGCATTTTCTCGGCTTCCATATTCTTGAACACATTCCAACGAAGGTTCTCGTACGGAACATCCCTGTCGGTGTCGGGATTGTGCCAAGTACCTTGTCCGAATGTAGGGTCTTTCACAGTTGCCCCCATACGATTGGCGTTTGCTTCCTTTTTCCGTTGTGCATCGTCAAGCATCTTCATAAAGAACAAGTAAGTCATTTGCTCGACCACCGTGATACCATTTGTTATACCACCCGTCCAAAAGGTGTCCCATATAGCATTTATGCGTGATTTTATTTCTCCAGTAATCATTTTTGTCCGATATATATGAAAGCACAAAGTTACTAAACTTACTACATTTTAGCAAATTGGAAATTTAAAAATGCTCTAATCATAAATTTTTATGTAAGTTTGCAAAAATAATAAAAACTAATGAAACTGCTTATCATAAACGGTCCTAACCTTGGAAACATAGGTCGTCGCGAACCAGAAATATACGGACATGAGGACTTTGAGCCTTTCCTTGAATCACTGAGGAAAGAATTTCCAGAACACGAAATACAATATTTCCAGTCGCACCACGAAGGCGAAATAGTTGAAAAGATACATTCAGCCGAAACCGAAAAATACGATGGGATAATATTGAACGCCGGAGCCTATTCGCACAGCTCCTACTCTATCCGCGATGCTGTTGCAGCAATCAGTCTACCCGTAGTGATGGTGCATATTTCAAATGTGTATGCAAGAGAAAATTTCCGCCACGAAAATGTGACTGCAGCGAACTGCAAAGGTGTGGTAACGGGATTCGGACTAAAGTCGTATGAACTGGCTGTAAGAAGCTTCGCTGGCTGAAAGGCTTACAGACGAACAGGCCAACAGGCTAACAGACTGTGAGCCTGTAAGCCTGTAAGACTGTTAGACATTTCTTCACTTTAGTATTTCCCTAACCGAAAAAAGCATTACTTTTGCAAACACAATCGGCCCCTTAGTTTAATGGATAGAATTTGGGATTCCGGTTCCTACGATAGGCGTTCGATTCGCCTAGGGGTCACAAAGAAACATCAGGTAACGGTGTTTCTTTTTTTATGTGCAGAAAAAAGGTCGCAACAAAAAAGTTGCGACCTCATGCATTATGAAAACTAACCTTTTATTCCTTTACGAGTTTCTTCATAGCCGAACCATTTGCGGTTTCAACTGAGAAGAAGTAAACGCCAGCTTCAAGATTTGAAATGTCAATTGTGCTTTCGTTAGCAACCGACATCATCATACGGCCAGTTACATCATAAACAACAACCTTGTTCAAACCATCAGCATCAATATTTACGATACCTGTTGTTGGGTTCGGGTAGATATTAACGACAGAAACAATCTCATCATTGATGCCAACTACGCCAGGAGCAGTAATTTTTATATCATCAACGCCAAGGAACCAAGTGTCTGCTGTAACTGCATATCTTAATGCTATATACTTGGTATTGGCAGGAAGTGTAGCTGTATGTTCTTCCCATGTTTGAGCAGTTGACACTTCTATTACGCTACCGAGATTTGTGAAACTTGAGGTTGCGTTGGTTGTCGTAGATGTCATAATCTGGCATTTTTCAGCACCATATCTTGTTGATTGTGCATAGAGCCAGAAACTCAATTGTCCTTCTCCACCAAGATTCAGTTCTGGAGATATGAGGTACTGAGTATAGTCACTTGCTCGGGCGTAACTTGAGAAACGGAATGTGTAGTTACCGCCATGAGCAGAAGCTAATTGTGTTTGTATATCGGTTCCAATTTCGTGTACGCCGAAACCACTTTGAGAACTTTCATTGTTTTCTGTATTGTTTGATATTGCAGACCAACATCCAAGTCCACCTTCGAAACTCTCTTCATACGGGTATTGAGATATACCAGCACTGCAATCAACCACATTTACGTATGCCGATTTTGTTGTGCTACCTGCTTCGTTGGTAACAACTAGCGAAATACTATAAAGACCAGCAGTGTTCCAAGTAACATCTACTGTTTGGGTATTTGCAGTTGCTGGATTGCCACCTTCGAAAGTCCATGCGTATGTTGTGTTGCCAACGCTTATCACATTTGCGCTAATGGTTGCAGGAACTCCTGGAGTTGCGGTTGGAGCGACAATCTCAGCCATAGGCAAAGTTGCACTTGATGGGCATGATGACGTTGCAAAGTTGTATATGTTTTCAGCGCCAGCCGATGCTGATAGGAAAGCTTCATGTGTGTCATTAAGGAAATAATCGTTGATTTCTGCAACATATCCACTTGGGCAGAAAACATAAATTGACGGCACATAGCCTTCGTACAATGAAACTTTAGTGGCAAGATTTGATGTTGCATCAACAATAGGAATAGGATTGTGATCAGTAAAATCACCTTGAGAATAATTTGCATAATATTCTGCCTGAGTACTATACGAACCAGAAGTTCCAGTAATCTGAGCAGCGGTATTTGATGTTTCTGTTTCAATCATTAACACAACGAATTCTTGAGTGCCACCCTGTCCGTATGTTTCATACAAGTTATCAAAAATACCGCTCTGGTGATATTGCCAACACGGACCACACCATGCACAGAAGAAATCTATTGCTACATATTTACCCTGATTCAGATATTCCTGAATATTGTGAGTAACACCATTCATGTCGGTTGCTGTAAAATTGGTAAATGTACCCCAGTCAGACATGCCACGAGTACCTCTTTCCAATCTTGCATTCATATCCATGCTTTGGATTTCGCCCTTAGCAGCATTTTGAGCGAACATTGTTGCGGCAACTAGTACAGACACAACAAAAAGTAAAATTTTCTTCATAAAATATATGCCCAGTTATATGCCATCGGACCCCTCGGCTTTTAATTAGTCTTAAAATTATCGATGACAAATTTAATTATAATTTTTATGCTACAAAGCATTTTTTTACTTTTTTATTACATTTTCGTCAACGCCACACCTATCGCCTTGCTCAACTGGTCGGGACATGATGTATCCTTGTAGCCACATCGAATTCCACCAAGCTTTGCAATCACCTCTTTTGCATCCATTCCCTCAACGAGTTTGCCAATCCCTTGCAAATTTCCATGGCAACCACCGTAAAACTGAACATTGTGCAACTTTCCATCAACAATTTCAAACTCAATCATCTCCGAGCAGGTTCCCTGCGTCCTGTACTGAAATTTCATCTTTATACCTATTTAATAATTAAATAACACACTTTATGAGATTTCGGATAGCCGTCTTCACAACGCTCCCCTTTCGTATCGCGTGTTCCGTCTGGCTTCCGAAATGACTTTAGGTGTACATGCTATTACAATATTCTACAATTTCATCTATATTTTGCTCGTTCATGCAACGAAAATGCCCACGCGGACACTTCTCATACCCCAATTTGGAACACGGACGGCAGCGCAAATCCTTTACTTCAAATATCTTGGACATCTCCCCTGCCATATATGGCGTCATGCCGAACTGCGGAATCGTATTGCCCCAAATCGATACAACATCCTTCTTGAACGCCGCCGCGATATGCATAAGTCCAGTGTCGTGCGTAATCACAAACTTTGCTTGCCTAACCACAGATGCCGACTGCGACAAAGAAAATATTCCGCAAAGATTTATGCAATTCTCGTTTTCGGCACAAATGTATTCCGCTGCCTCCACATCAGAATTTCCGCCAAGCAGAACCACAAAGGCATTTACCTTGCCACACAACTTGGAAATCAACTCCTTGGGCATCCGCTTTGTTGCATGTTGCCCTCCTATAGCGTAAGCCACGTATGTGCCAGCCTCTAGTCCAAAAGCCGACTTTGTGTCAACTTCCTCATCCTCTGGAATGAAATAGTCAAGTCCTTTACCATCGTTGTGAACATCGAACAAGCGCGTAGCAGTCATATACCTGTCAACAATATGTATATCTGGCAACTTGTTAATCTTGAAGCACGATGTTGCAAGCCATTTCTTAAAGTTCAACTTAGGAAACGTAAAATCCAAAATCTTCAACTTGTTGATTATGCGCTTGGAACGAAGATTCTTCTGCAAGTCAATCACATAGTCGAAGGGAATTTCGCGCAACTCGTCAATGGTTTCTGCATAGGTATCTTTAAGCACATGCACCTCGTCAATATACGGATTTGGCTCCAAAATTCCAGCATTTGCTGGTTTTGTAAGGAAATGAACCTCAGCATTCTCAACCTGCTGTTTCAAGCATCGCACAACCGGCGTTGTAAGCACAATGTCACCAATGCTACTGAAACGAATAACAAGGTAACGGACTATGTATTTTTCTTCTTCCATAACAATAATACGAAAGCACAAATGTAAGGATAATTTACGATTTACGAATTACGATTTACGATTGGCTTCGCCAAGCTAAAGGCTGAACTGACAAGATGCAAAGGAATTGCTTACGCGAGCTAAAGGTTCACGATTGACGATTTTTGAAATTTTGGCGTTGGTTGTTTAGTCTCAACAATCTTTTGCATCCTTCAACGCACAACGCTCAAATTCATCACAACGCGAACATTTAATGTTCCGTTTTCGCATCTCTGCATTATTACTGATTTCGGGTTCTGGAAACTTCTTGCGTTTTCCGAAAAATACCTGCACTCCTATCGCTACAAAACACAATGCAACAAGTACAACCGAAACAATCAATATCAACAGGAATGTACTCATTTACGACATTGTAAAATATTTTCTATATCGTATTGTAAGGATACCTGTCAAAATGGATTTTCTTTACCATTTCGAACAGTTTCTCCTTGAACTCATCAATATTCTGCATATCCTTTGCCGACACGAAAACACAATCATCATTCTTTGCAAAATACATTTCTTTCAAGTCATCCAGCGAATAGTTTTCGCGCTTCATAGGCGTTAGGTCATCCTCGTCTTTCTTGATGTATGTAAACGCATCTATCTTGTTGAACACCACCAATATCGGTTTGTTTATAATTCCAATATCCTTGAGTGTCTGCTCAACGACCTCCATCTGCTCCATAAAGCAAGGATGCGAAACATCTACAACATGCACTATCAAATCGGATTCGCGAGCTTCGTCAAGTGTTGACTTGAAGGATTCAATAAGCGTTGTCGGCAACTTACGGATAAAACCAACCGTATCACTTAGCAGAAATGGCAGATTGTTTATCACAACCTTGCGCACCGTAGTATCAAGCGTTGCAAACAACTTGTTCTGCGCCAGCACATCCGACTTGCTTATGAGATTCATTATGGTTGACTTGCCAACATTGGTATATCCGACAAGCGAAACCCTGACAATGCCAGTACGATTCTTGCGCTGCTGTATCATATTGCGGTCAATCTTCTGCAAATCGAGTTTCAACTTTGCAATCTTGTCAAGCACAATTCGGCGGTCAATTTCTATCTGCGTTTCACCAGGGCCACGCATTCCAATACCACCGCGCTGACGCTCCAAGTGTGTCCACATACCTGCCAGACGCGGCAAAAGATACTGGTACTGAGCTAATTCAACTTGCGCTTTAGCATGGGCTGTCCGTGCATTCTGGGCGAAAATGTCAAGAATAAGATTAGTTCGGTCAAGTACTTTGACTTTCAGTTCACGCTCAATGTTTCTCAACTGAGTGGGCTGCAATTCATCATCAAATATTACGAGAAAAATCTCATTCTCCTGAATATATTGCAGAATTTCCTCCAACTTTCCAGTTCCTACGTAAGTCCTTCTGTTTGGTGTATCGACATTCTGCACGAACTTTTTCACTGGCAAAACGCCTGCTGTACTTGCAAGAAACTCAAGTTCAGCAAGATACTCATCCACTTGCTCTCGCGTCTGCTGGCGATTTACAATTCCAACAAGGACAGCCCTCTCAAATTCTTCTTCCTGACATTCAAACATTGAGCTATAATTTAAAATTAATAGGAATCGTATATTTCACCTTTACAGGCTCACCATTTTTCATTCCTGGCTTCCAGTTAGGCATTGCCTTCACAACACGAATAGCTTCCTTGTCTAGCGATTTGTCAACTCCTCTAGGCACGGTCACATCTATAACCTTACCAGTCTTGTCGATTATAAACTGTACAAAAACCTTTCCTGTTATATTTTTCTTAATGGCTTTCTTCGGATATTTGATATTTTCCGACAAATATTTACCTAGACCTGCATTCCCATCGGGGAACTCTGGTTTTTGCTCCAACTGTTCAAACGAATATTCAGCGTCATCGCCAGTTACGGCATTACCATTCTGCTTGTCCTGCGCATATACGAAAGCAGGGAAAACCATACCTATTAATAAATATAATAGCAACGACTTTATTTTCATAATTATCCTATTTAAGTTCAAAAAAAAGCCCTGCCGTATGACAGGGCAAAATATTAACCTTATAAACTTTAGTTCAACTTAAAATTGATAGGCACCTGATAAGTTACAGGAACTGCCTTACCACGCTGTGATCCAGGCTTCCATGAAGGCATTGCCTTTACAACTCTTACTGCTTCAGCATCAAGTGCTGGGTCGACACCACGGAGAACCTTTACCTTTGTAACAGCACCAGTCTTGTCGATTACGAACTGAACGAATACTCTACCAGAAACACCGTTTTCCTTTGCTATTGCAGGGTACTTGGTATTTTCTGCCAAATATTTCATGAGAGCCATATCGCCACCAGGATATTCAGGCTTGTTTTCTACAGCAGCAAATGCTACAGGTTCAACTTCTTCCTCCTCCTCAACTTCGATGGTCTCAACAATGTGGATCTGAGTCTGAGTCTTTTCATCTGCTTCTGAGTTAATATTAATATCGTCAACCTTTACATCGTCTTCAACGATAACAAGTTCCTCGATAATCTGTTCCGGTTCTGGTTCCGGTTCTGGTTCTGGTTCTTCAGGTTCTTGTTCTTCCTGTATCGTATTGTCGATTTCTTCTTCTATAACCTCGTCAATTGTCAAATCGCCAAGAGCGCCAAGTGAAGCGTCTTCAGATGACCATTCAAAAGCAACGAGACATGCAGCCAATGCCACTACTGCACCTATTTCTAAAAAGATGATTCTGAATCTATCAAGATCAGCTTTTGGTGATTTCTTTACTTGCATAATACAGTCCTTTCTAATTTATATTTTTCGGTTGTAAAAATACGCAAAATATTTTTGACTACAAATTTTTATTCCAATTTTTATTTACCAAATTATATGAACAAAACAAGCAGTTGTAATTTATTGAATAACAATTCCTTTTAATGTCGCCGAACTGGCTTCAGTTATCTTCACTTTTACATAATCGCCCTTTTTATATGCCTTTTTGTCAAACACAACCATCTTGTTTTGCTGTGTTCGTCCACAAAACATTTCACTAGAGCGCTTCGACTCGCCCTCGACAAGCACCTCGAACTCCTTGCCTATATCGCACTTGTTACGCTCCAACGAAATACGATTTTGTATCTCAATAAGCCTTGCAAGCCTAGCCACCTTCTCCTCTTCTGGAACATCGTCAACAAGATTTTTCGATGCAAATGTGCCAGGACGATTTGAATACTTGAACAAAAACGCAGAATCGAAACCAACGGTTTCCATTAAGTCAACGGTCTGCATATAATCGGACTCCGTTTCTCCACAGAACCCGCAGAAAATATCAGTAGAAAGTCCACAATCGGGAATAATTCGCCGTATAGCAGATATTCTGTCAAGATACCATTCGCGTGTATATTTGCGGTTCATGCGTTCGAGCACAACATTGCTACCCGACTGTACTGGCAAATGTATATGATTGCAAATATTGCTGTTACGAGCAATTGTCTCCAAAAGTTCATCAGAAATATCCTTTGGATGAGATGTCGTGAAACGAACCCTCATTTCTGGAACATGCTTTGCCACGGTTTCAAGCAGTTTCGGGAAATCCATATCGCCGAAACGATACGAGTTCACATTCTGTCCTAGCAAAGTTATCTCCTTGTAGCCCTGCTTCATCAAGTTTTCCGACTCACGCAAAATATCATCGGCACTACGACTACGCTCGCGACCACGAGTATAAGGCACTATGCAATACGAGCAGAAATTGTTGCATCCGCGAGTAATCGACACAAATCCCGAAATGCTTTCGCTATCAAGGCGCAAAGGCTCTATTCCTGCGTATGTTTCAGCAATGTCGAATTCGGTATCAACCACAGGCTTTATGTCGGTTTCGCGCACAAGTTCTGGAATATGCCTATAAGCATCTGGACCAGCCACAAAGTCAACTGCTCCACTATCGAACAACTTGTCGCCAACTCTCTGTGCCATACAGCCAATGACTCCGACTTTCAATCCTTTGTTGCGATGCTTCAGACCTTTCATGTAGTCTAGGCGATTCCAAATCTTCCTTTCTGCATTGTCGCGAACCGAACAAGTGTTTATTATCACCACATCAGCCAACTGAACATCATCCGTAGTTTCGTAGCCATCGGCTTTCATTATCGCCGCAACCATTTCTGAATCAGCGACATTCATCTGACAGCCGTAGGTTTCAAAATATATCTTTCCTATCTTCATTTGAAAGCGTTTGTAAGAAGGCGCAAAGATAACCCAAAAATATTTATTGGTGAGTTTATAAATTCCATTTCTTCCACCACCATTGGAACACAACAAGCGCCCAAACCTTTGCCGTGGCATCGCCGACATTGGTGGAATGTAGCCTGTTCTTCAGGTCAGCAATTTCTTCGTAATTGAAAATACCCTGCTCATCAACAAACTTCTTCGACAGCAAATCGTTCTCTATCAAGTCGTAAAGTTCTTTGTTGAACCATTTAAGCAAAGGCACCTCAAAGCCATGCTTTCTACGATTCAAAAGTTCTGCAGGGAAGAAATCGGCAAAGGTTTCACGAAGAATCTTCTTGCGAGAATGTGCATCAATCTTGTACGATGACGGCAAACACGATACATAATCCACAACCGTATGATCGAGGAAAGGCACGCGCACCTCAAGACTGTTTGCCATCGACATAAGGTCAACCTTTGTTAGCATATCGCCTTGAAGCACAAGGTGCATGTCGGCATAAAGCACATCATTCATATCGACAAAACAGCTATCCAAATACAAGGACTTACGCTCATCGAGTTTCGCATTATCATATTTTGGCTTCAACAGTCGCGACACATAGTCGCCATCGCCAATGCTTGCCCACCGCCAATAGCGTTCGGCATCGGAAAGATTGTAACCGGATGCGAACCTGTCTAGCTGACGGAAAGTGTTAGAAATCTTGGAGTTTCGCGACTTCGGCATAATCTTCCACAAAGGCGCAAACGCAGCGACCGCCTTTTCCTTGATGCCAGCGTTCATCACACGCAAATGCGCAGAGTGCTTGTTGTAGCCAGAAAATAGTTCATCAGCGCCATCGCCACTAAGGGCAACAGTAACCTTTGACCGTGTAAGTTTGCTCAAAATGTCAACAGCAAGCGCAGATGAATCGGCAAAAGGCTCATCTATGTAGTCAAGAGTATGCGAAATGTTGTCAAGCAAATCCTTGCTGCTGATTTTGAATGCCGTATGGTTGGTATTGAAACGCTTAGCAATGATTTCTGCGCAGTCGGTCTCATCGAAATACTTGTTGTCGGAAAAACCAACCGAAAAAGTATTCAGCTTTTGCGTAAACTGTGAGGCAAGTCCAGTAACTATTGATGAATCAATACCTCCGCTAAGAAAACATCCCAAAGGCACATCGGCAATCAAGCGGCGCTGCACAGATGCAGACAGCAGTTCGCGAAGTTTTTTCTTTGCAGTTTCATAATCATCGTCAATCTGCACTTCCCTGCGATTTGGAATCTTATAATATGTATGTTCCTCTACACCAGATGGAGTAATCCGCAAGAATGTTCCGGGACACAGTTTGCGAGTATTCTCGAAAATGCCTTGATTTGTAGGAATATAGTTTAACTGTAAATATGTTGCAAGTGCCTCGTTGTCAATTTTGCGCGGAATACCCATGGCGATCAAGGCTTTCATTTCAGATGCGAACATTATCTTTTCAGAATCGGAATACACGACAACCGGATTTATGCCCATTCTGTCGCGCACCACAAGACACTCCTTTTTATTTATGTCATAAAAAGCAAAAGCAAAGCAACCGTTCAGTTTTTCAATTGCCTTACTGCCGTACTTAATCAGCAGATACAAAAGAACTTCGGTATCAGACTTCGACTGAAATTTCACGCCAACGGCAATCAATTCCTCACGGAAATCGTTATGATTGTAAAACTCTCCGTTGAACACAAGCACATAGTTTCCCGATGCATCAAAAAACGGCTGACTTCCAGCATCAGATGTGTCGATAATCGACAAGCGCGTATGTCCAAGCGCAACATTGTCGCTAACGAAGAAGCCATTGCTGTCGGGACCTCTACTATACAAGGCATCAACAGCCGACTTTATCTTACTGTCAAGTTCTTTACCACCAAACGAATATATTCCTGCAATTCCACACATAAATGTCTGTTATATCGGCAAAATTAGCACAAATTTATTTTCAATAAAAACATTTTAACATTGGCAAATTACAAGTCCTGCTCAACTCCTTTCATGCTGAGTTGGATGCGTTTCCTTTCCATATCCACCGACACGACCTTAACCTTCACATACTGGTGAAGTTTCAGCACATCGGTTGGCGACTCTATGCGCTTTTCGGAAATCTGCGAAACATGCACGAGTCCGTTTTCCTTAATTCCGAAATCGACAAAAGCACCAAAATTTGTAATATTTGTAACAATTCCTGGCAAAATCATACCTTCTTCCAAGTCATCAATACGATGTATGCCCTTGTCGAACTCGAGTACCTTCACCTGACCACGCGGATTTCTGCCTTTTTTCTTCAGTTCGGTTACAATATCCGTAAGACTTGGCATACCAATCTGGTCTGTCACATATTTTGACAAGTCAATGCCATCAAGAATTTCTGGAGTTTCGACAAGTTTTTCAGTCGTAACCTTGCAATCCTTTGCCATTTTTGCAACAATTCCATACGATTCGGGATGAACAGCGGTATTGTCGAGCGGATTGTCACCATCAGGAATACGAAGGAAACCTGCGCACTGCTCGAAAGCCTTGCTTCCGAGACGAGTTACATCCATCAGCTGTCGGCGATTGGTAAACGCGCCATGCTCCTTGCGGTAATCGACAATATTCTGCGCAAGCACAGGACCAAGTCCCGAAACATAATTCAACAAATGCTTAGTTGCAGTATTCAGGTTCACGCCGACATTGTTAACCACGCTAACCACAACGCGGTCGAGACTATCCTTGAGCAGTTTCTGGTCAACATCGTGCTGATACTGCCCCACTCCTATCGACTTCGGCTCGATTTTCACAAGTTCGGCAAGCGGATCCATAAGCCTTCGAGCGATTGAAACCGCCCCACGCACGGTAACATCATACTGCGGGAATTCTTCCCTTGCCACCGATGATGCCGAATAAACAGATGCTCCATCCTCACTAACTACAAAAACCTGCACTGGACGGTCGAAATGTATGCGCTTTACAAAATATTCTGTCTCACGGCTGGCAGTTCCGTTACCAATGGCAATGGCATCAATCTTATACGCAGAAACCATTGATGACAGTTTTTTCATTGCCATTGCAGTCTGCTCCTGCGGCTTATGGGGATAAATGTTGTCGTTGTGGAGCAGATTCCCCTCGGTATCAATGCAAACCAACTTGCACCCTGTACGATAACCAGGGTCAATGCCCAAAATTCGTTTTTTGCCAAGTGGCGGAGTCATAAGCAATTGTCGCAGATTTGCGGCAAAAACCTCAATAGCTGCAACATCAGCCAGTTCCTTGCTCGATGCGGCAAACTCATTCTCAATAGATGGCTTTATCAACCTTGAATATGCATCAGAAATAGTTTCGGCAAGCAAGTCGGAGCATTGTCCCTTGCCATGAATGAACAAATATTTCAACTGCTTGAGCGAATGTTCCTCAATGGGAGAAATATCCACACGCAAGAAGCCCTCGCTTTCGCCACGGCGCATTGCCAAAATCCTATGAGATGGACAAGTGGAAAGTTTTTGACTAAAATCAAAATAATCGCGATACTTTTCGGCTTCATCAGCCTTGGATTTCACAACTTTTGATGAAATAACAGCCTCTTGAGCAAACAAACGGCGTACGCGTTCGCGTGCCGACTTGTCCTCGCTGATAACCTCGGCATTTATGTCGCTTGCACCAGCTATCGCATCTTCCACCGACTTTACATCATCGTTCAGGTATTTCTTTGCTTCAGCATAAACATCAACTGATTTCTGAGCAAAAATGAGTTTTGCCAACGGTTCCAGTCCCTTTTCGCGAGCAACTGCAGCACGAGTTCTGCGCTTTGGCTTATACGGAAGATACAAGTCCTCCAAGTCGTTCATATCCCACGACTCGTTTATGGCACGCTCGAGTTCTGGCGTAAGCTTTTCTTGCTTTGCGATGGATTCGAGTATAGATTTCTTACGTGCAAGCACTTCCTTGATATGCTCGTACTGCTTATAAATCAATTCAATCTGCGTTTCATCAAGTCCGCCAGTACGTTCCTTGCGATAACGCGATATGAAAGGAATGGTACAACCGTCATCGAGCAAAGCAACAGTGTTGGATACCTGTCTTTCTGAAATACCTGTTCCTTGGGAAATTAACCTAAAAATATCCTGCATAAAATTTATTCTTCAATTTTTGCGACTTCGTCCCTCTGCCGGCGCGAGAAACTAAAGTACATCTGCATAAAGTAACTGTAAACTATTACAATCACCATAGTTATTATCTTCGAGAGCATTGCTGCAATTTCCTTGTTTGTCATTCCGAAGAACGAACATCCCCAAAATCCAATGAAGTCAGCATCAACGAAAACAACCTCGTTGAACAATTTAAGCAACAAGTAATTGAGCAATATTGAACCGCACACCGTCAATCCGTAGCGGAACAATTGCCGGTATCCCTGCAAGGTAGATGCGGTAAAAGTTATGTATTTCGCCAAAAGGAAACCTATGGTGAATGTTATCGGGAATTCTGTTATGAACGCTGCAATATGCGGAGAAATCACAACAAAGCCCAAATCCACATTGCTTGCACCAAATGCGTAATTGTAAAGTATATAATATAGGAAAATATCAAGCAGAGTGTTCATTCCACCAGTAAATCCGTACCTGAATATTGTCTGCGGGATAAACCTGCGGAATGGCTTGTAAAACCAGTCAACTACTGCGATTATGATATTTCTTATAGCCCTTAGCATAGAAATGCAAAAGTACAATAAAATTTACGATTTTCGATTTTTGATTTACGATTTTAGTGTTTATGTCTAAAAGTCTGACGGGCTTGCTGGCTAACAGCCAGATTATATTTGCCGGTTCGACTTTCCGCCTTTTAGCCTGTTTGCCTTTTAAATATTACACATTCTCGAGACTCCAGTCAATCGGAGCAATGCTATGCGCTTTCAAGTAGTTATTTGCCTGCGAGAAATGCTTGCATCCGAAGAAACCGCTATGAGCGCTCAATGGCGATGGATGAGCTGCAGTAAGCACAAGATGCCGATTATGGTCGATAAGCGATGATTTAGCCTTTGCATAGTTTCCCCACAACAGGAAAACAAGATTATTTTTCTGCTCGTTGAGAATAGAAATCACCTTGTCGGTAAACCTCTCCCATCCCTTATTCTGGTGCGAACCTGCCTGATGTGCGCGGACAGTAAGTGTTGCGTTGAGAAGGAATACGCCTTGCTCTGCCCAGCGCGTAAGATTACCATGATTGGGAATCTGGAAACCAATGTCACTATTTAGTTCCTTGTAAATGTTCTGCAAGGATTTTGGAATCTGCACTCCATATTGTACAGAAAAGCACAATCCATGAGCCTGTCCTGGACCATGATACGGATCCTGACCGAGAATTACAACCTTTACCTTGTCGAACGGAGTTGTGTCGAATGCATTAAAAATCTGACTTCCCGGAGGAAAAACCACATATTGCTGCTTTTCGGCAACGAGAAAACTCTTCAGTTGAGAAAAATACTCGCTCGAAAATTCATCCTTTAGCCGTTCGTACCACGAATCATCTATTTTTACCGTCTTCATCAGAATCAAACATTTTGTCGAGCACATTCTTACCGACAGGCTTCTCGTTGGTAATGAATATGCTATGTTTTACAAAACCGCCATACTGGTTAACCTCATCAATTATGCTCTGCACCAAAGCCACAACATCCTCGTAAATAGGAATTAACGCCGTACATATAGCATAATTGCCATCGTATTGTATGGATTCAGCCACCGAATCGCATTTCTCGAGGTAATATTTCGTTTCGTTGGCAATTACCTTCTTCTGGAAATCGGTATACGACTCCTTCGAAACACCGCCAAGCACAAATATATACCTCAAGCGATGATCCTTACCTCCAAGTCCCGATGCTACATATATCTTCGACTCATCGAGCAATGACGACTCGAGAAACATCTGGCACTGCTGATATGCAAGCATCGCCCACTTCCTAATTTCATCATCGCAAGATTCGAGATACTTTTCCAGAAACCTGTAAGCCTCTATCTCGCCAGTACAAGCCAGCGACACGAGCATTCGCTTGCGAGCTTCCAAATCGGTACAATCGGAAAGCCGTGCAAAAATAGCAGACAAATCCTCATTAACATCGGATTTTCCTGCTTCCTGCATCATTGCGTAGAATTCAAGCTGAACATCGGCATCCACATTAGTTTCTACAATCCGAAACTTTTCGGGATGCTTCATTGCGATTTCTCGCATCTGCTCCAATATTTTCTCGTGTCCGCCTTCGAGCTTCATTTTGCGTTCCTTACATCTACAACCTTACCTATGAAATACAGGTCTTCGCCAGCATATATCGGATTGAAGTCCAAAATTACATGATCATCAGTAATTTCATTGACAACCGCATTCATAATAATGCCATCTTCGTCCTCCATTGGAACAATGTCACCTTCCTCAGGCATATCTTCAACGCCAGTCTCATCTATGAACTCCGATTTCGGAAATCCGATGAACAAATCCTCATCTATATCGCCGTATGCCTCGTCTTTAGGAATCATAAACTTGAATTCCTGTCCAGGTTCCATTCCGACTAGTTTTGCCTCCATAGGCTCAAGAAGTTCACCCTTGCCACATACAAACTCAATGCAACCAGAACCGTCTTCCTCATTCTTTGTTGAATATGCAAGTTCCTCATTATAACCATCAAGAAACAAGTCGTATGCGACTTTTACCAACTTTCCTTCTGCTACTTTCATACATTATAAATTTAAAGGTGTAATATTAGCAATAATAATTGGAACGGCAAAGACATATTTTATTTTTCTAATTTTGGCATACGAACAATCACAAAAAGCAGCAGCGAGTTTCAGCCAAAATCGGAAAAATAATTCAATTTTGGCCGAAACTCAGACCATATACTAGTCATATTTTAGACTGGTTATACAGAAGTTTAAGAGCAGAAGATTGTCACTCGAAAGAAGTAAACTTTTTGGATTAAAAGTCCTTATACTCAATATTTTCGGATTACAAATCCGAAAAACAACGAGATTGAGTTTCAGCCAAAACAGTAAAAACATTACTATTTTGGCTTAAACTCAAACATAAAATATCATTCAGAAAACAAATCGTCAAGCGTAACCGAAGCAGAAACTTTGTCCGAATGAGAGTTCGTCTTCAGTCCATTAGATGTAATCATAGTTAGCAACACTCCGTCATGCACTTTCATTTCCGCACTATACACAGCCACTCTCCTTTCCAACCGTTTTTCTTCGTCCGCATCAATGGAATATGGCAACTTGGAATATTTTATCTCACAAATATTCACATTGCCGTCAGAACGTTCTATGACCAAGTCAATCTGCACATTATCCTTCTGCTTTCTGCTGCGCCACGAAAAGTATTCCGTATTAATCCTATCAATGCCAAGTGCCTTTTTTATCTGTGGTATATGCGACATACAAACCCGTTCAAACGAAAGTCCATACCAAGTATTAAGTGTTGGAGTTTCAATGTGGTCTGTCCAGAAATGTTCGTTGGTTGTGACATTGTTCTGCAAAAAAGTAGCGTAAAAAAGCGAAAAGAAATCCTTAATCTGGTATATTCCAGATGATGACTTTATTTTCTTTCCCTTGACATTGTACATCCGCAAGAAATCGCATCGTATCAGGTTCTGCAACAGCATAGTAAGGTTTCCGCCAGTTTTAAGACCAAGTTTCTCCGACAATTCCTTGCGCGTAAGCCCCGATTTGTTTTCCGCCAGTAATTTTACAATGTGCTTGTAAGGTTCCGGCGAGTTGAACAAAGTCTGAAACAGCCTGTCGTACTCGAACCTAAGCACCGCATCAGATGAAAACAAAAGCCTGTCGATGTTATTTGCCAAGCTTTGTTCCTTGCGCAGCAAACTCAAATAATAAGGCACTCCGCCAAACACCATATACGACTGCAGTATCGAAGTCCGTCCCCACGAAAAGCCATTTTTAGCGAAGTATTTTTCTGTTTCGGCAAGCGTAAATGGTTGCAAGTGCATTTCCTGAGTTATACGGTTGTGAAGTCCTCCACGATTGTCGATGATTTTGCTAACCATCCACGATGTTGCTGAACCACAGACAATAAGCAAGATATTGTCCTGCAACGAAGCCCAACTATTCCAGAAATAGCCCAACGCACGAACAAAACCAGACCTCTGCGTATCCAAACAAGGAAGTTCGTCGATAAACACAATGCGACGGCGTAGTTTCTTCTTTTTTGCAAGATAATCGCGTAACACAGAAAAAGCTTCGAGCCAAGTCTTTGGCGTTTTCTCCAATTTGTTTCCGTACTGGCTCATAGCATCGGTAAATGCGTGCATCTGCTCATCGAAACTACCGTCAATGATACCTGTCATAGAGAAGGCAAGCCTGTTGCGGAAAACATTGTTCACAAGAAATGTCTTTCCTATGCGCCTGCGACCATAAATAGCAACGAACTCAGCCTTTGCCGATTGGGCATAGTGTTCAAGTTCTTCTATTTCGTTCTTTCTTCCAATAAGTTCCTGCATAACAAGTAGTTTATATCGGCAGCAAAGATAATTATTTTTCTTGAGTTTCAGCCAAAATCGGAAAAATAATTCAATTTTGGCTGAAACTCAGACCATATACTAGTCATATTTTAGACTGGTTATGCAGAAGTTTAAGAGCAGAAGATTGTCACTCGAAAGAAGTAAACTTTTTGGATTAAAAATCCTGATACTCAATATTTTCGGATTACAAATCCGAAAAACAACTAGATTGAGTTTCAGCCAAAACAGTAAAAATATTACTATTTTGGCTTAAACTCAGATTATGTATAAGTAGGATTTATTGCTTTTCGATATGCCTTTTCCAAAATTCCTTTGTCATAAAAATACGAGCAAACTTTTTGTCATCCAGCTTTTTGGTAATCAACACAAAAGCGAAAGTTACGGCAAAGGCAAAAACCGCACGCACAAGTATTACGCCAGTCCAGTGCCCTCCTGCACCTATAATTAATATGGTATCCTCGAAAATGCTATGGAACAAGCCCATAAGCGTCATTGCGAAGAAAATATCCTTTGGCTTCACACCCTCTTTCCTGCCCTCGTCAACAATAAGTCCGCCACCGTAGGCAAGCCCCATTGTCATACCTATGACCGTCAGCGGTAACATACGCTCGCTTATGCCAAGCCAACCAAGCAAAGGCAGGAACATCCGATTTATAAACTTCATAAAGCCAATGACTTCGAGCAAATGCACAAACACCACAAGCGTAAATATCACAGCGATTATAAGTCCGTAGTTTTTCAGTTCGTTCAACGCCCACTCGCCCCAACCGAGATGTCCCGGAACAAGGAATTCCGGCATTTCAACAGCGTCCTGCAATGTTCCCGTAAGCGAATATATACCATTTAATATGGCTCCTATCGCAATCGCACCAAGGAAACGAATAAGGAACATTATCCAGAACTTCACGCCTGTTTTCTTTGCAATGCCCACTTCGACAGGAATCGTATGCGCCAAAAGGACCATCGTAAGCAGAATGGTAAGCTGTGAATGCGTAAGCGGTTCACTTAGTGAGGGATAAATCGAAAACAGCGACAAAAGTCCGCCATAAATATTGACAACCATCGCCGATAGCCATACTATTGCAGTCTCGGCCGGCAACCCCACAATGCCCATAACCGGTTCGAGCACACCGCTGATATACGGCAGAACGCCAAATTCCTGAATCAGACGAATCACAATGGAAACTGGAATCATCAGCTTGAATAGAATCCAGCACGATGATGCCGTCCGCTTTATGCAGTATTTGAAAAATTCTACGATGCTATTGCCTTTCACCTGCAATGCCTTTATACTAAACCTGCATGAAATCGCTGTCGCTTATCATTCCGGCAACATCTGGATTATTTTTTTTCAGATCCTCAAGCCGTTCCGACGATGTCTTTGCAATCTCCTCGTTCTTCTTGATAAGACTTTCATCAACTACATAGTCGTAAGTAAAATTCTTATTGTCGAGTTTCACACGAATATAGTTCTGGACAAACTCTTTCTTTGGTGACAAAAGTCTAAGTTTTTCTTCATTTTCAACCTTGACGATGTATGAATTGTTGGCAGAAAGTTCTGGAAGATGAGAATTGAAATAACTGCTCCAACGAGGACTGTCGGTCCTGAACTTCTCTACGACAAAAGACAACCATGCCGAAACAACATCGGAAAGAGAATATTCCTTTTCTCCCAAATTTGAATCATCAAAAGTAGACTCAGTAGCAATAGTCTGCTTCTCCTCCGCATTTCCTCCAAGTCCAACTATCTTGCTAAGAAGATTTTCTGCACCCGGTTTTGCTTTATTTTCCTGCTGAACTTTAGGTGCTTCGCTTGGCTTTTTCTCCTCCACTACTTTTGCAGGTTCCGGTTTGGGTTGCACTGGCCTTGGTTCGGGCGCGCTATATGCCTTAGGAGGTTCTGCAGCTACAGTATTTACAACAGGTTGCTTCGGTGCAACATTTTGAACTGGCTGAGTCTGAGCGACAGTAAATACATCAGTTGCAAGATTGCATATCCTAAGCAACGACAACTCGACAAGCAATCGCTTGTTCTGCGCAGTCTTGTAACTCATATCGCAGCCATTTGCAATCTGTATAGCATTGAACAAGAATGATGTAGAACACTTTTGCGCATATTCTAGATACCTTGTCTTTGTCTTGTCGCCAACCTCAATCAATCCTATCGTACCAGGATCCTTGCAAACCAACAAGTCGCGATAATGAGAAGCCAATCCTCCGATAAAATATCCACCTTCGAAACCTTTCTTAAGAACATCGTCAAAAATTGTCAAAGCATCCGCATAATTTCCAGACAAAAGCGCATCTGTCACCTTAAAATACACTTCATAATCAAGCACATTAAGGTTCTTAATCGTATCCTGATAAGTTATATTCCGTCCGCAGAAACTTACTATCTGGTCGAATATTGAAAGTGCGTCACGCATAGCGCCGTCGGCTTTCTGCGCTATCACATGCAACGCATCCGACTCAGCCTCAATGCCTTCACGATTTGCAACAAACTCGAGTCGCTTGCGAATATCCTCAACGCTTATCCTATTGAAGTCGAATATCTGGCAACGCGAGAGAATAGTAGGCAGAATCTTGTGTTTTTCTGTTGTTGCAAGTATGAAAATCGCATGCTTGGGCGGTTCCTCCAAAGTTTTCAGGAAGGCATTGAAAGCCGCCTGCGACAACATGTGAACTTCATCTATGATATACACGCTATACGAACCCAACTGCGGAGGTATGCGAACCTGGTCTATAAGCACGCGAATATCATCCACAGAGTTGTTTGATGCAGCATCAAGCTCATGTATGTTGAACGACCTCGACTCGGCAAAAGCACGGCACGACTCACACTCGTTGCATGGCTCATGCTCCGGTGTTGGATTGCTACAATTAATGGTCTTTGCAAAAATTCGCGCACATGTAGTCTTACCTACACCACGCGGACCGCAAAACAGATATGCCTGTCCGAGCTGATTATTCTTTATAGAATTTTTCAGTGTTTGCGTTATAGCGTCTTGTCCCACAACCATTTCAAAGGTATCGGGACGGTATTTTCTGGCTGATACAATGTATTCGTCCATATTGGAAACATTTAGGTCGCGAAATTACGAAAATGTTTTTAGATGCGGAATAATACCTACAAAAAAAGAGCGACACCAATTGGCATCGCTCTTCAAATCTAATTGCTTTATAATTTACTTCTTCATGAATTCCTTTATTGCAGATGCAAGACGCTTTACACCTTCCTCTATCTGCTCCAACGATGAATACGAGAAATTCAAACGCATTGTGTTCTTGCCGCTTCCATCGCAGAAGAAAACTTCGCCAGTTACGAAAGCAACATTGTTCTTGATTGCAACCTGGAAGAGTTCGTTTGTGTCGTAACCTTCCGGCAATGAGAGCAACAGGAACAAACCGCCTTCCGGATGTGTCCATGTAACACCTGCTGGCATGTATTTTTCGAAGCAATTGAGCATATAGTCGCGCTTTTCGCGGTACATCTCGATAGTCTTGCCGAAGTTCTTCTCGAACAAACCTTTCGACATATATCTTGCTGTTGCCATCTGAAGGATAGCCGGTGTACAAAGGTCGGTATGCTGCTTAGCTGTTACGAACTTGTATATTACATCTGGATGAGCGAGAACCCAACCAAGACGGAAACCAGGAGCCAAAGTCTTAGAGAATGTTCCGAGAGAGATAACTCTGTGGTTCTTGTCAAGTTCGTACATCATGCGCTGAGCCTTTCCTTCGAAACGAAGTTCACGGTACGGGCAGTCCTCGATGATGAACAAGTCGTACTTGTCGGCAATGTCAATAATTTCCTGACGGCGTGATTCTGGATAAGTAATACCTGTCGGGTTCTGGAAATCCGGAATCAAGTAGATGAATTTAGGCTTCTTGCCCTGAGCCTTCATTTCTGCCAACTTAGCATCGAGAAGGTCTGGCTTCATGCCATATTCATCGAATGGGATTCCTACAGGAACAGCACCGTATGCGCGGAATGAACCGAGAGCACCAAGATATGACGGCAAACCGCAGATGATAGTGTCGCCAGGATTGATGAAAATCCAACCTGCAATGTCAAGAGCCTGCTGCGATGCAGTGGTAATCATAAGGTTGTCGATGGTAACATTCATTCCCTGACGAGCATAATGCTTAACGATTTCGTTGCGAAGGTCAACATCACCTTCGGTTGTTCCGTACTGCAATGCCTTTGGTCCTGCCTCATCAAGTATCTCATCGATGCACTGCTTGATGTCCTTTACCGGGAACGATGCAGGTGCGGGCAAACCACCAGCGAACGAAATAACTTCGGGACGCTGTGTTAACTTCAATATTTCACGAATGGCTGAACGCTTTGCAGCAGCCATGTTCGTTGACATAAATTCATTTAAGTTTTCTATCATGACTTATTATTTTAAAATGATGCACAAAGTTAAACTTTTATTACAAACAATGGCACAACAAAAAATATGTTTCCGAACATAAACGAAAAAACAAAAAAGCCACTTGCCCCTTGAAAAATTATTTATACTTTTGCCACGAAGTTGATGAAGACAATATGGGGCATCGGATTCAACTAAAAAATTAGCCCCTGAATTTTTAAAACATAAATAAATGAAGAAGTTATTATTTATCGGTATGATTGCATTTGCATCATGCTTCGCAATGACAAGCTGTGGCAGCAAAATCACTGAAGCTGACGTACAGAAAGTAGAAGACGCTATCAACGCTGGCAACTGCGATGAAGCTACAAAAATCGTTGAAGGCTGGAAGGGTAAAACCGATTTCGAAGGCGACGCAGAAGCAAAATTCAACAAGGTTCTCGAAAACGAAAACATGGACTTGGACTGCTTGTTGAAGATGATGGACGCAGTAAGCAAGTTGGCTGAATAATCCGCACGTTTTTTCAATAAAAAAGAGGCTAAATGCCTCTTTTTTATTTTATTCCACCACTATTTTACTAATCTTGTCAATCCACGGGCGCTTTTCCCTATTGAAGCGCTCCATATTTGCCGAATCAACCGGCTCCGCTGTAGGCGGGTCAAAGTTGAGAGGATTAATCTTTTTGCCGTTTTCGTGAACCTCGTAGTGCAGATGCGGACCTGTTGACCAGCCCGTACTTCCAACATAGCCAATCACATCGCCCTGATGCACATAATCGCCCACATTGTACTTTCCAAACTTCGACAGGTGCATATAAACCGTTTCGTAGATGCTGTTGTGCCTAATCTTAACATAATTTCCCGCACCGTTTCCATACTGGCGAATAGTTATGCGTCCGTCCGACGCCGCATAAATAGGCGTTCCCATCGGAGCCGAAAAGTCAACCGCCAGATGCGCCTTAGGAACATGGTGGATGGGATGCATACGCGAATTAGTATATCGTGAACTTATGCGCGTGAACTTCAGCGGTGCCTTCATAAAAGTCTTGCGAATGCTTTGTCCGCAGGTGTCGAAAAATTCAGATACCGAATCGTTGACAAAAGGTATCGCCCACCTCTCCTTGCCGTTGTGCGAAAAAACTCCAGCCAGAACTTTGCCAATCCTAACCGTTTCGCCACCAACACGATATTCCTCAAAAATAACCTTGAACCAGTCGTCCTTCTGCAAGGCGTAGAAATCCACCGTCCACGCCCACACCTGCGACATTCCAACCGCCAAATCCCAGTCGTAGCCCTTCGAGTCGAGCACATTCCACAGCGACGAGCTTATCCGTCCCGATGCCGTACATACCACAGTATCAACATCGTGGTATTTGCGGAACACATCCACCGAATCGCGAAAATCGAACACTGTGAACATCAGCGGACTATTCTCGTAAACGAAAATCTTTGCCACTCGTGCGGTATCGTCTGGCGAAGAAAAGACACAGAACGGACGACCAACGCTAATCCGCGTATAATCAACGGAATCCGAAATCCGTGCAATCTTGTCAACCTGCGACATCGGAACGCCATACCTATTAAGTATAGTACCCAGATAATCGCCCTGGCGAACTGTATCGTCGGTAATTGTCCAATCGGCAACAGGAAATCCAAAGCGAGTTTCGACAATTGGCTCTTCCACAGGAACTTCTACCCTATCGTCCTCTGCCTTACCGCAAAACATAATCACAGCGACAGCAACTCCCGCCGCCACGATTACCGACAGCACAACAATCAGGACAATATTTGTCTTTGACAGTTTCATTGGTTAGCAAACGCAAATTTAAGTAAAATATTATCACTGACCGCAAAATATTTTGGGGGGCTTGAAAGCCAAAAGGCGAACAGGCTAACAGCCAAAATGCTCGACTGACCTTCTGTTCGCCAGCGAGAAACGGCGTAGCCATAAAAACGGCATCAGCCATTGAAACGGCTTTTGCCAATTGTTTTCTTTCCTACAACCAACAAGATTGCGCCAAGATATATTTTGTTTTTGGCGCAATCTTACAAAATACATTAGATTACGCCAAGATACTACTGGAACAAATCTTCGAGAGTTACTACTTTCTGCAATCTTCTCGAATACATATTGTCCACTAGTCCTGCCGATGATATCATCGTGACCATTAACGACTTCCTTGTCCCAGTTTCTTTCTTGAAGGTATCCATTTTCCTGTGTAGGTCGCTGTCGTATTCCTTGGTAATTTCAAATTCGTGCCTTGTGTATTTCATTTCGCAGATGTTGATGGTCTTGTCTGCCCTATCTATCAGTAAGTCTATCTGTGCACCGTTGCGATGGTCATTGCCCGATATGCTCCATGAACAAGGCGTATTGTTTATGCCGGCAATGCTTAAAGCCTTCAATATCTGCTCTATATGGTGCAGGCAAAGTATTTCGAATGCATAGCCGCACCAGTTGTAAAAAGCTGGAGTTTCTTGGATTTTCGACCAGTATGCCTGCTTTATCGATTCCCTTTTCTTCAAATATCTGAAATGGAACAATGTAAACGGGTCGATAAGCTGGTACATCGTATCTTTCTTGTTTTTCCCGAATGGCGTATAACTTCTTATGAATTCGCATTGTTCGAGTTCCCTTAGTGTGGCAGTGAAGTTGCCGTTGTTTACGCTTTTTGTCGCTTTAAGCAGTTGCAGTCTTGTCATTCCCATCCCTTTGGTTGCCAGTGCACTGACAATGGCAATATGCTTTGTAGCTTTCTTGAACAACGACGAATACAGGTTGTTGAACTCCATGCTCAATTCTGCACCTCGCATAAAGCATAGGTTGTCAATGTTCTGCGCAACACTTTTGTCCTGCTCGAACAGCGACAAGTAATATGGAATCCCTCCGAGAGCCATATAACATTCGGCAATTTCTTCCTGTGCATATCCAAAACCGTTTTCCTTGAAATAGCTTGCACATTCGCGCAGAGTGAAAGGCGAGACAAGCATTTGGTGAGTAACCCTGTTGTGCAGTCCGCCTCTGTTTTTAATAATCTTGTTAAGTATCCACGAGGTTGCCGAACCGCAGACGATAAGCTTTATGTCGTTCCGATACGCAGCCCAGCTGTTCCAGAAATGTTCAAGTGCGCTAATGAATCCGCTGCCTTTTCCATCCATCCACGGCATTTCGTCGATAAAGATTATTTTCTTGTCAACCTTCAGTTTCCCAAGATATTTTTCAAGCATAGTGAAAGCTGTCAGCCAGTCGGTTGGAACATCGGGACAGCGTGTATATTTCTGCATTGCCAGCTGGAAGTTCTTGAGCTGTTCGCTGTTTGAAACATTTGCCATTCCAGTAACTGAGAATGAAAAATCACCGCCGAGCACCTGTTTTACAAGGAAAGTTTTTCCAACCCTGCGTCTGCCATATAACGCTATGAATTCGGATTTTTCTGTCGCAACATATTGTAACAGACGCTTTTTCTCTGCTTCTCTGCCAATCAATATCTCTTTCATTGCCATCGTATTTTGGCGCAAAGCTACAAAAACATTTAGATTACGCCAAATATAATTTTAGTTTTTGGCGCAATCTTACCAAATGCATTAGATTGCGCCAAGATAACTCACAAATACTTCACACATAGTAAATTATACAACAATATTAAACAGGCATTGATCATTAATACGGTCGCGACTCGCCACGACTCAACAAGCTCGGGGGGGAGAAACCCAGAAACGGCTTTAGCCATTCAAACAGCGCAGCGAGAAACGGCGAAGCCATTGAAACGGCGAAGCCATTGAAACAGCGAAGCGAAAAACGTCGCAGGCAAATAATTTCTCAATCGTACTTCGTAAATCGTAAATAATCCTTATATTTGCCTTGTGATTACAAACTTAATGTTTAACCAAAATTTTAACAACGAAACAGAGATAATTAAATTGTAATTTATTGAATCTAAAATAAAAAAGCGTTTTTGCTTTTGTTCTTAGAAAGAAAAATCTAGCAGTTTTTTACACTCAGGACAAAGCAAGAGTGTTCACGATAGTTCGTGGGCTTTTCTTGTTGGAGTGTATGGTTTTGCTAGAGCCTTCTTTCAGAACAAGAGTTAAACGAAGCTCACTTTTTTTGAATCTTAATTTATAATCGCCGCTTTGGGTTTGTGGCACAAAAACAAAATATTTTTATGAAAAAATTTTTTACACTTTTAATTTTTGCCGTTCTCTGTGGCGGATATGCTATGGCAGACAACTATGACTTTTCCTCAATTTGTGAAAGTGGACAGACACTATATTATAAAATCACATCAAATGAAGACATATATGCTGTAGAAGTTGTTTATCCTTATGGTGCAATTTGTGAACAAGGGGACTACTATTATGGCATATATACAAAACCATCAGGGAACCTTATAATACCTGAATCCGTTATATATAATGATATAACATATCCGGTTACAAGCATCGGCGGTGCTGCTTTTTATGATTGCACTGAGTTGACTTCGGTTATTATTGGCAATTCAGTAACAAACATTTGGGATTTTGCTTTTGCCGGTTGTAGCGGCCTGACTTTGATAACTATCTCTAATTCTTGTGAAAGTATATATGGTTCTGCATTTCTAAATTGTAACGGATTGACTTCCGTAACAGTACCAAATTCTGTAACAAGTATTGGTTGCCGAGCTTTTTCTGGTTGCAATAGCCTTGAAGAAATATCTATCCCTTTTGTGGGCAGTAGGTTATCAGATACTATGCCTTCTAATTATTCATATGATCCATGCTTTGGATACATTTTTGGACCTGAAAGTTACACAGGAGGCACTTCTGTTACACAATATAACAATACCATCTACTATGTTCCGAGCAGCTTACGGTCTGTTATCGTAACTGGTGGCAATTTGCCGAACAATGCTTTCGAAAATTGTTCTATGCTCACATCAATAACAATTCCAAATACAGTTACTAGTATTGGGAATTATGCCTTTAAAAATTGTAGTGGATTGACAGAAATAACAATTCCAACTTCTGTCACAAGTATTGACAGAACTGCATTCTATGGGTGCATCAGAATAAATACACTTAATTTTAATGCAATAAATTGCACAAGTGTTGGAGTATATTATGATGATTATCAAGGTTTCAGCAATTGTTCATCGCTGACGACCTTAAACATTGGCGATAGTGTATTAAATATTCCAGCTTATGCTTTCTATGGTTGCAGAGGAATTACATCTGTTACAATTCCAAGTTCTGTTACAAGTATTGGGGAAAGAGCATTTTATAACTGTAGTGGTTTGACCGAAGTTGTTTTCAATGCAACAAATTGCACCTCTGGTGGTTTTGGCAGTGATTGTACATCATTGAGAACATTAACTATAGGCGAAAATGTAACGAATATTCCAGAATATGCATTTACAAGTTGTAGTGGACTTTTAGAAGTTAATTATAATGCTATAAATTGTGCATCTACTGGCATATCGTACAATACAAACATAACAACCTTAAATATAGGCGAAAATGTATCTTATATTCCTGACAATGCTTTTGTGGGGTGTAGTGGATTAACATCTGTTTATTACATGGGTGATATTGCTCAATGGTGTGAAATAACATTTGATGATCAACCTTTGTTATATGCACACAACTTATTCATTAACAATAATCTTGTAATTGATTTGGTTATTCCTGAATCAGTAATAGAAATAAAACCTTCTGCATTTAGTGGAGCTACTTGTCTTGCATCTGTTACGATTCCTAATTCTGTAATGAACATTGGCAATAGTGCCTTTGTTAATTGTAGTGGATTAACATCTATAGTTATTCCTAATTCAGTAGTAAGTATTGGTAATGATGCTTTTTATGATTGCATAGGACTGACAGAGCTTTATATTGGTAATTCCGTTACAAGAATAGGTGAACTTGCATTTTATGGTTGCTCTGCTTTGTCTTCTGTAACAATCCCTAGTTCTGTTATAAGCATTGGCAATAATGCTTTTCATAATTGTAGTGGCATAGAATCAATTTCAATTTGCAATGGTGTTGAGGTTATAGGAGACCATGCTTTTAAAAATTGTAGCGGACTGACATCGGTAACAATTCCGAATTCTGTCATAAGCATTGGAGATGGTGCATTATCTGGTTGTAGTGGAATTGTTGAAATTACAATTCCTTTTGTAGGAGGATCTGCATCGGCATCTACAATTTCGGAAACTACTTGTTTTGGATATATATTCGGAAAATTAAATTATATGGGAAGTACTCCTATCGAACAATATTACAATAGTACTAACGATAGTTATATAACATATTATATACCAAGTAATTTGAGAATTGTTACTGTAACAGGAGGCAATTTACTTAGAGCATTTTATGGTTGTTCTATGCTTACATCAATAACAATTGGAGAGAATGTTACAAATATTGGAGAATGCGCATTTTGGCGTTGCATTGGACTAACTTCGTTCACAATTCCAAATTCAGTTACAAGAATAGGCGAGCTTGCATTTTATGGCTGTTCGGCTTTGTCTTCTATAACAATCCCTAATTCAGTAGCTAGTATTGGTTTAAATGCTTTTTTAGAAACTGGATGGTTCGAGAACCAAACGGACGGAATACTTTATCTAGACGGTTGGTGTCTAGGATACAAGGGAGATTCTCCAACAGGAACTTTGACTATCATAGAAGGCACAAAAGCTATTTGCGATATAGCATTTGGGAATTGTGATTTGACAACTATAATAATTCCTAATTCATTAAGAAGCATTGGAGAATATACATTTACTAGTTGTAGCGGTTGTAACAGCATTGATACGATTTATTCTTTTGCGGAGAATCCTCCATCAATAAAATCGAATACATTTAGTGGTGTTTCATTATCAATTCCTATTTTTGTCCCATGCGGTAAGGTTTCTACATATAGCAATGCTGAATATTGGCGCATTTTTACTCATATTCAAGAAAATACAGACTGCGCAGGTGTGGAAGAAAACGGAATTGCAAACATGGAGGTATATCCCAATCCTGTTGGCAACATCCTCAACATCTCATCTTCCGAAACAATTTCGGAAATTGAGATTGTGAATACGCTCGGTCAGGTGGTAAAGCGCATTGAGGTAAACGCAGATAATGCGGTTTGTGATGTGGAAAATTTGAAGGCAGGTGTGTATGTGGTACGCATCCGCACCCTTCGACAAGCTCAGGGGGCGGTTTTACGAAAATTTGTAAAAGAATAGGAGTGCCTGCGAGCAGAAATCATACAAATATGTTCCAAATCAAACAAATAAGATTTGAAAAAATTGTGTCAATTTGTAAAATTTCTCTCCGAAGGAGACTGAAAATAAAAATCAAGGACGGTTAAACGCCGTCCTTTTTTATTGCTCTAGAAAAACGGATTGTTGTCTATTTCAAAACCTATAGTAGTAGATTCTCCGTGTCCCGGCAAGACCTTGCAATTACGGTCAAGCACAAACAGTTTCTTCCTTATGCTTTCAAGCAACTGCACATGATTTCCGCCCGGCAAATCGGTACGGCCAATGCTTCCAGAAAACAATGCATCGCCGCACATAACAAAATTTCCACTTTCCGAATACAACGCCACACTTCCACGCGAATGTCCAGGAACTTCAAGCACTTTCAGCACGGAATTTCCAAATCGGATTTCATCGCCATCAACTATGTTCTGGTCGGGTAAAGACTGCTGGTTCATACGGAAACCGAACATCGCAGCTTCCCTACCTACATTCTCTATCAGGTCGTTATCCTTGAAATTTGCCAGCACGGGAACCTTGTACTCCGCCCTGAGCCTGTCGTTGCCACAAATGTGGTCAAGATGCCCGTGTGTATTGATTATGTACTTTATTTTCAGTTTGTTATTGTCAACAAATTGCTTCAACGCCAACATTTCCCTGTCGGAATTTACTGCACCATCAATAATTACGGCTTCGCTAGTCTCATCGGAAACGATGTAGGCATTAACGCCAAAAGCATTGAATATAAAAGTATTGAATTCTGTCATACCAATTAAGTTTTATTAGTTTTCGCTTTGACGCGAATGTTTCCACCTTCTGTGCGACCAAAGCCAATATTCAGGACACTGCCTTATATCTTCCTCCAACCTCTTGAAATACAACTTAGTAATCTCGCCCTGCGCATACTGCTGCGGATTGTCGATAAGTTTCTCGAATGTCAGTTTGTAATGTCCGCGCTTGGGCTTCCAAATCTTCATATAAAGAGCTGGAAGATTCATTTTTTTCGCATACGCCTCAGGTCCGTGAATGCAAGCGGTATCGTGATTCAAAAAATCGAGCCATATTGCCCGTTCAAGGTTAGACGGACTTTGGTCGGCAGCCATAATCACGCCAATAGGCTTTTCGGGCGGAGTTGCAAACACCGACTTTGTCTGCTGCACAGGCACCATCTTCATTCCAAAACGACTACGGCGAGCGACACCATAATGCTCTGAATATGGATTTGTCAGCGGAAGATACAAGGCAACTGTCTGATGCTTGATTGCCATATCGGTTCCCAACATTCCGTATTCCCAGTTCCCGTAATGGCTAGTTATAAGCAAAACCGACTGTCCCCGGTCGAAATATTCATTTGGAACATCCGCATTTTCAATGACATAACGCTTTTTTATCTGCTTTTCCGAAATTGTCATACCCTTGATTGCCTCAAGCGTAACATCCGCCAGATGGCGATAGAACTTCTTTGCCAACTGTTTAATTTCCTTTTCTGATTTCTCTGGAAATGAAGATTTTAGATTTCCAAACACGACCTTTTTCCTATATCCTGCAATGTAATAAACAACAAAGTAGAACACATCCGCCCAGAAATACAGCAGGAAAAACGGCGTTATGCGCGAACATAGCACCAAAAAGCGAAACGACAGATATTCCAGACGCTTCATTATAAAGTTTTTAACTTCGCAATTGCTTCCGCTGGATTTTCTGCACCAAAGACAGCACTACCCGCCACAAGCGCATTTGCACCAGCCTTGACAATCTCGCGGTGGTTCTGCGTATCAACGCCTCCGTCAACTTCGATTATGACTTCAGGATTCACAACATCGGCAATGTTGCGCAGTTCCGAAATCTTTTTCAAACTATTCTTTATAAACGACTGTCCGCCAAATCCCGGATTAACCGACATTATCAGCACCAAGTCTATTTCGGGCAAAATGTCCTCGAGCAACTTAACCGATGTATGCGGATTCACCGAAACGCCAGCCTTCATTCCGTGAGCCTTGATTTCCTGCACCGTGCGATGCAAGTGAGTACAAGCCTCGTAATGAACGGTAAGCACATCGGCACCAGCCTTGGCAAACGCCTCAATGTAGCGTTCCGGCTGAACAATCATCAGATGAACATCCAAAGGTTTCTGCGCCAACTTCTTGACACTCTTTACAATCGGCAAACCGAATGAAATGTTCGGTACAAACACGCCGTCCATAATATCGAGGTGAAACCAGTCGGCCTCGCTGGAGTTTATCATTTCTATATCATCGGCAAGATGATTGAAATCTGCCGAAAGCAAAGATGGGGATACGATTATTTTCTTCATAGTTCTAATATTTATGGCTCACAGGCTAAAAGGCTGACAGGCTAAAAGCCAATTGACTGCAAGACTGTTAGACTGCTCGACTGTTAGCCGTTAAAACACATTTGCATAATTCTTTACATCATCGGCTGTAATTTCGTTTCCGCACAGAATCACAAGCCTTTCAATCACATTGCGAAGTTCTCGGATATTTCCACGCCAGTTAATCTTTTTCAGTTCGGCAATGGCATCATCGGTAATTTTCTTCACTGGGAAATTCTGTTCTTCGCAGCAAGTCTTGATAAAATCGTCAACCAGCAGAGGAATATCATCAACGCGCTCATTCAAGGTTGGTACATGGATTAAAATCACGCTAAGACGGTGGTACAAATCCTCGCGGAAATTTCCCTTCTCGATTTCTTCGCGCAGATTCTTGTTGGTTGCAGCCACAACACGCACATTTACTGTTACATCCTTGTCGCTTCCGATGCGTGTAATTCTGCTCTCCTGCAAAGCGCGAAGCACCTTTGCCTGAGCTGCAAGGCTCATATCGCCAATCTCGTCAAGGAAAAGCGTACCGCCGTCGGCCTGCTCGAACTTGCCAGCCTTGTCCTTAACGGCACCGGTAAACGAACCCTTAACATGACCAAATAACTCACTTTCAATAAGTTCCGATGGAATAGCAGCGCAGTTGACCTCGACAAACGGAGCCGAAGCGCGATTGCTCTTCTCGTGAATCCAATGAGCCACAGCCTCCTTGCCAGTACCGTTGCTACCGGTTATCAGCACACGGGCATCAGTTGGCGCAACGCGGTCAATCATCTCCTTGACTTTCTTCATTTCGGGCGTTTCGCCTATCATCTTGTACTTTGAGTTCACTTTCTTTTTCAAGGTCTTTGTTTCGGTAACCAATGTGGAACGGTCGAGAGCATTGCGCAATGTCACCAGCATACGGTTCAAGTCCAAGGGCTTCTGAATGTAGTCGAAAGCGCCTTTCTTTATCGACTCCACAGCCGTATCGATATCGCCGTGCCCCGAAATCATTACAATAGGAAGTTCCGGAAAACTGTCGTGCAACTTTGCAAGCACCTCCATTCCATCCATCTTCGGCATTTTTATATCGCAGAACACCGCATCAAACTTTGTTTCGGATGCCTTGCGGAAACCCTGTTCTCCGTCCTCGGCAACTTCCACCTTATGTCCCTCAAGACCAAGTATGTCGCTCAATGTGTTACGAATGCTTCGTTCATCGTCAATCACAAGAATCTTAGCCATAATTATATAGTTTTTATTATGGTGCAAAGATAAAGGTTTTAAATAAAAGATATTGACTTGAAGTGAAAAAAGAAAGATTTCACGAAAACCAATATTTTTTCGTTTCTTTGCATCATTAAATAATACGAATATGTCAAACGATGCATTAATGGCTGTTAGTCCGATTGACGGACGCTACTACTCTAAGACAAAGGAACTTAGAGAATATTTTTCGGAATATGCACTGATAAGATACCGCGTTAGGATTGAAATCGAATATTTCATAGAACTTACAAAAAAAGACATTCCTCAACTCAAAGGCTTCGATAAAAGCAAATACGAACTTCTGCGTAGCCTGTACCAAAATTTCACCGCTGAGGATGCCGAAAAAGTAAAAAACATCGAAAAGACAACCAACCACGATGTGAAGGCTGTCGAATATTTCATAAAGGAGTTCTTCGATGCACACAACCTGTCGCAGTACAAGGAGTTCATACATTTCGGACTAACCTCGCAGGACATCAACAACACAGCCACGCCTCTCCTACTTAAGGAAGCTGTTGAGAACGAGTATCTTCCCCGTCTGGCAAATACAGTGGCAACAATCGCCAACCTCGCCGACGAATGGAAAGACATCCCGATGCTTGCCCGCACCCACGGACAGCCTGCCTCCCCCACTCGACTAGGCAAAGAAATGAATGTCTTTGTCGTCCGCCTCAACGAGCAAACCAGACAACTGAAACAAATCCCATTCAGTGCAAAGTTTGGTGGTGCAACCGGCAACTTCAACGCTCACAATGTGGCATTCCCGCACATCGACTGGATGGCTTTCGGAAACAAGTTCGTAAACGAAACCTTGGGTCTGCACCGCAGTTGTCCGACCACGCAAATCGAGCACTACGACAACATTGCCGCACTAATGCACTGCATGGCAAGAATCAACACCATATTCATTGATTTTGCACGCGACATCTGGACATACGTCTCAATGGAATATTTCAAGCAGAAAATCAAAGCTGGCGAAGTCGGTTCGAGCGCAATGCCACACAAGGTGAATCCGATAGATTTCGAAAACGCTGAAGGCAACCTCGGAATCGCCAACGCCATCTGCGAACACCTTGCACGCAAACTGCCTATAAGCCGCCTGCAACGCGACCTTACCGACTCAACAGTTCTTCGCAACCTTGGCGTGCCTATGGGACACATTTTCATAGCATTGGCATCGCTCGACAAGGGAATGTCGAAACTTTTGCTCAACCGCGAAAAGATTGACGCCGACCTCGAAAACAACTGGATGGTCGTCGCCGAAGCAATTCAGACCATTCTTCGCCGTGAAAACTACCCTAATCCATACGAAGCACTCAAGGCTCTCACAAGAACCAACGCAAAAGTCACCCACCAGACTTTCATCGACTTCATCGGCGGACTCGATGTCAGCGAAGATGTGAAGGCTGAACTTATGCAGATAACACCGTTCAACTACACGGGAATATGAAAGACATCCTGAAAGTCACAAGATACATTCTGCCATACAAGGGATATGCATTGCTGAACATATTGTTCAACACATTGTCATCAATATTCAGCTTATGCTCGTTCACCATGGTAATACCTTTCCTTGGAATACTTTTCAACACGCAGGAACCTGTAAGAGACTTGGTAGAAATGAGCATCACCGACATCGAATCGATGAAGCACAACTTCTACTACTGGCTCACGACAATAATCGACAATAACGGCAAACTTACTGCTCTCATTACAATATCAAGCATCGTAGCAATCGCCGCATTCCTGAAAACAGGCACTGCATATCTGGCAAACCACTTCATTGTGCCGATTCGCAACGGTGTCATTAGAGACATCCGCAACTCGCTGTTTAAAAGGACATTATATCTTTCAATCGCCTACTTTACCGAAGAGAAGAAAGGAAACATAATCTCTCGAATGACAAACGATGTGCAGGAAATCGACTGGGGAATCGGCAGTTCGCTCGAAATGTTTTTCCGCGACCCGCTCAAAATCCTCATCTACCTGATTTCAATGTGCGTAATTAGTTGGAAATTAACGATTTTCGCTTTCATCCTGCTTCCAATTTTCGGTATTCTGATTGGAAAGACTGGTCGGTCACTAAGAAAAACCTCTATGACAGGTCAGGAACAGATGGGCGGACTTCTGGCACAAATCGATGAAATGATTGGCGGACTGCGCGTCATAAAGGCTTTCAATGCCGAAAACCACATCGACACCAAATTCGAGCAAGCCAACGAAGAATACACTACCTTGATGAACAAGGTACACCGCCGCCGTTTTCTTGCAAGTCCGCTGAGCGAATTTCTTGGAACAATAGCAGTAATTATAATATTGTGTTTCGGCGGAACAATGATTCTTTCGGAAAACAGCACTCTTTCACCAGAAGCACTCATCGGATACCTTGTAATATTCAGTCAGATTATTCAGCCGGCAAAAACACTTTCGACAGGCTGGTTCAATGTGAAGAAGGCAATGGCATCAGTTGACCGTGTTAACGAAATACTTGATGCACAAAACCCGATAATCAACTCTCAAGGCAACGAAGAAATTGCAGAGTTCAAGGATGAAATAGAGTTTCGTAATGTAAAATTCTCGTATAATGCAGAAACTGAAGTACTGCACGGAATCAATTTCAAGATAAAGAAAGGTCAGACGATAGCACTTGTCGGGCAGAGCGGTTCGGGAAAATCGACAATAGTTGACCTTATACCGCGCTTCTACGATGTAACCGATGGCGAAATCCTAATTAACGGCAAGAACATACGCGACTACAAGCTCAAGCAACTTCGTGATTTGATGGGCTATGTTAACCAAGTACCTATCCTATTCAACGACAGCATATACAACAACATTACGCTCGGATTGGAAGGAATATCGAAGGACGATGTCGTGCGAGCCTCAAAGATAGCCAACGCCTACGACTTCATTATGGAAACCGAAAATGGCTTCGACACCAACATTGGTGATGGCGGTTGCAAATTGTCCGGTGGTCAGCGACAAAGAATAAGCATTGCCCGCGCACTGCTGAAAAATCCGCCGATTTTGATTCTCGATGAAGCTACATCGGCACTAGATACCGAATCGGAACGCCTTGTGCAGGAAGCAATAGAACATCTAATGAAAAACAGGACATCGGTTGTCGTTGCACACAGACTTTCAACCATCAAGAATGCCGACCTAATAATCGTGCTCAGCGATGGCAAAATAGTAGAAACTGGCAAACACGATGAACTTATTGCAAAACAAGGAACTTACTATAGACTTCACACTTTACAAAATTCATAAATATGAAAATCAAAGTATTAGCATACATTTTATTATTTGCAATTGCATTAACATCATGCAACAAAACACCAAAGCCCAAAGGTCCAAGCAACGGCAACAAACCATCAAAAGAGTTGAAAGTGAAAAAATACGATTTTGACAATCCGCCAGAATTCCGCAAGGACGGCGAACTGCAATTCATAAATGCTAGCGATTCGGTAATTTTCAGCATCGACATGGAGCTGGCTACCAACGAGGAAGAACACGCACGCGGACTAATGTTCCGCAAGGAAATGGATGAAAACAAGGGTATGCTTTTCATATTCCCCTACGAAGACTGGCGCTCGTTCTGGATGCACAACACTCTGATACCACTTGACATCATCTATGTAAACGCAAACAGAGAAGTCGTAAGTATATGCAAGAATACCAACACATTGGATGATACATCTCTCCCATCTGAAGCCCCAGCAATGTACGTAATCGAAATAAATGCTGGTCTTTGCGACAAATACGGAATCGATAAGGGAACAACTGTAAATTTCTAAAGGCAACCTCATTCATAAAGCATAAAGTAGCATTGCTACCTTATAAAAAAGGACAATGCATGCATCGTCCCAAACAAAAAAACGGCGACCGCCTAAGCAATCGCCGTTTTGAATATAAAACTGAATACAACTATTGAATTGTAATCTGTCGAGTTGCTGGAGCCTTTTCTACAACTTCCTTCTTAGGCAGGTCGATATTCAGAACCCCATGCTCCATCTTTGCCGAAATTCCTTCAACTTCTACATCCTCAGGAATTACGAAACTCTGCGAATACGAAGCATACGAAAATTCCCTGCGCAACCATGTGCCGTTCTTTTCTTTCTTGTCGTTCTTTTCCTCCTTGTTTTCGTTCTTCTCAAGGGCAATTACGAGTTCGTTGTTCTCGTTGATGCTCAACTTGAAATCATCCTTTGTCATACCGGGAGCTGCAATCTGGATGTCGTAATCCTTTTCGGTCTCCTTAATGTTCACAGCAGGTGTAGCGAACTGCCTGCTGACAGGAACGCTCAAAAAATCGTCGCTGAAGAAATCTTCAAACATAGATGGAAGCCATGCGCTCGAATTCTGGTTTCTTCTCGAATGTCTAACTACTGGTAACATAATCAAATCTCCTATAATTTAAATTCTTTTTTACTTGTCCAGCCTGCCACTTTTGCAGGTTCGTGGGTAGATATAGCAAACCGTAGGCCAATGCCAAAATCCACGCATTATTCCTGACAATCAGTCATTTATATAGACATTTTGTCTATTTCAAGCAAATTTCAATGACAAAATGACACGTCCCCCTTTGTTTCCCAAAAGAGAACGAACATAAACTTTGAGATTTAACTTGCACATACAAACTCTGCATTTAGCCATCCAAAAAGAAAAAGCAAAGTTTTTTCAGTTTTTTCCATTAGTTTTGAAAAAAAAATCCCATATTCGCGACCGATTTTCGAGATGAAGATAAATTTTAAGGAACGGTATCGTAAATTCATGTTCTGGCGTGTGCGAAACATGTCGGATCGTACTTTCATGACAATACTTGCCTTCATTGTGGGTATTGCCGTTGGCTTGGCAGCCGTCGTAATGAAAAACTCGGTTCATCTTGTCCGCGAACTAGTTATCACAATCATCGACACTACGCACACTCCTTACCTATTCTTCGTATTTCCGGCAATCGGAATTCTGCTAACCCTAATTTTCGTAAAGGTTTTCATCAAGAAGAAACTCGGGCACGGCATACCAATGGTACTATATAACATGTCGCAAAATGAGGGAAAAATCCCGAAACACAACATGTTCTCGCGTATCATAGGAAGTTCTCTCACTGTTGGCTTTGGCGGTTCTGTCGGGCTGGAAGGTCCAATCGTAGCAACAGGAGCTGCTATCGGCAGCAACATGGGACAACTTTTCCACCTGAAATACAAGCAAGTAATCCTGCTGATAGCCTGCGCATCAGCTGGAGCAATCGCATCAATATTCAAGGCACCAATCGCAGGAATAATCTTCTCGATGGAAGTGATGATGCTCGACTTGTCAACGGCATCTCTCCTACCGCTTCTTGCAGCATCAATTTCAGCGACACTAACATCCTACCTTTTCCTCGGACAAAATGTTGTGTACCCAATAGAACACACCGACCCGTTCATGCTCCACGACACTGGATTCCTAGTCGTATTTGGTATCCTGTGCGGATTGCTATCACTCTATTTCTCAAAACTTTACCTAGCACAAACCGAATGGTTCAAGAAGATAAATAACGACTGGGTAAAGTTCCTGATCGGTTCCATCTCGCTCGGTCTGCTGATTTTCCTGTTTCCGACCCTTTATGGCGAAGGCTTTGAAAGCATAAATGCGGCACTAAAAGGCGATTTTGATTTAATATACACCAACACATTCTACTCATCAGCAGATTTTGCACACTCATTCTGGGGTATTGCACTAATACTCTTACTAATCCTGCTGCTAAAAGCATTTGCTACAGGCTGTACTTTCGGAGCAGGAGGCGCTGGTGGTATTTTTGCTCCATCACTATTCCTCGGAGCAATACTCGGACTTCTTTTTGCTCACATCTGCAAGTATTTGGGATTTGAAATTTCCGTTGGCAACTATGCACTTATCGGAATGGCAGGACTTATAGGCGGCATAATGCACGCTCCTTTCACCGCAATATTCCTCATCGCCGAACTCACTGGCGGATATTCGCTTTTTGTACCGCTGATGATTGTATCGACAATTTCATATTTCGTTGCCCGCGCAGCTATGCCAAATTCAGTTTACACAATACTGCTTGCTAAACGCGGAGAACTGCTTACACACAACGCCGACCGCAACATGCTTGCCATGATGAAACTTGAACAATACATCGAACGCAATTTCCTTACAATCCATGAAGATGCAACGCTCGGCGATCTTACAAAAGTCATCTCCCATTCTACTCGAACAATATATGTTGTTGTCGATTCGGAAAACAACTTCAAGGGGCTTGTATGGCTCGACCAGATAAAGCATTTGATTTTCAAGACAGAAATGTACGAAACCACAAAGGTAAAGGATTTGATGTTCTATCCGACAACGACCATAGAATACGGCATGAGCGTTCAGGAAGCAGCAGAACTTTTCGAAAACTCCAACAACTATAACATTGTCGTAATCGACAAGGGCAAATATGTGGGATTCGTCTCGCGTGCAACCATCTTCTCGAACTACAGGAAGATGATAAAGGAATTTGCAAACGACTAAAATCTAAGCACAAGCAGTCACAAAAAAAAGGCGAAACCTTTCGGTTCCGCCCAATCATCAACATTTTCGTTATTATGAAAAATTTATTTGCTTAACCAGCCGGTAATTTCCTCGACAGTTGGATTCTGCAATCCAAGCTTGTGCTTCTTGTTCATTCCGCACAATGTCGGGTGCAACTTCTGTGGACTCATTTCCTTGAGCTGCTTTACGGATGTGATACCGCACTTATATATGACCTTTGCCCATTCTTCGCTGATGCCCAAAGCTGTATAGTCCTCGATATTGAAAGCATCTGCCTTCTTTTCAGGACGCATCTGCGGGAAGAAAAGAACATCCTGTATAGAAACCGAATTGGTCATAATCATCGACAGACGGTCGATACCGATGCCCAAGCCTGCCGTCGGAGGCATACCGATTTCCATTGCGGTGAGGAAGTCCTCATCGAGCATCATGGCCTCTTCGTCACCACGCTTAGCAAGCAACAACTGCTGCTCGAAACGGTAGCGCTGGTCAACTGGATCGTTAAGTTCAGAATATGCGTTGCAGATTTCCTTTCCGTTGCAAACAGCCTCGAAACGTTCAACAAGACCTTCCTTCGAACGGTGTTTCTTTGCCAACGGCGACATTTCAATAGGATAATCGGTGATGAAAGTCGGCTGTATGAGCTTCGATTCGCAGCATTCACCAAAGATTTCATCAATGAGTTTGCCCTTGCCCATGCTATCGTTAACCTCCACTCCTACTTTCTTTGCAACTTCGCGCAATTCAGCCTCGTCCATCTTTGAAATGTCGATGCCGCTGAAATGCTCGATAGCCTCAAACATGGTGTAGCGTTTCCACGGACGCTTGAAATCGATTATATTTTCACCAACCTGAACCTTGGTGCTTCCGTTGGTGTCGATAGCAATCTTCTCAACCATTTCCTCAACCAAATCCATCATCCAGTTGTAGTCCTTGTATGCAACATAAAGTTCCATCTGTGTGAACTCGGGATTGTGGAAACGGTCCATACCTTCGTTGCGGAAGTCCTTTGCGAACTCGTAAACACCGTCGAAACCACCGACGATAAGACGCTTCAAATAAAGTTCGTCTGCAATACGGAGATACAAAGTCTGGTCGAGGGTATTGTGGTGAGTCTTGAACGGACGCGCAGCAGCACCACCGTACATAGGCTGCAGAATCGGGGTTTCGACCTCGAGGTAACCCTTAGCATTGAGGAACTGACGCATCGAATTGGTAAGCATGGTACGCTTTATGAAAGCCTCCTTAACCTGCGGATTTACAATCAAGTCCATAGAACGGTTGCGGTAACGCTGTTCGGGGTCGCTGAAAGCGTCGTAAACCTTACCGTCCTTTTCCTTTACTATTGGCAGCGGATGCAACGACTTGCTGAGAACTGTAAATTCCTTTACATGAACCGAAATTTCACCCATCTGTGTGCGGAAAGCAAAACCCTTGACACCAATGATGTCGCCGATGTCGAGAAGTTTCTTGAAAACCTGATTGTACATAGTCTTGTCTTCGCCCTCGCAGATGTCATCGCGGCGGAAATACAGCTGAATACGACCTTTTTCGTCCTGAAGTTCAGCAAAAGATGCATTACCCATGATTCTGCGGCTCATCATACGGCCAGCAATCGAAATGTCCTTCAAGTCTTCAGGCAGATTGTCGTCGCTGAACCTGTCGAGAATATCCTTAGTATTGGTCGTCACCTTGAATTCGGGTGCCGGATATGGATTTATACCTAAATTTATCAATTCCTTCAACGCCTCGCGACGGAGGATTTCCTGTTCGCTTAAACCTAAATATTCCATTCGAAAAAATTTTTTGCAAAATTACATAAAATATTCGGAAATATAAAGCCAACGGAAAATGTAAATAAAACAAAAAACAGACCGCCGAAGCAGCCTGTTTTGGTATCACATTTAGCAAATCTACTTTTTCGGTTTAGGTGGCATATTTCCTCGTCCAGACCCCGACTTATTATTAGTTGTCGATGGTCCATTTGGAATAGGCTTACCTCCTTTGTTGGTCTTCTGTGCCATATATACTCCTCCTTACTTTGTAAATTCAATTATTTCGCCAGAGAATGTCACGACAATTTTCTTACCGTTGCTCAAATAATCAACGCAAGTGTTTATTATAGCATGGCTTCCTGTCATTGTTATGCCTGCAGCCTTCGCATTGTCCAAGAAATCCTGCTTGGCAGCCGACACAAGTCCATCCTTATCCCTTACGGTCAATGAAACCGCATTTGCAATCGATTTGCCAGTAAAGCTTCCAAGCACTTTGAAATTAGCCTTGTCAAGTACAACTTGAGTCTGATTGACCTGACCATAGTAAGCATTAGAACCACCATACTGCATTGGCTTGCATGATGTAAAACCCAATACTATCGAACATGATAGTAAAAACAATAATTTCTTCATATAACTATAATTTATTAAAAAACTTTCTACCAATCCAATCCTACAGTGAATTTTATAGAGCCAATTGAAGCAACCCATGTGTAGGAACTACTTCCAAACGACATATACGAACTTTCGAAAATACAGTTTGCCATATTATCGTCAGAATCAAGTTCATCGTAATCATAAAATTCTATACTATATGTTGATTTAGAATCCAATGTCGTATTAACTTGCCACTTCACTGGTAATTCGCCAACATTATACTTTGTTGCACTTGTATATAGCTCAGATCCATTTGTTTCTGTAATCTTAAAATATATGTCTGGTTCGATACCACTCGACACGCCTGTATCCCAAGATGACAATCTTATTTGCTGAAGTTCGAGATATGTTATTGTGTATGATGATGGTTTTGATACCGTAACGTACTTGGTCTTGTGACTGCTTTTCTTTCCATTCTTTGAATAGGCATGAAGTATTATTTTCTTTTCTCCAGCATATTTAAAACTAATCAAATCAGGACAATATCCTATGTAATATTCATAATCTTCTTTAGAATCATCTCCCAATATAGAAGAAAAAGATACAGCAGACAAAGCTGCAAGCGCGGTTTCGTATGAGTCGCTTGCAGATACATGCGACCTGTCACCAAATTCCCAAATATAACTATAGGCATTAAGCGAATAATTTGAAACAAAGAAAGTCTCTCCAGCAACTACACTTGCAGGACAATCGAAATCAGCTTCTACATCCTTTGTACATCCCGTAAGCCACACCAAAGATACGGCTACCAAACAAGCAACAGAAATACTCCAAATCCTTTTCATTTATTTAACAATTTTAATATTCATATTCTTCTATTTCTTCACTCGCACCTTTTATCAGATTAGGTGTTTCACAAGTATAGATGTAACCACAGTCTGCATTTACTGTATATTCCTTAGTCGATGGATAAAGAACATAGCCGTCCAACTGCGTAAACTTCACATTGTAAGAATATCCAGCCTCAATCTCCAACGAATCCAATGTCCTGCCTGGCATACTTATCTGCTTGATGGTGTTGTTTGCCGGACAAGTGATGTCAACCTGATAGTTGTCGCTAGTAATGTTCACATACTTAATGTATGCAGGGCGACTTTCTATTGTAAATATAACAGAACCATTCTTCGGCAAAAACTTGGAATCGTTCACCACTTGTGGATGTTCAAAATAACCATCCTTTTGTGTTGCTACAAGATAATATGAACGTTCAACATCATAACTAGTATTTGCATCCGAAGCCCCAGCCGCAATAGTTCTGACAGATTCGAAATTTAAATTATCCGTAACCACCGCTTCGTAAGTAGAACGCGTATTGTTCTTTACAACTACAGTTCCTTCCTTCTTACAACCACTAAAAACTGAAGCCAAAGCAACAACTGTCAAAATTTCAACTAATCTTTTCATTTCAATATAACTTTTGAATTAAACATATTTTTATTCCACAAAAATATATCACAAAACTCACTAAGTGTCAGCATAGTAACAACTTGACAATTTAAAATATCAAATGGCACACTAATTATCCGACAATACAAGTTTTCTTACCATCGGTAACTTTCTACGACTGACAGGAATCTGCATTTTGCTTTGTTTACCGGCTACATCAATGTAACTTACAGCAATTTTTGCCGACTTCTCATCGCAATGCTTCAATAGGCTGCGGTTTACGAAATAGCCGTTGCACACCTCTACAAGTTCGCCATCGCAAAGTTTCATTTTTCCAGCAATGTCACTTTTCAATTTGAAATCTACAAGGATTCCTGGCTTACGATTGGCAAAAATAATCCGCTTGTTACCTCCACGCCTTGCATTCGTATGTTCGCTGTCGCGAAGCGGAACGATGGCTACGATGTTGCGCAGTTCGACCTCACACTCCTCCTCTCCTTTCATTTTCACAGGCACCAAGCGGCTCTGCATGTTGCTAAAACACAACGAATAGTCGCATCCAGACACATTCAAATCGACCTGTATCCGCTTCACATGCACATCGTTGCGATCAGACATCAGAGTGCTAAGTTCCGAAATAGCGTATTCAATCGTTTTATGTGCTTCCATTTTTGCCATTGATACCAATAATTTACTATTATTCTACATAAAGAAATTTTTCAACTGCAAAATTATCCAATATAACCACTTGTTACTCAACAAAGTAACGAGTTGCATTAAAAACAGCAACAAAATATTCCAACACAGGCAACCCATTACTCTATTTAGCCGTTTATTACATGAGTACCGAAACTCAACTTTGCGTTCTAGCGGAGGGCGATGTATGAGGCATCGCCCTCCTGCATTACTATTTCTCACCTCGCGAATGCTGGAACTCAGCATTGTTCGGATTCAGCTGATTGGAATGGTTGTCGTTGTCGGGATTTGACCTATGCATATCGAACAAAGGAACGAATTCTATAGATTCGCAACCAATAGTCCTGAACAACACCCAGTCTTTAAAATTATCCGACAGGAATCGATATTCTTCCATTGCTCGTTGCATACCTTTACAAACAAAAGTTCCTGCGGTAGTTATAAATTCCAATCCATTATATTCTGTTCTCGTATAACCATCTTTTGTGATAGTTTCTTTTAACAGCGCAACTGACACAATATTCATTACAGCTAATTTATATTGCTTTTTAGGCGAATTAATTGTAATAAACCAACAAGATTCTAAACTTCTAAAATTACCTTCCATTTCATCTTCGTTTAAATCGTTAATACTTGTATTTTCTTCTTCTTTTGGACTTTCCTCTACACGATAAGATCTATAATAGTCATCATCATCGTCATCATCGTAGTCGTCATCATCATTGTAATTGTTATAATATCTTCCGTACATAATTAATATTAATTTCGTTTTTTTACCTAAGACGCTGCACGCATCGTCTCTACAATTATTATTTAATAAATCCAATTTTGTCTTTATGGTCCGCTTGCCATATTTTCCTTTTTTATGTTAAACATTCCGTTCTTTACATGAGACGGAGCACGCACCGTCTCTACATTTTTTTTCAAAATTTCCGCCACAAAATGCCAATTGGCAACCACCGATTCCTTCTGGCAACATATTGCTAAATTATTTTTCATTACTACCTCTTATTGCCTTTGGTTGCATTTTAACCATGACACAACCTTCTGTCAATCAGTAATATTATGCCATATTTTCAGGACTCCGGGCAAATACTTTCGCGAAACTTTCAGCGTTGTTTCCTCGTTGTCATAGACTCCTACTATTATCTCCTTGCTTTTTACATTAAGATTCTTGATTTCATCCCTATTCACATAAGTTGACTTGCTTATCTGAACAAATTCATCGTCACTAAGCTTCCAAACACGCCGAAAATCAGTATTTGATGTGAAATTTACCAGCACTCCGTACTTGCGATTCTTGAAAAAAACGCACTTGTTACCTGTATTTGCCCCATTTCTCTTGTCTGTCGATACATACACAATATCACTCAACTTGCATCGGCACACTTCTCCTTTCAATTTCAACTCAATCGATTTCTCACCTTTTTCGGCAGAAGCAAAACCTATTGTCACATCTTCCCCATGAATATTGAAACTCACCTTTAGCGATTTAAACAAATTGTCTATATCCTTGCCATTATCTTTCGTGGTGCAAACCAATTCAATATTTTTCATAACCCCAATTTTTAAAGAAGTACTATTTGATTTTTTGTTCTCAATTCACAAAGGTTTTCACAGAAAAATACCGTAACTAACACAAACCTATCAAGCATAACAATCATATTTTTATGTGGGATACTAATATGGTTCAACTTCATGAAAGGCTTTCCAACCACAATCAAGGCTTTTCCTGCAAAAGAACACTTGATACTACTTAGCACAGCATTAACTTCCATATCAGAAACATTGCGTTCTCTTTGGCGTTTCCTGAAATGCCGGGTCTTCACATAAAGTCCCGACTTGTCATTCTTATTGCCGACATCATATTCCCCGTTACGCGCCACAAACTTCTCAACACTGTAGTTTATCTGCGACAAGGCTTTTTCAAACCCAACCTCTGCAATTTTCTGCGATGTGGTATAACCACCATTCGAGTTGTCGAAGAAACAACCCTCAGGATTTATCATCAGGTAGGAACCTCGCATCAAATCATTTGTTTCCACAACCACAATGCTTTTGTTTGCAACACTATCAAGCTGACGATTGCAATACGCTTCATACTCAGCATCGCTAACTTCGCACTGGTCGAAATTGGCCTCGTTCTCACCCTCGACACGCAAAGCTTGAAAAATCTTCCAACGCATCGGATTCAACTTATTGATAAACAATGCGAGATTTTCGTCCTTGTTAAACTTTGTGACTACCGTGTTAATCTTCAAGTTTACACCATATTTATGACATGCAGAAGCCAGCACTTCGTAATGCGCCAATGTCGGCAGAACACCAACTTTCGAGCAACGCCCAGACAAACGGTTTATTTCATCTGTTGCACTGTCAATACTAATAGTAAGGATATTCAAGTATCTTGAGATTTCCCTTACCCATCTTTCATCAATAAGGCTTCCATTTGTAGTCACGCTTGTTGTCAATCCAAGTTTGCTCGCGTACTTTACCAAGTCCACCAACCTTTTGCCAAGCAAAGTCGGTTCGCCACCAACGAAATTAATTTTCCTAATGTACTTCTGAGCAGCAATAATTTCCAGCATCTTCTTCTGCTCCTTAAAGGGAACCATCTTTTCCACATCGTTGAAATTTGCAAAGCAAAACTTGCATCCGTAGTTACAGCCCTTAACCAAGTGGTAGTTGACCGTTGAAATTTTTTCTGTTGTTGTCATAGCCATATAATTTTTAAATGTTTACACAGCAAAAGAACCTCAGAATATTACCATGGACTAATATTGCCCAGTAAGATGGACTAGAAAAGCAATGAAATATACAACTCACTAATAATCAACAACAACTCAAAGCAATGAAATGTGCTCCAATCGGCAACAAATGGCTATTTTTGAGCAATGAAATACATTTTTGCAATTTCATTGGGCAACGAAATGCAACCTGTCAGGCAATGAAACTACATTTCTGGCAACAAAAAAGGGGCAAAAACGTCAAGTTACTGCCCCTTTCAGTATTTTTCAGAGATAATTTACCTTATATTCTTAACAAAATTTGGCGACACCGTCAATGTTCTGGAAACCTTTTTGCCTTTTTCCATACAATGCACTTCTATTTCGTTTTGCATCTTGCCATCAATATGCGCCTTGTTAACATAACAGCCTTTGTTTATCTGCACAATTGCAACTGTCCTCAAACTCCATTCAGCTATCTTTGAAAAACTGAAGTCTGACAATTTTATCGGTTCTTCGCTCTTAAAATATATCATCTTATTGTTTGAACCATCTGGTATCGACTCCAGAAAGACAATGTCGGATGCAGGAATCTTAACATACATACCATCCGCTTTCTTGAATGACAACATCTGCTTTTGGAACTGATGCAACCTTATTTCGTTACAGAAACTTCTAACCTTGTTCTTGAACTTTTCGTCGGACATTGGCTTTGTAATATGCATAACCACATCAATCCGGTCACTCAAATCCTCAATATTGTTCAAATACTTTGCATTATATCCACTCACAAATAACGACGGTTTCAAAACCTTTTCTGCAATCTGAAGTCCAGTATAAGAACCAGTAAGGTCAATATCCAAAATCAAAGCATCAACATTATCTGGATTTTTTCTGTATTCTGCAAAAAATTCCTCGGCATTATGAGCCTTTATAACAACCTCAACATCGCATTCATTTTTCAATTCGTCAAGGTTTTCGCACCTATCGTCAAGGTAAAGCTGTTCGTCCTCAACTACAGCAAATCTTATCTTCGACATACTTATATCTTTTAATTTACAATATAAACATCATTTCCATATTCCTTCCCCATTCTCATCCAGAAAATCCGACACACTATTAATATCATTATAAAAATCATCTGTCAACTTCTTCAATTCCTTTGTTTGAATACGATAATACTCAATCTTATTCCTAATAGTATGTGGAAATATCTTATTTTTCAGCGTTTTGTCTTTTAGTGCATACGAAAGTTTCTTGCATTTTACCTCCACATGAATCCACCGTATCAATATCAATCCGCCAATAATTCCTAACACTATTCCCATATCGCTAATATTTTTTCAAAAGTAATTTTTAATCATCATCTCTTTTCGAACAACAACTTAAAGTAAAAATAGCCATCTTTACTGGCAGTGTACATGCTACATTTATACTCATAGTTATATTCGTTATAATTTGAAATCCTATCTTTCATATTTTCAATGCCAAGTCCGCCCAATTCCCCTTTTCTTGAAACTGCATCAAGTTTTATCTTATTCGTTACAAGTATCTCATAGTTACCTTTTTTCTTTTCTGTTATGTCTATCTTCATAAAATCTGGAGCTGATCTATCGCCATGCTTAAACGCATTCTCAATCATCGAAACTGTAATCTTGTCGGGCAATTCAAAATCATCATGCTTTATATTCACGTTTATTTTAACATTATCAATATTTTGATCACACGATGTATTTACATAATTCTTAATCATTGCAATCTCTTCGGATATTGGTGTTAGAATACGCTCCAATGAATCATCATCACCATGCGCCTTCTCCCCAAGATAATCCGAAATGCTATTAATTTCCATATACAATGCGTCCACCTTACTTTTCAATCCTATGGTTTTGGCACATAAATTATCCATTTTACTTCTTATTGTAAGTGGAAGTGACTGAATTTTCAATAATATATCCTGCTTCTCACGCTTAAGTTTTTTGCACCTTCTTCTTGAAACAATGTACAAAATCAAAAGCACGACATTAAACAATGCACTAATGCCTAACACAATTCCCATATACAAGTATTTAGTAGTTCAAACATATTTTTTCGATTCGCTACAATTCTATTTTGCTCATTCCCTAGTATTTTGAAAAGTCAGTCTTGAATAGTAGTAATCGCCATCTGTTCCATTATCCAACAATGCTATGTTGTTCGAACCTATGTTTTCCGAGTAAAGTTCGATTCTTCGCTTCATGTTCTGAATTCCAAGGCCACCTCTCCATGTCCGTTGTACGTCATCCTTCAAAATTCTATTTCTAATCTCAATCGTGTATTTGTTGACCTCCTGCACAAAGGAAACCGACAAGAAATCGGGAGCATTAACATCGCCATGCTTAAAAGCGTTCTCAATCATTGGTGTCGTTATCCTTGACGGTATTAATATATCATCCTTCTTTTTGTCATTCAACCTGACATCGAACGACACATTCCACAAATCACCATTCGTCTTGAAATCCAAATACATCTTTACATTTTCCAGTTCATCGTAAATGGTACTCATATTTTTTTCATGCGAATTGTCCTCGGCAATTTCCGCCAGGAAGTCGCATGTACTTTCCATCTCATAACGCAGACTGTTTATCTTCGACTTTAAGGCACTATCTTCTTGACTATCAGACATACGTCCATTTATATCCTTAGATATTTCTTTGATTTTCAGTCTAATGCTTTCAATTGCATTCCGTATCGTATGCGGTTCTATCTGAAGTTTCAAATTATCATCCCTAATCTTTCTATACTTTACAACATATACGACCGCAACTATCAGAGAAACAGCAAATAAAATCCCAATAATCCAGTTCCACAAGATTGGATCCTTCATAATGCCATCGCCTCTAACAGAACGAACAGCTTTTGACAAAAGGAACGCAAATAGGCCCAAAAATCCACTCAATACAAAGCCTTTATGCCTTAATATATAATTTTTGAATTTATTATTTTTTATATACAGGACAATTGGCAATGCAACAAGCACAAGTATGACTACCGAGAGAATAATCCATAAAATCGAATTGTACATTACAGCATTATATATAGAAAACAGCAAACCCATGAACAAAATGACACCCAACGCTCGACTAAATAAATCAAGTACAATTTTGGCGAACTTTTTATTTTTTATAAATAGGACAATTGCCAGTGCAACAAGCGCAACCACAACAACAGAAAGAATACAAATCCATGAAATAGCATTAGCTTTTATCGCATCAATCAGGAAACCCAACGAAAATATAAACATTAATATGTATATTACTACGCAAATAAATGTCAACGCTTCTTTTAGAAACTTTTTCATTACATTTTTGTTTGCAAAAATAATACATTTTTCATCTTCATTCCAAACTTTTTCCCTTTCTTTGCATTCCTAAATTAGTAAACTATGCGTAAATTATCATTATTATTAACTATGGCATTAGTGCTCGCAGTAGCACTGCCATGCAAATCCCAAAAGAAAGTGAAAATCGAATTGAAAACTTTGGAAGATTCCGCAGCATACGCAATCGGAATGCAGTTTGGACAGGCTCTCGCACAGGGGAACCTCACAAACATTAACCTCGAACTTGTAAAACAAGGCCTCGAAGATGAAATCAACGGAAAGTCGGCACTGGATCACAACCAGTACGAATCTACCCTCGAAGCCTTCTTCACAAAGAAGCAAAAGGAAGACAACAAGGAAAAAATTGAGGAAGGAGAAAAGTTCCTCGCCGAAAACGCTAAGCGCAAGGAAGTAAAGACCACCGCCAGCGGATTGCAGTACGAAGTTATCACCGAAGGCAAGGGCGACAAGCCAGCTGCAACCAACACCGTTAAGGTTCACTACAAGGGCACAACCATCGCTGGTAAGGTATTCGATAGCTCATACGATCGTGGCACTCCAGCCGAATTTCCTCTTAACCGCGTAATCGCTGGTTGGACAGAAGGCTTGCAGCTCATGAGCGTTGGCTCGAAGTACAAATTCTATATCCCTTACAACCTCGCTTACGGCGAACGTGGTGCAGGACAGGATATAAAGCCATTCGAAACTTTGATTTTTGAAGTTGAACTACTTGAAATAAAGAAATAACTCTTAATAGGTATAAGATGAAAAAGATAATCGTAATAATGTTTGCTGCTGTTGCATCATTGGCAATGGTCTCGTGCAACCAGAACAGTGCAAAGGTAGAACTGAAAACCACAGAGGACTCGTTGAGCTACGCAATCGGTATGCGTCTGTACGACATGTACATTAGCGACCGTCTCAACAACGACACCGACTCAACCATAGTCAAAGCAGCTTTCAACGACATGGTAAACGGCTCGGCATTACTCACCGAAGAACAGGAAGAACAGGTTATCATGCAATTCTTCACAAAAAAGCAGGAAGAACAGCAGAAGGAACAAGCAAAGCAATACGAAAGCATAAAGGCTGAAGGCGAAAACTTCCTCGCCGAAAATGCAAATCGTCCCGAAGTTAAGACAACCGAAAGCGGATTGCAGTACGAAGTTATAACCGAAGGCAAAGGCAAGAAGCCTGCTGCAACCGATGTTGTAAAGGTTCACTACAAGGGAACAACCATCGACGGTACAGTTTTCGACAGTTCATACGATCGTGGAGAACCTGCAGAATTTCCTCTTAACCGCGTAATTGCCGGCTGGACAGAAGGCTTGCAACTTATGAGCGTAGGTTCAAAGTACAAACTTTATATTCCCTATCAGCTTGGATACGGCGAACGAGGCGCTGGCGAAATGATAAAGCCATATTCGGCACTCATTTTCGATGTGGAACTTTTAGAAATAAAATAGAAAGAAGCCGAAGAAATTCGGCTTTTTTTATCTTCAAAAACTCATTGATTAACAAGTAATTTGCAATCATTTCAAAAAATACTATTACCTTTGCAAAAAATTATGGCACACTAATTGTAATTCGCCGTTTTGCATTTGCAATTTAATGCATAAACAGACTCCGTGCATTAGAAAGCAAAGTAATTTAAGTTTTTTGTAATTAGGAGTCTACCTAAGAAATATGAGAAAGATATTATCAGTAATTTGCATTGTACTACTCTCGGTAGGAATCGCATCTTCACAGGCAGTAGTTAAAAAGAAAACTACACCAAATTCGACGACAACTGAAACGACAACGACTGGCACGACAAAGAGTTCATCGACAAATTCGGGCAATGGTGACAGCAATGGATCTACTGCAACAAAAGGAAACCCGAGCTCGCCAAGCGGACAAACTGGTACTACAACCTCAACATCAAGTTCCAGCACACGCACGGCAACTGATGTACCTACTGTCGACACCACCAATACAACAGCGGCAAAATCGTCCGACTTTACACTCGACCATTTCATCATTGGCGGTGGTATTAGTGCCGGTGCATTGATTTCAACCGACATTATCAGTACTGGAGGTATGCTGAACGCCGAGTTCGAAGTAATGGTACAATTCAAGCACCATCGCTTTGGTATCGGTGGCGACAAGACCTTAATGCTCAACCTTAGGAACTTGGGAACTGTAATAGGTACATTGGGCAAGTCGAACTGCAACCTCAACAAAGTATATTTCACTTACGAATGGACATTATTCAAGCGTAGTCCTATAAACTTTACCGCTGGTCTCAAGATTGGTTCTTTCGATGTAGGCAAGTCTGAATATAGGACAGAACAAGAAGAAAACAACGAAAAAGTAACAAAATCGCCATTCTTCGCAGCAGCAGCCATTGCATTGGAAGTTGGTCACCCACGTTTCCTCCTATATGTAAAGCCTGAAATCGGTTTCCACTCATACGACACAGGTTCGTGGAGAAAAGACCTCTATGTAATGGCAACTGTAGGTTTCCGCTGGAAGAGCAAACGCTTGGACAAATACCCAAGTTTAAACACAACAACAACTGAATCTGGCAAAAAATACGAATAATTTTAACCGATAAATTTCACAATTATGAAAAAGTACATTTTCGCAATTCTGATGGCTTGCATTACTTTCGCAAGCTTTGCACAGGACAAGAACGCAGTAATGGAAGTAAAATCGACCGTAGCTAGCGGATTTGACAAATGCGCCATGTATCCAGGCGGAATAAACGGAGTAAACACATTCATACACAAAAACATCGACTACCCTATGGCAGCAATTAAGAGCGGAAAGGAAGGCGATGTTACCGTAAGGTTCACTGTTAACGCCGATGGTTCTATTTCTAATGTAAAAGTAGTAAAGAGCCTCGAGCCAAACCTTGATGCAGAAGCAATAAAGGTAGTAAGCAAAATGAAGGGATGGACACCTGCAATGAAGGATGGCAAAGCCGTTGCCATGGACTATCAGGTAAACTGCACCTTCGAGAAGTAACAAAACCGTAAATCCTTAATGTAAAAGCCTACTGCACAAACAGTAGGCTTTTTTGTTAATTGTTAATAAAAATGCAAAATCATCTCCTTACATTGAAAATAATTGAATTAAATTTGCAGGCGAAATAAAAACAAAATGCGTAATACATTTTTTACATTTATAATCGCTGCAATAGTCCTGTTTTCAACATCATGCGAAAGACAGAGCCAACCAGCGACTTCCCAACTCACAAACCTTAAGGATTCGGCAAGCTACGCAATGGGCATAATGCTCGCACAGCAGTATCTTGACGAGCAGATGGACACACTCCTCAACCGCGATCTCACGCTCAACGGCATTATAGATGTCATGAAGCACGACACAGCCCTGCTCACTCAAGACGAAGCTGCCGAAGCAATGAACATATATTCACGCCAAATTCTAGACATTAAGTATAGCGGAATAAAAAAGGCTGGCGAAGATTTCATGTCGGAAAACCTATCAAACACCGGCATAATACAGACAACAAGCGGATTACAATATAAGGTATTGGAAGAAGGCGACGGCTCTGCCCACCCATCGGTCTCCGACAATGTTATCATTAAATTTGAAGGCAGAAAGATCGATGGAACCCTTTTCGGAAGCACAGGCGACAAACCATCTGAAAATAGTCTTATGAGTCTGCCTCGCGGTCTGGCAGAAGGCATTCTGTTGATGACTCCAAAAGCAAAATACAAGTTCTTCATCCCATATTATCTGGCATTCGGTGAAACTGGCTACCAGACGGTAGAACCTTATTCAACAGTAATTTTCGATGTCGAACTTTTAGAAATTGTAAAGAAATGATTTTTTAGAAGCCGAAAGTTTTTTCCTTTCGGCTTTTTTTTAATAACGACTAATTTAGAAAAACGATAAATAGCAAAGATGATGAAAAACAAAAGTTTAATCTCCATCAACGACTACACGAAGGAAGAATATTTCCGCATCCTCGAAGTAGCAGCAGAATTTGAGAAGAATCCAAACCAGAAATTGCTTGACAACTATGTCGTAGCATCGTTGTTCTTCGAACCTTCAACCCGTACACGCCTTAGTTTCGAGACGGCAATCCAGCGTCTTGGTGGCAGGGTAATAGGTTTTAGCGAAGCAACCAACACAAGTCAGGCCAAAGGCGAATCGTTCAACGATACGATCATGACCATCAGCAAGTATGCCGACCTGATTGTAATGCGCCACCCTATCGAAGGAAGCGCTCGCTACGCAAGCGAAATTTCGCGCGTTCCTATCATCAACGCTGGTGATGGTTCAAACCAGCACCCGACACAGTGCCTGCTCGACTTGTATTCGATATACAAAACGCAGGGAACACTCGAAAACCTGAAGCTCTGCCTCGTGGGTGACCTCAAGTACGGTCGTACAGTTCACTCTTTGCTAATGGCAATGTCGGAATTCAACCCGACTTTCAACTTCATTTCGCCTGCCAGCTTAAGAATGCCACAGGAATACAAGGATTATTTGGATTCAAAGGGAATAAAGTACAATGAGTACGAAGAACTTGAACCAAACATCAAGGATGCCGACATTGTTTATGTTACCCGTGTTCAACGCGAAAGATTCTCAGACCTGCTCGAATACGAAAAGGTTAAGAATGTATATGTCCTGAAGAACAAAATGCTTGAAGGCACAAAGGACAACATGAGAGTATTGCACCCGCTACCACGCGTAAACGAAATCGATGTCGATGTCGACGCCAACCCGAAGGCTTACTACTTCGAACAGGCAGAAAACGGAGTTTACACAAGAATGGCTATCATAGCGCTTATTTTAGGTCTTAAATAAATTGTAAAGTCATGAAAGAAGAATTAACAGTAAAGGCTATCGAAAACGGAACCGTTATCGACCACATACAAGCCGACAAATTATACAAGATATTGTCAATCATTGGCATAGAGAATTTTGACACACCAGTATTCTTCGGCAACAATCTGCCCAGCAAGAAGTACGGAACCAAGGCCATCATTAAGATTGCCGACAAGTATCCGAGCGACGACGATGCAAACAAGATTGCTCTCATCGACCCGAAGGCTGTAATAAACATCATCAAGGACTTCAAGGTTGTTGATAAGCGACAAGTTCAGCTTCCCGAAAAGATTGAAGGCTTTGTAAAGTGCTTCAATCCCAAGTGCATAACCAACCACGAAAAGGTTTCTACCAAGTTCACGGTAGTAAAGAAAGACGGCAAAATCGGACTAAAATGCCGCTACTGCGAAAAGATTACTTGGGAAGACAATATTGAGATTATCTAAACGACAATCATCATCAAACTATACCAAAGCCTCGAAACAAAAGTTTCGGGGCTTTTTGTTTTATATACCACAAAAAAGGTCGCCCCGAAGGACGACCATGTAAACCGATTAAAAGGATTTAAAAATATGAAAACTAAAAATTCTACAAGTTATTCAATATATAGTTTGTCATCTTTGTATATAGGTGATGACGCGTGTTACCGCCGTAAATGCTGTGATCCTTGTTTGGATAATACATCAGATCGAACTGCACATCAGCCTCGATAAGCTTGTCAACCCAATCGACAGAATTCTGGAAATGAACATTGTCATCAGCAGTTCCGTGTATCAACAAATATTTGCCTTTCATCTTCTTGGCATGGTTGATTGGAGAATTCTCGTCGTAACCAGCTGCATTGTCCTGTGGCAAACCATTGTAACGCTCTGTGTAGACCGAATCGTAGTATCTCCATGTTGTCACTGGTGCAACAGCGATTCCCATCTTGAAATATTCGGCACCTATTGTCATACAAAGGCTCGACATATATCCGCCGTAGCTCCAACCGAAAATACCAATCCTGTCCTTATCAACATAACTCAAAGAACCGAGATATTTTGCTGCGGAAATCTGGTCTTGTACTTCGTACTTACCTAACTGTCCGTATGTTACCTGGCGGAAATCACGACCACGATAGCCCGTGCCACGGTTGTCAACCGAAACAATTATGTAACCCTTCTGGGCAAAAATCTGATACCAAGGCATTGAACCGTCCCAAGTGTCGGCAACTGTCTGCGAACCAGGCCCGCCATAAACATACATGAACACAGGATATTTCTTCTTTGCATCAAAATTCTGCGGTTTTACCATCCAGCCGTTAAGTTCATCACCATTTGGGGTCTTGAATGTGAAGAATTCCTTCTTTGTGAACTTATATTCATCCTTAATTTTATCTGCCAACTTCTTGTTGTCTTCGAGTTCGCGGATAACCTTGCCCGAATTGTCGCAAAGCGTAATCCTAGTAGGTGTATTGGCATCGCTGAACTCATTTATGAAATACTTGAAACCATTGCTGAAAGTCGCAGAATTGGTTCCTTTGCCCTTGCTCAACTCCTTGATTTTACCTTTTTCTGCATCAACGCAGTAAACTTCGCGGCGCAAAGGAGAATTCTTTGCTGCCTGGAAATAAACGACTCCCTTGTCGTCAACGCCGTAAACCTCGGTAACTTCCCATTGTCCATCTGTGAGCTGACGAACCAAATTTCCGTTCATATCGTACATGTAAATATGGCGGTAACCATTTGATTCGTGAGAGGTTATGAAATGCTTGTTATCCGGAAGGAAAGTCAGGTCATCGTTGATTTCCAAGTAGTACTTGTCGGTCAAAGTCTGGATTATCTTCGAAGAACCTGTCGTTGCATTTATGAGGAAAAGTTCGTACTTGTTTTGCAAGCGGTTGAGTTTCACTGCCGAAAGTGTATTTGCATCGCTTGTGAATTTTAAGCGTGGAATGTACATGTCGTTGAGGTCGCCCATATCGGCAACGGTAATCTTACCACTTTCAACATCAACTATATGCAACGAAACCTTTGAATTCTCCTCTCCTGCCTTCGGATACTTGTACTCATAGTTTTCGGGATAAAGTTCGCCGTACATTGTCATGCCGAACATCTTGACATTGGATTCATCGGTACGCAGAAAAGCAATCTTCTTTCCATCCGCCGACCAATCGTACGCCTTGTTGTAGCTGAATTCTTCTTCGTAAACCCAATCAGGGGCACCGTTGATGATTTTGTTCCATTCGCCATCGGTTGTAAGCTGTACTTCCTTTGCATTCTTGTCTGCTATATCCTTGACATACAAGTTGTTCTTGCGAACAAAAGCAACCTTCTTGCCATCGGGCGAGAACGAAGCCAACTGCTGCTTGCCATTTTCCGAAAGGCGTGTTACCTCCTTGGTTTTCAAGTCGTAAATGTAGTATTCGGCTGTAAACGAGTGACGGTAAATCGGCTCGTACTTAGTCGAAAACATAATCTTCGATTCATCAGGACTGAACACATAGTCGTAAATAAAATCAAAATTATCACCAAGCTTCAGATCGGCAACCATCAAAAGGGTTTCTTCTTTTTCGCCAGTCTTGTAACTGTACTTCTCGATTCCGTTACGGCGAATTGTAAGGTTGGTGTAATGTTCGCCATCCTTCATCGATTCGATTCCGTAAACGCCGTTCTGCCTGAATGTTCCGTAATAGTAAAGGTCATCAACTGTGATTTCCTTCTGCGCAAAAGCCGACAATGTTACAACAATAAGCAACACTGCGGACAAATAAAATTTCAATCTGTTCATTTCAGTTATTTTTTATTTGGCAAATATACTTAATTCGGCGACAGCTTCAAAAAAAATAATGTTGTCAAATTGTGAACGATTGCAAAAACAAAACAACAGCCGACATTAGCCTACTGCCACAAATTATAATCTTTACATATAAAATCTCAATCTTATTTCGAAATTACACAACACATTTAGTAGTGCGATAACTATGTATCAAAGTACACTTATCGCACTTCTTTATTTGCATAATAATTTTCATAACACACTAATATCAAATAAATTAACTATAAACAAAACACAATTTAATTCACAAAATTTAGCCCTCTAAAATCGAAATCTAAAATCGTAATTCGTAAATCTCTTTAGTCATTTTCAAACAAATCCTCGCTTTCGATTTCGCTTTGCACATTATCCCAATACATATTATGGGCGACTCCCATTGACGTAACCATCGTGATAATAGGCGTTTTGCGTGTATGCGTCACTCGGAGGAAAGTATCGCGACGGTCGAGCATTGTATCATTGTAATCCTTGGTTATCACAAATTTTCCATCGGAATATTTCATTTCACAAAGGTTAATATAGTCGTCGCGGCGGTCGATTACAAGGTCAATCTGCCCACCGTTCCATTGGGTTCCGTCGCTGTCGGTAAACGACTTACATTGCCACGAACTTACCGAAGTTTCGATTCCGCTGATACCTATCTTTTTCTTGATTTGCGATACATGTTGCAGGCAAACCTGCTCAAATGCATAGCCTTTCCACGCCAAAGTGGAATCAAGTATGTGCGACCAATGGTGTTCGTCCCTGCCAGTATAATTCTTAACAAACCGCAAGTAAAACAATGAGTACAAATCTGTTAACTGATACATAACTTCACGTTCCTTTTTTCCAAAAGCATTGTAGCTTCTTACAAAATCGCATTGGCACAGATTATCCAAAACTTTGCTAAGATAGCCGTTATCAAGCAATTTCGCTTCACTTATAATCTCCTGCTTGGTTAGTCCCTTTATTTTCGTTGACAAGGTTTCGATAACTTTCTGATAAAGTTCCGAATCGTTGAAGAGAGACTTGAACAGAAATCCAAACTCGTTTTTCAAAGGCGCATTGCTTGAAAAAAATAGGTTGTCGATATTTTGTGCCACGCTAAGCGACTTCTGGAACATATCAAGATAGTACGGTATTCCGCCAACCACCATATATGTTTCAATTATCTGCTTCCTCTGCATCGGAAATCCCTTCATTTTGAAGAACTCTTCAGTTTCGTGCAGGTTGAAAGGACGCAAATATATCTGTTTGGTTACGCGATTGTGCAATCCACCTCTGTTTGCAAGAATTTTGGTTGTCATCCAAGTTGTTGAAGAACCACAAACTATCAACTTAAGGTTGTTACGCTTAGATGCCCATCCGTTCCAGAACAACTAGAATGCGCTCAGGAATCTTGACCGCGGAACATCGAACCAAGGCAATTCGTCAATGAAAACTACTATGCACTTTTTTCGCGACAATTTCTGGAGATATTGTTCTAGCAACGAAAACGCATCTATCCAGTTTTGGGGTTCGGGAAATTGCAGACCTGAATACTTTTTCAGTTGTTGCGAAAAATAAGACAACTGTTCTTGCTTCGTTGCCTGATAAATGCCAGTCATATAGAAGTCGTACTTTTTGCCGAAATACTGGTCAATCAGAAACGTTTTGCCAACACGGCGACGACCATATGTAACGACAAATTCGGCTTTGCCTGAATTGCAAATATCTGTAAGTCTCTGGGCTTCTTTTTCGCGACCTGCAAGTGTGTATCTTTTCATATTCTATGTCTTGAAATTCAGGCGCAAAGGTAATAATTATTTTTATTTAACTAGTGCGATAACTATATATTTTTTACCACTTATCGCACTACATTAAATTATTTTATTAGTGCGATAACTATGTTTATAAGATACTTATCGCACTATATTATTCACAACAAAAAAAATAAGAACAACGCACTTATTACAAGCATATTACACCAAATACATATCAACACAAATCTCGCAATTATATCAAAAAAAAACAACAGCCGACCATTGCCGACTGCTATAAATTGCTATCATAAACTCGTAAGCCTTTAGCTCGCACAAGCAATCATTATCGGCATACAGGGCGTACAGGTCGTCCCCAACAGCGGATTTGTACAGTAATACCACTCGGTGTCCAGTATTCCAAATCAAGAACATAATCATCAAATATGATAGCAGTATGAGGACTGTTGCCTCCACCATTATTGCATGAGTTGAGCGTACTCGTCCAATAAGTACATTTATCATTTCCTGGCATTGTAGCTTCGACAGCGAAACCAGCAGAGGGCAGGAAAATGAAATAGCCGTTAGGTCCAGTAAACTGCAATCCTGGCACTCCGTTCAGGGTAGTATAAGCATGAGTACAATATTCCACCAATTCCACAAATTCTTCTTTTGTCGGTGTACGCCAACCACTACCCCAATTGTAGGTAGCGGCATCGTCTCCAGGTTGCAAAACTGTTAAGGTATCAACATAGCCCTCGTACCCAAAATTTGAATCACAGCAATATTTAATCAAGTTATGTTCTCCTAATGCGCATAAATCATAATGTTGCCAGTTATATCTTTCTTTTGGGTACACCTCTGCCCACGCATAATAATTGCCAGATTCTTCAGGAGCAGTTGCGCCGACATTGAAGGTTGCCCACTTTGTAGCTGATGGCAGCCCAAGGTCAACCCAGTCGTATCCGTTTAGCGTTCCTGTTGGATCGCCTACAGTTGCAGTCGTAAACGACATAACATTACCGTAATATGTACCATCGCTATTGGTTGCGTATGCCTTATAATAATAGGAGGTGTTAATATCCAGAGAATCAACAGTTGCAGAAAAATTCATTTCAGTCGAAGAGGATTCAACTTGATTGTCAATATTTTCAGGAGTAAGTCCGTAATAAAAACCACGCTCTGTTATCTCCAAGCTACCATCATAACTGATTAATGCATTTAGCTTTGCAGACACTCGGGTAATCTCGGTTGCCGCCAATGTTTCGACCTGAAGTATAGAATAATATGTGAATTGCAATATAACTTCCTGACTTATGTATAATGCCTGAGTTATTGTCCTGCTTTCTACAAAATTGCCATCAATGGTTGCATAACCAACATACTGCATGTTATCGCCTAGAACAAATTCATTATCAGAGTACAATTTTGCACTTAAACCAACATATCCGCCATACTTTATGCCATCGCTTCCGCCTCTGCCCACATTTAGCATACGCACAGAATAAACATTTGAACCAGCAACCGCTTTCAAAATGTAAGCCTGCGGTTTCGAAGCAGATATTTCAAAAACATGCGAACCTGCCTGCATGTTGACAATCAATTCCGAACAAATTTTTCCAAGCTCGTCATAAAGTTGCAAGCACACTTTTTCATCCTGCGGAATGGAAAGTTCAACCATTGTATGACTGTCGAAAGGATTCGGCACATTCTGTTCAAATCCAACCGCCGAGATTTCCTTTTCCGGCACATTTACTGTCAAATTCAAGACAATTATCGTATCGGGATATATCACGGTTTCCGTCCATCCACGAACCAAATTCGTCACCTTAACGCTATCGAGCCGTTGATACATAGAACCATTTAGCATTCCTTTAAAGCGAACAGTCATACTTTCAATCGACTGCCCCATCATTACAAAAGACAGCAAAATAAACAATGCTATTGACAATATTCTTTTCATGTTCATATCGTTTTTATTGTTTGACACAAAAGCACAATAACTTGTGATAAATACAACATTTCAAAATATAAACTTACATGTATAACGAAAATAAATTGCAACGGTTGCCTCATAAAAGCAAAAAAAAATGGTGACACGGATTCCGCATCACCAAATTGTATTCTTAATATCCTATAACTTAGAAATTTAGCAACAGTTTGTCAACGGATTGGCACAGATATTCTCAAGCTGAATCCATCCGCGGTGTTTCTTGTCGTAGGTTTCCACATAAACCCACTTGCCTTTTACATCCAACGGACACAAAACCAATTCCTCCGTAAAAGCATAAACCTCATCAGACTTTTCGCTTGGCTTTGAGTACAACACCATACGCTGACCTCCATAATTTCTGGTCGAAAAGCCAATAACCGAATAATGTATATATGCAGTCTTGCACTTGTCGCCGAAATCAAAATCATTTTCGCCATAATCGCACATTCCAAAGACGGAATTTCCATCAACAACCCACCAGCCGTTCTGAGGCTTTTTTACTCCTAGCATATAAATGCAAGTATCAGGCAATGTGTAGACTATTTCCCCGTTGGGAGCCGAATGAATAGTTGCAGGCGCATTACTCTCATCTCCTATTATATAAACAGAAAGGTTCTTCTGCGCACTAACACAAAAAGCAGAAGATATTACCACAAAAACTAAAACTAACCTTTTGATATTCATACTATTAAATTTATCTTAATTTGTTTTTTAAATAACTATTCCGAACATAAGCGAAATAAAATAAAACGCCAACAGCATTCAAAATCCATGCCACCCAGAAGGCACTGTGATAACCGAAATGTTCAACAAAGACACCTCCTACAAGAATGCCAAGTCCCACTCCTATGTCCCAGCTAATCAATATACTTGAATTTGCAGTACCGCGCTGAGTGTGAGGCGCTAAATTTATAAACATAGTCTGGAATGCTGGCCACATATGACCGTTGCCCAATCCTATTATCAGCGCAGAAGCATAAAATCCGACGGGATTGTGCAATGCAGCAAAAACAAGATACCCACACACGGACACGCATATTCCAAGCGAAGCATTACGCACTATCTTGCCTTCGCGCAAAGTCCTACTACCAATGAGCCGCGACATTATAAGTCCTGCCGACAACAGTATGAAGTAAACGCCGGAACCGCCAGTTATACCAAGTTCTTCCTTACCATAAATGGCTATGTATGTAGCAATTACGCCATACGAAAACGCATAGCAAACCATTGCAAGCCCTTCGCTCCAGCCCTTGACAAGGAAGAACCTATCGAACGAAAGTTTTGGCTTGTTCTGCACAATTTCGCGCGGACGGATTTTGAGTGTCGAGTTTACGGCAAAGCCGATTCCTGCAAATATCAGCGACAAAAGGAAAATCAAATCGTAGCTGCCGGTAACTTCATGAATCCAGATTGCCACCGATGGCCCAATTGCCGATGCAATATTGTTGCTCAGTCCGTAATATCCAATCCCTTCTGCCCTACGCGAAGGTGGAAGCACATCGATTGCAACAGTGCTGTTCGATACCGTTGTCGCACCAAATGGAGCACCATGCAATGTCCTTACAATGGCAAAAATCAGCAAAGTTCCTGCAGCCAGATAACCTGCGAAAAATATGAAGAAGAGGAAATAGCATATCAGCAGAACCTTCTTGCGCGGAAAACTATCGACAAAGAAACCGCTGAACGGACGGATAAGCAAGGCTGTGAGCGTATATCCCGACAGAACTATACCTATAATATCCTTGTTGGCGTCAAAAGTGTCGCTCATGTAGAGTGGCAACATCGGAGCCAAAAGCATGAACGAAAAGAAAATCATGAAGTTGGCAATCCACACTTTCGTGTAGTTGCTGTTCCATAGTTTTTCCTTGATTTCGGACTGATCCGATGACATTGTGAAGTTTTATTTCAAACCTATTTCTTTGAGCCACTTGGCAATATCATCGTCAGATGATGATACCTTGGAACCACTAAATACGCCCGACTTCAAGAAATATGCATTCGACACAATATTGCGCATATCCGACTCGCACCTTGACAAGCCGCCTCCACCGTGAGTTACAAACAAGACAATCTTCTTGCCATTAAACCTGTTCTGCTCAAGGAAAGTTGCAACAGGAGGAGCTATCGTACTGCACCAGTTTGGTGTGCCGACAAGAATAACATCGTAGTCGCCAAGATTATCAACCTTTGTTTTTATTTCCGGTCTGAAATTCTCTTTTGTCTCCTTACGAGCTTGAGCAACACACTCCGAATAGTCGGTCGGATACGCCGTTACCGGAACAATTTCAACAAGATCGGATCCAAGTTGAGTCTTAACCTTCTCGGCTACCACGCGGGTATTTCCGCCCCAAGAATAATAAACCACAAGAACCTTTGGATTCTGCGAATTAGCACATACTGTCGCCATAACGAATAAAACTAATGTAAATAATATATGTTTCATTGTAAAAATGTTTCGACAAAGGTACGAAAAAAGTAAAACCGCCATGAAAACATTATTATTAATTTCGCGACCGAAAAACATACAGCAACAAAATGAACAAGTTCCGCAGTTTCGTACTTCCCATAGCAATAGTCCTCGGATTGTTGCTGCACAAGTACTGCGCCATGTTCACACCATACGTGCCGATTCTCATTTTCGCTATGCTACTGCTCAACTTTGCCGCCGTTGACGTCAGAAAACTAAAAATTACAATGCTCGATGTTTGGCTCATGCTTTTCCAGATTGTAGTAAGCATGGGAAGCTACTGGCTAGTAATGCTATTGGGCGGTGGAGAAACCATTGCCGAAGGAATACTGGTTGGCGTGCTTTGTCCTGTAGCTGCATCGGTGGTTGTAATATCGTGTATGCTTGGTGCCAACCGCGAAACAGTCACAACCTATACCATTCTCGGAAACCTTATGGTGGCAATAATTGCACCAATATATTTCTCCTTTATCGGTCAGCAACAGGATATGCCGTTTCTAGATTCTTTCTGGTTAATACTTAAACGAGTAAGCCCAATTATAGCATTGCCGTTCATATTAGCACTTTGTATGCAACATTGGCTCCCGAAGTTTAACAATTTCCTTTGCAAAATAAAGGGCGTATCATTCTACTTATGGGCGTTGGCACTGCTTTTTACGCTCGGACAAACCATCGACTTCATGTTCCTATACGGAAAAGATAACCTCAGCAGCATAATAGCACTGGGAATTGCCTCGTTGATATTCTGTGTGATACAATTTGGCATTGGTAAATGGCTAGGCAAGAAGTATGGAGACAGAATGGCTGGAGGTCAGCTACTTGGACAAAAGAACACCGCCATGGGAATCTGGATGGCAAACACCTATCTCAATCCGCTAGCATCCGTTTTCCCTGCCCTATATTCTATCTGGCAAAACCTTTTCAACAGCTGGCAGATGTGGAAGAAAGGAAAAGAATAAATGGCTGACGGCGTCTGAATGCCTGCGGCGTTTCTATGGCTTCGCCGTTTCTAATTGTTTCTAGGTTTCTGGATTTGAAAATTTGAAGATTTGAAGATTCAATACCTATTTTATAACCTATATTCCTTCGCAAAAAAGCATTTATTACATGACTTTATGTCATAATAAATCCGTTTGTTATGCCATTATGTCACAGCTCAAAATCCCTCAAAACAACCAACAAACTATAAATCAACATTTTAAAATCAAATTCATTTTTCTCGGCAAACTTATTGCAATACCCCGCATCGTTAATTGAAAAAAAAATTGAAGAATTATGAATATAGAAGATTTTACAACGAAAGCTCAGAAGATAATCTCGAAATCGCAGATTATCGCGAGCGAAAATGGACATCAGGCGATAGAGCCCGGGCATTTGCTTCTTGCAGTGCTCAGCGAATCGCCCGACATTATGAGCTATATGCTCAGCAAACTGGAAATTGACAAGCGTAACTTTGAACTTACAGCGCAAAGCATTGTTTCGCGCTATGCAAAAGTTCAGGGTGGCGAACCTTACATCTCACAGGACACCAACCGCATACTCATCGCTGCCGACAAGAAGAAAACCGAAATGAACGACAAATTCATTTCCGTTGAACACATCATTATGGCACTTGCCGAAAGCAAGGAAAGCATTGGTAAGATGATGCGCGATGCTGGTTTCAACAAGGAAAACCTGAAAAACATCGTCCTCGAACTCCGCAAAGGTAGTACCGTCAATTCTCAGTCGGCAGAAGACACCTACGACGCACTTGGCAAGTACGCCATCAACCTGAACGAGCGTGCAATGAACGGCAAACTCGACCCCGTTATCGGTCGTGACGACGAAATCCGCCGTATTTTGCAAATCCTTACCCGACGCACCAAGAACAACCCTATATTAATAGGTGAACCTGGCGTTGGTAAAACCGCTATCGCCGAAGGACTTGCAGGGCGTATCGTCAAGGGCGATGTCCCCGACAACCTGAAATCCAAGAAGATTTTCTCACTGGATATGGGTTTGCTTATCGCTGGAGCAAAATATCAGGGAGAATTCGAGGAAAGGTTGAAAGCAGTAGTTAAGGAAGTTGTTGAAAGCAACGGAGAAATCGTGCTTTTCATTGATGAAATCCACACCTTGGTAGGAGCTGGAAAATCGCAGGGCGCAATGGATGCCGCCAACATCTTGAAACCAGCACTTGCCCGTGGCGAACTTCGTGCTATCGGTGCCACCACCCTTGATGAGTACCAAAAGTATTTCGAAAAGGATAAAGCTCTTGAACGTCGTTTCCAGACCGTTATGATTGACGAGCCTGACATTGCAAGTTCCGTTTCGATTCTGCGTGGTCTGAAGGAGCGCTACGAAACTCACCACAAGGTGCGTATCCTTGATGAGGCAATTGTAGCCGCAGTAGAGCTCTCGAACCGTTACATTACCGAAAGGTTCCTGCCAGATAAGGCAATCGACCTTATTGATGAAGCCGCATCAAAATTGCGTATCGAAGTCAACTCTGTGCCAGAGGAAATCGATGTCCTGAACCGTAAGATTCAGCAACTCGAAATTGAAAAGGAAGCCTTGAAACGCGAAAACGACACATCAAAGGTCAAGGAGATTGAAAAGCAACTTGCCGAACTTGGCAACGAACGCAACTCTCTGATGTCAAAGTGGAAAGAGGAAAAACTTTTGGTTGACAAGATACAAACCGAGAAGCAGAACATCGAGAACTACAAGCACGAAGCTGAAGTTGCCGAACGCAATGCCGACTACGGCAAGGTTGCCGAATTCCGCTACGGAAAGATCAAAGAAAGCGAACGCAACATCGAGGAACTGAAAGCCAAGTTGAAAAACATTCAGGGCGACAAGGGTTTGGTTGACGAAACCGTTGATGCTGAAGACATTGCCGAAATCGTTAGTCGTTGGACAGGTATTCCAGTTAGCCGTCTGGCAATGAGCGAGCGTTTCAAGCTGATGCACCTCGAAGACGAACTTCACAAGCGTGTTGTCGGTCAGGACGAGGCTATCGATGCTGTGGCAAATGCAGTTAGGCGTTCGCGTGCAGGCCTGCAGGACGAGAAACGACCTATCGGTTCGTTCCTGTTCCTTGGCTCTACCGGTGTCGGTAAGACCGAACTGGCAAAGGCTCTGGCAGAATTCATGTTCGACGACGAAAACATGATGACGCGTATTGATATGAGTGAATATCAGGAGAAGCACAGCGTTTCGCGTCTGGTCGGAGCGCCTCCAGGATATGTTGGCTACGAAGAAGGTGGTCAGCTCACCGAGGCAGTAAGGCGTAAACCTTATTCGGTTGTTCTGCTCGACGAAATTGAAAAGGCACATCCCGACACTTTCAACATCCTGCTGCAAGTACTTGAGGATGGTCGTCTTACTGATAACAAGGGCCGTACTGTCAACTTTAAGAACACCATTATAATAATGACCTCAAACATCGGTTCGCAGTTTATACAGGAGCAGATTGACAGCGGCAAGTACGACGAGGAAAAGACTCGCCAGAACATAATGGCAACGTTGAAGTCATTTGTCCGCCCAGAGTTCCTCAACCGTATAGATGAGACCATAATATTCAAGCCATTGAGCAAGGAACAGATTGTAGGCATCGTGAAGATTCAGCTCGGACACCTAATTAAGAAGATGGACGACAACAACTACACTCTTTCCGTCAGCGATGAAGCAGTAAACTTCATTGCCGACAGTGCCTACGACCCAATTTATGGTGCAAGACCTGTAAAGCGTTACATACAGCACGAGCTTGAAAATCAAGTTGCCAAGATGATTATCGGCGACGAGGTTCACGAAGGCGATACCATCAATGTGACGGTCAAGAACAATGCTCTTGCATTTGAAAAGAAATAATCAACCCGTTTCATAAAAAAATGCGGATAATGAAAGTTGTCCGCATTTTTTTTGTTTATAATCGCCGTTTCTGTAGAAGACGCAAAATTTTGCGCCTGTACAATGGTTTGTTTCGGCTATTTCCCGTTATACTTTGAACGACCTTCATCGTACTGTATTACCTTGCCCATTTCAATGGCAACAGGGAAAGCATCGGGGAAATCTTCCTTTGCTGTCTTCAGATGCGTATTGGTGTACTTAGGATTAGAATGCGGATATAGGAAATATCTGTAACGTCCATCGCTATGTATTTCAATAACATCATTATGCATCTTGAATTCACGCGAAGTCATATCAGCCTTCGTTGGCGACGACAAAATCTGAATTGCGAAATACAGTCCAGTCTTGGTCTCTGCTTTCATTTCCTTGCTAAGTTCCTTCTGCGTGTCCTCAAGGTCTTTTTCCTGCTGTTTCTTCATCTTTTCCAAATCCTTGTCGGACAGATAACCTTCATCGGTTACATAATACGACTTGCCTCCAAATACGCTCAAATTAATGTACTTCTTTGGATGAACTCGAATATCGGTAAGCAACTTGTCAAGATTCATTGTTGCGTTTTCAACCTGCAATGCCAATGTGTTATCCTTGATGAGTTCGCCAAGTGTACCTTCACCCCTATTCACCCTATCAACCACATCATTAACCTTTGCCACTACGCTGTTAACTTCATTGACAGTCCTTGTTAGATTCAAAGCCACAAGCGTATCGGAGAAGGTTGAAATATTATTTATGAAATCATTAATTTCATCCGAACTTGCAGCAAGCGAATCGCTTAATGTCTTCACATTTGCAAGAATGTCAACTATATCATCAGTTTCCTTCGACATGATATTGTCCAAATGTCCTACCGAATGTTCGAGGTGGACAAGCGAATTTCTCAACGAAGCAAAACTCTCCTCGAGATTCTGGCGGGTATCCTCGTTGAACACACCCGAGACAATATTTATCACATCGGTAATTTCAACCATAAGGTCTTCGACAGCCTTCTTAACAGGGAGCACCTCAGCACTTATCTGATCCTTAAGGTTTTCCTGTGTCTGACCTAGCAGAAAATCGCCTGGCTTATGGTAGGTTGTCTTGTCGCTGAAACGCATCTCGATGCCTTTGGTTCCCATAATGTCGGTACTTACAATAGCGGCAACTGATGAATCTGGAATAGGATAATCGTTCTGCAATTCGAGCGTAACAAGAAGTTTGCAATCCTTATCGGGTAGCAATTCAATCTTGGCCACCTTACCAATCTTGTAGCCGTTTACCTGCACAAGGCTCGATGTGTTAAGTCCGTCAACACGATCATAGTAAACATAATATTCACCAGTATCTTTGAACAACTGACTGCCCTTCAAAAAACCTATGCCAAAATATGTAACAACAAGTATTACAATTCCGAGCAACCCATATATCAAGAACTTTCTGTTTTTCTTCTGCATAATCCTATAATTTATTTCTTTGTTGCCTTAATAGCCTCACTCAAATCCATCCTCTTGCCATCCTTCAGTGCAATTATGAAGCATCCTGGATAAGTTGGCTTTACCTCGTGGAAAAACTTCAAAGCTGCATTGTAGTCTGTTTCGGCACCAACCGTATATTTGTAGCTGTTGTCGTGAATATAGTAAGAAACCTTATCGTAATATTTTCCAAAATTCTTCTCATTTACCTCAAGTTCTTTCGGCGACATTCTTATCTGAACCTTGAACAAGATTCCAGATTTATCTTCTGTTTTTGCAACTGGTTCTTTCGGTTTGTCAGCAGTCACCTCAGTTTTATTTTCCTGCTTGTCGGCAACTGCCGTTGTAGCAGGCTGCTTGTCAGCATTGTCAGCAGTAGCATCTGTATTTGATTTCTCCGGTTCCTTTGGCTGCTGAGTTTGCGCTGTTACAGAACGAGCGGGCACCTTTTCCAAATATACTGCAGAATTGTCGTACTGTGACTTGTATTTTGCAAAAGCATTGTATATCGACACTGCAAGTTCGGTCTGACCTGCATCCGACTTCATGTACTGCTCCTCATCAGGATTACTAACAAAACCAAGTTCGGTAAGTACGCTAGGCATAGCCGTCTTCCACAACACAAGGAACCCTGCCTGCTTAACACCTCTGTCGTAACGCTTCAATGTCTTGAATTCCTCCTCTATAGATGCTGCAAGCAACAAGCTTTGGTCGGAATATGCATTCTGGAAAAGGCTGAAAATTATATTGCTTTCAGGATCATTCGGATCAAAGCCATCGTACTTGGACGAATAGTTGTCCTCCTGCAAGATAACCGAGTTTTCGCGCTTTGCCACAGCAAGATTCGCCTCATTCTTGTGCAACCCCATTACGAAAGTTTCGGTTCCATGAGTAGATGTATTTCCATCAACAGAGTTTGCATGAATCGAAATAAAAAGATTAGCATTGTTGCGGTTGGCAATAGCAGCCCTTTCGCCAAGTTCTACAAAAACATCCTTGTCCCTAGTGTATATTACCTTTACATTCGGATAATTTTTCTTGATAAGATTTCCAACCTTCAGTGCAACCGCAAGCACAATGTCTTTCTCCTTTGCGGTCTTTCCAAGTGCACCAGGATCCTTTCCTCCATGTCCAGGGTCAATCACAACCACATCCAATCCCTTGCTCTTCGTTCCCTGAGCATCAGCGACATTCGCCGACAGGAAGAAAAGAAGAAGAATCGCCAACACTATCCTTATATTTTGCATAATCGACTTCAGTTATATTTATTATCTTTGCACCAATTTTCAAAAGAAAACGGACTATAACAAATTTTGCGCAAAAATAAGGAATTCATATTATTAAAAAAATATTTGTCGGAACTATTATTTACTTTTTTTGCAGTACTCATTGCAAATAGTGCTGTATTTTCGCAAGTTACGACAGATAACGACAGTATTTCTGCGCTGACAGACACAATTCAACTAAGCGCAACTGATTCCATATCAACAAATCCGGACTCGTTGAAAGTTGACACCCTCGCCATTCCAAACTTCGGACATCAAAAGCATGGCAAATCCAAGGATTTTGATGTTCCTGTATACTACAACTCCGACGATTCGCTTCTGAACGACATGAAAAACCGCAAGGCATTCCTGTTTGGAAACGCGGTTGTCAAGTACGAAGACATGACCATAAACGCCGCATTCATCGAGGTAGACCTCGACAAGAACGAAGTTTACGCATACGGGCGCACCGATGGCGACTCCATAGTAGGCAAGCCGGAATTCAACCAAGGAGACGAAACATTCAATGCTGATACAATAAGATATAACTTCAAGACCAAGAAGGGAATAATAAAGAATGTCACAACTGTATATGATGGTGCTTACCTCATCGGCGGACGAACAAAAATGCACGACAACAAGCATATACACATAACAAAAGGCAAGTTCACGACCTGCGACCTGCCAGATCCGCATTTTTATTTCAACCTTTCAAAGGCAATCGTAATTCCAGATGACAAGATAATTTCTGGTCCCGCCAACCTTGTAATAGAAGACATTCCCACACCAATTGGCATTCCGTTCGGATTCTTCCCAAACAAGAAAGGTAGCACATCGGGACTTATAATACCGGAATTCGGAAACGAGGAAAACCGAGGTTTCTTCCTGCGCAACGGTGGCTATTATTTTGCAATTAACGACTACGTTGACCTTACTCTACTCGGTGACATTTACTCGAAAGGCAGCTGGGGTGCTGGCCTGATTACAAATTACAAGCTACGATACAAATTCAATGGATCTTTGAGTTTCAAATACAACCGCAACCTATTTGGATACAGAGGCTTATCAAATTTCTCGACCTCAAACCAATATGCATTCCGATGGAAGTTCACACAGGATTCCAAGGCAAACCCAAACTCCACCTTCTCTGCCGATGTTAACATGAGCAGTACCGACTACGACAAGTACAATTCGTACAATGTCGACAACTACATGACATCCACCAAGCAGTCGAGTGTTTCGTACAGCTACATATTCCCCAATTCACCGTTCAGCATGTCGGTTGCTCTCAAGCATTCGCAGAACAGCAACAACGGAAACGTCGACCTCACCCTGCCCGAACTAGCATTCAACATGAGTCGAATCTACCCGTTCAAGCGCAAGAAAGCTATAGGCAAAACCCGTTTCTACGAAAAGATTTCGATTGCCTACAGTATGAATGCAACCAACAAGATAAGTACCACCGATTCAACATTCTTCAACATTACATACGACAATCTCTCCAACGGAGTTATCCATAAAATTCCAATCAGCGCATCGTTCAAATTGTTCAAATACACAACCTTGACACCATCATTCAACTACAACGAAAGATGGTATTTCAAGAGGTTTACCAAGGAATGGAACACTGCGGAAAACATTGTAGAAACTAGCTACAATCCGACATTTGCCCGTGTATGGGACTACAACACGTCATTGTCGTGGTCGACAACAATTTATGGTATGTTCAATTTCCGCAAAGGAAAGGTAAAAGCCCTGAGGCATGTATTCTCGCCTAGCATAAGTTTCAGTTATGTACCCGACTATGGCAAGGAAAAATACAAATACTATGGCTCATACCAGAAAATAACATATTACAACCAAGCAACAGGTCAGTACGAAACAGTATCGTACTCGATGTTCGAAGGTCTGCCATACGGCACGCCAAGCAAAGGCGGTTCGGGTTCTGTTAATATCAACCTTGGCAACAACCTTGAGATGAAACTTCGTAACCTAAAGGACACTACAAAAGACAACACAAAAATTAAACTGCTCGAAAGTTTCAACATATCTACAAGCTACAACATCTTCGCCGACAGCCTACGCTGGGCTCCAATAAGCATCACAGGGCGTACACGCATAAAAGTTGTAGATATTTCGTTCAACACCTCGCTCGACCCATACGCAATCGCACCTAACGAATACGGCAATTATCAAAGAATAAACAAAGCCCTAGTAAAAGACAACGGACATCTTTTGCGAATGACAATAGCATACGTCACTGCTGGTTTTTCTCTTAACTCCAAAGCTCGTGACAAGAAAATAGAGGAAGCTCAACAAAGCATGTACGACATAATATACGGATATCCTAACAGTTACGTCGATTTCAATGTACCATGGAACTTAAGGGTAAGCTACACTTTCAGATACTCTAAGCCATACAACGAATCGACAATAACACAGACGATAAACATGTCGGGCGAACTAAACATTACAAAGAAGTGGAAAATCAGCGTTTCTACAGGTTACGATATAGAAGCCAAGAAGATGAGCGCCACCACAATAGACATCTACCGCGACCTGCATTGCTGGGAAATGAGTTTGCACGTAGTTCCTTTCGGTCAGCATAAATCGTATGCGTTCCAAATTAACGTAAAGGCAGCAATGCTACAGGACCTCAAGCTTAACAAGCGCAGAAGCTGGTTCGACAACTTCTACAACTAAACTATAACCAGACATGGACGACAGCACAAGACTCATTATGTCAGAACAGGAATCGGCCAACGAACGGGAACCTTCGTATGACCCTTCGGCAATACATGCCGGTTTTCCATCGCCTGCGCAAAACTACATGAACGGAACCATCGACCTCAACCGTGTGCTTGTTCGTCATCGTGAAACCACTTTTTTTGCCCGCGTTGATGGCGACTCCATGAAGGATGCTGGAATTGGAAATGGAGACATTGTTGTAATAGACAAGTCGCTCGATGCAAAGGATGGTGATTTTGTCGCCGCTTTCATTGATGGCGAGTTTGTTCTGAGACGCATAAAAATCGACAAAGCAAAAAAATGTGTATGGCTTTTATCGGCCGATGAGAAAGCCAATCCGACAAAAATCACATCTGAAAACGACTTCTCCGTATGGGGAGTTATTACATATACGATAAAGAAAATGCGATAATGGAACTTTTCGGACTTGCCGACTGCAACAATTTCTTTGTCTCGTGTGAAAGGGTATTCCGCCCAAACCTCAACGGGAAGCCCGTTATTGTACTGTCGAACAACGACGGATGCGTAATTTCCCGTTCAAACGAAGCCAAGGCACTGGGAATAAAAATGGGTGTTCCGTTGTTCCAAATTCGCAATGAAATAGAAAAATACAATATCGCCATATTTTCTTCAAACTATGTGCTATACGGCGACATGAGCCACCGCGTAATGTCGCTCCTATCCTACTACACTCCAAAACTCGACCAATATTCCATTGATGAGGCCTTCATCGACTTCTCCGACATGGGCGACAGCAAATACATGCAAAAATACGGACAGGAAATAGTAAGGACTGTAGGCAAAGGAACTGGAATTCCCATATCGCTAGGCATTGCACCGACAAGAACGCTCGCCAAAGTAGCCAGCAAATTTGCCAAGAAATACAAAGGCTATCACGGTTGTTGCATAATCGACACAGAAGAAAAACGGCAAAAAGCACTTAACCTTTTCGAGGTTGGTGACGTGTTCGGCATTGGTCGAAAAATGAAAGAACATCTATCTAAATATGGAATCCGTACGGCAGCCGACTTCGCCAGACTCGATGGAGAATGGGTACGCACAGCCTTCAGCATTACAGGCTACCGAACATGGCGCGAACTGCATGGCGAGGCATGCATAAGTCTAGACGAACTGCCAGCCAAGAAAAGTATCTGCGTAAGCCGAAGTTTTGCAGACGAAGGAATTACCGACAAGCAAAAACTCGAAGAAGCCGTAGCCAACTTTGCTTCCGACTGCGCCCGCAAGTTACGCGAACAGAATACAATATGCCGACAATTAACGATATTTGCTTATACCAGCCGATTCCGCACCGACCTTCCGCAAGACTTCATCAACATCAACATTCGTCTTGAAATAGGCACAAACGACACCTCCGAAATCATCAAGAACGCAATTGAAGGACTGAGAGCCAACTACCGCGAAGGCAACTATGCATACAAAAAAGCCGGAGTGATACTATGGGACATATCATCCGCAAACGCTGTGCAAGGCAACTTGTTCGACACACGCAACCGAAGCAAACTTTCGGCATTACAACAAACTATCGACAAGATAAACCGCCGCGACGGAATTGGAACAGTAAGAAATGCCATCCAGGGTAGCGACCGCCTCAATATCAAACGAGAACACTTGTCGCCACAATACACAACAGACATAAACGACATATTAGTACTGAAAAGTTAATATGTTGCACAATCAGGCACTACCATAATTGCAAAATATAGTAAATTTGCAATATGAAAAAGATTTTAACCGCAATACTTACCATACTCATTATTAATAGCATATATGCACAGCAAGATGCATTCAGCGAATTTACGCTTCCAGTAAACTTTCCGATACAGCTTTCCGGCAACTTCAGTGAACCGCGAGCAGCTCATTTCCATTCAGGAATTGACATACGAACATACGCTGATGGGAAACCTCTATATGCACTCGCTGACGGATATGTATCAAGAATACTCATTTCGCCATACGGATACGGACATGCCATATACATCGACTACGAAAACGGTTACCGCTCTGTATTCGGACACATGTCGGCATTTGCCGATGAAATAGCCACTTATGCTAAAAACATACAATACGAAAAAGAATCTTTCCGCATCGATGTAAACCTCTCGCCTCTCGACATACCCGTAAAGAAAGGCCAGCTAGTTGGATATTCTGGAAATACTGGTCAATCGGGCGGACCACACCTGCATTTCGAAATACGGGAAGCCGACACCGACATTTCCCTCAACACCATAGGCAAATACATAAAGATGTCGGACAATGTACCGCCCGAAGTTTCATCTGTGATAATTTATCCGCAATCGGGAAAGTCATCAGTAGCAGGAAAAACCGAAAAGCAAATGATTACCATCACAAAGACATCGGCTGGCAACTACAAACTTCCATCGTCAGTTTTTGCAAAAGGCAAAATAGGAATAGGCGTTGAATACTGCGACAGAATGAATGGCTCCAACAACAGATACGGGGCAAAACAAGTCGATTTGATTGTCAACGGCAAAACGACATATACATCCGTTTTCGACAAGGTTGATTTCGACAAGCAGTCGAACAAAAACAGTTGTTTCGACTTCAACTACTATGTGACCGATAGCAAGTATGTACAGAAACTTTTCGTAGAACCCAACAACGACCTCAACATATACAGCAACTTGCAAAACAACGGATTCCTGAACATTGGAGAAAAAGATTCCACAAATATTCAAATAAAGATTACCGACTTCAACGGAAATGTAAGCAACATCAAGTTTGAAATCGTAACCGACACGGCAAGCAACATAAAATACAACAATGTCAAGAAACTGAAATGGAATGAGTCAAATACGCTTGAAGTAAATGGTTGCCGCGTAACGATGGATTCTGCAACTCTGTTCGACGACCGCGAAGTAAACCTAACCCGCAGTGGCAACAAGAAATATTCACCAGTTTTCTCGCTTGGCGATGAAACAGAAGCTGTTAAGAAAAGTTTTACCATATCGTTGAATGACAGTCTCGTACCACCACGATGCAAGGAAAAAGCATTCGTCTGCCGCGAAATAAAGGGAAAAACAAACTACCTGACCTCATCGCGGGAAAATGGCTGGCTAACAGCCAAGACAAACAGGTTCGGAAAATTCTTCATACAGATCGACACAGTTGCGCCAACCATAAAGCCGATTGTAATCGCTAGCGACATGACTAGCAAGAAGTACATGGAATTCAAGATTACCGACAATCTTTCAGGCGTAAGCTCATACAACATCTACATTAACGGCAAATGGGTACTTGGCGAATACGAGCCAAAGAAATCATCCCTCAGATACTATTTCGACAACCGCCTTCAAAAAGCCGACACATACAAACTGAAAGTTATTGTCGGTGACAACATGAAGAACGAAGCCGTTTACGAATACGAGTTCAAGCGGAATTAACTACCTGAATACCTGCAACCTGTCGGCATCTAGCCGCACAAAGATGAAAAGCAAGATAGTGAATGCCCACAACGATGAACCGCCGTAGCTGAAGAATGGCAAAGGAATTCCGACAACAGGTGCAAGCCCAATTGTCATACCTATATTAATAGCTACATGGAAAAATAGAATCGAAGCTACGCCATATCCGTATATCCGTGAAAATGTTGACCTCTGCCGTTCTGCCTTATTGATAATCCTTATTATTAACGAACCGAACAAAACAAGTATAACGGTTATTCCCAACATTCCCCACTCCTCGCCTATCGTGCAGAAAATAAAATCGGTACTCTGTTCCGGCACAAACTTGTACTTGGTCTGCGTACCATGCAGGAAGCCCTTGCCCAGCATTCCGCCAGAACCTATTGCAATCTTCGACTGATGAACATTGTAGCCAGTACCGAGAACATCGTCATTCTTGCCAAGCAAGTCCATAATCCTCGACTGCTGATGCGCCTGTAGCACATTGTTGAAAATATAATCCACAGAATATACAAATCCGCCCATGCCTATCATCAATATTATTGCGAAAAGCATAGGTTTCATCTTGCTAATAAAGAACATAATAAGCATCAGCAGCGACATTGCCCCATATCCTATCATTGCGAAATTGATACTTTTTTCGGCCATTTCGGGTGAAATCATGCATAGCACAATTGACAAAACCGAAAATCCCACTGCAGAATACAAAACTATGCGCGTATATTTGTTGCGTCCGCAAAGCATGGTCAAACCAATAACACATATAAGTCCAACTATCAGCATAAGCAGTGATGTCTCTACCAATAACGCAAATATGAAAAGGGAAATCAAAGCAAAAGCCGAAATAAATAGCACACGGTTCATTCCTTCGCGGAACATTACGAAAATAAACGTACAGAACACGAGTGCAGAGCCTGTATCGTTCTGGAGCAGAATCATAATCATCGGTATGCCGAGAATGATGCCAACGTATAAATAGTTCCGTACAACCTTAAAACTAAAGTTCTCCGAACTCATAAGCCTTGCCATTGCAAGGCATACGGCAATCTTGGCAAACTCAACAGGTTGCATTCGGAATGTTCCAATTTCGAACCACGACTTTGCTCCGTTAACCTCCCTTCCGAACAATAGTACAGACAACAAAAGCAGACAACCAATAGCATACATTATATATGCAAAAGTCGAATAGAACTTACTATCGATTAGAAGTACAACAATAATCACGACAACGGCTGCCCCTATCCAAATCAACTGCTTACCATATTGACAACTGACATCAAGTATGCTCTGGTGGGTATCGTCGTAAACTGCCGAATAGATGTTAATCCACCCCATGAACACAAGTGCCAGATACAGGATTACTATTACCCAGTCGATGTTTAGCAATATGTTGTTTCTCCTACCTTGTTGCATTTGGCAAAATTGAAGTCGTTAATATTCTCTGTTCCAAATTCGGGTCTGAAATTTCACCCTTGATATACTTTTCCATCATGAGCCTTGCTATTGGCGCAGCCCATGTTCCACCGAATCCAGCATTCTCAACATATACGGCAATTGCTATCTTAGGATCGTCCTTTGGTGCAAAAGCCATGAACACTGAATTATCCTTGCCATGAGGATTCTGCGCCGTACCAGTCTTTCCGCACACCGTAATTCCTGGAATATAAGCATTGTGTCCCGTACCGCCAGGCTTATTTACAACCCAGTCCATGCCTTCCACACAGATGTCAAAATACTTTCTGTCGAAAGGAGTCACAACTTTCTGTGCCATTTCTCCTTCATAGTCTTCACCATTTATCTGCTTCAGCAAATGCGGAGTTATGTAATAACCACGATTGGCAAGTATCGATGCATAGTTTGCCATTTGCAATGGCGACACAAGTACTTCTCCCTGACCGATACTTACCGAATATATCGTACTGAATGCCCAACGGTTTTCTCCATAAAGCCGATTATAATAATCTGGCCCAGGAATCTGCCCTTTATTTACACCCGGAACTCCCACATTGAAAGCATGATTGAAACCGAGAGTCTCTATCTTCTCCTTCCACAAGCCCAAACCTATTGCAGCATCCTTGTATATGTTACGGTCCAAACCTCTCTGCACCAACCGTCTGAACACAAAATAGAAATACGGATTGCATGACATTTGTATTCCCATTGATACAGATGTAGGTGTTGGATGATTATGGCATCCTACCTTCGACTTGTCGCAGGGGAACGATTGGTTAGGCGTTATCACACCCTCCTGCAAAGCCACAAGCGCCTGTGCTACCTTGAATGTAGAACCAGGAGGATATGTAGACGACACAGCTCTGTTTATAAGAGGCTTATATGGAGCACGAAGCAAACTGTCATAATTCTTGCCACGCACACGACCAACCATCAGCTGCGGATCGTAAGTCGGCATCGAAACCATTGCCAGCACTTCTCCCGACGAAGGTTCGATAGCAACAACCGCACCTACCTTATTGGCCATCAGCCTTTCACCATACTCCTGCAATTCGCTTGATATGGTCAATGTAATGTCATTACCCTGAATTGCAACCGTATCATATTTTCCATCCTCGTAGTTGCCCTGCACAACGCCCTTAACATTTACTAGATAGAACGAAACGCCCTTTTCGCCACGAAGAATTTTCTCGTAACCACGTTCTACACCGCTTTTTCCAACATAGTCGCCACTCTGGTAGTACGGGTCGGCTTCTATCTGCGCTTCAGAGACTTCGCCAATATCACCCAAGACATGAGCGGCAATTCCTCCGTTGTACTTCCTAAGTGTTCTGTTCTGCACATAAAATCCTGGATAGCGATAAAGATGTTCCTGCATTTGCGCATACACCTTCGAATCAATCTGCTTCATGAAGACAGAGGGCCTGTACATCGAATATTTCTTTGCCTTCAATATACGCATCTCGACATCTTCCTTGGTAATCCCCAAGTCGGAACATAGCATAACGGTATCAAACTCCTGCATCTGATGCGGTGTGAGCATAAGGTCGTATGCAGCTTCGTTGCATACAAGAATATTCCCATCGCGGTCGTAAATTATACCTCTCGAAGGATACTGCACAATACGCCTACGGGAATTGTTTTCGGCAGACTGTTTCAAGGAATCGTCGAACATAAGCAACAACGCCTTTACCCAGATCGCAATCAAAACAATCACGAATATTATGACAATCGGATATCTGCGAATCGAAAACTCACTCATTTTCTCGACATTAGCAGAAGATGGAACAGCAAAATTACTACATACGATGCTAGCGAGCTGACAGCAACCTTGGCAAGCGTAAACAAAATGTTAGCAAAGTTCAGGTTTTCAAACAAGAATACCCACAGATGATGTACCAGGATTAATGTGATTGCATACTTGAAGAACCAGTAATGCCCGTAATTGCGAACACTCAGCTGCTTGTTAGCTTCGTATCCATCGTGAGGAGAGTATATGTCAAGTGCAAATGACCTCACAAAGGCCACAAGCAGTCCGGCCGATGCATGAAGACCCAGCGTAGAATCAAACAAGTCTACACACAACCCCATCAACAATCCGAGCAAAAGCACCAAATACTTGTTTGTTTCGATGGGAAGCATCATTATGAAAAGTATATACACAAAGGCGTTTACATAAACACTGACGCTTACCTGATCAAGTATCAGAGTCTGCACAAACAGCAATACGAAAAAGTACAATATGTATTTTAACTTTTCTATCATTTCTTCTTCTGCTCCTTATCATCGGAAGCCTTCAACTCCTCCTTGTTGTTGTTTCTAACGGCATATACATACTTTATGTTATGAAAATCGGTATACAACTCAACGTCTATGGTATAAAAGTCGGTAGAAAGATCTTTCTCGAAACTTTTCACATATCCTACAGGAATACCTTCGGGGAAAATTGCAGAGAAACCACTTGTGACAATTTCATCACCAATACGCACATCAACATAACCTGGCACTTCTGAAAAAGTTGCCACCCTTACATCGCGGCCATCCCACGAAAGCGAACCGAAATATCCGTTTTCAGCAAGCTTCACGCTTATTCGAGCATCGGGATGAATGATTGGCATGATTACCGAATACTTGTCCGACACAGAAGAAACGATACCAACCACACCATCGCGACCTATGACACCCATTTCGTTCTCGACGCCGGCATTTTTTCCAGCATTTACTGTTATTGCATTTTTCTCCCTGTTTGTCGTTGCCGATATGACCGATGCGGAAATATAGTCGAAGCCTTTTTTTCCAAGCACAGGAATACTGCTACGCCTGTATGCTTCGAGTCGGTTTCGCAAGTCAGCATTTTCCTTTTTCAACGCTTCGTTCTCATCCGCCAATCCAATGTACTGCACCACACCAGACCACTTCTCGGCTATTGCTCCGGTAACCACGTTTGCAGATGTTGCAAAACCATACCGCTGATATGGATTTGTACTAAAAAGTAGCGTGAGGCACAAGGCCTCAAGCACCAAGAATATAATTACATAAGCATATTTAACGACAAAGTCGAGCAGATTTCTCATCGCAAGAAACTATCTCAACAGGAACTGGAACTTATCCACATTCTTAAGAGCTATGCCTGTACCACGGGCAACTGCATGCAGAGGATCTTCGGAAACATGCACAGGAATATTAGTCTTGTCGGACAAACGTTTGTCAAGTCCTCTTAGCAAAGCACCTCCACCTGTAAGGAAAATACCCTTTGTATAAATATCAGCATAAAGCTCAGGAGGAGTCTTTTCGAGTACCGACATAAGAGCCTGCTCAATCTTCGAGATGGAACGGTCTATGCAATGAGCAATTTCCTGATGCGAAACCGGAATTTCGAGAGGAAGCGCTGTCATCTGGTGAGGACCTCTGACGATGTACTCGGCAGGAGGATTGTCGAGGTCGGGAATTGCCGCACCAACATTGATCTTTATTGCCTCGGCAGTACGCTCGCCAACCCTTATGTTATGCTGACGACGCATATATTCCATAATGTCGTTTGTAAAGTCGTCGCCTGCAGTACGCACCGACTCCTTTTCAACTGTTCCACCCAAAGATATCACAGCGATTTCGGTAGTTCCACCACCTATATCGACAACCATGTTTCCTTGCGGGGCTTCAACATCCATGCCGATACCTATTGCTGCCGCCATCGGTTCGTATATCATATAAACCTCGCGTCCGCCAGCATGTTCAGACGAGTCACGAACAGCACGAAGTTCTACTTCTGTGCTACCCGATGGTACGCCAATGACCATCTTCAACGAGGGGTTTATCCAATTTCTATTCTTGTTTACCATCTTTATCATTCCGCGGATCATAAGCTCGGCAGCGTTGAAGTCTGCGATTACGCCGTCGCGAAGCGGACGTATCGTCTTCAATCCTTCGTGCGTCTTGCCATGCATCTGGCGGGCCTTGTCGCCAACGGCAACCAGCTTGCCCGTCTTCTCCTCTATCGCTACAATAGATGGTTCGTCAACGACAATCTTGTCGTTGTGAATTATAATGGTATTTGCAGTACCGAGATCCATTGCGATCTCCTGCTGTAAAAATGAAAAAAATGCCATACCTCTTTACACATATTTTAACTTTGCAAGTTACCTCTTTTACAATTCATGACAATAACATTAATTATTTTTTTTTGCCTACATATCATTTTGAATATCAAAACCATATTTTTCATTGTTAATAAAATTATTTGCCGGTTTAATAATTTTCCGAAAAAAAAAGGAAAAAATCAGTATTCGAAACCGGATTTATGAACGATAAAACCAATGCATTTTGCATGTATATTTTTCGTCATGAAAAATATTTTTTGTACAACTCCGTTTTTTACATTACCTTTGCTAAATTTTAGATGTAAAATGAAAAGGTTATTGTTTGTCATATTATTGATAACCATATCGTTCCTCGCAAAATCGAAGGACGATCAGGCTTTTAAGCCTGTCGTAGACAACATAAATAACCTTTTCACCGAGATCATCAACGCACGAACAGATACCGACAAGGAAAAAATAAACAGCGAGCTAATAGGTGCCGTAAACGATTTCCTGCACAAGCAAGGCTCCTTCGACCATGCAATCGATACGCTGAAACACTTGTCGTGCCTAAAATCAAGCGACAACGCACTGAGGATATACACATGGAACCTATGTTATACAGACGGATCGTTTAAATATTTCGGATTCGTACAACAGAAGGCAGGCGGGAAAATTAATGTATATAGCCTGCAGGACCGTCGCAACAAAAATCCTAACGCTCACAACAAAGACCTTGAATACTATACCACCTCCGAATGGTACGGATGCATATACTACGAATGTGTAACAACAAACTGGAACTCGCGCACTTATTATACCCTTATCGGCTGGGACGGTGCCGACAATCTGACAAACAGGAAAATAATAGAAGTGCTTTCGTTCACAAAACGAGGCATTCCAGTGTTCGAGAAAAAAATGTTCAAGGTCGACAGAGTTATTTCGAGCAGACTCGTATTCGAGTATGCCGACCGTGCCACAATGCTTCTGCGATACAACGAAAAGCACAAGATTATTGTAATAGATCATCTTTCTCCATCAGAAGACCGATTTAAGGACATGTACCAGTACTATGGTCCCGACATGTCGTTCGATGCGTTGGAGTTCAAGGGTGGACGCTGGATTCTCGAAAGCGACATAAACCCAGAAATCGCAATCAATTACCAGAAGAATGCACTCGTAAACAGGATTAAACGACGCGGTATTTCACACGACTTTTAGAAAATGAAAAACACAAAGTTTATCGAAATATACGTAGTCGACAACGATTGGCTGTTCCTAAAAGAATTTGAAGCTGGATTCAACCTCGAATCGGGACACAGGTTAAATCGTAAATCGGTGGTCGAGGAATTTCTATCGGACCTTCAAGCGCAAAACAATAATAACTTTACCATTGTGATTATCAACGACATGATTATAAGCCACGGACTCAACACAAAATCCGTTGTTGACATCCTGCCAATGATAAAAAACATAGACAAGGATATTGCTGTCATTGTCCTTACCGACAATGCCAACCTCGAACTCAAAATTACATCAAGCGACCTTCGTCCCGATGCATACATCAAAAAGGATAACGAACTATATTTCAGGCTCCCCCACACTATCAACAAAATTGTCTGTAGCTACGAACTGAAGAAGGACAAACGCACCCTGCAAATCGCAGTAGTCATCGCCGCAGTAATAATACTAATCACTATTATACATTTTGTAGCAGCATCAATAATAAGCTGACACAAGTTATAAGCCTCATATTCAACGGCTTAATGATAAATATTGAACAGAAGGTCAGTCTGGCTGTTAGACTGTTAGCCTGCGAGACTGTTAGCCTTCTTGCCCCCACCTTATGACAAAATGTCACCTTTTTCCCCACTGGCACAGCATTTGACAAAAGTGCGGCAAAACTAAAAAAATTCAAACTATGGCAAATAAAGGAAATATTGGTGTTACCACCGAAAACATCTTCCCAGTAATAAAGAAGTTCTTATACTCCGACCACGAAATTTTCCTCAGGGAACTGGTATCAAACGCAGTAGATGCAAGTCAGAAACTTAAAACCCTATCGCAGTCGGGCGAATACAAAGGAAATACCGACGACATTAAAGTAAAGGTATCGGTTAACAAGGACGCAAAGACCATCACCGTCAGCGATAACGGCATAGGTATGACCGCCGAAGAAGTTGACAAGTACATCAACCAGATTGCATTCTCGGGTGCAGGCGACTTCCTCGACAAGTACAAGGACATTGCAAATTCCATCATCGGTCATTTCGGTCTTGGTTTCTACTCGTCGTTTATGGTTTCAGAAAAGGTTGAAATCATCACAAAGTCGTACCGCGATGGTGCTCAGGCTGTTCGCTGGGAATGCAACGGCGACCCCGAATACACACTCGAAGAAACCGAAAAGCCCGAAATCGGTACCGACATCATCCTGCACATCGACAGCGAATCGGAAGAGTTCCTTGAAGAGAACAGAATCAAGGAAATGCTTGAGAAATACTGCAAATTCCTGCCAGTACCAGTAGTTTTTGGAAAGAAAAAGGAATGGAAAGACGGCAAAGAGCAGGAAACCGAAGAGGATAACATCATTAACGACACAAATCCTGCTTGGAAAAAGAAACCGACCGACCTCAAGGATGAGGACTATATGAAGTTCTACCACGAACTCTACCCGATGAACTTCGAGGAACCGCTGTTCTACATCCACCTGAACGTCGATTACCCGTTCAACCTCACAGGTATCCTCTACTTCCCGAAACTGAAGTCGAACCTCGATGTAAACAAGAACAAGATTCAACTTTACTGCAATCAGGTTTTCGTTACCGATTCGGTCGAAGGCATTGTTCCTGAGTACCTTATGTTGTTGCACGGCGTTCTTGACTCTCCAGACATCCCGTTGAATGTTTCGAGAAGCTACCTGCAGAGCGATTCCAACGTAAAGAAGATTTCGAGCCACATTACCAAAAAGGTTGGCGACCGTCTTGCCGAGATTTTCAAGAACGACCGCAGCGAGTTCGAAAAGAAATGGGACGACATAAAGCTGTTCATCGAGTTCGGTATGATGTCTGACGAAAAGTTCTACGAAAAGGCAGAAAAATTTGCTCTTATCAAGAATACCGAAGGCAAATACTTCACTTTCGAGGAATACAAGAAGAAGATAGAACCAGAACAGACCGACAAGGACAAACAGCTCGTTTACCTATATGCAACCGATGTCGAAGACCAGTATTCGTACATTCAGGCAGCCAAGGGCAAAGGCTACGATGTGTTGCTGATGGACGGTCAACTTGACATTCATTTCATCAATTTCCTTGAACAGAAGTTCGGAGAGTGCCATTTTGTCCGTGTCGATTCAGACATTATCGACAACCTTATCCGCAAGGAAGAAAAGATTGAATCGGTTCTTGGTGCAAACGAACAGGACGACATCAAGTGGGCATTCCAGGGCGTAACTCCCGAAGACAAGCGCTTCTACGTTGTAAGCGACAGTATGTCTCCAGAAGATATGCCAGTTGTTATTGTCCGCGAAGAATTCATGCGCCGTATGAAGGACATGTCAGCATTTAGCGGAGGAACGAACTTCTACCGCGATATGCCTGATGACTACAAGGTTATCGTTAACACCAACCATCCGCTTATCGTTGGCATAAGCAAGGACTTGGAGAAAGCAACCGCCGACAAGCGCAGCGAAATCAACGCCGAAGCCGACAGGCTGAAAGCCGAGAAAGACGCACTTGACGAAAAGATGAAGCAGTACAAGAACGAGGATGAAAAGCCTGTTGAGGACAAGAATCGTCTCGATGACTTGCGCAAGCAAATTAACGAGAACGACGACAAGCGCAGGGACTTGTACAAGGAATACGGCAAGAGCCAGAAGATTGTAAGCCAGCTGTTCGACCTTGCCTTGCTTGCAAACAACCTGCTCAAGGGCGAATCGTTGAGCAAGTTCGTTGAACGCAGTGTCGATTTGCTGAAGAAATAATCCACACAATACTTTATACCGAAAAAGGCGGAAAATGATTCCGCCTTTTTTGCTTTTATACTATGCAAAACTTTTTTTCACAAATTGTTATTTGTTTCAAATAAAAAGCATTATCTTTAACCGATTTTTTGCAGAGGCTCATTTTGATGAAACGAATACACCTTATATTAATAACAACCATTGCAATACTGCTGCAATGCAAGTCTATATTCGCACAGTACGAGTTCATCGAAAACAAAGGTCAGTGGCACGAAAATGTTAAGTTCAAGATGGAACTCAACGATGGCGCTCTTTTCATCGAGGACAACGGCTTTACTTTCAACATTACCGACATCAAAATGGGACACCACTCCCACGCCCACGATGAGTACGAATGGCATGACGACAATTCAGCCGGTCGCGGACATGCATACAAAGTAACATTCCGCAATGCAAAAAAGCCAAAAGATATAACAAGCAATCACGCCACAAGCGACTATTGCAACTACTTCATAGGTAGCGACGAATCGAAATGGGCATCGAATGTGAAAAAATTCCGTGAAGTGGAATGCTCCGGCATATACAACAACATCGACATACGCTACTCATCGGATGGCAGAGGAATGAAGTACGACTTTGTTGTGCATCCAGGCGGAAACTACAGGGACATTCAACTCGAATACATTGGTACGGATGGCATTGAAGTAAAAGATGGTGTTCTGATTGCCCACACTACCATACGCGACATAATGGAATACACGCCAAAGGTTTACCAAATCATAAACGGCGATACCATAAACATCAGTTGCGAATATATATTGCGCAAAAACATTGTCGGGTACAAACTTTCGGAAAGCTACGACAAAAACTACGACCTTGTAATCGACCCATCTCTGGTATTCTCGACCTACACAGGCTCCACTGGCGACAACTGGGGCTTTACCGCCACATTCGACTACAACGACAATGTATTCTCGGGCGGAATTGTGTTTTCAACAGGCTACCCCACCTCCACTGGCGCATATCAGGTCGACTACGCTGGAGGAACTCCATGGGCAGACAACGCCACAAGCTACCTTGAAGGTTGCGACATTGGCATCATAAAGTACAACTCGGATGGCACAAGCCGAATATACGCAACCTACCTTGGCGGACACAACGGTCAGGAAATGCCTCATAGCCTAGTCGCTACCGAAAGCAACCAGCTTGTCATAATGGGAACCACAGGTTCTCCCGACTTCCCCACCACGGCAAACGCCTACGACCGATCATTCAACGGAGGAACAAGCGTAACCTACGACAATGTCATAGGTTTCCACGGCGGCGTTGACATTTTCGTTTCTAAACTTTCGGAAGATGGTTCTCAACTAGTTGGAAGCACCTATATCGGCGGTACTGGCAACGATGGACTAAACTTCAAGGCATCATACACTCAACCCGACCCGAACACTGGCATCAACTATGTTGAAATGCACGGCAACGACTCGCTTTACTACAATTATGGTGATGGCGCCCGCGGTGAAGTTGTTGTAAGCAACAAATCATACATTTATGTTGGAACAAATACTTTCTCATCCGATTTTCCACAAGGCATAAACGAAGGCTTTCAGCCAACACATGGCGGTGGTCAGGATGGCGTTGTATTCGCCCTTAGCCCAGACCTTTCGCAACTTGCATGGAGTTCGTACATTGGCGGTTCGCAGGACGATGCAATATTCAGCGTTTCGCTCGACAACGAAGAAAATGTATTTGTAACTGGCGGAACGACATCATCAAACTTCCCAACGACCGCAAATGCATATAACCAAACCTTCAATGGTGGAAGTACCGATGCTTTTGTCGCAAAGATAGCCCACAACGGGACTTTCCTGCTGACATCAACCTTCTTCGGTTCGTCCTCCTACGACAACGCCTACTTCGTTCGCACCGACCGCAACGACAAGGTTTATATCTGCGGACAAACGAAATGCGGTGGAACAACTCTAGTACAAAATGCAGGATACTATGTCGCAAATAGCGGCCAGTTCATTACAAAATTCAACAACGACCTTACCAGCGTTGAATGGTCGACACAATTCGGCACAAACACTGGCAAGCCTAACATTTCGATAACAGCCTTTGCCGTAGATGTTTGCAACAGGGTTTACCTATCGGGCTGGGGACGCGAATGGCCGTTCAACTACTACGATGCTCAAGCACACTACTACACATGGGATCAGGAATTTGGCACAAAGAACATGCAGGTAACCGCTGATGCTATTCAGGACACAACCGATGGCATGGACTTCTATGTGCTTGTGCTTAACGAAGATGTAAGCGCACTCGAATATGCAACATTCTTCGGCGAACTTCGATACACAAGCTGCAGCGCATCTGGTCGCGACCATGTAGATGGCGGTACTAGCCGTTTCGACAAGAAGGGACATATAATACAGTCGGTGTGTGCAAGCTGCGGCGGCTGCCAAATGTTCCCGGCAAGTCCATCGGATGTGTGGTCTACATCCAATAACTCGACAAACTGCAACAATGCGGTATTCAAAATCAGAATAATAGAAAATCTTGCCGAAGCAAACTTCAACCCTGTGCCTGTTGGATGCGCCCCATACAATGTGCAGTTTGAAAACACCTCGCAGGGAACATCCTTCCTTTGGGAATTTGGCGATGGTACAACATCGACACAAACTAACCCATCACACACCTATACCAATGGAGGATCATACATTGTAACACTAATTGCGCGTGACCCTGCAAGCTGCAACATGACCGACACAATACGCAGAACAATAACCGTTGTATCACCAAGTCCATCGAACCTCTATGACATTACAAGTTGTCCGGGCGAAAGCGTAATAATCGGACCCGAAACCGACTACCCGGATGGCACAACTTTCCAATGGATACAAGGAAGCGGATTTAGCAATCCAAACATACAAAACCCAAGTGTGACACCGACACAAACAACAACTTACACGCTTGTTGCTCATGGGGTTTGCAATGATACAGTAACGCAGACCGTCAATGTCATAATCCCAGATGTAGGACTTACCACCTCGAACGACACTACAATATGTCCTGGCGGAACCGCCACACTGCAAGTTTTCCCGACAGGAAATGCCGTAGCTTGGGAATGGTCCGCCGACCCAAACTTCTCATCAATATTCTCGACAGAACAAATTGTTGATGTTTCGCCAGAAAATAGCCTCACCTACTATGTCAGGGTACGCGAATCGGAATGTAACACCTACGCAACAGGTCAGGTAAGAGTAACAATACACAGGTTCAACTACAGTCTCACACCATCGCACATCATTTGCCCGAATGCTCAGGTACAACTTACTGTTACAAACAACAGCAGCGACCAGCTCACCTACCAATGGCAAGGCACAGGAATAGTAAGTGGCGGAAACACAAACTCGCCAACCGTAGCCCCGACATCTGCAACGACATACACCGTCACAATTACAAACCAGATGGGCTGTACAACCACCGACCAAGTTGAAGTTACAATAGACTTCATAACCAGTAGCATAGGCACGACTACCCACAACATTTGTCACGGATATTGCGAAGGAACGGCAGAAATCATTGCAAATGGAATAGAACCATATTCGTACAACTGGAGCAATGGTCAGTCGGCACAAACAGCAACAGAACTTTGTGCAGGAAGCTACACAGTAACTGTTACCGATGGAAACTCTTGCACAACGACAAATACGGTCACAATTTCAGAACCTACAGCGATAACGATTAACTTCACAAACATACAGGAACCTATTTGCGATGGAGTTGGCTACGGTTCGGCGACAGCAAATGTTTCGGGCGGAACTCCAGGATATTCGTATCAATGGGATATCAACGACTACACAACAGCCACCAACAACGAATGCTTGGTTGGCGCAAACACCGTCACCGTTACCGACCAAAATGGATGTACAGCATCCAACACAATAGAAATGCCAGCTCCAGGAACATTGACATCGCAAACCGAATCTGTAACACATGTATCATGCAATGGCTTCTGCGATGGAGCAATAAGCATCTCGGCCAGCGGAGGTACTTCACCATATACTTACAACTGGTCGAACGGTGAACATGGAACCGAAATTCACGGACTTTGCGCCGGCAGATACATAGTAACAGTAATCGATGCTGACAACTGCGTGTCGCACCAGTTTGCCAACATTACAGAACCTGATGTATTAAACACCTACATTCAGGAAACCGACCCGATACTTTGCTACGGTGGCTCGGCAACAATCAACTCGATAACCTACGGAGGCACAATACCATACACATTCCTATGGTCAACTGGCGAAACCACAAACACGCAAATAAATGTCCCAGCAGGAAACTATTCGATTGTCGTCACCGACAGCCATGGTTGCACTGCCGAAGCATATATAGCAATATCACAGCCAGATGAACTTCGGATTTCCAGCAGCATCACTAACCAGCTATGCGACAACAACTGCAACGGAAAAATTAAAACCTCAGTCATCGGCGGCATCCAACCATACCAATACAGATGGTCGAATTCGGAAACGACAAGCTATATAGAAAATCTCTGCCACGGAGACTATTCGCTGACAGTTACCGATGCAAACGGCTGCCGACTTTATGAAGAATATTCAATTACCAACTTGAGATATGTTCCCGCCCTTGATGCAACGATAAGTTCTGATATTATTTATCGTGGCGAATATGTCAGACTTTCTGCAATAACCGAAACTAGTGGCACCTTCGAATGGGACAATGGAAAAATACTTGACAATGAAATGGCTGCATCCCCGTTGGCGCATCCATCAGAAAATACACTTTTCACGGTTATATTCCACGATGGCAACAATTGTATAGCAATCGATACCATATCGGTGATTGTAAAAGAAGTAATTTGTGACGACCCGTACATTTTCGTGCCAAACGCATTCACTCCAAACGGTGATGGCAACAACGACTATTTCCGTCCATTCTACCCGGGCGCCATTGTAACGGAAATGTACTTCGCAGTTTACGACCGCTGGGGATCTATAGTCTACGAAACCGACAACATTCGCGCCGATGGCTGGAACGGAACATACAAGGGCAAACAACTCGCTCCCGATGTATATGTATTTTGGCTGAAAGCCAAGTGTATAAATGGTGAAGAATACGAACATCGCGGTAATGTCACATTAATTAGGTAAAAAATACATGGAAGAAATAATATCAACTATAAGTTCATACGTCTGGAGCGCACCGCTTGTTATATTGTGCTTGGCAGCAGGACTTTATTTCTCCTTTGGAACAAGATTCGTTCAGGTAAGACGATTCGGCGAAATGGTAAAATTGCTTTTTTCTACCGACAAGACGCAAAAGACAGGAATCTCATCGTTTCAGGCATTTGCAATGGCACTGTCGGGACGAGTAGGCACTGGAAACATTGTTGGCGTAGCAACCGCAATAGGCTACGGCGGTCCTGGCGCAATAGTATGGATGTGGATTATCGCCTTCCTCGGTGCAGGTTCAGCCTTTGCAGAAGCAACTCTCGCTCAAATCTACAAGGATGAACACAATGGTCAATTCCGTGGCGGTCCATCCTACTACATCGAAAAAGGACTTAAATGCAAATGGCTGGCAATAATATTCGCCGTATGCTCTGTGCTTGCCTGCGGAATTTTCCTTCCGCCAGTACATTCAAACGGCATAGCCACATCTTTTTCCAATGCCTTTGGCATAGACACAATGTATGTTGGAATAATTGTGGCAGTGCTAATAGCACTTGTAATCATTGGCGGAGTAAAGCGAATTGCAAATGTCGCACAGATAATAGCCCCACTGATGGCAGTAATTTACATAATTCTTTCGATTGTAGTTCTAATTTGCAATGCAGGAAATGTTCCATCAGCATTCAAGGATATGATTACAAGCGCTTTCGGAATGAATGAAATGCTTGGCGGAATACTCGGCAGCACCATTGCATGGGGAGTAAAGCGTGGAATCTACTCAAATGAGGCGGGACAAGGTACCGGTCCAATCGTGGCGGCGGCAGCAAAAGTCTCCCACCCTGTAAAACAAGGACTTGTGCAGGCATTTTCGGTTTACATCGACACATTGCTAGTATGCACCGCAACAGCAGTAATGATTCTCGCCACCAAGACCTATAATATATACGATGGCGACGGCAACCTGCTATTCGCTTCTCCTATCGCACAGCTTGGCGCACCCGATGTTTCGTATACATCCACGGCACTTGGAACACTTGTCGGCTCTACGTGGGGAAACATAATAATTTCGGTAGCATTGTTCTTCTTCGCTTTCACCACCGTGATGGCATATTACTACTACGCCGAAACCAATGTCGTATATCTTTTCGGCAACGGGCGCAAGGAAAAGATTGCAATCTGGTGCGTAAGATTTTCGGTTATTGGAATGGTGTTCTTCGGTTCGCTCCACGAAGCAAAGACCGTGTGGGACTTAGGCGACATCGGCGTAGGTTCGATGGCATGGATAAATGTAATTGCAATCCTCTTGCTTTCGCCAAAGGTTTTCAAACTGCTGAAATCTTTCGAAAAGCAGAAGAAGCAAGGCAAGGAACCCGAATTCCACCCCGATGAAATGAATATCAAGGGAGCTGACTTCTGGGAGAAGAAGAAAAATGACAATGCTTAGTCAACCATTTGAAAAAGTTGCTATTAACAAAATTATCCGCAGATGTTAAAAAAAATCGCCTGCCAATGGCATAATATTGACAATATAAGAATAAATTTGCAACTGCGTTGATTTTGGCACAATAGTGGAATTTTATATTTAGTAACAATAAATTATACGGATATGTTAGAAATTACAGAACAGAACTACGATGAATTAATAGGCAATACCAATCTGCCAGTAGTATTGGATTTTGGTGCAACATGGTGCGGTCCATGCCAAGTTATTAAGCCATACATTGAAAAAATGAGCAACACCTACGAAGGCAAGGCAATAGTTGCAAAGGTTGACATCGACGAAGCCGGCGATCTGCCAATGAAGTTCGGCATTAGAAATGTACCTACAGTAATTTACCTGAAAGACGGAAAGGTTGTTGACCGCGTTGTCGGTGCTGTTCCAGAAGCACAGTTAATTGAGAAACTAGAAGCTATTTTATAAGTCAGGGAAATGACAATAAATGAAATACAAGACGGAATAATCGAAGATTTTTCCGTCTTTGACGATTGGATGGACAAGTATGCCTACCTCATTGAGCTTGGTGGTGAACTGCCAGCTTTTGATGAGGCACATCGTACCGACAGCAACCTTATAAAGGGATGCCAGTCGAAAGTATGGTTCAATGCTGAATATGTTGACGGGAAAATCGTTTTCACCGCCGACAGCGATGCCATAATAACCAAGGGAATAGCATCGTTGCTAATAAAGGTGATGTCGAACCAGACTCCACAAGACATTCTGAATGCCGACCTGTACTTCATTGATAAAATCGGTCTTACGCAGCACTTGTCCCCCACCCGTTCAAATGGATTGCTTTCGATGGTGAAGCAGATTAAGATTTACGCACTCGCATACTCAAAAAAGTAACAAAATGAAGACTAAACTCGAATTGCAACAGGAGATTATTGCTGCCTTGCGAACTGTAAGCGACCCTGAAATCAATGTCAACATATACGAACTCGGGCTTATTTACCGCATCGACATTAACGACAGCAACGATGTGGAGATTGACATGACCATGACCGCCCCCAACTGCCCTATGGCCGAAGACCTTTTAGTCTGGGCTCGCGATGCCGTAAAAAACATTGAAGAAGTAAAATCCGTAAACATAAATCTTGTCTTCGAACCTCCTTGGACACCATCAATGATGAGCGAAGAAGCAAAGTTGGAACTCAATATGTTCTAAACTTTGTAAAATAAAGATTACCAAACATTTGGTTTACCTAAGCCTCAATCTTTTGCCAATGCTAAGGATTGAGGTTTCTTTTATGCCATTCAAATCGCAAATCTGCTTCACCGAAACATGGTACTTGCGAGCAATGGCGGAGAGTGTATCGCCCGACTTAACTACATGATACTGCGAGTTATCCACAAACTTCATATAGTCGAAATTGCTCGCATAAATCGGAATTCTGTCGGCAATCAAAGCACCAGTCTGCACATTAAATACAAGTTCCGGGTCGAAGGCATTGTCCTTCAGACGAGTCTCGAAATGCAGATGGTTCGATGTCTTTCCGCCAACGCCAAGGATTTCGCCAGCATTGACTTTCTGGTTGACCTTGCATTTTACATCGTCGAGGTGAGCATATACGGTTTCGAGTCCGTTGTAATGTCTGACAACCACAGCGTTACCATATTTTGAACCGCTCCATCCTGCGAAACGCACAATGCCGTCGAAGGCTACGACTACAGCATCGCCAGAATTAAGAGCAATGTCAATTCCCGTGTGCATCTTTCCGCTGCGCATACCAAAACTCGAAACCACCTTTCCTTTTGCAGGGAAACTTGAAGCAGCATTGCCAAAGTCGATGACACTCGCATCTATTGTTCGTGCGTAATCGGGATTTTGGGCATACACCGAGGTTGTCACCCAGTTTTCGGCCTTAATGTCTGTCGTATCGATTGTTGCTGATTTTACATCTGTTTGTATTTCAATGTATTGCCAAGTCTTATCATCGAATATTACTACCGACAGGTTGCCACGCGAAATGGTATCGACGGCTATTTTTGCCTGCGAAAACGACAGTGTGCAGACAGCGCATAATGCAATTGCAAGCGATATTCTTTTCATACTGCAAAAGTAGGGAATTCTAACGAGAGGAAAAGTTTTTTTGAAAAATGTTTGTCGTTCCGCTCAAACCACGAAGGCTTTTACTTGTTATTCGCTTCTTCTGATTGATTTTTACGCTTCTTTCACGGTCATTCCGTAAAGTAGAACGAACAGCATAAGGAACGTTGCTTGTGAGTTCACTTATACGGCACCTTTAGCTCGGCGTAGCCAATCTCCTTTTGCGTACTATTAGGAGATTGCGGATAACCGTCTTCACAACGCTCCTCATCCAGTATCGCGTGTTCCGACTGGTTTCAGCAATGACAGAAAACACCAGCCAAGGCGGCAATCAAGGTATACTCCGCTATGCTTCGTATTTGCTTAAAAAGTTGTGGAATGAGTACAAGGCAAAACCCTATTCCACTACAAACTTATATCCTACACCATTGATTCTCAAGACATACATTTCTTGCTTCAACTGCGAAACATCGATCTCACTGCCCGAAACATAACCGCTATCTAGCAAACGTCCTTCAATGGAATAAATCTCGTAATCGCCAACCACATCCGCGTTGAACTGGATTTTTCCATTGGTAACAGGATTTGTGAAAGAGAGATTTTCTGATTGGGCATCATCAATTCCACCCAAATTACAATAATACATATCTTCACATCTAGTGAAACTACAATTATCACGATAAATAGTCACACAAATATTCGCCGTATCATTAGAATATTCAAGGAAATCTCTAATACTAATTATCAAATGCGCATACCCCATCCAAACATCTAAATCATTTGGTAAAAAAGTATATGAAACTCCATTGCTAGAAGTCAATACACATGAATCAATATTTGCAGGTGTATATACTTGCACATAATCCGCCCCTATGGTTTTAGCAGGCATCATTACCTCAAAATAAACATACAATGATTCGTCCATATTACATTCAGACCAATTACTTGACATCGCATTTTGAGCCGCATATTGTAAAAGATTTGCAACATTCCAGTCAATATTTTCTGGAATATAAATCCAATTGTCATACAAATCCAGACCCTGAAATAGTATGCTTCTAAAAGTCATTGCTGCCAAATAAGTTCCCTCTACCGATGGATGACTTCCATCAGACTGGTAAAGGTTGATTTCGGGATAATGGTCGCGGACATACTTCCAAGCCAAACCAACTGGCACCGCGATGGCATTGTTGTCCTCAGCCATCTGCACATAGCTTTCGCGCAGACGCTGCTGCATACCATCGTATGTACACAATGGCGTATAGTTAGCACAATTATCTTGGTCGCCGTTTTCGCGACCCCAAGTCATAAAGAACAATATCTGTGTACACGAATCGTTGGCTCGTATCGAATCGCACAACTGCTTTGCATACGGATAGCACTCCGCCTCGACATGCGACGGTGGAAATGCCGGCAACTGGCTCTGCTCCTGCAGCACAACATAGTCCCACGCACGCGACCTAATACGCTCAAAAGTTTCCGAATTGTTGCAAAAATCGCTGAACTTTGCTCCACCAATAGCTAACGATTCGGTATATAAGGTATCGCCTTCCGCCAAAGCAATGTTCTTGAGCATTACATCAACACCACCATTAGAATAGGTATAGCTGTTGCCAATGAAAAGTACCGACTTCGTCTGTGCGAAACAAATGGATGAAAGAGCAATAAGTGCTATCAGTACAATCTTCTTCATAATACATATATTTTTATTTTCGACAAATATAATGCATTTTACGCACCAAGCAAATATTAAAAGGATGAAATATACTAGTAGCAAAAAAAAAGTACATTTTACAACAAATGTTATATCATCCGGATGCTGAAACAAGTTCTGGATGAATGGTGCAGAACGAGTACGCTAACCGAAATTATTTCTGATACTTCCCTATATGCTTCATCGTTACGAAGAGCATCCAGTCGGGAGTATGCCTCAGCAACGGCGTTGCAAGCCAGTTGATGAAGCCCGGAGTCGAAGCCTTCTTGCCACGGAACATCTTGCGCAAAGCCTTCTTTACCAACTTTTCGGGCGTGATGCTTACCGTTAGGGCGACAGCCAGCTTGCGCAATTTCGGCGCAAGTCCGAACAAAGCCGTATCGACAGCGCCCGGAGCCATGGCAATTATGTTAACATCGTGAGGCTTAAGCTCGTACCAGATTGATTTTGTAAAATTGTAGATGAACGCCTTGGTGGAATTGTAGGTCTGAATGCCTGGCATAGCCATCCAGGCCGACATCGACGACATGTTAAGGATGTAGCCTTTCTTGCGCCTTTTTCCACAAATTTTCTGAGCCTTCTCCTCCTCGGTCAACTGTCTGTTAATCATTGCCTCGCCAAACAGACGGCACATTTTTGCGACCGTCATCACATGCAGGTTGAGCATCAGCTCGATGCGCTTCATATTGGTTTCGCAGTACTGGTTGAAGAAGAAAACGCCAGCATCGTTTATCAGAATGTCAACCACCAAGTTGTTGTCCTGACAGTATTTGAAAAGATTTTCGGCTGCATCGGTCTGACTAAGGTCGGCATAATGTGCGATAGTCTTTACGCCGTATTCCTTTGCCAGATTGTCGGCTACCTCCTGCAACTCCTTTTCCTGATTGCTTACCAGCAGAAGGTCGGTATGGTAGTCGCGAGCCAACTGTGTTGCATATTGCAATCCTATTCCTGAACTTGCACCTGTTACGAGAGAGAGCATGATTTATGTTTTTAATTCTGGATCATTTTAAGAATATTTAAAGGCTCTGGGAGAATTTTTACACCATCAATAGTTTCTCCTTTAGTAAAGATATTATCCCAATATGCATAATTTTGTTTTCCTCCAAAAATTGTATTAGAAAACTCTGTACTTTTCCACATCGGCAATTCTGACAAGTTCTTTATGAAATTGGTAATATTTAACCAAAGTTGATCAGGCAATTTTTCTTGGAACCAATTTTTGCGTCCTGCTGTCAGCGTCCCCATAGTTGCATAATATGTAGTTATAACTGAAAGCACAAACTTAAGCCATGAATATATAATTTCCTCTTTCATCATTCTATATCCGACAACATGATCCCAATTTATTTTTTCACCATTCTTTATTTTATCCTCAATCCTTGATGTTCCTATTTCTGGATCAAACTTATCAATTAGAATTACATCCGCTATTATGTTCATTAAATGAACTAGTTGCTCCTTTTCAAGTTCTCTTGGATTTAATCCTTCCGCCAACCTATAATCTAACTTCGTTTCCAATGGTTCGTTGGAAATAAAAAAAGAATAAAATGTTTTCTCAACTGTTGAATACGACAAAGGTTTCTCTTTGCCTTTGCCTGCCATATCCAAATATTCTCTTAGTTTATTGTCTTCATGATATGTAACTGAATCTTTTACAGAATCAATTATGTATCGTTTCATTTGTGACGATTCTCCCTTGAAATAATTTATAAGATCTTTTTCTGAAAACGAATAATCATCACTATTTCTCATCGTCTTTTCTTGATATTGCCTAACTCTATCTTGATAAAATTGACTACCAAGATGACGCTGAACAGACTTGCCAAAGGCAACTTGTTTCAATGTTGTGCCTGCATTATAGTTTGTTTCTGTAAGGCGTTCTTTATTAGGATCAATAAAGATTCTAACTGGTATTTCTTTTACCCCCAACATTATTTGAGCAGCAGCTTTATGCTGACCATCAAATAACTTTACTTCCGTTTCATTTTTGTCATTATCATTAGTTTCAATATAACCTAATGATATATGTAATTGAGGATTACCTTTATAAAATTCTGCTAGTAATTTTGAAACATTATCTCCAATTGAGCGCGGATTTATTTTATCATCATGATATATATATTGAATTGGTAATGTCGCAAAAAAATACTTCTCTTTACATAATTTATCTTCATATATTGGCAATTTAATAATATCACAATTACCTATTTCAGGAAAAGAAATACAAATTTCATTGCCATTTATGTTATAATGTAATTTCTGATTACCACCTCCATTTTGCAATAAAACATCAGTCAAATTAGGATAACGATTACTTGTTTTGAGAAGAGAGTCAGAATATTCTTTAAATTTCCATATTATTCTAGCCAAATTTAAATCTGCAGCTTGCTTCATTCTATTGGCGGATGCAAAAGTTAATGCCATATTTGATTTTTCATCTTTACCGCCATTGGCTAATGGTTTTACATGATCAATGTCCAATTCATTCTTGTGAAGAGCCAAATCAATCTGTTTGCCAGAAATAAAGCATCTTCCTCCTTGTATATTATAAAGCTCTTTTATCAAGTTATCTCTCTCCTCTGCAGAAAGACTTGCTAAATATGCAGAATGCGCAGCCATAACAATTATATATTTTTTCTTATTTCTTACTTTCTTCAATCGATTTCTTTGCCTTTGCTTCGAGTTTCTTGATTTCCTTCTGCAAGTTCTTTGGAATTGACTCGCCATCACGCATAACGCACTCGTGGCACTTCATATCAAGCGTGTACATACGGCCTACGCAGTAGTTGGAACGACCGCAACCTGCATGATAGTTGATGTTTTCCTCAACATGCTTTACAAAATCGGGATCCTTGATGAGCACATGTGCCAGTTGGAAAAGTTCAAAGCCTTCATCCATGATTCTCTGGCAGTTTGCACCCGACTGCACACCACCGACATAAATCAGCGGCACATCCTTGATTTCCTTCTGGAAAATCTTGGCTTTCTCCATGAAATACAATTCCTTGAACGGCGAAGTAGGTGTCATTATCGGACCTACACCCGGAATATGCAGTGCTGCCTTGAGCCACCACATCGACTTCGGCATATAGTGGGCCATAGTCTTGAGCGGCATTGCACCGCCAAGAATCGTCATAGGCGAAGCGCTTACAGTACCGCCCGACAACACTATGCCGTGAACCTTGTGTTTTGCGATTTCCTTAGCAACCTTGATGCCTTCCTCGATGGTTACACCTCGCCAGCAGTCGTCCCACATGTTGGTCTTAACAACAACTGCCATATCGTCCTTTGCGTGAAGCATAACCTCGTCGAGAATTTCATTCAAGAAACGAACACGGTTCTCGAACGAACCTCCGTACTCATCGTGACGATGGTTGGTGCGTTTGCCAATGAACTGCGAAATAAGGTAAGAATGTCCTGCGTGAATCTCAACGCAGTCGAAGCCAGCCTCGCGGCAGAAATCAACAGCCTTGCCGAAGTTCTTTACAAGTTGTTTGATTTCCTCCACTTTCAGACGGCGGTGGAAAGTCGGCGAATACAAGTTGAAGCCGTTGGATGCGCTTACAGGCATACAGTGGCAGGTTGCACGGTGAGTCATATTTCCGCAGTGACCGAGCTGGATGCTGGCCTTTGCGCCTTCAGCGTGGATAGCGGCAGTAAGTTCGCGCAATGCAGGAAGGCTTTCCTCGCGCACATATATCTGTCCGTTGAACGAAACGCCGGAAATATCGACAGCGCAGTAAGCCACGGTTGTCATTCCGACGCCACCGCGTGCTACGCTAACGTGGTAGTCCATCAATTCTTTTGTCGGCATGTTGTCGCGTGCCATGTTCTCGAAAGCCGCCGAGCGGATGAAGCGGTTACGCAATGTTATGGGGCCGAGTTGGTAAGGGGTGAATAATTTATTCATTATTTGATAATTTGATGAATCGATAATTTGACTATTTGTCAATTCAATAATTTGATAATTCGATGATTTGACTATTTAAATTTATTTCCTGAAAAATTACTGTTCTTTAGATACTTTATAAAATTAAAGATTCCTGTAGATATCTTAAAAGAATCTTCTTTTAACTTATTAAATTCATCTTCGGTAATATAATTCCAATCTTTTGCACGGATTAATTGACTACGCAATTCGCCACAAGAGCCTTTTGCAATAAATAAGAACTGTATAAACTCCTTGTTACCTTCTCTTTCAAAACCTTCCGCGATATTATCCATTATTGACCCGGCAGCAGCCTTGATTTGAGAACAAAAACGAAAATCATTCCTAAAATCATCATGGCATGTAATTTCATATACACTCATACAAATGTCACTAGCTTGTTTCCAAATATCTAATTCTTCAAAAGTAGAAACCGTTGCCATAAATCTTCAAATTTTCAAATCTTCAAATCTTCAAATCTTCTAATACACAAAAGGTATTATTCTCTTCAGTTTCTTCCTGTCAAATTCATCCGGAAATTCCTTCTCATACTTGTGATAGATTGAGTTTGCTCTCGGCACAAGGTTGCAGCACGAGAACCAGAAGAACAAGGCTCCTGCCCACGAATAGGTAAGGATTGCAAAGCCGAGCCATTCGGTAATTTCGCCAAAATAGTTGGCGCTGGTGACATACCTATACATACCTTTCTTTGGAAGATAATGGTTGGTATCGCCGGGCTTGCGCAGATGGCGGATAACATGGTCGGAATTCAAGTTGATGAACATTCCGGTAAAGAAAATGATAGTTCCTGCGATAAACTGCCAGCTCGTGAGCCAATCGGTAGAATACAGCACGCTATATGTTGGATTTGCAGGTGCAAGATGGAACAGCCAGTAGCCTTGGATATAGCCGTTTATAAGGTTCCAGATTACCGACATTGCCATTATCGCAATCGGCATCTTCGACTTGCCCTTGAGCAAGAACGGGAAAATGAACGAACGCTGGAAATAGTGCAGTTCGAAGAACAGGAAGAACAACAGGTACGGTACATTGTACTTGATTTCGGGTGCGGCAGTCCACCAAAGGTATAGCACTATAAAAAATACAGGGCACTCCATCAGCATCCACCCCCACTTGTTGGGCATTGCTGGTCCCCATTTTGCTGAAATCATCTTGCCGTAACCAGCATCAACAAAGTAAAGCGAAACGAACACAACCAAACCAACGACTGCCATGATAATCAGCATCGTATTGAAAAATTCGGGCGTAAATATAGCTTCCATCCTATTTTCTCCTAACTAAAAAAGTTCGCAAGTTTATAAAAAAAATGCCAAACGGATAGTTTTTTAACAGGAAAGGCAGCATAAATATGAACATATTTATACACAAAAACCAACTCAAAATTCGCACAAAATAATTTCACAAAAATAAAATTGGCTCAAATAAAAATCTTATCTTTGCACCAAATTTTTCAAAAAATTCATTAAAAACTTAAAGACATAACATAATGGAAGAAATCAAAACCACTGCCTTCACGCAGTTTCACATCGCACAGGGCGCACAGATGGCACCTTTCGCTGGCTTCAACATGCCAATCCAGTACACTAGCATAAACGACGAGCACATCTTCTGCCGCGAACATATCGGCGTTTTCGATGTTTCTCACATGGGCGAATTCTGGGTAACCGGCGACAAGGCTTTCGACTTTGTACAGAAGGTTACTTCGAACAATGTTGCCGACCTCACCGACGGTAAGGTTCAGTACTCGTGCCTGCCTAACAACGACGGCGGTATCGTTGACGACCTCTTGGTTTACAGAATCAACGACAAGAAATATTTCCTCGTTGTAAACGCTGCCAACATCGACAAGGACTGGAACTGGTGCATCGCAATAGCAGAAAAGATGGGCTTGAAGGTCGGACAGGACATCGTAAACGCATCCGACGAATACTGCCAGCTCGCTGTTCAGGGTCCTTATGCTCTGAAGGCTATGCAGAAACTCACAAAGGCTAATGTAATCGACATGGAATACTACACCAACAAGATTATCGAATTTGCTGGCATTCCAGAAGTTATCTTCTCGACAACCGGTTACACTGGTGCAGGTGGATGCGAAATCTACGCAAAGAACCCGTATGCTGACAAGCTGTTGAAGGCTGTTCTTGAAGCAGGTGAAGAATTCGGCATCAAGATGATAGGTCTTGGCGCACGCGACACTCTCCGCCTCGAAATGGGATTCTGCCTCTACGGACACGACATCAACGACACCACTTCACCAATCGAAGCAGGTCTTGGCTGGATTACCAAGTTTGTTGACGGCAACGACTTCACCAACCGTGCATACCACGAGAAGCTGAAAGCAGAAGGCACCAGCAAGATGTTGAAGGGCTTCATCCTCGTTGACCGTGGCATTCCGCGTCCCGAATACCTCGTTTACGATGCCGAAGGCAACGAGATTGGTCATGTTACCTCGGGAGCAATGTCGCCAATGATGAAGAAGGGTATCGGTATGGCATACCTCAACCGCGGCTTCTGGAAGGAAGGCACCGAAATCTACATCGACATCCGTGGCAAGAAGGTAAAGGCCGAAGTTAAGAAGACTCCTCTCTTCAAGGACCAGATGCCTCAGGTTAAGTAGTTATACATTTGTTTCCATATTAAGAATCTCGGAATCTCGGTTCCGGGGTTCTTTTTTAAAATTAATGGAGATATCAAATGTACACTAATTCTTCCCAAAACTAAGTTTCGCTCAGGGCGGCAATTATCAATTATCCATTATAAATTGTCAATTATTAATCATCCATTGTCAATTAACCCATTATGGCAACCACCTCAAACTTTGTAGATTATGTAAAGATATACTGCCGTTCGGGAGCAGGCGGCGCAGGTTCGATGCACTTCCGCCACGAGAAATTCGTGGAGAAAGGCGGTCCCGATGGTGGCAACGGCGGACGCGGCGGACATATTATCCTGCACGGCACAACCAATGTGTGGACACTTCTGCACCTCAAGTACAACCGCCACATCTTCGCCGAGAACGGCACTAACGGAAGCGGTGCTTTATGCACTGGCGCAAACGGCAAGGACATTACCCTCGATGTGCCGCTCGGAACTATCGCCCGCGACGAATACACCGGCGAAGTGCTCTGCGAAGTCACCGAGAACGACCAGGAAATCATCCTTCTCAAAGGCGGTCGCGGCGGACTTGGCAACGCAGAATTCAAGACTGCAACAAACCAAGCCCCAAAATTCTCGCAGCCAGGCGAACCAGGAATCGAAAAGACCGTAATCCTCGAGTTGAAAGTGCTTGCCGATGTCGGTCTCGTAGGCTTTCCAAATGCAGGCAAATCGACATTACTGTCGGTTGTTTCGGCGGCAAAGCCCGAAATTGCCGACTACCCTTTCACCACGCTCGTGCCTAACCTCGGCATCGTAGCCTACCACGACTACAAGTCGTTTGTAATGGCCGACATCCCAGGAATCATCGAGGGCGCAAGTCAGGGCAAAGGTCTGGGACTTAGGTTCTTGCGCCACATCGAACGCAACTCTATACTGCTGTTTATGGTTCCAGCCGACACCAAGGACATCCGCAACGAATACGAAGTGCTGCTCAACGAACTCACGCAGTACAACCCCGAACTGCTCGACAAGAAGCGCATCCTTGCCGTCACCAAGTGCGACCTCATCGACGACGAACTTCAGGAAATGCTCTCGAAGGAACTGCCCGAAAAGATTGAAACCGTCTTCATTTCGTCGGTAGCACACAAGAACATCGACAAGCTGAAAGACTTAATCTGGAAGGCATTGAACGAATAATCCGATGAACAAACTCACAGAACTTCTCATAGACGAACGAAATGCCAAGCGCAAAGGCGGAATTTACCACAAGACTCAGGTAAAACTCGCCTACAACTCGAACCGAATCGAAGGCAGCAAGCTTACCGAGGAACAGACACGCTACATTTTCGAGACTCGCACCATAGGATTCAAGGAACAGGAGGCTGTTCCCGTTGACGACATCATCGAAACCACCAACCACTTCGTAGCTTTCGACTATCTGATTGACACTATCAGCCAGCCTTTAAGCATTGACATTATCAAGCAGTTCCACAAGATTATAAAATCCAGCACATCTGATGCACAGAAACCATACTTCAATGTCGGCGACTGGAAAAAACTTGCCAACGAAGTAGGCGAAGCAAGGACAACCCTGCCTGATGATGTTGACCGCGAAATGCACGACCTTTCGGACTGGTACGCCTCGCAGAAAAATATAAGCATTGAAACTCTTGCAAAATATCACTTCTACTTCGAAAGCATACATCCGTTCCAGGACGGAAACGGACGCGTAGGCCGCCTGATACTTTTTCGCGAATGCCTGCGCAACGACATTGTGCCATTCGTCATCGACAACGACCACAAAACATTTTACTACAGAGGACTACGCGAATTTGAACACGCACCCTCATACCTTGTCGATACAATGAAGTCGGCACAGGACACCTACACCGAATGGCTCAAGTATTTTTCACCAGAACTTCTTAACGACTTGCACGCATAATGATTGAAAGCCTTGAACTCATAGACCGCAAAATTCTACTGTTCATCAACGGGTTGCACGCCGACTGGCTTGACCCGATAATGTGGGCTATAAGCAGCAACTGGTTCTGGCTTCCAATGGTTGCACTGTTCATCTTTATGGCGGTGAAGCGTTTCGGGAAATGGTGCTGGATTCCTATACTGGCAGCCACGCTGTGCTTCGCCACTACCGATGTCGTTTCGCACAATGTGAAGGAATCGGTACAGCGCTACCGTCCCACGCATAACCTTGAAATAGAGGACGAAGTCCACACCGTAAACGACTATCGCGGAGGAATGTACGGATTCTTTTCTGGTCACGCCGCCAACAGCTTCGGGCTTGCGCTAATCACAATGCTTTTCATCCGCCGAAAATGGTACACCATAACAGCATTATGCTGGGCGACAATCGTCACATATTCAAGGATGTACCTAGCAGTCCACTACCCTGCCGACATTTTAGTGGGCTTCTGCTTCGGAATCTCTGTGGCAGTGGCATTTTTCATAGTGACAAAGGCGATTGTAAAAAGGACTGTGGGTACCATACCCAATTAATCTGCAAATGTCTGTATGAGGAAAATAGTTTCGGCTTTTGCTTTATTTTTGATGTTATTTTTGTCAGTATGCGCACAAAACCAGCATTGTAATGTGAAAGGGTGCGTGGTTGACGAAACTCAAATGCCTGTTGGGTTTGCTTCGGTGGCAATAGCTTGCGACTCGGCATTCCTAAGCGGAACACTGACCAACGAAAATGGCGAATTCGTCTTGCAACTTGCAAAATCCGAAAAACAGTATCTGCTGTCGGTTTCATTTATCGGAAAAAAGACAAAACAAATTTCATTTGTCGCCAATACAAAAAACATTACTCTCGATACTATTGTCCTGGAAAACAATGCATACCAGCTGGACGAAGTGCAAGTATCCGCCGAACAGACAACGCATAACGCAGTAGAGCACAAGGTTATCGCACCGCAGTCGGTAATGACCGAAGTAAAAGGCTCTGTCCTGGATGTGCTGAAGGCTGTGACATCCGTATCGGTTGACAACGAAGACAACATATCGATTCGCGGGAACAGCAATGTGCTTGTTCTTGTAAACGGCCTGCCAACTGCAATGACAAGTCTGTCGGCAATTCCGTCTGCAAACATCGCCAATGTGGAAGTAATCACAAGTCCCGATGCCAAATACGATTCGGAAGGAACCGGTGGAATCATAAACATTGTGCTAAAGGAAAACAAAAGCGAAGGCTGGAGCGGAATGTTTTCGGCAAACTACGGCTTCAATCATTTTGCAAACGCCAATGCAGCAGTCAATTACACAAAAGACGGCAAATCGTTCCGTTTCAGTTACAACCTTAAATACGAAGATGACATAATTGACGGAAACCTGAACCGCAAGTTCGTAAATGCTGGCAATTGGCTCGAGCAGCAGTTTCATTCGGCACGCACTGTCTTCAACAATAATATCGGAGTTGGAACAACGCTCCGTCTGAACAAGAAAAACAGGCTTAGTGCCGATGTTCGCTTCATAATGCCTCGCCTAAACACACAGCAGCAATTTGCCAACACCTACGGTACCAACGGATTGCAAAGCGCTGAAAATCGCAGCAGCAATGTGTCGTGGAACCGCGAAAATATCGATGGAGCCATTTCCTACACGCACATAATCAATCCGCAATCGTCAGACATAATGCTACGAGCGGCCATTTCAAAGATATGGGGGCATCGTCCTTCGTATTATTTTTTGGAAAACGATTCTGTCGGAAAATCAAATTCGGGCGGAAGTCCGCTGAATACATCCGCCCAATGCGACTACAAGTTGGTTAGCAAATACGGGAAATGGGATGCCGGAGTAAAATTTTCGTACAGGCAGAACGACATCTACCACGAATTCTACAATATGGACAGCGGCCAGTGGGTTTATTCCAATATTTACAGCAACGATTTGCTACACAGAGAATTCATTCCAGCAGCTTATATGTTGTTTTCGTCCGATGCCGACAAAAAGTTTAGCTGGAAAGCTGGAATCAGAACCGAATATAGTCGAGTAAGCTTGCAAAACGACAAAGATGCCATAGACACTGCAACCAATCATCTTTTTGTCGGTCCAAGCCTGATGCTAAACTATAAAATCAAATCTAAAAAGGAGAACCTCAAGCAGCACATTTCCTTGGCGTTCAATTCGCGAATCAGCAGACCGGCATATCCGCAGTTAAACCCATACATGAGTATGATTGATGCACATACTTTCGAGCAGGGAAATATGCGGCTTCGTCCCGAAACATCGTATCACCTTGAATTTTCGTACGGAGCGAAAGACAAGACCGTCAACTTCTCGACTAATGTATATGCCGACTATCTGAAGGATAACATTACTCAAGTTGCTATGCTTAAAGGTGATATACTTCTGCTGACTTTTGTGAACGGAACTTTTGAATTTAAGACGGGACTTGATGCATCGTTGGGTGTCACTCCCTGCAAATGGTTCGACATGCAATTCGGAGCAAACACATATTATGTCGACACAAAAGGCGACTACGAAGGCGTAGACCTTGACAATCGCGGAATCATCAACAGCGACAACATGAAATTAACCTTCCATCCGATAAAGGCAATGGACATACAGGCGCAATATTTCTTCGAAACGCCACGGTATTATCCGCAATTCACCACGAAACTGTCACATCATCTCGACATTGGCATAAGCCAGAAATTCCTCAAAGGCAGTTTGGCTGTTTCATTGCTGCTCACTGATGTTTTCAAGACAAACATATGGAACATCTTTTCCGACAATCGCATTTATTACCTCACCAACACGAGTATCAACAAAAGCCGAATGTTGTGGATAGGAATTCGCTACAATTTCAATTCTTACAAGGCAAGCAACGCACCGAAGCCTGCTGAAACAGACAGAAATAAGGTTAGATTGGGATTGTAAAGACATGCAGCGTTTTTATTGCAAAACTATCACTACTCAAACAACACCTTTAAATCCGACTTGAAGAAATTTTCTAATGACAGACCACCTTCTCCGACTATCATTGTGCGATGCGGGTGAAAGCGTTCTTCAAATGCGTGAAGGCCGGCAGTATCTTTTTCGTTGTTGCTTTTAACTTCGATTGCAACTATGCAGCTATTTTTTGCCAGAACAAAATCAACTTCAAGGTTTTCTTCACGCCAGTAGAACACATCAAAATTGTTGATATACGCGCAGTTGAGTATGTGTGCACCTGCTGCCGATTCTACAAATCTTCCCCAAATGCGATGGTCTTGCCGTGCTGATGAAAAATCGTGTTCGGAATACAGACTCATCAAGGCATTGTTAAACACTTGATATGTAGGAACAGATGCACGGCGACGGGCTTGGTCCAATGTATATTTTTGAAGTCCGCACACCATACCGCTTTGTTTTAATAGATTCAGGTAATTTGTAATTGTTGTAGTGTTGCCAGCATCCTGCAATTGCCCAATCATTTTCGTGAGTGACAGCAATTGCCCTGAGTATGCGGAACTTAGTTCCATAGTCTGCCGTAGCAATGCAGGCTTGCTTATGGGAGTGTCAATCAAAATGTCGTTGTTGATTGTCGCGTCAATAATGGAACTTTTTATGTATTCGTGCCAACGGTCAATGTCTTTGCGAATGTCGGCAGCTCCAGGGTATCCGCCGAAATAGATGTACTCGTCCAATGTCATACCAAAGGCTTCCTGCATTTCCTGATACGACCAGTTTGGCATTCGGATGACCTCAAAACGACCTTTTAAACTTTCCGACAGCCCTTTTTCCAACCTTACACGCGATGAGCCGAGCAGTATAACCTTGATGTTCACATCGTTGAAAGTGTCGGCATCCCATTCTTTCTTCACCGCTTCCGCCCAGTTGGAGATTTTCTGAACTTCATCAATTACCAATAGCAGTTCCGCAAGGTTTTCCACCACCATCTTGTTGCGTGCAGCCATCCAACATTCGTTTATCCAATAGTTGCTTGTTGCTGGAACATTGTCTGCAGCAAAATGTAACCACGGCATATCCGTTGTCTTTAATACCTGCTTTATAACAGTGGATTTTCCAACTTGCCGTGGTCCTTCCACTATCTGGAGAAACTTTCTAGGTTCTTTTATTCTTTCTGTAATTAATTTATAATAAGCCCGTTGCATAGTATTTAAGAATTTTACTCAATGGAATGAGTAAATTTACTCAATGCATTGAGTAGTTATTTCTACACCGCAAAATAATTGCTTTTATTTGATATATGCAAGAAATAAAAATGAGAAATTTTTCAAGTATTGATATTCTGCTAAAGCATGCTATCGTTTTTTGCCGAGCATCTCTCCCCCCTATCTCTTCCGAAACTCCCTTGGACTTACCCCCTCCGCCCTGCGGAAAAATGTCCCGAAATGGCTCTGGTTCTGGAATCCAAGTCGGTCGGCAATCTGCTGCACAGGAAGCGTAGTCGTCTGCAACAGCGACTTAGCCTGCTTGACAAGATTCTGAGTTATACATTCGTAGGCAGTGCGCCCCGTAACTTGCTTCACTACATTGGCAATATATTTTGGTGACAGGCACATCTCGTCAGCATACCAATCAATAGTATGATGCTCGTGGCAATGCATTTCAACTAACGAAAGGAAGCGTCCCACCAGCTCCTCCGAGCGCGAAAGCGTGTATAGTTTTGTAAAAGACTTATCGTACAACCCGTAAACGAAATACATCATCGAACGCACAAGGTCAAGCACTACCTCGTGGACATTGCTCACATCAGGAGACAACATAACTTCTCGCAACAAATCAAGATAGTGCCGCACCACTAACATCTGCTTTTCTGTCAGTTGCATAAAAGGACGCATATACGCCCTGACATGAGCCTCGCCAGATAATTTCAAATTCAGTTCCTCGGCAAACGACGGTGAAAAACTCAAAATATACTGCACCATGTCATCACTCGCCTCAACCACACCGATAGACAGTCCGATAAGGATGGATGAAAAGCAAGGTGCATCAATCTCGGAGAATTTGTCGCCGAGGCTATTCTCAACACTGGCTGCACCGTCAACAACTGGAATCTCGGCAACAAGGCCAATTTCGGTTTTGCAGGAATTAGCATGGGACTCGAAACCGCAGTCAACCCCAAGCTGAAGAAAGCCAAGAAGATGAAAAGATACACTGCTCCAGTATTTGCTCGCGGCTGGCTAAAGCGCAATGTATGGAAGTACGACGCAAAGGCTTACGCAGCCGTAAAGGCTGGCATTTTGAGCGCATACGCAAAATTAGGCATAGACGCTTCGAATGTTAAATTCTCCACTCACATTGCAACTGTTGTTTTCCCGCCAAAATGCAGTGCATCCTTCTTCAACTTCATGAAGGACAACGGCTACGATATGGAAACTGCCGGTATTAGCTACTACCCTAGTGCACCATACATGTCGGCAAATAAGAAGAAGCTTCTGAAAAAGACCGTAACCAAGATTAACGAAAAGTGCCACCTCAATGTTTTCATTGGCGAATTCTCGTATCCTTCTGGCAAGATGGAAGGTCCGTTTGCAGGATGGAACAAGAAGGTAAGAGGCTACAACAAGGATCAGCAGGGCCAGGCAGACATTTACTCCGATGTTGTATCGTGGGGCAAGACTCACGGCATGGCTGGAATACGCTACTGGGCACCCGACTACAAAGGCTGGTACGCTATGTCGATGTTTGAATTTTCAGATAAGGTCGGCACCGCCAAAAACATCCTGCAGAACCACAAGAATATTATTGAAAAATAGTTTTTTGAATCTGAAAGTCCCAACTTCGGCCGGGACTTTTTTTGTGCCAACGGCAGCACTCCACAACACCATTTTACCATACACAAACTCAATCGTAAAAAATTTCAAAAAAAGTTAAAATAAAAACACCTATAATACGAATTTATTTCTTAATTTTGGCATTCGTCTATAATTGTGTTTTTATGAAACGACTTTTAATAACGATTACTGCTATTGTTTTGTCAATACAGGCATTCTCGCAAATGGTTCCTGACCAGTTTACAGAAACAGTAACACTTACCGACTACTATGGTGAAACATACAATATTAATGCTTTACTTGCTGATGGCAAATATATTGTATTTGACTTTTTTTATACAACATGCCCTCACTGCCAGGAAGAAGTGCCGGATGTTGTAAACCTATACACCCAGATGGGTTGTAATGGTGCAGATGCAATCGTAATAGGTCTGGAATGTTCTCCTCACGATGCAGAACATAACATTGAATGGTATATGAATGAATTCGGAGCCAACTATCCAATAGCGCCATTAGAAGAGAACCCCATAATAAACACACTTGCCGAAAACTGGGAAATAGATGGTACGCCAACATACGTACTAATCCAGCCAAATAGATCTATGAACGAAATGGATAGACCTATCAGTTCCGGGCAACTTACAGCTGTAGGAGCACACGAAAGCGCTTGCCCCGACAACATGCCTGTTGCCGACTTTATTGCAAACAGAACCCGCATTCCTGCTGGAGAAACAATAACATTCACCAATCGGTCTCAACGCTCTACAGCATGGTCGTGGACATTCACTGGTGGCACACCAGCAAACTCAACCGAAGAAAACCCAACAATAACATACAACAATGTAGGCACATATACTGTAACACTCACAGCAAGAAACAGACAAGGCAACGAAGACACAAAGACTCGCGCCAGCTACATTGAGGTTGTGCCACCTCCTACCGAGGCTCCAACTGCATACTTTGCAGCAAACCAAGTTACTGTAATTGCTGGAAATACTGTAAACTTCACCGACCTCTCACGCGGAGAACCTTGGAACTGGACATGGACATTCGAAGGCGCACAACCGACAAACTCAACAGATCAGCATCCGCACAACATATTATACAACAATATTGGCACATTCAATGTAAAGCTTATTGCTTCCAATATGCTCGGTTCCGATACTCTTTTGCTTGAAAATTACATACATGTAATTCCTTCAATCGGCGATGCTGTACCAAAGGCAAAATTCTCATGCAACAACAGACTTGTACAAGTAAACACACCAGTAAATTTTGAGGACCACTCTGAAGGTTACCCAATGTACTGGTCGTGGGAATTTGAAGGAGGTTCACCTTCGTCATCTAATTTCCAAGTTTTACCGGAAGGTATAACTTATGAGCAGTCTGGTGTATACGATGTCACTCTTGTTGTTTCCAACACCAATGGCGGTGATATTCTCACAAAGCACGACTATATTGTAGTATACGAAAACTATGTAGGCTCTTATTGCGACACACTTTGTAACCTACGCGACGACGAAACCGCCATTAAATTGGGAGCTCACGGACTTGACGGTTATCTCGGAGGACACAATGGCGACAGAATCACCATGTATGCCGACAAATTCGAATACTACACATTCAACGAGATTTCATCCATTATTGTCCCTATCATGAAATTGGAGTACAGCAATCCAAACTCCTATATCACATTCATCACATGGGACGGCAACGACCCTGTACCGACAAACATAATTTCCGAACAAAAAGTTTACTTAAGAGACCTAAGAGAAAACTATTTTCAGGAAATAAACTTCACAGAGCCGCTTAGAGTTGACGGACCTTTCTACCTTGGATATTCAATCGAATACGGAAATGGCACCAATATAGTAATTGGACTATCACACAATAGAGGTTATGGTCGACCAAGCACTCTATTTGTATATAAAGACGACGTTTGGCAAAAAGTATCCGATGCATACGACGGTATAACAACATCAACTGGAATAAAAGTAAAATCATGTCTTGTCGGCATTGAAGACAAGGAATTCTCCAGCAATATTGGAATTTACCCCAACCCATGTAGAAACCAACTGACCATTGAAAACGAATATGGATTCGAAGCAAACGACTTCATTGAGATATTCGACAACCTTGGCAGACTTGTTTATTCAAACTATAACCTCAGCGGTAACACCATTGAAATAAACACAACAAACCTACCGAATGGAACTTACATTACAAGAATGTTCACTCAGGGAAAAGTAGCCGTACAAAAGTTTGAAAAACTTGACTAACCACAACTCCTAATAAACACAAAAACGGCGACATGTAAATGTTGCCGTTTTTATTTCCCAACAGACTAATATTCAACATATTAACACAAATAATAGAATAAAAATGTCCAATTGGAAAACTCCTATAAAAAATAAAAGTATTACCTTTGCGCGTCTTTATTATTAGGCAACAGTGCAGATGGTGTGTAAATTTGATAATTTTCAACGCATTAGCACTGCTATAAGACTTAAAAGAATATAACGGACGAATGAAAACTTTCAATAAGTACATCCGAAAGGACGGCACGGCACTAATTACGGGAGCGAGTTCAGGCATGGGACTTGAATACGCAAGACAACTCGCACAATCTGGATGCAACTTATTGATTGTAAGCAACGAGGAAGAAAAGCTGAATGAAGTCGCCCATAATCTGCAAAACGAATATAAAGTAAAGGTTACTGCCAAGTATCAGGATTTGGCAAAACCAGATGCCGCAAAGGAACTTTTCGACTTCTGCCAAACAAACAACATTCAAATTGACATACTTATTAATAATGCAGGCATATTCTTCTTCAAGGAACTGAATAGCACCACCATCGAGAAGGCTAGCGCAATGCTTATGCTTCATGTCTATACACCTACAAGGTTATGTTCGATGTTTGGAGACGAAATGAAGAAACACAGATACGGATACATACTTACAGTATCATCAGTCACTTCTATTATGGCAATCCCCGGACTAACAATGTATGCCGCCACAAAAGCATACCTAAAAAGCTTCATGAAGTCGCTATATCTGGAAATGAAACAATACGACGTACATACCACAGTGGTTTGCCCAGGTGCTGTAGATACAACTCTGTACAACATAAATCCAAAATACAGCGGACTTATGAAATTCGGAGTAAAGATTCGCGTTGTATACCCGCCTCAGCTACTTGTCAACAAGGCACTTAAAGCAATGTTCCGCAAACGCCGCTGCAAAACTCCCGGATTTATCAATCTGTTATGGCCTCCTCTTGTCAACGCTATTCCAAGAGGCATTGTCAGTAAAATATGGAAGAAATTTATTTAACACTAAAACAGACAACAATTTTTCAAAAAAATAAAACATGAGAATAATTAGGGAATACACATTGCTTTTATTGGTATTATCAACAGCATTTAATGCTAATGCGCAAACATACAAGAATGTACAATATGGCAACTTTGAAAGCTGGACTGTACGCGACATAGAAGAATCTTTGATTATCGGCGGAGACACAAAACGCATATATGCAATAGGTCCTCGCGACACCATACGCGAAAACAAGGCGCTGAACATCAAGTCGATATGGGCTACATCGAATACATACGCCAAAGTCGCAGGCATATCCAAAACCAGCAACACCGTATATCCCGAAAAGCGTGGTAACGGATACTGCGCAAAACTCACCACCGAATACGCAGAATGCAAGGTTATCGGTATTATTAATATAAAGGTGCTGGTTTCCGGTTCAATATACTGGGGCAAAGCCCACGAACCAATTGATGGTGCCAGCAACCCATACAGCAAAATGAGATGGGGCGTTCCATTCACGAACAAGCCAAAGGCTGTTGTACTCGACTACAAGTCAGCTATGCCAAACAAGGGTACAATCACAACCTGCAAAACATTGTCATCGTCGAGCCGTCCAGGAAACGACGAACAGCAAATACTTTTCATTCTGCAAAACCGCTGGGAAGACGAAAAAGGTAATGTCTATGCAAAACGCGTAGGCACAGCCATATATCACATCACTAGCCCGACAAAGGATTGGGTAAACGGATTCCGCATACCGGTAATCTATGGTGATGCTACAAAGTCGCCAAACTACAAGCCATACATGAATCTAGGTCCACTGAAGGACAACATGTACACAATAAACAGCAAGGGCAAGAATGTAGAAATACAAGAAGTTGGCTGGGGTGACGAAAATACACCTGTAACACACGCAATTATGCTTATAAGCGCATCGTGTCAGGAAGCATTTTCGGGAACTATCGGCAACACGCTGTGGGTGGACAACATTAAGCTCGAATACTAATGGATGCTCATCTCGGTCAAATATTCATCGAGGACATGGAATTCTTTGCATTCCATGGTCACTACGATGAAGAAAAGTTTGCTGGAAACAGGTTTACCGCAAGCATATATCTTTGGACAGACACCAGCAAGGCCGAAAAATCAGACAATCTGGATGATGCACTAAACTATCAGGTAGTTTATGCCATTATCAGCGACATAATGAAAAATACCAAGTCGAACCTTGTCGAAAACCTTGCTTCAAACATTCTAAATGCAATATTCCAACGCTTTCCGCAATTGCAAAAAGCCAAAATTAGAATTTCAAAGTTGAATCCCCCTATGGGAGGCAAAATTGGCAAGGTTGGCGTTGAAATAGAAAAGGAAAGGCTCTAGCGAATCTTTTCCCACACCTTTTCCACAAGCTCAGGCTCGAAGCCCCTACTATACGCAAATCTGAAAACCGAAGCCTTAACCTTGTACTCGTCATCGTCATGCACCGACTTTAACTTGGCACGCAAAAGGCTCTCCAGTAACGACATATACTCCGTCTCATCAATTTCGGAAAGCGGCTGTGTCATTAACTTTTCGGAAATTCCCTTAGCAAGCAATGCCTGACGAATCTTCAGCCTCCCCCACTTGTTGAACTTGAAAGCATCGGACACAAATGCTCGCACATAACGGGCATTGTCGACAAACTTATCAGCTACCAGACTTTCGACAATCTTTGAGATAACATTTGTATCAACACTTTGCTTAAATAAATAGGTACGCACATCACTCTCGCACTTTTCGGCTCTAGAACAATACGACTGCGCCTTAGACAAATATTTTTCAAATTCTTCAGACTCCACAACCTTGCATTTAAATTCAATCTACCATCAATTTCACCTTATATCCCGAATGACTGCGCACATTCAAGGCTACACCATTGTCAAACAACAGATACTGCCCTTTTATTCCAGCAAGCACTCCGCTTATTTTATCGTACGTATCAAGCGAAACCGCCTTTACATTTGCCAACTTATAATCGTATGGATAAGCGATTTCTGTTACCAAATCATCAAATGAAGCGTACAATTGCAAATCCTCAGGCAACTTGTGTAAAAAATATTTCTTTCTCTCAACCAAATCAACATTATGCTTCGAAACCGACAGCATCATCTTCCAATTTGTCTTATCTGACAAATGTTTTTTCATCTCTACCTCTATTTGTCCAGCTAGATTGCGGTAAGGAGTTTTTGCAAACTTTATTGCAGCAACTGCCCCTTGGTCAATCCAACGAGTTGGAATCTGGTTATAGCGCGTAACTCCAACCTTCAAATCGCCAGTAAATGCCAGATACACATAGTGATCGATAAGCGAATACTGCTTCGACCATTCCATGTCGCGCGAAATTCCAAGGTGCGCCATATCCTTCTCAGGGTTGAAAACACCATCGTCACATTCGGGCAAGGTCATGTAGCACTTGTAACAATGTCCATTCATATAGCTTCGACGAGTAACATCACCACACGAGATACAATTAATGACATGTTGGTATTCAATCGTTACACGACTGCCTATCAAGTCGTTCATGAAAATTTCGGCACCACTGGCTGCAAGATAGTAACGGACAGGAAATCCGTACTCGGTGCGCATCTTCGATAGGTTCAGTTCGGTTGTCATTTGTTATTTCACCTTCAGTATCTTATCCAACAACACTTGCGCAAGTTTCACCTTCGACTCTACTGTCCAGCCTGCGATATGTGGAGACATCATAACATTATCGCACTGCGCAAGATAACGGAAATCGGGATTGTCAGTCATCTTTTTGGTTGCCTCGAACGAAGTTTCCTCATATTCAATAACATCCAGCCCCGCCGCAACAATCTTCCCCGACTGCAATGCCGAAACCAAAGCAGATGTTTTCACAACTGGTCCACGCGAAGCATTGAGCAGTACAAACGGTTTTTTGAAACGCGCAATAAACTCATCGTCAACCATATACTTTGTTTCATCAGTCAGAGGCACATGCAAACTCAACACATCGGCATTTGCAAAAATCTCATCTAGTGAAACTTCCTCGGCATAACCATCAGAATAGTTTGTCTTGTACTTATCGTAAGCAAGTACCTTGCAACCAAACCCCGACAATTTTCGAGCTAACGATGAGCCCATATTTCCGTAACCAATTATTCCAACCGTACAGAAACCAAGTTCGCGACCTCGATTCATCTCACGCTTCCACTCGCCAGCCTTCACCTGACGGTCGGCACGATTAAGATTATTTAACAACGACAGCAACATGCCAACAGTATGTTCGCCAACCGCATCGCGGTTACCTTCGGGCGAATTGAGGCACAAAATGCCTTTTGACTCGCAATAATCTACATCAATTGTCTCCATGCCGGCGCCAACACGCGCAACATAACGCAAACATTTCGCAGCATCAACAAATTCACGATCAATGTTTATGCGGCTTCGCAATACTATACCGAATGCATCGCCAACCTCGGAAATTATCTTTTCACGATTCCACTTTGTAGCATCAACAACGTCATAGCCTGCGCTTTGCAAGCCATCAGTTATTATTGCATGCACATCGTCAATTATCAGCACCTTAGTTTTCATAACTCAAGATTTTCGTTTACAACAATCTTTCCAACGCATCGTAATATTTCGGTGAAACAGGAATCGTATCGGCACCATTTATATCAAGTTCTGCCACAACAACACCTTGCTTGTCTTTACGCAACACCTTGACATGCTTTGGATTAACAAAAAATGACCGCTGGCATCGCACCAGTCCGTATTTTTGAAGCAACGGCTCAAGCGACTTCATAGTATTACGAAGCACATAATCCTTTATGCTTTCGCTCTCCATATACTTGATTCTCACATAATTTTCCTCAGCTTTCACATACAATATTGCATCAGACGAAACTACCAGTTTCAGTTTCTGGGTATTGTCGCTGAACCTCACCAGATTCCTTTCCGACACATCAACAGCTTCGGGCTTATACGACACTATAACAGCAAGAGTAATAATAACATACGGAAAAATCAAAAGTATGAGGTTTATAAACATGCAAATTCCAACTGCGTCAAAATACGGATATTCACCATGATACATCAACGACATATACATAGCCATAAACAAAGATGCAACAATCTGCTCCAACACAAACCACAGCGAAATATAGAACCAATTAAGCGACATTTTCCGCCTAAAAGCGAAAAGCAAAGTCCTTGACAACAATAGCACCCCAAACAATATACAGAACTGCATTGTGGCATTGAAAGCCAGCATTCCGAGTCCCATATCATAAAATTCAACAATCTGAATCGGACGATACAAGAACACGAAGCCTATGAAAAAACCAGATAGCCCGAACAGATATGCTATCTGTATGCCCAGAGAAGAAAATTTCTCTAACAACCTAGTCATCAGCGTACTAATTTTAAACAAAATCCACTGTGACGAATTTATAAACATGCAAAATTCGTCACATATTTCAAAAATTCGTCACAAAAATAATCATTCTATCAAAGATAGAAATGGTAAATCACATAAAATTTTTCGTGATTATATACCCAGTAATTTTGCAGCGTAAACAAACCGAGAAACAATGGACGAAAAAAGAAAAAAAATTGTAGCCTTTGGCGATTCAATAATTAAAGGTGTAATATCCGAAGGCGATGACAACGGAATCAAATACAAGATTCCGGAAAACACAGCAACCGACATCTGCGGACACGAATTGGGAATGGGAGTCTGCAACTATGGAAAATTCGGCAGCATAATAACTACCGGAGAAAAGATAATCGACAAGAACATCGACAAGATTTCCGAAAACGACATTGTGCTTATCGAATACGGTGGCAACGATAGCGATAAAATGTGGACCGAAATTGCCGAAAATCCAAATGCAGAACACAAAGCAAAAACACCACTACCTGCATTTGCAGAAACTTATCATCGTATCATACAGAAACTTAAACGAATCGGTGCAAGAATATATATGCTGACAATGCCACCTATTGATGCCGTTTCGTATTTCCGCCATTTTACAAAAGGAATGACCGAAAGACAAATCGCCAACATCAAGCAATGGCTCTACGGCAATTTGGATGTCATCAGCTTGTGGCACGAAATGTACAACCAGGAAATAATAAAGATTGCGTACTCCGAAAATGTTGAACTCATCAACATCTATCAGCCGTTTATTGACAGGCTCGACTACCGCTCACTTTTCTGTTGCGATGGAATACACCCTAACCAGAAGGGACAAAAAATAATCGCAGACCTAATAATAAACAATGTAAAGACGCTATAAAGATGCAAGATTTTGCGTCACATGAACAAACTAATAAACAAGGAAATGAAAGCTTTAGCATATATATTACTGACAATCATAGCAATTACCGCTAATGCGCAGACATACAAAAATGTACAATACGGCAACTTTGAAAGCTGGACTGTCCGCGACATTGAAGAATCACTGATTATTGGCGGCGAAACAAAACGCATATACGCCATTGGCCCACGCGACACCATCAGTGAAAACAAAGCTCTGAACATCAAGTCAATATGGGCGACATCCAACACTTACGCCAAAGTTGCAGGCATATCGAAGACAAGCAACACCGTATACCCCGAAAAGCGAGGAGATGGCTATTGCGCAAAACTCACTACCGAATACGCAGAATGCAAGGTGATCGGCTTAATAAACATTAAGGTATTGGTCTCTGGCACAATATACTGGGGCAAGGCGCACGAACCAGTCAGCGGTACCGACAATCCGTACAGCAGGATGAGATGGGGCGTGCCATTTACCAACAAGCCCAAAGCACTTGTCCTCGACTACAAGTCGGCAATGCCAAACAAAGGAACGATAACCACTTGCAAGACATTATCTTCATCGAGCAGAGCAGGAAACGACGGACACGAAATCATTTTCATACTGCAAAACCGTTGGGAGGACGAAAAAGGCAATGTCTATGCAAAACGCGTAGGCACAGCAATTTACAATGTCAGCAATCCGACAAACGGCTGGGTGAACGACTTCCGCATACCAGTTATTTACGGCGATGCTACCAAATCCCCTAACTACAAACCATATATGAACCTTGGCCCCAAAAAGGACAACTTCTATACAATAAACAGCAAAGGCAAAAATGTTGAAATACAAGAAGTTGGCTGGGGCGATGAAAATACACCAGTCACACACGCAATTCTGCTTATTAGTGCATCGTGTCAGGAAGCTTTTTCAGGAACAATAGGCAACACAATCTGGGTGGACAATATAAAGTTGGAGTATTAATCAGTTGAAAGTTAAAAGTTAAGAGTTAATAGTCCGTTTTGTAGAGTCGTTGCGTGCAACGACTAACAAAGCGTGCAACGACTAACAAAGCGTGCAACGACTGGAATTTTTGCGAGAGCTAAGGGTTAGCTACGCAGAACGAAAAGTTCAAGGATTCAACAATTAAAAGAATTATATACCCTAGGCAGTTTGACATTTTATAATACTTTCATTAATAAATCCACAACAAACAAGTCTTATCATGGCATAATGTTTGGGACAAATCAACACGATAATATATGTGTAACCATAAAAAATAATGTCCTATGAAAAAGATATTATTCTTCTGTATTGTATTGATAACCAGCATAAGTATGAGGGCGCAGTATGTTGTTTCCGACAAGTATGACCTATGGTTCGAAGACACCGATCATGAAATGACAACTCGCAAATCGGTGCAATGTACCGATGATTACCAGGATCTATGGAATGGATGCACAGTCCGTATCATAGGCAAAAAGGTGTATATATACAGAGGAGGGAATTCAATACTCTATGGCAACGATATTAACCTGCTTTACAACGGATATTATCGTGTTAAGCGCAGTGGCACTTGGTATCTTTCCGATCCAGATGGAAATATCGTAGATGGCATCTACGGCAAACAAATTTTGTATTATCCATGGGGCTATGTGACTATACAACGCAGTGCTGGATATTATGATGTGTACCACTGCAGTGGCAGAAAGGTGGATTTCTATTCGGAAGAATCGCCATATATCTTCTGGAACGGTTGCTGGCTCATAAAACAAGGCAGATATTGGTACGCATGCGATAAGGATGGAAGCAAAATTGATGGTGTATATGGCGACCAAGTCACTCTGCTTAACGATGGTCGTTGGAAATGTGTTCAAGGCTCTTACGTGAGTTATAAGGACGGGAACTAGTTGATAATCCAGCCATACCATGTTTCGCACAATATTTTCTCGCATCCAATCAAAAAAAGATGTAATTTAGCGGTCTAAAATTGAAGGCATGTCAATAGAAGTACGAAACATAACAAAGGTTTTCGGAGAACAGAAGGCTCTCGACAATGTAAGTTTTGACATAAACAATGGTGAAATTGTCGGATTTCTTGGTCCCAACGGCGCAGGAAAGTCAACGCTGATGAAGATAATCACCGGATACATTCCAGCCACAGATGGCGAAGTGCTTATAAACGGAATGAATATCCTAGAAAACCCCATCGAAATCCGCAAGAAACTCGGCTACCTTCCAGAGCAGAATCCGCTGTACTTCGACATGTACATCGTTGAATACCTTGAATTTGTCGCAGGAATCTACGGCATAAAGAACAAGAAGGCAAGAATCGATGAGATTGTGTCGCTAACGGGACTTGAACCCGAAATAAACAAGAAAATCGGCACCTTGTCGAAAGGCTACAAACAACGTGTTGGTCTGGCGCAGGCAATTATCCACGACCCCGAAGTGCTTATACTAGATGAACCGACATCAGGACTTGACCCAAACCAGATTATCGAAATCAGAAACCTGATAAAGAACCTCGGCAAAGAAAAGACTGTCATTCTTTCAACACACATCATGCAGGAAGTGGAAGCTATCTGCGACCGCATATTGCTTATAAAAAAAGGTGTACTTCTCGCCAACGACAAGGCTGAAGATTTTGCCCACCTCAACAGCGACTCTATTTCCACACTGCTTGTCGAACTAGATGGAGAACTTTCGGAGAATGATTTTGCTCAGATAAAGGGCATTAGGAATGTCCGCAAGCAGTCCCCCACCCGATTTGCCATCGAATTCAGCAAGAGCAACGACATCCGCAAAGCAGTCTTCAACCTGGCAGTACAAAATGGACTTGCAGTCCTGAATATGCAAGAAAAGGAAAAGTCAATAGAAGAAGTTTTTGCAGAATTGACAAACAAATAAATGGCTTGCAGGCCAAAAGTCTATAAGGCTTAAAGCCATTTAGTCTTTAGCCAATAGTTTCAATTTCTACGGCGTTTATAGATTTTAGGAACAGACTGTTAACTTTTAACTCTTAACTTTCAACTTTTAAACTCCGCTACCACTGGATAATGGTCATCCGCAATATTGAAATCCAAAGCCTTGTGTCTTAAACATTTGAATTTATTGGAATGCATTATGTAGTCGATACGGAAATCGACACCAGCAATTGAAAATGTACGACCGTTGCCATCTCCGCGTTCCATAAAGGTATCGTGAAGCCTTTCGCCTGAAGAAAGTATCTGGAAACATGTATAGCTCAATGGGACATCATTGAAATCGCCGCAAAGCATCACCGGATAAGGACAAGTGTCCAAGGTTGCCACAAGTGTATCGACCTGCACGGCACGATGTGCCGAAGCTTCCGAGAATTTAGAATACAAGCTCATAGCCTTGTCCTTATTTTCGCGGTTGAAACCATTGCTCATATCCACATCCGAATTGCTTATCATAATAGACTGCAAATGGCAATTATAGAGTCTTACCGTATCTTCATTCATAAGAATGTCCACATACATAAAACCATTGGCTGTACTGTCAAACGGATGAGAATATTGGTTTATCACTTTGTAGCGCGTAACAATCGCCAATCCTCCTACCCCGAAATTGAAATTAGTAAGCCGCACCTTAGGCACCGACTTGGCCTTCAAATTCTTCGACAGCACATCTAGCGTTGGGAAATCCGCTGATTTGTTTGCCCAATATGCTTCCTGCAAGCAAACAATGTCGGCATCGGTGGCTGAAATTGTTTCCAAAACCTTTTCCCTCAACAAATTGGAATTCTTATCAAGAATACCGAAACATTTCACATTGTAGGACATTACCCTGAAATCGGCATTGTCATCAAGTGATTTGTCGCGAATGGAATATTCATGCGAGAAATATTTAAAGCCGACAAACAACACCACAGCAATAGGAATGGCAACCTTATAATTCACGAACAGCCATAAAAGCATAAGCGCAGCAAGTCCGATAAGCACATACTTCAGCATAAACGGACACAATGCCATCCACTTTACACTTGCCGGCGACACATACACCGAAACTATGCAGAGTATTACCGCCAAAACAAACAATATCGTAAATACCCATAATATCTTGCGCCACATATCCCTTAATTTTTATTGCTGTTGCTAAACAATTTTTCCTTTTCCTCCTTCGTTAGGCTCGAATAACCAGATTCTTTAACCTTGTCCAAGATTTTGTCTATCTCCCTCTGCTCTTGAGCTTTGCGTCTATTATATTCGGCATCGGTTTCTGCACGGCGACTTCCACTCTGCGTAGCCGTCTTTGGCTCCGACTTGAACAATCCGCCAACCCATGCAAAAAAACGCGACAAGAAAATTGTGATGTCCGTACCTTTTGAGTAGCAAATAGAAAATATTGCACCCATGAGCGCTCCGCCAAGATGCGAAAAATGTCCGCCAGCATTGCCAAACGGTATGCTCAGCAAGTCGATGAGAACAATCGCCACCGCCAAATATTTCAGCTTTATCTGACCGAGAAAAGCCAAGCGTACAGGCATATTAGGCACAAGCACGGCAATAGCAAAAACCACCGCCATTATCGATGCCGATGCTCCAATTGCAAAAGCGACATTTTTCACAGTTGCAAACACAGGAATAATGTTGTAAGCCCCTATGAAAACCAGCGCACCTGCAAGTCCGCCAAGTATATACACACCAAGCAACTGCCTCTGCGAAAGGTATTCAAGAAAGATTTTCCCGAACCAGTACAGCACAAGCAGGTTGAACATTATGTGAATGAATCCGGAATGAACAAACATATATGTCACCACTGTCCACGGTCTATGCGCCAGCAAAGAAAAGTTTGAAGACACGCCCAACCATTCCGACACATTAAAAGTCTTTCCAGCAAAGAAGAATCCGAGATTAACAGCAAGAACAAGAACGAACACACTGATATTCAAAAATATGAGTATGCTCAAATTATTTCCCTGACGGAAAATAGTTCTTATTTCGTTCCAGATTCCCTGCTTCATCAAACCTCCCCTTTCTTACGCCAAATCATCAGCAGGATGAAACCGATAAGCATACCACCAAGATGTGCAAAATGTGCAACATTGTCTCCCTGTGCGTTCAGAATGCCAAGCAACAGTTCAATGACCACGAATGCTATAACCATCCACTTGGCTTTCACAGGAATAGCAAAGTAAATGTACATCTCGACATTGGGGAACATAATTCCAAACGCGAGAAGCAAACCGTAAATAGCACCCGATGCGCCAACGCACGGCACATTGAGAACTGCATTCAAATTGCCGAGTTGCGGATCCATGTAGTTTTTGCCCTGCATAATAATGTCGGCACCATTTCGCATTACATGCTCAATTGCCTCGGGACTCATTGACGACATAAGCACCTGCATTTCAATCTCTTTTACAAGAAGATAGAACAAAGCTCCGCCAATTCCGGCCACAAAGTAATATATGAAGAACCGCTTTGAGCCCCAATACGATTCAAGCACCCTGCCGAACATGTAGAGCGAAAACATATTGAAGAACAAATGCCAGAATCCTCCGTGCATAAACATGTGTGTAACAAGCTGAACTGGCTTGAACAACGGACTGCGGAAACTGTACAATGCACAATACGAATCGAGCACCGGCACAAACATTGCCACTACAAACATTACAATGTTGACGAGAAGCAGATACTTGACTACCGGTGGAATATCCAAAGACCTATTGAACATGGCTCATCAGTTAAATTTGTTTTCTATTTCAGAAATGTCCATTATTTCCATTATTTTCCTGCCATCGGCAGTATAGTTGTGGTTAGCGCACGACATCAGACGGAAAAACAAGTCTTCCATCTCCTCGTCCTTCAGCGCAACACCAGATGACATTGCAGCCGACTTTGCCAAAGCAATGGCAATCTTGTCGTTAAGCAGCATTTTTACATCGGGAGAACCATCCGAAAGTTCATCAAGCAGCTGACGAATAATCGCATTTGCATCCATATCGGCAAGTTCGGCTGGCACACCGCAAATTTCAAACTTATCGTTTCCGACCATAACAATATCAAAACCAATGGTATTGAGTTCGGTCATAACCTCAATCAGCAGTCCGCGCTCCTCTGGAGATGGTTCTATCACAAGCGGGAAAAGCGACTTCTGCACCACTCCGCTACGCGATTCAAGCATACGCATAAAATGTTCGTACATAATGCGTTCATGCGCCCTGCGCTGATTTATGACAATCATTCCCGAATGCGATGATGTGAGAATGTACTTGTTTTTCAACTGCAAATACTTCTGCGAACTGTCGCCCGAATAACTATCATCGTCTCCATACGATATTTGCGACTGCACGCTTTGCATGGTTTCGGGATTCTGCGGATTCTCGCTTTCAGGCAAATCAAAATCATCGCGCGTTTTGCCGCCCTCATACAACTGCTCCCATCCTTTCGGAACATCGCGCTTGTAGCCAGAATCGGTGTATTTGAACGGATTGAACTTCGGATTCACACTTATCACCGGCGGACGCACAACAGTTGACGATGTAAAATGAGCATCGCGGGTAATGTCATCTTCAAACGACAGAGATGGAACGACATTGAACTTGCCAAGCGCCTCTTTTACAGCCGAATTGAGAATCATATAGATGCTTTGCTCCTCCTCGAACTTGATTTCGGTCTTTGTAGGATGAATGTTTATGTCGATTGTTGCCGGGTCTACTTCCAAATAAATGAAAAAGCGTGGATTTTCGCCCTCGGGCAGAAGCTTGTCGTAGGCAGATGTCACCGCCTTGCGGAAATACGGATGGTACATGTAGCGGTTGTTCACAAAGAAGAACTGCTCCGCCATGTTTTTCAACGACATTTCGGGCTTTACAACGAAGCCCTTTATGTTCACTATATTGGTTTCAACGCCAAGCGGAACAAGGTTCTGGTTGAGTTTCTTGCCGAAAACATTTGCAATACGCTGATGCAGATTCTCCGGTGAAAGTTGCATCTTTATATCATCGTTGAAAACCACCTTGAACGAAATTGATGGGTTTGTAAGCACAATTCGGTGAATTTCATCCATAATGTGCTTGGTCTCCACACTGTCTGATTTCAGGAACTTGCGCCTAGCCGGGATATTGAAGAAAAGGTTGCGCACCTTGAAATTTGTTCCTACTGCAGCTGCCACCGGCTCCTGCGACTTAACATTCGATGCGGAGATGCAAATGCAGGTGCCAAGTTCGTCCTCGCTTCTTCGTGTAACGAGTTCCACCTCGGCAACGGCGGCGATTGATGCCAACGCCTCACCACGGAAGCCCATGGTTGTTATTGCAAACAGGTCTTCTGCCTTGGAAATTTTTGATGTAGCATGGCGTTCAAACGACATGCGGGCATCTGTGGGCGACATTCCCATGCCATTGTCAACCACCTGAATGAGAGTACGCCCAGCATCCTTTATTATTATGTCGATGCTTGTTGCACCCGCATCAAGCGAGTTTTCAACCAGTTCCTTCACCACCGATGATGGTCTCTGCACCACCTCACCGGCTGCAATCTGGTTGGCAACCGAATCCGACAGCAACTTAATTATATCCGACATGGCTACAACTTGCTAATATACGACACCACCGATGAAAGGTCGGCGAAGAAAATAAGGTAGGCAATGAAAAACAAGAATACTGCAATGCAGAATATCCTGATTGTGGATTTTTTTGTTCCGCCATACGATGTACGGCGCATCTTGGAACGGAAACTGCCACGAATGCTTGCGCCAGGCTTATACTCGCCATCGGTAGCATCGATTTTGCCTTCCTGCTCACGCCTTTCCATCACTTTTTCGTGAAATTCATCGAGTTTTGCATCGTAATAGCGTGGCTTGTAATCGAATACATTATATGTAAAAGTTTTAAACAGACCCATCAGTCAAAATGTTTAGTTTTAACTTGCAAATATAACACTTTAGAACGAAATTCTGGTTTAGAATTTTGTTAAATGGATTGATGAAGATTTTATTGATTCCACACTAACAACAAATCATCCCCGAACGCATATTTTACCCATTTCGGGGACAAGTAAGTAAATACTATTTATCCCCGAAATAACATTTTTAGTACTTCGGGGACAAATAAGATAAATTTATTTGTCCGTGAAACAAAAATTAGTAACTTTGCGGACGGATAAAAAAGTAATGCTATGGAGAACATAATCGGCAGAAAAGCTGAAATAGAAGAACTTAATACCTTATATTATAGTAAAAAAGCAGAGTTTGTGGCTGTTTACGGCAGACGCAGAGTAGGTAAAACATACCTTATAAATGAATTGTTCCGCAACAAAATGGCGTTTTACCACACAGGAATGTCACCCATTGATTCGGATGGCAGCAATTTGTTGCAAGACCAACTGAAAAGTTTCCACAATTCGTTGTTGCGTTACGGTATGGAAGACGAAAAGCAACCGGAAACTTGGTTAGACGCATTCTTTTTGCTAGAGAAATTGCTTGAAGACAAAGACGATGGCAGTCGGCAAGTGGTCTTCATTGACGAACTTCCGTGGATGGACACACCCCGTTCTGGATTTCTGTCAGCATTCGAACACTTCTGGAACGGCTGGGGTTCGGGACGCAAGAACCTAATGCTTATTGTTTGCGGTTCAGCAGCTTCGTGGATTGAAAACAACCTGATCAACAACCACGGTGGGCTTTACGACAGGCTCACATACGAAATAAAGATTTCTCCTTTCAACCTAGTAGAATGTGAAGAGTTCTTCAAGGCGGCGAACATCAAGCTGTCGCGCTACGACATTGTACAAGCCTATATGGCAGTCGGCGGCATACCTTATTATTTAGGGTTCTTCCGCAAAGGATTGAGCCTCGGGCAAAACATTGACCAGCTTTTTTTTGCAAAAACAGCCAAGTTGAAAAAAGAATTTGAACGCCTATTTGCCTCATTGTTCCCCAAACCGACAAACTACAGAAAAATTATCAGCCTATTAGCGACAAGACACAAAGGTTTTACTCGTGATGAAATTACAAAAGCTACTGGCATCCAAAAAGGTGGCGGTCTATCCAAAATGCTTGCAGCCCTAGAAGCCAGCGACTTCATATCTCGCTATGTGCCGTTCGGAGTCTCTAAACGCGAAGAGCACTACAAACTTACCGACAATTTCTGCCTTTTCCACGAAAAGTTTCTTGCCGGAAACGAAATCACTGACACCGACTTTTGGGAAAAGAACCAAAACTCGCAGAAGCTTTCTGCATGGAAAGGCATTGCCTTCGAAGAAGTGTGCCTAGCCCATATACAGCAGATTAAGAACGCTTTAGGAATCGGTGCCATAACTTCGCGGGAATCGGCTTGGAGCATAAAAGGCGACAAGGAAAACGACGGCACACAAATAGACCTGCTAATTGACCGCGATGACAATATTGTAAATCTTTGCGAAATGAAGTTCCTGAAGGATAAATTTACAATCAACAAATCCTACGATGAAAAACTGCGTAGCAGAACGCAAATGCTAATAGACCGACTGCCCAAACGCGCCACAGTCCACCTTACCCTAATAACCTCATACGGACTGAAATACAACGAATATTCGGGAGAAATACAAAAACTTCTGACATTGGACTCCCTGTTTACAGAATAACGCACTATTTATCCCCAAACGCATATTTTACACATTTCAGGGACAAATAAGCAAATGCTATTTATCCCCGAATAAAATTTTTAACGCTTCGGGGAAAAATAAGACATTCTGCCTGCGCATTACTATTGATGATTATACAAGCCTTTCGGATTGCTGCCTCTTGCTGCGAGCTAAAGGTTACAAACCCGAAAGGACAAAATTGGTAAAGATTCAAGTGCAGATTCCACATGCAACAAATTATCCCCTAACATACATTTTATCCATTTCGGGAACAAATAAACAAACACTAACTATCCTCGTAGTACACTTTTACACAGCTTGTATAATAAGACATATTTATTACTTCGCGAAAATACGAAACCTGTAACTTTGCAAATGAATAACCCAAGAAATGCTATGGAGAACATGATTGGCAGAAAAGCTGAGTCTGTGAATGTTTACGACATGAGAGATTCTAAAAGCACTTTGAAGAACCTTATGCAAGGTATGTATCTCATATCATTTATCTTAAATATAACAGAGATATTCACAAAACGGACAAGATATACAGGCAACATAAAAAAAGCAGTCTTATCTCTTTCGATAGCCATTCTTTCTGTAAGTTGTTTTGGGCAAACACAAATCAGTACCGAAGCAGAACTGAGAACATTTGCAAGTGCTGTGAATAGTGGAACCACTTATGAAGGTCAAACTGTAACATTGGAAAATGATATTGCATTGACTACAGAATGGACACCTATTGGAAAGAGCGGCAAGCCATTCAAGGGCACTTTTGAAGGAAATGGGCATAAAATATCAAACCTTCATATAACACGTGATATTGACTATACTGGCTTATTTGGATATATCAATGGCGGAACTATACAGAATGTAATAGTTTATGGAGAAATATCCGTTAATAATAAAAGATATATTGCCGGAATATGTGGAAAAATAGAAAATAACTCCAAAATTGAAAATTGTCATTTTATAGGTGAAATTGAAGTAAAAAGTGGTAGTGGCGATAAATTTGTTGGTGGTGTTGTTGGAGGAATTATTAATGGTGGAAGAGTAAATAAATGCTCATCAAACGGGTTGATTTATGGTAATACTAATAATAATGGCGTAAAATGTGTAGGTGGTGTTGTTGGTAGATGCGGTGATGAAAATAATGATACGACCAACCTGTCATATCCCCAAAGTTATATAACAAACTGCATAAACCTTTCTGATGTATATGGTTTTTCATCAGTTGGTGGTATAATAGCGTACGCAAGTTATAGAACAACTGTTGAAAATTGTTTGAATTGTGGCAACATAAATGGGTTTACTCCGTCCAATGGTAATAAATATTTTGGTGGAATTATTGGCGGATACTATGCTGGAATGCAGGTTTATAATTGTTTAAGTGCAGGTACTGTTAACAATGACAAACCATCGGCAGCAATAGGACTTGTTAGAGAAACTCTATTTCCAGATAGGTGTCCAAAAGTAAACATATATTACGACTATCAAAGAATGTGGAAAAATCATTCTAGACATGGTTCAGCAAAAAACACCGACGAAATCATAGATGGAGCTTTATTGCCAAATCTTGAAGGTTGGGTATGTGATGGCGGCTATCCTTATCCAAAGGACTTTACATACGACAGTGTAATAATGGTTGCCAAGTCTTATGCTTTGTTCTCAAATGATGAAGAGTATGATGCAATAGAGACAGATTTCACTGTATCAAACTTCACTGGAACATCTTGGACATCAAGGCAAGGCAAAGTTTCAGTAAGAACACCTAATATTGTTCCCATTGATACTGGCAGCGACACTTTAGTAGTGAATTATGGCAGCTATTTTAAGAACATATTATTGAACATTGAATCTTATGACCCTCTTCCTATTCGACTATACTACTTCAAAGGAACCCCTAGTCCACATGGAAACCTATTGAAATGGGCGACCGCTTGGGAACAGAACAACTGTGAATTTGAAGTATTCAGATCAAAAGACTTGATAAATTCTCAATGGGTATCTGTCGCCGAAACGCCTATATATGTGGGTTCCGACACCTATACAGGAAGGTCATACCAGCTCCTTGACAGGAATCCATACGACACCACTTACTATATGCTTGTGCAGACTGACTGTGACGGGACATTTGAAAAGTTTACTTCGGAATTTATAGTATGCATACATGATAAGTCCACAGATACATTCGAAAAACCTTATATTATCTTTGGTGACAGGCTTCAAATAGTGGGTGGCAGTGAAATCTGCAGAGTCTCCATTCTGAATGTTCTTGGACAAATAGTTGAAGAGTTTTCTCTGAATCCTTACCAGCAGCGAGAAATTTTATTTCATTTGCAAGGAACATATCTGATAACATCCGTTTATGAACATAACGGAAAGACAATAAGAGATACTGAAAAAATAGTAAAATAATTCAAAAAGAAACAGTACTAAATGCTGTCAATGTTGTCTCAATGTTGTCTGGATTTGAAATCCAGACAACATGAATATAAGGATTTTTAATCCGTTTAATAAGTTATACCTACGCATTACAAATGCTGATACTCATGCCTTTCGGATTGCTGCCTCTGGCAGCGAGCTAAAGGTTATAAAACCGAAAGGACTAACAAAATACTATTATTTAGATGGATTACATACAGGACGAACAGAGAAGCCAGACTCTCGACTAAAGGCACTAATCTCAGGGATATTTGACGATGTAAGATCCGTACAGAAACGAAGATAAAATGCGCAATATGTAACATTCTCACAAAGAGAACTCGACCAATAAAGAGCATTTCTTTTAAGATTGAAAAGAAGATTATTATCGCGGTAGCCACCAGGCGGCAAGAAGATACTTTTACCATTGGGGCCAATAAAAAGCATTCCTTTTACACCATTCTGTATTGACACAATATATGTGCAATTACTCAAGAGTTCATTAAAATCATCGTTAGTTGGCATACGCCAGCCACTACCCCAATTATCTGTAGCAACATCATCTAATACCTGCAAGGTTATTAAAGTGTCAACAAAGCCATTATCTCCATAGTTAGAATTGTTACAATATTTTGTAAGTCTATTTTGAGACCCATTGCAATATATATAATTACTCCAACTATATGTTCCTTTAGTTGTCAGTTCTCCCCATGCGTAATAATCCCCATAATCTATAGGACTATCAGCACCGACATTACAAGTTGCCCATTTTGTACCACTCGGCAAGCCAAGGTCAACATAGTCGTGTCCATTCAAATCTCCCGTAGGCAATGTTATCCATTGTGCATACAATGTAATATTTGAACGGATACTTATCTCTTGCTGGTCAGAATATGATGTACCATATCCATTAGCGAATGTACTCCAACCATAAAACACATAGCCTTCGCGAATGAAACCATTAGCATGCAAGGCCTGCAATGTTCCAACACTAAATATTTGCGAATCCATTGTTCCATTCCCTCCATTAGCGTTGAACGAAACTACTACAGTGTCAGGCATAGATATTTGACCTCCACTATTTGAACACACAGGACGAATAGGTGCTCCACAATTGCGATATATACTGGAACTTGAGCTACCATACGATGTAAAAAAGGCTGTTCTTGCAGAGTGAGGATACTCCGCATACAACGTACTTGACCATAAATTACAATTATAAGTGGCATTTATGAGTCCATTTTCACTTATGTGACCTGCTGCAGGAATAAAGATACTGTTACCATTTGGACCTATAGCAAGATATCCTTTTACTCCATTTAGTGTCATAAATGTATACTGGCAACCATTCGCAAGTTCTGCCAGTTCGTCATCTGTTGGCATACGCCAGTTATTGCCCCAAATGACAGTTGCGACATCATCAGACGGTTCCAAAGTAGTCAGGGTGTCTGTATAGCCGTTGTCACCACAATTTGAATCGCTACAATATTTTGTAAGTGTAGTGCGACTTCCATTGCACCAACTATAGTTACTCCAGTCAAAAGTTTCTTTCGTGCTAGTTTCTCCCCACGCATAATAATCTCCATATTCTTCTGGAACATTTGCTCCGACATTGCAAGTCGCCCATAATGTACCACTAGGCAAGCCCAAGTCAACGTAAGCATAACCATCTACATAACCATTAGGTTCATTATAGGTTGATCGTGTCGTAAATGACATAAGTTCTCCATACGACGTATAATCATCATTAACAGCATAAGCCCTATAGTAATAAGTAGTTCCCAATTGCAAACCTATGAGTTCATGCGTATAGACACCTATTCCTGTACCACAATATATATCATGCGAAAGATTACAGTAATCCGTTCCATATAAAAAGCCTCGTCTATTTATTATTGAGTCGTCTGGAGCAATAACAGACCCAGAAAGGGTTGCATTTGTAACATAAACACCTGTTGCCTCATTTGTATGCGCCATAGAACCCATAGTAGTAAAAGACATAACCTCACCGAATACCGTATCGGTAGCCCAAACCATATATGCCCTATAAAAGTACATTGTGTTTTCCATAAGTTCCGTGATTGAAGCTGTATAATTTCCAATACCACAACCACACTGCGCTTCCATCAAAAGATTGTCTTCGCATATACCATATACAAAACCTCGTACTACAATTGAATCGTTATCTTCGAAAAATTCATCATCCGAAATTATATTGCCTACAATGGTTGCACCTCGGTTGGTTATACTATCAGCCTCACATGTAAAAATTCTCATACAATTGGCAGTAACAATTGCCGACCAACCATTTCTAACAGAAGAATAATCCGAATGCCAAACGACAACCATCGTATCACTACTTGCAGTTACTGTTGCTGGAATCGTAGTTCCATAGTAAACTCCCAAAAGATTGGTTCCGTCATATACGGTTAACTTGTCGAAAGGAGATTCAGTTTCAAACTCAGAGAAAATCAATGTTATCATACGACCATCAGAAGTAAAAACTGCCGTCATATCTTCGTCGTTGCTATAACATCCGTCTGCTCCTCCAGAATCATAGAAATTATATATTACACCACAATCGATGTTTACAGAAAGCCCGTCCTCCATATTGAAATCTGTCAACAAACGAGAAAACACCAACACAACATCCAAATTCTCCACTAATGACTGCGTAACTACTTCACTTTCAAGCACGACACCATCAATAGTAGCATATCCCACAAATTCCATATCGTCACCCACCTGAAATTCGTTTTCTATGGTAAGTTTTGTACCCAATCCTACATATCCGCCATACTTTATTCCATCAGCACCACAACTTCCAACATTTATCATACGCACAGAATATGCCTCAACTCCTGCAACAGCCTTCAACACATAAGTCTGCGGCTTAGATGCTGTAATTTCGAACTTATGCGAACCAGCACTCAGCGCGACATTCAATTCGGCGCACTGCTTTCCGCTTGCATCGTATAATAGCAATCTTACATTCTCATCTTGTGGAATGGAAAGATACACTGAAGTATAGCAATCAAATGGATTGGGTACATTCTGCCCAAAACCAGCAGCCTGCATTTCATTATCGGAAACATTTACTAGTGAATTTACAACAATTACCGTATCGGGATAAACCAAAGTTTCTGTCCAATTGCGAGTAACATCTGTTATTCTCACACTATCAAGTCGCTGATACTGAGAATCATTGAACCGTCCAGTAAATTTAATTGTAAATTCCTGCGAAAAAACTCCTGTTCCAAACAGAATCAACGATAAAAGCAATAATAATTTCCTCATAAGCACACCTATTTTTTTGTACCAACAAAGATAACGACAAAAATCCATAATTGCGCCTTAAAATTAACAAAAAAATTAATGCCACATATATTTATTTGTGTTTCACACATATAGCGCATTACAAATGCTGATACTCAAACCTTTCAGATTGCAAATCCGAAAAACTTACGATTTTAGTCCACCTTGTTCTCATCGTACCCCAACCTACCTACGAGCATCAAATTTTCGTAGGAATAGTTGACGCCAAGCTGACGTGGAATGTAGAGCGCATTGACAATCGTTTCGGCTGCTACATCCAAATTCACAAGATTTTCCTGACGCGACTTCACCATAAACTTGAATACCGACTTTTCGGGCAACTGCGAAACTAAGCCATCGTCCATAAAGCCCAAGTGCAGGTAAACAGTCCTTATGCCATACTTCGAAAATTCACCGCTTGCCGATGCCAGATAGCCGTGGAACGCTCGTTTAGACGATGCCCACGCATTGTAGTTTTCGTCAAAATTCAAGTCCTCTGCCCCATTTCCTACAGCAATAATACCTCGTGAAATTTTCTCCACAATACCATTTATAATCTCAATTGGCGCGTACAAGTTCACATCCATGCAATTTTCGGCAGTACTTTCGGCAAGGTTGACAAGATAGTCGAATTTGACATCCAACGCATTAACCTCGTCAATGAAACCTTGAACAGATGCCTTGTCACCCAAATCGCATTTCATAATTTGAGCATTAGGTATATTATTCAAACTTTCCGCATTTGAATTGCCTTGCAACCAAAGATTTGCACCACGCGAAGCCAGTTCCTTACTTACTGCGGTTCCCAATTTGCCAGACGCTCCTAGCACAAGCACATTCTTACCTGTAAGTTCGCCATTATGAAGCAAATAATTGGATTTTTCGGCATTAATCATACGGTGCAAATATGCAAATCCTCCATAATTTCCGCCCACGCCGGCAGTTGCACTCAAGATTTTTGCTCCATCGTGGAGTTTTCCTTCCTCGGCGAGCATCGCAAGTCCGAGCGGAACGGTTGAGCCAGAGACATTTCCGTAAAGGTTCTGAGCCTTTAGGAAAACCTTGTCCATAGGGAAGTTAAGTTCGGTAGCAGCCTGCTTTACAATGACATTGCCAGTCTGATGCGGAACAAAAATATCGACATCACCAATTCCCCATCCTGCTTCCGACAGACATTCGCGCGAAGCCTTTGGAATGTTCACGCAAGCCCTGTCCTTGATAACAGAGTCGTCCATGTAGAGATTCCAGTCGTCATCAACGCCCACATAATCAAGCATTTTCAAATCCTGATAATTGCAAATGGACAGAATTCCGAATTTCTCGTCTGCTTGCACCCGTTCGACAATCACGGCAGCAGCAGCGTCGCCAAAAGTTACAAAGGGAACAAATTTCGTGCGCTTGTTCAGGAACGACGACATAGTCTCGGTGTGAGCCACAACTGCATAGCGAGCCTCCTTGTGCAAACGGAAATATTCTATGCACTTCTGCAAGTTCTGGTTGAAACCAGCGCAGCCCGACATAAGCGAAAATGCTGGCGTATAGTTCTTTGCATCGACAAAGAAAGACTTTACCGAACCTGCTATTCCGGGTGCCTGCTGATGCGGCGAAACCGTACTTACAAACCACGCGTCAATATCGCCAGCCTGCACTTTTGCATCCAGCATAGCGTTTTTCACAGCCTTTACAGCCAGTTCCAACGATGATTCGACCTGCATACGGTTCACGCGCGGTGGAAACGGACGCACATAATGACGCTCGTAAAAGCCCATAATGTTACCTGCAAAATAATCGAAAGGCGTATCATCGGGGTGAGTTTCGCGATATTTCTCGAATTTTGCGCTTCCGCTAATCTTATCCTCAGCAAATCCCTCAAAGTAGCCTTTCTTCAGGGCATCGTAAATGTCGTTGTTGGTAATTGTGAACTTGCCAGCAGAATATCCGAATCCGGAAAATATGTAGTTTTCAAACATCTTTCAATCAATAGTTTAGGTAAACATCCTTTATCACCATAAGCTTTTCCTCGAACGAAATGCGCACATCTGGCACCTTGATTCGGCACACCGACAGCACCATCCTTTCGGCAATTTCGTCAACATTTGTCAGAACCTTCTGGTTTACAGCCATCATCGAAGCCTGAATCTGCGATTCGTCTAGTTTCGAAACCATTCCTGCACCAATCAGTCCCGGCAGATAATATATGCACTTGACGCCATTTTCGTAAACCTTTCCAGCATACGAACGGGCAAATCCACGCAAAGCACGCTTCGACACAACATAGGGAGCAGAACCCGCAAACTGGGCATCCTCGCCCACCGAACCCGTTATTAGCACGGCTCGACGGACATTATCCGACATCTTTTCGCACAAATACCTGATAGACTCGTAGTTTATCCGTGCCACATCCTCAAATTCGGAAATTCCAACCTTCGTAGCACGAGCAAGTCCGCCAGTAACAGCATGTGTATTAATCAGATAATCAACTTTTCCATACTTTTCTGCAATGCGTGATACCAAAGCGTCAACTTGTGCCTTATCGCACAAATCGACCTTTTCAATCGAAACTGGCACATTGCATTCGGCAGAGATTTTTTCTTTCAAGTCGTTGATTACCGCAACATTGGAATTGTATATCAATATAAGTTCTGCACCTTTACGAGCTGCCGAAAGTGCAATTTCACGACCTATGCCGCCAGAAGCACCAGTAAGCATCAACGTTCTGCCTTCCAATTCGCGCGATGGCGAAAATTTGAATTCGCGTGGTGGCATTATGTATGCAAAACCGCCAAATTCACCGCCAAGTCCAGCCACTGCCGTCAGAACCTTGTCGTTTGGCTTAAGCCTACCTTCCGACATAAGCACATCGAAACAAGCAGGAATGGATGCACCCGAAAGGTTTCCACAGTTAATCTGCACATCCTGATAAACTTTTGCCTTGTCGATGCCAAGGTTTTCGGCAACCGAATGAACGATTGCATTTCCTGTCTGGTGAGGGATGAAAACAGCAAGGTCGTCGATAGTCCAGCCGCACTGTTCAAGCAGTTTTTGTGCTGTAAAAGTAATATTCGGCACGGCACGGCTCTTCACCATACGCGGTTCCATAAAAAGGTTGCCCGAATGGTCGGCACCGAGGAAATCGAGCATTGCAATGTCCTCGTTGTTGCGAACGGCGACTATACCGCATTTCTCTTCAGTCTCTACCCTGCTAATCACCACTGCTGCAGCCGAATCGCCGAAAGTCGTAAACGGCACAAAGTCGCGTTCTTCGAGCAGAAGTTCCGACATAACCTCGGAATGAGCCACAACGATATGATTTGCAGTCGGATGCGAATTGAAATAAGCCAACGCCGCCTCGATGTTAGAATTGAAGCCGACGCAGGCCGATGTCAGCGAAAACGACGGCGACTGCTTTTCTTCAGAACAAAAGTAGGACTTTACGAACTCGGCAATTCCAGGAGCCTTCTGTGGAGCAGTTGCCGTCCCGACAAACCAAGCATCTATGTCGTTGCCCGAAAGTCCGCTTTTTGCGAGAGCCTTCTCTACTGCGCCTACGCACAATGTGATTGTATCGTCGGCATTCTTGTACTGCGAAGCAGCGGGCGGAAACGGCACAACGTGGTAACGCGTCTTGAAGCCCATCTTTGCCTCTGCCATATAGTCAAATGCCGTTGCCTCGGGATTCTTTGCCTTGTATGCAGCGAAATTATCAGACTTCGCAGCACGTGACTCGTTAAAGCCGTCGAGATAACCAAGACGGATATACTTCAATATGTCGCCATTTGTAACTTCGTACTTACCAAGCACAAAGCCAGTTCCGGAAAATATGAAACTTTCAGCCATTATTTCTTCTTTGAATCTTTAGTTTTCTTGGCTTTTTTTGTTTTCTCTGGCTTTTTGTCACTTTTATCATTCTGGGCAGTTGCCTCCGGCTTCTTTTCGTTGGCTTCTTCCTTGAGAACCGTCATCTTTATAATCTTCACATCTTCCACAGGACGATCGGCAACACCAGTCTCAACAGCAGCAATCTTATCGACAACGCCAAGACCTTCAACTACTTCGCCGAATACTGTGTATTGGTTATCGAGATGTGGAGTTCCTCCGATAGTTGCGTAAGCATCGCGCTCCTTATTTGTGAAAGTTTTGCCCAATGCCTTTTCAAACTGATCGAGTTTCATGTCGGTATATTTCTGACCCTGAACAATGTAGAACTGCGAACCCGAACTTTCACGCTTCGGATTTACATTGTCACCAGTGCGGGCAGCAGCAAGAGCGCCTTTTTTGTGGAAATGCGTAGGATAAACTATTTCGGCAGGAATTGTGTAGCCCGGTCCGCCATTGCCAAGACGAGCATTCGGAGCAGCATTCTTCGACATTGGGTCCCCGCCCTGAATCATGAAGTTATTTATAACACGATGGAACAACAAGCCCTCGTAGAAACCGCTTTCGGCAAGTTTTACAAAATTGTCGCGATGCAATGGAGTATCATCGTAAAGCATCACTGTCATATTTCCCTTAGTTGTTTCAATCAACACCTTGGTCGACTGCGCAAATGCCATTGCAGAAACGAGTGCAAGAGCAACGATAATTAATATTTTCTTCATAATCAACTTTTTATAGTTTTCTAATCAAAAGTGCGAAACGCAAAATTAATAAATTTGGCAAAAACCGCAAAGTTGATTAACAAAGAGCGAGCCAAAAAGGGAATTACAAACAGTGATGATTCTATGTTATCTCCTTATTTTTTCTTGGACTTCTTCGCTTTCTTTCCAGAATCATCCTTAATAATCTTCATCTTCAATATCCTGACATCGACCAAAGGACGGTCGTCCTTATTTGTTTCTACTGCAGCAATCGCGTTTACGACATCCATTCCTTCAAGAACTTCACCAAATACAGTATATTGGGTATCGAGATGCGGAGTTCCACCAATCGTTTTGTAGTATTCACGAATTTCAGCAGGCATCTTTATTCCCAAATGCGACTCGTACTTGTCGAGTTTTTCATCAGTAAAAGTTCTTCCCTGAACAATATAGAACTGAGAGCCAGAACTTCTACGCTCGGGATTTTCGTCATCGCTGTTACGCGCGGCAGCAAGTGCGCCCTTCTTGTGGAAATATTTTGGATAAACAAATTCTGCAGGTATGGTGTAGTCGGTATCCGCATCACCTAAAAGTACATCGGGCGCAGCATTCTTGGATGTCGGATCGCCAGCCTGAATCATAAAGTTATTTATCACGCGATGAAACAATATACTGTCGTAGAAATTGCTTTCGACAAGCTTTATAAAATTGTCGCGATGCAATGGCGTTTCATCGTACAACATTACCGTAATATTTCCCATGGAAGTTTCAATCAACACCTTGGTTGACTGAGCAAAAGCCATTGCCGAAATAAACATCAAGGCAATCAGAAATGATATTTTTCTCATAAGTCAAACAATTTTCGTTAAACAATAATTGGGCAAAGTTAATGAAATTAGCAAAACCAAAAACATATTTACATGAACGCTGCCATATACAAAGGCATATAGGTAATATTTTCTGTCTTTTCCAAATTATACTTGCAGAGAACTACGCTCCGTTCAATCTTGTCAGGATGATTTGCCAATGCGTTATCAAGAGAAGCGTGGCTCTTGTAATTGTTTCCCAACTTTACTTCCAAAATATTCAGCGACTTGTCACCTTTTAGCAGGAAATCCAGTTCATTGCGGCTTTTATGGTCGTAGTAATGAAGCAAATGACCGTGCTTTGACAATTCGGCGGCAACAAAATTCTCGGTTAGACCACCCTCGTTAATGGACAAATCGCCCTGCACAACCTGCCACTGCACATTGCCGCTCCACATACTGCAAAGCAAGCCAGTGTCAAGCATATAGACCTTGAAAAGATTCCTGTTTTCGTATTGTTCGAAAGGCAAATCGAGCGAATGGGTGTTGTAGCAGAAATACGCCACGCCAGCATCTGCTAGCCACTGCGCCGCATCCTCATACTTCTGCATACTGGCGGTTTTCTCCAAGTCGGATAGTATGTAGCGTTTCTTCTCCTTTGCAAGCTGAGACGGTATGGCATCGAAAAAGCGTTTTGCCTTAGTCTTGTTTTCTGCGGCATACTTGGCAATATCGAGCCTATAGCTGTCCAAGATAAGCTTTTGCTGATGCAAAGTCTTGGCAAAATCGGGATTCTCCAGATAGGTTGCGACAACCTTAGGCATACCGCCAACGACCAAAAAATTCCTGTAGTGCCTCATAAGTTGCTCGTGAGCGAAATTTTCAAGTGGACGCTCCTCCAGATACGCCTGCCTAACCATCTCAATAGCCTGTTCTCCTACCCCGTTTGCCCACAGCCATTCCTCAAAATCAAGCGGATACATTTGTATCTGACTTTCAAAACCGACAGGATAACTGCTGACATCGGCATAATTTATCCCCAACAAAGAGCCCGACTCAATATAATCGAAGCGACCATCCTCGACAAGAAACTTAATGGCAGTACGCGCATTAGGACAACTCTGAATTTCATCAAGGAACACCAAGGTCTGCCCCTCCACAAACGGTCCATACCCCATCAAGCTCAACTTACCAATGATAGTCTGTGCATCCCGATTGCCAGCAAAAGCCTCATGAATTTCAGGAGTTTGCTCAAAATTCAGTTCAACAAAATGCTTGTAATACCGACGAGCAAATTCGCGTATAGTTGTAGTCTTTCCCACCTGACGCGCACCACACACAAGCAGGGCTTCTTTTTGCGGAGTATTTTTCCACTCCAGCAACTTCCTGATTATCTTACGTTCAATTGCAATCATAGTAACTTTTTGCAAGTATTTTTATCATTTTTTAGTAACTTATTGCAATAGTTTCAATTAAATTTTAGTAACTTTTTGCAATATTTCGACCGCAAATTTAGTAACTTTTTGTAAGTAAAGACAATTATTTTACACCATTTTTAACAAACAAACACAATATACTAATAATCAAACATTTAATTAAACACAAAGTAACTTATTGCAAATATTTTTCCTAAACTATAGTAACTTTTTGCAATATATTTCGGCAAAATTTAGTAACTTATTGCAAAAGTATCATTACAAAAAATCCGCAAGCTTATCGCCTGCGGATTCCGTATTATAACCACAAAACAATTACTTTATCACAATGTCATGTTCCATACGAGCTTGAATGCCACTGGTTTCAGCAATTCTCTTGGCGTTCTGGTAGTAGATGTAGTTTTCGCCAAGTTCGCTCTTCATGATTCTTGCAGAAATATCAAACTGTTCTGCCAATTCTTCGAACCATTCCTTCTTTGCAGGATATTCAACAATCTTGTAGTCTGGAATATTTGCCAGTTCAACTGCCTTCTTCACTGCATCGTTAAGGCTACCGAGTTCATCAACAAGACCGATTTCAATTGCATCGGCGCCAGCCCAAACGCGGCCCTGTCCTATCGAATCGACCAAAGCCTTTTCGCTCAAAACATGACCTTCGGCACCCTTGCCCTTACGTCCATCAAAAACTCTTGTAAGGAAAGTATCGTAGAAATCCTCGATTGACTGCTGTACATAGTTGTATTCCATCTCTGTAACAGGACGCATTGTGCTTCCAAAATCAGCATGAGCGTTAGTGCAAACTGTGTCGATTGTAAGACCAATCTTGTCGGTTACAAGTCCCTGCAAGTTCGGGAACATTCCGAAAACGCCAATCGAACCTGTCAAAGTTGTAGGCTGAGCATAGATGTAGTCAGCTGAACAAGAAATGTAGTATCCGCCCGAAGCAGCGAGGTTACCCATAGAAACTACAACTGGCTTTCCTGCCTGCTTAACCTTCTGAATTTCACGCCACATAACTTCCGAAGCAAGTCCCGAACCACCGGGTGAGTTTACGCGCAGAACTACAGCCTTAACATCGTCGTTTTCACGAATCTTGCGGAGTTCCTCGGCAATCTTGTCGCCACCCATCTGACCTTTACCGCCATTGCCATCAACAATTTCGCCTTCGGCAAACAAAACAGCAACTTCGTTCTTCGACTTGTTTTCCTTTACATTAGGAACACTTGCCTTTGCATATTTTTCAAGGTCGATGAACATATCCTTGTCCTTGCCGTCGAATCCCGACTTAGCCTTGAGTTCGTCTATTACCTCATCGTAATACTTTACAGCGTCAGCAAACTTCAATGTAACGGCGTCCTCTGCCTTACGCAACGAAAGGCTGTCAGCATACATATTGAGGTCTTCGACCGAAATGCCACGAGCTTCGGAAATTCCTCTGCACACCTTTCCCCAGATAGAATTCAGGAGAACGCTGTACTGCTTGCGGTTTGCAGGACTCATCTTGTCGCAGATGTAAGGCTCGACAGCCGACTTGAACTGTCCGTGACGGAAAACCTGCATTTCAACGCCCAACTTCTCAAGTACATTCTTGTAGAACATTATCTGAGAGCACATACCCTGCCACGACATTCCGCCCTGCGGGTTTACATAAACCTCGTCGGCAACCGATGCCAAATAGTAGCCGAACTGCGAATATGCAGTAGCATAACTTATTATGAACTTTCCGCTTTCCTTGAACTCGATGAGTTTGTTGCGAAGTTCCTCGATTGTTGCAGTACCAGCCGAAGCACCATCCATATCCAGATAGATACCCTTGATACGGTCGTCGGTCTTTGCCTTTTCAATCGACTTCAAAGCATCGTTAAGACCAATCTGCTTCACTGTCGTCATCGACATGAAATCAAACCCCATTCCATCGGTAACCTTGTCGGGCATATCGGCAGTAAGAGAAATCTTCAGCACCGAATTGTCCTTCACGGTAACGTCCGACGACGAACTACCAGCTGCCGACAGGCAAATCAACAAAAAAATCACGCCATAAAGGATGTGAACGATGATAACGCCCACAACTACGGCCAACATTACTTTCCAAAATTTATTCATATAAATCAAATTTTTATTAAACGATACCGCAAAGATAATTCAATTTACGTTTAACGATTTACGATTTTAGATTTTTTTAGCAATATATTTCGTTTTGACAATACAACATTTTTACTTACCTTTGTTTGCTCAAAATAACATCGGATGAACTCTTTTGGGAATATCTTCAGAATAACGCTCTACGGCGAATCGCACGGCAAGGAAATCGGCATAGTGGTTGACGGCTGTCCTGCAGGAATACCGCTGGCTGAAAACGACATGCTAACCGACATTGAGCGCCGGAAGGCTGGCGGATACGCCACAAGCGCACGCACAGAAAACGACATTCCCGAAATACGAAGTGGCATATATCGTGGACATACAACTGGCGCACCTATAATGATTGCCTTCAGAAACGAAAATTTCCGTGATGAAGACTACCAGTTCGACGGCTTTTTCCGTCCCGGACATGCCGATTACGCAGCATACAGGAAATACAACGGCTACAACAATCCTCTAGGTGGCGGACAGTTCTCGGGAAGAATGACTTTGCCGATAGTCGCTGCAGGATGCATAGCGAAAAAAATAATCCACGATGTGGAAATTTCTGCATCAATACTCCCTGAATGCTTGAAAAACGTAGAAAGAGCCTTGCCAGACGATTCTGCTGGCGGAATAATAGAATGCAGAATAAGAAACCTTGATGCTGGAATCGGCGAACCATTCTTCAACAGCCTCGAATCGCTGATTTCCCACGCAATATTTTCTATTCCAGGCGCAAAAGCCATAGAGTTCGGTAACGGAATAGCATCCGCGTCAATGCTCGGATCGGAATACAACGACTGCATAGTATCATCAGACGGTAAAACTGCGACAAACAACTGCGGAGGAATCAACGGTGGTATTTCAAATGGCAACGAAATAATATTCCGCACCTACTTTCATCCCACCCCAAGCATAGCCAAAAAGCAACATACATTCAACTTCGAAACAAAGCAAATGCAAGACTTTGAAATTCAAGGTCGACACGATGTATGCTACGCATTGCGCACTCCAGTCATCGTCGAAGCTTTGACTGCAATAGTAATCACCGACCTAACACTAACATCCGGGCAATGGAAATAAGTTTTATCGATTCGGTCACAAAATACATTGCAAGATTCGACCTTCAGGAACTCGAAATCATAGTGCCTAACAATAGGACAGGTTCCGCTTTGCTCGCATCGCTGAAAAATAATGCGACTAACGTATGCTGGGCTCCAAAAATTACACCGATAAAGGATATTTTCATCAAGAATTCGAAAATACACGAAGCCGAAAAAATTGTCCTTATATACAATCTGTACAAGATATACGACAAGTATTTCCCCGAACAGACAACTCTTGACAAGTTCTACAACCTAGGCGAAATTATGTTGAGCGATTTTGACGACATCGACAAGTACCTCATTGACCCTATTAAACTTTTCAAGAATATTGCCGACGAAACGGAAATCAAAACAGAATTCTCCGAATTCGACGACAACGAAAAACTAATCGAAACACTTCGCCTGTTCTGGAAAAACGTATCAAAAAAGAAACTAAAAGAAGCAAAGCTTAAGACTCTGGAGCTTTGGCTTACAATGCCCGACATTTACAACGAATTTTCAGAACTGCTCAACAATAAAGGCATAGGCTACCAAGGCTTGATTTACCGCGATTTCGTTGAAAACAGAATACACACAACCGAATTTGCATTCAAGAACTATGCTTTTGTCGGGTTCAGCGCACTTAACAAGTGTGAAAAAAAACTAATGGAACACGTTCGCGATGTAGCAAAAGAAAAGAATGGCGAATGCCTTTTCTTCTGGGATGCCGACAAATACTACATCAACAACAAGTCGCAAGAAGCAGGTCTATTCCTTCGCGACAACATAAGGAAATTTCCTCCGCCAAAGGGATTCGAATTATCCGACAACATCAAGAATCTCGACCAGAAAAATGTAAAAATAATAGAAGTACCTACTTCGGTAGCACAAGTAAAACTAGTGCCCGAATTACTGGAAAGAAGCAAGGAAATAGACAGCAGGACGGCAATAATACTCGGTGACGAAAAACTGCTCGTTCCACTTATATACTCACTGCCCGAAACACTAAAGAACGAAAAAGGCGAAACCATTCGACGCCCTTACAACATAACAATGGGATATCCGCTTAGCTACACAGCTTCGGCAAGTTTCGCACAGACGGTAATGAAACTCGCAATGCACGCTACTACGGGAGAAAAAACATATTTCAAGAAAAAAGATGTCTTTTCGACTATCATGAATAGTTTTACCCGCAAATATGTAAGCGAGCAAACCATAAACGACATTATCGACATAGTTAACAAAAACAAGACTGAATACATAAACATCGACAAACTAAAAGCCTACATTGAAAATAACATGATGCTGGGCGTAATGTTTGACATCAGCGGAAAATACTTTCCACAATACGTAATCGACGCATGCAATTTCGTATACAATAACATACTTAACCACGAATCCAACAGGACGGAATCGGACTTCATGCACAAGATTATTACATTATTCACATCGTTTGTCAACGCATTAGGCGACGAAATAAAGTTTGAAAACAACAAAATGTACAACAAACTAATGGTCAGCCTAATAAAACAAAGCAACATAGCATTCGACGGCAAGTCAGACGACAACATGCAGATACTTGGATTCATAGAGACACGGTGCCTCGACTTCGACAATGTCATAATGCTATCGATGAACGAAAACACCTTTCCGAAATCAAGCAGCAAGCAAAGTCTGATTCCATACGGTCTGCGCAAAGCTTTCGGCATGCCATCAATAGAATTTCAGGACAGCATTTACGCCTACTACTTTTACAGACTTCTGCAACGTAGCAGCAGGATTAGAATGATATACAGTGCAGAAGAAAAGAATTCCAACGCCGAAAAGTCAAGATTCCTGACTCAAATAGAATACGAACTCGGTCTATACGAGGACACCAATACTACAGAACCGAAATTCCACGAAACAAAAAGCTACGAAATACAACCTACGCAATCGAACAAAATAGAAATCGTAAAGACCAAGGAAGCATTAGACAAAATAAAGGACAAGCTAGGAATCGGAAAAGCCAACAATGGAAAAAACGGAGCAACTCCTAGCCTAATAACCCCATACATAACCTGTCCGCTACAATTCTATTTCAAGTATATCGAGGACATAAACAAGGAAAACGACATCAACGAGGACACGACAGCCTCTGAACTTGGAAATCTTCTGCACAACTCGTGCTTTTTCCTTTACAAGGATTACATCGGCAAAACCATCAACGAAAAAGATTTCAAGGAAATCGCCGACAACATAGAAAATGCAATTGAATATGCAGTACAAAAAGTGTACATGGTAAGTGCTTCGGACACGAAACAAAAGCAAGAGGCGATGTCGAAAATAATGATCAATCCGCTACGCAAGTACCTGAACAAAATCATTGAAATAGACAAGGAATACGCTCCATTCACAATAATTGACCTCGAAAACAATAAAGAACAATATTCCATAGAATACGATGTCGACGGGCAAAGTATACTGCTTAGAGGAATCATCGACCGCATAGACCTAAAGGAAGGAACGCTACGCGTAATTGACTATAAAACATCATCAATAGGCGACAGCAAGAAAACATACAACGAAAATTTCTGGAACCGAGACAAGTTCAAGTCAAAGGAGGCCGTACAGATACTGATTTATTCCGAAATAATAGCTCAATTAAAAGAGGAATACAAAAAAATACAGCCGTACATATATAGTGTCACAAACCTGAACGACGGATTTCTGAAATGTCACATGATAAATAAAGATACCGGCAAAACTAAAAATGTATCGGAGAGTATACAGAATTACCTGTCAGAAAACATTTCAATAAACAAAGCCGAAGTTTCTTTACGAAAAATTTTTAACCAACAGCTAACAGAAATACTCACAGAACTTCTCGACCCGACAAAAAACTTCAAACAGACAGAAAATAACGATGCCTGCAAAATTTGTCCATACAGCAAAATATGCAACAAGAATAGCAAATGATATACAACTATAAATAATAACAAGAAACTAAACTTTAAAATTTAATAACATGAAAAAGATCTTTACAATCGTAGCGTTAGCTTTATGCACATTTGCTTTGAGCGCACAGCATGTAGCGCGTACTATGAATTTCGAAGGTACTTCGAGGAAATATATGGAGTACATTCCGACAAGTTCACCCGATGGCAGTATGCCTGTAATATTCCTGCTTCACGGACTTGGCGACAACTGCAACAACTTTTCCCAGTTAGGATTTGAGGATGTTGCTCCCAACTGGATAATAATTACACCGGAAGCGACCAACGCAACAATATCCATCTTGGGTTCCTCCATGAGCGCTGGCACTGCATGGGCTGCTGGCGTTGGTGGAGAAAATATTACTTACATGGGCTTCCCTCTTGGTAATATCGAGCTGAACGAAGGCGTAAACGATGACGGCTTTATCCTTGCAATCCTCGACTCGCTCGAAAACAACTTTAATGTTGATACCGACAGCGTTTTCGTAGCAGGATTCTCGATGGGTGGATTCATGAGCAACAAAATGGCTATTAAGCATGCCGACAGAATCACAGCAATTGCATCGGTAAGCGGCACCATCGGTCATTTCCAGCCATTTGAACCGACAGGAAACATAAACACAATGCACATTCACGGCACTGCTGATGAAACAATATCATACGACAATGCCAACTTCGACTTCAATGGTATTGCAATTCCAGTAGGAATAGGTGCAGATTCCCTTGTGGAAACTTGGCGCGAATACAACCAATGCGCAGCTGAACCAACAGTATATCAATATGTAAACTCAAAAGAGGACAATCTTACATTTGAGCAATACACCTACAAGAATGAAGAAACCGGAAACAAAACCGTTTTCATAAAGGTTAACAACGGAATACACACTTGGTACGATGGCTATAACAACGACATTGACTACAACAGAGAGATTTATAACTTCTTCATCGGCAAAGAGCCTGAAAGTTTCACATTAACTTCATCATCAGGAGAAAACGGTTCAATAAGCCCAGATGGTGAAATTGCAGTCAACGAGAGCCAATACTATGCATTTACAATCACACCAGATGAGGGCTACCGCATTGCAAGTGTAATCGTAGATGCAGAAACTGAAAACGAAGCAAATGTTACCAATGCAATTGTCAACAGCAGATATACATTCCAGAATGTAATGGCAAACCACAGCATTAATGTAACATTCGAAGAAATTCCGACCTACACCATTTCATCCAGCGCAGGAGAAAACGGCACAATAAGTCCGGAGGGTGACACTATTGTTTACGAAGGAACAAACGCTACTTTTACAATCACACCTGATGAAGGCTACCGCATTGCAAGCGTAATCGTTGATGCAGAAACTGAAAACGAAACAAATGTTACCAATGCAATAGTCAACAGTAGATATACATTCCAGAATGTAATGGCAAACCACAGCATTAATGTAACATTTGAAGAAATTCCGACCTACACCATTTCATCCAGCGCAGGAGAAAACGGCGCAATAAGTCCGGAAGGTGACACTATTGTTTACGAAGGGACAAACGCTACTTTTACAATCACACCAGATGAAGGCTACCGCATTGCAAGCGTAATCGTTGATGCAGAAACTGAAAACGAAACAAATGTTACTGATGCAATTGTCAACAGTACATACACATTCCAAAATGTAATGGCAAACCACAGCATTTATGTAACATTTGAAGTAATTCCAAATGACAACATCGACATTAACACTGCCGAAAATTTCAGCATCTACCCCAACCCAGCAACAGACATTGTGAACATTGTAAGCCAAAACGATTCCGAGCTTGCCATATTCAATGCAACAGGCAAGGAAGTTAAGCGCATTCGCACAAACGAAGGTTCAACATCTATCGACATTTCCGACCTGCCAAACGGAATGTATTTCATTGTTATCAATGGCAATGCACATAAGTTGGCAATTGAAAGATAAATACCAATTCTAACTCAAAAAAGCGGAGTCTGTCATACTGAACTTGCTTCAGAATATGGACTCCGTTTTTTTTATAACTACATATCAAAAAAAAGTCTTGGCAAGCATATTTTTCATTACCTTTGCGGACTTATAAAAATAATACATAGGGAATGAATCAAACACATCATTATACGGGACTTACTGATGCACAAGTCATTGAGAGTAGAGAAAAACACGGCATCAATGTTCTCACACCGCCTAAACGTGAATCGCTCTGGAAAAAATTCCTCGACTGCTTTTCAGACCCACTGATACGAATACTTCTAGTAGCACTATTGCTTTCGATAGGCATTGCAATATACCAGTTTGGATGGGGTGGCGAAGGTGCATCTGTATTTTTCGAGCCAGCCGGAATCCTCATCGCTGTACTTTTGGCAACAATGGTGGGATTTTTCCTCGAACTTAGCAATGAAAAGACATTCCAGAGCCTCAACGAAGTAAACGACGAAACACTTGTAAAGGTAATCCGCAACGGAAATGTATGCCAAGTTCAACGTAAGGAAATTGTTGTAGGCGACATCGTTCTGCTCGAAATCGGAGAAGAAGTCCCTGCCGACTGTGAAATCCTTGAGTGCTTCAACCTCATTATGAACGAATCATCGCTTACCGGCGAACCACAATGCAACAAGACCACCGATCCGGCACATTTCGACAAGGATGCCACCTACCCTTCAAACCAGATTTTCAAAGGAACGACAATCATCGAAGGCTACTGCACTGCCAAGGTTTTGCGCGTTGGCGACAGCACCGAATGTGGAAAGGTATTCAAGGCCGCACAGGTCGAAGAAGGCGACCCCACTCCACTAAGCAAAAAGTTGGAATGGCTCGGCGGAATTATCACAAAGGCTAGCTATATAATTGCAGGACTGATAATTGTCGGAAGAATTGTCGTATACTTTGCTCAAGGAGATGCCAACTTTGCAGAAACTGAAGGAATAATAGACTTTGTAAAGTATGTGCTCGACACAATAATGATTGCCGTAACTTTGATTGTCGTTGCTGTTCCCGAAGGTCTTCCAATGAGCGTAACACTAAGCCTCGCATTCAGCATGAAGCGACTGATGAAGCAGAACACACTTCCACGCACAATGCACTCCTGCGAAACTATGGGAGCAACCTCGGTAATATGCACCGACAAGACTGGTACACTAACGCAGAACCAGATGAAGATTCACGAAACATTCTTCGAGTCGCTTACCGAACAAAAACTTACCGAAGACAAGACTTCAAAACTGTTAGCAGAATGCATCGCAATGGATACCAGTGCAAACCTCGACATGTCCAATCCGCAGAAAGCCAAGGTTGTAGGTAGTCCGACCGAAGGTGCAGTCCTGCTATGGCTCAACGATTTCGGAATAGATTATCGCACAATACGCGAAAGCACCGAAATAGTTGACAGGATACCATTTACAACCAAGAACAAATACATGGCTACCGTTGTAAAGTCGAAGGTCGTTGATAGCAACATACTATATGTAATTGGTGCTCCCGATATAATAATGTCGTATTGCAACATAAGCGAAAGCGACAAGACGAAATACGAGAACAAACTTGCAGAATATCAAAACAAAGCAATGCGTACCTTGGGATTTGCAAGCCTGCAAATAGCAGATGGTCAAAATGTATTTGAAAATGGCAAGTTGGGTATAAGCGGTCTGCAAATGCTTGGCGTAGTTGCAATTTCCGACCCAATTCGTCCGGATGTTCCCGACGCAATACGAGAATGTCTCAACGCAGGAATTACTGTAAAAATTGTCACTGGCGATGCTCCAGGCACTGCAAAGGAAATCGGTCGTCAGCTTGGACTTTGGACAGAAAACGACACCGATGCAAACATACTTCTTGGTCAGGACATTGCAGAAATGACCGATGATCAACTTAGAGCGGTAATTGCTGATGTGAAAATAATTTCACGCGCCCGTCCAAATGACAAGGAACGAGTAGTAAAGATGTTAAAGGCACTTGGAAAGGTTGCCGCAGTTACTGGCGACGGAACCAACGATGCTCCCGCCCTCAATGCCGCCGATGTCGGTCTGTCGATGGGAGACGGAACTGCCGTAGCAAAAGAAGCCAGCGACATGACAATCCTCGACAATTCATTCACCACAATTGCAAACGCAGTTATGTGGGGACGCTCGCTATACAAGAACATTCAAAGGTTCATTATGTTCCAGATGACAATAAATGTCGCAGCTTGCCTCATCGTATTGTTTGGTGCATTCCTCGGAACAGAATCTCCGCTAACCGTAACGCAAATGCTATGGGTTAACCTAATTATGGACACCTTTGCAGCACTGGCACTCGCTTCCCTCCCACCATCAAAGTCGGTAATGAAGGAAAAACCACGCCAGACAACCGATGCAATAATCAGCAAACAAATGGCAAAACGCATTTTTGGTATCGGCGGACTATTCTTCGCAATACTGCTTGGCATACTGCTACTATTCCAGCACACCGACATAACCTCACTGACAGATTTAATAAATTTCTCATGGGGAGAAAACAACGGACTTAGCCCATACGAATTAAGCCTATTCTTCACCATTTTCGTAATGCTACAATTCTGGAATATGTTCAACGCCAAGGCGTTTATGACTGGCAAATCGGCTTTCTCAGGACTTTTGTCATGCAAATGGTTCATGATAATCGCCATTATAATATTCTTCGGTCAGATTCTGATTGTTGAAGTTGGCGGACAGATGTTCAATGTTTGCCACCTTGCAATTACCGACTGGCTGATAATTGTAGGCGGAACGTTAATTGTTCTATTAATTGGTGAACTTACCAGAGCAATAAAGAAGAATTAAATTTATTATCCACAAAAAAATGGCGGGGAAAATTCTCCGCCATTTTTTTTATTGTTGTCCGCTAAATACCCATCCAGTCATTCCGTAAAACAAAGCGAACCGACTAAGGATCGTGTCGTGTGAGCCTGTTTGTACGGAATCTGTTCTATAACAATACGTTAAGAGATTCCGGATAACCGATTTCACACAGCTCCCCGTTCCGTATCGCTGGTTCAATCAGGTTTTCGGAATGACAAGCCCCATCATCAATATTCTTATGTAAAATATTGTCAACAATGGACTTATGGCGTTTGTTCATCAATTGTAATGCATAAAAAAAGCAAAGGACCATTAAAAATCCTTTGCTTTACTACATATTATCAAAATGAAAAACTAATTCTTAATAAATTTAGTCACATAGCCACGGCAACGTATCATATACATTCCTGCCGGAAGATTTGAGACATCTACAGCTTCGCCACTATACTTGAAATCGGCAATCTGCCTTCCTTCAATACTATATATTTCGACAGATTCTCCTGCATCAATTCCATAAATGTAGAAACTCGTACTTACTGGATTAGGATAAATGCCGATATTTTCTATCGAAACAACGTCAACAGCTTCTTCTTCACCGTTGCCACCATTTTCTTCAATCGGCAAAACTGCCTTTATCATCCAAGCGCCGTATGTCTGCTGAGTCCATGTTCCGTTAGGATTCCACCATGCGCCATTTTCGTAGCCTGCGTCCACGAATGTAGAAGCCGTAGCCGGATAATCACCCTCACTGCTCAAAATCACCCACAAAGCCCTTGTTGTGTCAATGTCAATGGTATCGAAACCAAAATTGATCCAACCTTCAGCATTTATTTCCACCGTAACCGTATCCCTTAGAATACATTCCGATGGCAAAGTGTCAAATCCTTGATATACTGACAATCTATATTCTCCGTATGAATATTGTCCATCTACATAGAAGAGCACATCGGCAAGATGCGGACGCGATGCAAGATGTTGCGGCATAAACGAAATACCCCACTCAACATTCTGCTGATGATAGCCCAGTGAAACATTATATACATCGTTGTCGTAGTTAAGCGTATCCCTATCGATTGACTTGAAAGATGCAGTCAGCACAATGTCTTCCGTCATCGTAATCTGACGCGGATTTGCCGTTTCGCCGTCACTCCACTTTTCAAACCTGAAGCACGGATGTGCAGTAGCCCTAACATCAACTACGCTTCCCTCTTCATATCTGCCCGAACCAGAAACACTTCCCATCACCTCATCGTCTGATGACACTTCAAGGCTGTATACCGTATGGTTTTCAGTTCCAAACCTTATATTGTTGCGAGTCTGCAGAACTCTACCCGAAAGCCTATCGAGGTGTTCCAAATCTATTGGATTGATATTGCTGACCGCTATAATGGAATTGCCCAATTCGCTTTCAGAGCAAGCAAAGCGTTTTAGAGTCTGTGCCGTACCCGTATTGTCGAGCCAAGCCAATACAAGATTGCTAGTACCATCGTATTCAAACGGCTGGTCAAGAATAATTGTCACCCAAGAAGATGAGGCTGGAATGATGAGTTCACCGCTATATACCTGAGAAACAGTTTCGGGTTCTGAATCCACTTCAAGTTCCTGCACATCAACCCAATCGTTGTATTCAAACTCGAAAGTGCTGACATTACCCATATATATCCTAACATTCCTAAGAGCCTCGGCATTGTCGTTTGTCACACAGTTAAGCGACAACGAGTATATTGTCTTTGCCTCGCCCATTTCGGCAGAATTGAAAATCTGCTGTGAATAACTGTATTTATCTGATGTATTTATAGGGAGAGCTTCGCGATTCGAAATTCCTGTTCCGACTTGATAGTAACTGTCCGTCACAAGAGTATCAACTTCATAAACAGGCGGTTCTACATATTCAAGTCCAAAACGGATATTGTTACGCTTGTTAATTACACTACCATAACTTGAATTTAAATTATAAATAGCATTTAAATCTGTATATTCATAAATAGCCGAGCTATATTCAGAGACAGAACACATAAAACCAACTTCCTCATATTCATAAGTTCCTGTATTATCTCTTACTGCCACCACCAGATTATCGGTTCCATTATAATGGAACGGTGTACGCAAAATATATGTTATCCAGCCACTTTCCCCATCAATAGTAACAGTGCTATTACAAACATTGGGCACATCAGCCAAAGATACCCAATCGGTTGAATAATCGAACTCAAACTTGCTGGTATGTCCCATATAGAGTTTAGTATTCCTAATAACTTCGTTTTCATTTGCATTTCCATTATAGTTTAACGAAACTGTATATATGTCGCGCTCGCCGCCCATTTCCCACGATGCAAACAATTGCTGCGAATAAGAATAATTGTAATAGGTACTCAACGGCAATGGGGCTGTCTCCGTACCTGTACCAACCTGCAAATACGCTTCTGTTTCAATAGTATCGACAATATGTGTAGGCGGTTCTATGTATTCCAAACCGAAACGAATGTTGTTGCGGTAATAACAAAGAGCCTTTTTTGATGCTTCCGAAGTGCTGGAAATTGAACCTGAATAATAATCTGCTATAGCCACAGCCCTACTCTTTGTAATATCGGAACATACAAACGGAATTGACGATGACTCTTCATATGTATTGTCAACAACAGCAACTACAAGATTATCTGTACCATTGTAAACAAACGGCGTATCAAAAACAAGAGTTATCCAGCCACTTTCCTCATCAAAATTAACCCAACCAGAATAAACTTTTGTCAAGTCTTCGACGTCGACAAAATCTCCAACCGGATATTCAAACTCGTCCTTCTGTGTATGAGCCAAATAAGCCTTAACATTTCTTGTCATCAAATAGCTTGTATTACCAGAATAATTGAAAGCAATTGAATATATGGTACGGCTACCACCCATTTCCTCGGCGGTAAATATCTGTTGCGAATAAGACCAGTAAATATCGGTTTCTATTGGAAGAATATTGGCAGTATTGGTAGTACCAGTTCCAACCTGCAAATAAGCTTCGGTCTCTACAGTATCAATAACCTGCTCCTCCGGTGCAACATATTCAAAACCGAACCTTATATTGCTACGATAATTGTACAATTCCCTGTAGCTTGCAAATGACAAATTATTAATACACGACGAATAGTCGGAAAAGAAAATCGAACTTGTCTCTTCAATGTCGGTGCAAGCAAACAATATTGGCGAGCCAGTCGTAGCATTTGTCCAATCCACTACTGCGACTACAAGATTATCGTTTCCATTGTATTGGAACGGCGTATCAAACACTATGGTCGTCCATCCGTTTTCCGCATCAAACGCCATCCGCCCCGAATACACTTTTGTCATATTCCTAACATCAATAGCATCTCCAACAGGATTATCAAAGTCGACCTTTGTCGTGTGAGCAAGATAAACCTTCACATTTCGGTAAAGTTCTCCATTTGTATTTTCCAGATAATTGAAAGCCAACGAATAAATTGTGTGAGTTCCACCCATTTCTGCCGAAGTAAATATCTGTTGTGAATAAGACCAGTTGTTGGAAGTCATAATAGGCAACACTTCCCTACCATGCGTATCATCAGTTCCAACCTGCCTGTACGAATCAGTATCTACAACATCAATTTCCGGTTCAGATGGTTCAACAGATTCAGTACCAAACCTAACATTGCTTCTTATATCATATCTCGTCCCTGAAAAAGAATCAGAATATGGATTGAAGCTATAACTTACAAAATTAGAGAGATTCTCAATTACACTTGTTTCAGAGCAATAGAAAGTCCTTCTAGGAACTGAGTTTCCAGTAATATCGTATACAGCAAGCACCAGATTGTCGGTTCCATTATAAGCAAACGGTTCATCGAGAACTATGGTAACCCACGACTCTTCGGCAGGAATTGTCATATATCCGGAATATACCTTTGTCAACCTAGTGACATCCACAAAATCATAGCTGGCTGTATATTCAGACTTCTGAGTATGCCCCATATACACCTTTACAAATCTGCTTACTTCCTCGGTCTTGTTACCCGAATAGTTGAACGAAAGCGTATAGATGGTCTTCTCGCTACCCATTTCTGCAGAGGTATATATCTGCTGCGAATAACCATAATTGTAATTTGTATTAACAGGGAATGCGCCCAATTCTCCGTCAAGTCCAACCTGACGGTATGTATCTGTTTCTACATAATTTATAGGTTGTGTAAATTCCCTCAGCTCAATATCGTCCAATATGAAACCAGCGCCACCATAAATTGGGATTCCCACGAATGCAATTTGGAAATTTTCCTGCAAGTCGGACACAGCAAAGCGAATTTTCATTTTTGTCCAATCGGAATGATAATCGTCAATCCTTGCAAGCACTGATTCGCTAGTACCATTCATCAACTTGACAATTAGCTTGTCGTAGTCGCCAGACCTGTACGGATTTGCATAGTAGAAAACCAATTCGAGAGTATCGATGTTGGCAGGACGCACAAAAACAGGAGAAAGCAACATTGCCGTATCAGACACATTCGATGTATTGCTAACCTTGGCATTATATGTACCTCCGTGTGCTCCTGGAATATAACCGAAATAAGAACCTGTACCGATAAGCCAGTATGCACGTCCATACTTTGTGCTTGTTGTCCAACCATTTGTTTCAAAACTTGCAGTCTCAAAATCCTCACTCCATGGATATGTGTCAACAATAACAGGAATCTCAACATGTTCTATCCAATTCAACTCAACATCGTCAATCAAGAATCCGTAACCATACTTAGGAATTCCGACAAACTTAATCTGAAATCTACTGGGCAAATCTTCTGCAAGCAACTGGAGATTCATTTCGGTCCAACTGTCGTGATATTCTTCAATGCGAAGCAGTTCTGTTTCAATAGTTCCATTAACCAACTTAACAACAAGGTGGTCGTAATCCGAACTCCATTTAGGATTAGCATAAAAGAACGACAAATTAAGCGTATCCATATTGTTTGGGCGTACAAAAACAGGCGAAAGCAATGCTGCGGTATCCCCTTCTTGACTATCATTGGTAATCCTAGCGTTATACGAACCACTGTAGGCAGATGTCAATGGACAATTGTTTCCATAGCCACCCGTTTCAATTATCCAATCAGCATTTCCTGATAATATACTGGTTGTCCAACCTTTTGTTTCAAAACTTCCGCTCTCGAAATCATCACTCCACGGATATGTATCAACCACAACAGGAATCACAGTATGTTCTATCCAATTCAACTCAATATCGTCAAGCAAAAAGCCACGACCATACTTAGGAATTCCGACAAACTTAATCTGAAAGTTACTGGGCAAATCTTCTGCAAGCAACTTGAGGTTCATTTCTTCCCAGCTATCGTGAGATCCTTCAATGCTAACCAAATCCGTTTCATTGACGCCATTAACTAACTTAACAACGAGTGAGTCATAATCAGGACTCCATAGGGGATTTGCATAAAAGAACGACAATTCAAGCGTATCCACATTGCTTGGACGTACAAATACTGGCGAAAGCAACACTGCAGTATCTCCATTGTAGTCACTATTACTTACAATTGCATTATAAGAACCGCTGTGTGCATTTGTAAGAGAACCGCCACTAGATCCCGTTCCGATAGTCCATTCTGCAGAACCAGCCACAATGCTGGTTGTCCATCCATTTGTTGCAAAACTATTGCTCTCGAAATTTTCAGTCCACGGATATGTATTTATCTGGGCAAAAGCACACTGCACCAACAATAGCAGCATAGGTATGATTACCAATACTCTTTTCATTTTCAAACTCAATTAAAATTATCTCGCAAAATTAACAAAAAAATGAGAATGCACACATAATGATTTACGATTGTTAAATTTTCCATCGCAAAGCATTGCGCCTATTATTTGATTTTTTGAATATTGTACAATCGCGCCATGGCGCGATTCTTTGAACCTTAAAAACATAGAAACGGCGTCACCACCTGTAAAGACGTGCCATGGTGCATCTCTACAGAAACGCCGCAGGCATTAGGGCTAAAAGTCGAACAGACTAAAAGGCTAACAGCCAAAACGTAATAACGTTCAGTACGTTATGGCTTCAAGCCTGTGAGCCTTCGAGCCTGCATGCCCCAAACCTTCAAACGGCGTCAGCCCAGAAAATTTTTATATCAACTTCCTTCGCCTCATCTCCCAGAAGCACTTGCAGGTAGCATCGACATCGGCGGCGGAATTGTGTGCATCATCGAACTCTGTTCCGAATAGTTTCTTGTGGAGCTCCTGAAGCTTAGGCCACTTGTATCCGCCACGATAGCCTGGCAACTTGCAATATTCAGTTCCCGCAAGCATTGTGCAGTACGACTTCATACGCGAAAGCTGAACATCAATGCCTCGTCTTATAAACTCAGCATCAACAACATGAATATCAAATGAAATGTTATGTCCGACAATGTACTCGGCAGAATCGAGCGTCTGCACAAAAATCGCCAGCGCAGAATCCAAAGCTATGCCTTCCCTCATCGCCCTTTCGGTGGAAATGCCGTGAATTGAGGCCGCCTGCTCAGGAATCTCATAGCCATCGGGACAAATAATGCAATCGTGGACAGAAAGCACATTGCCCTGATTGTCGGTAAGAATCCAGCTCAACTGCACCATGCGCGGCCAGTTCATGGTATCGCTGGCAGGTGCTTCGTAATCGTGTGGCAATCCTGTTGTTTCGGTATCGAAAAACAGATAGTTATGACCTGCGAATGTCAATCCGCATACAAACATTACAAACAGCGACACAAGAAATCTTTTCATATTTTTTATTTTTTGCAAAATTAACAAAACAATCATGCACAATATTACACAAAAAACGAAAACGGAACGCTAAAAAATATATTTTTGCGCCCATGAAAAAAGATTCGCCACTGATAATATATCCGTTGCTGGTAATAGCGATGCTATTCTGGTCGTTTTCGTTCATCTGGGCAAAACAAGCGCTTGTCAATTACAATCCGATAACAATCATTTACTTACGAACAATTGTTGCCTCTGTAATCCTATTTCTCATACTGCTTGTCACAAGGAAAAGGATCAAAATTCGACTGAAAGACCTGCCAATCTTCATTGTTCTTGCTTTTTTCGAGCCGTTCCTATACTTCCTTGGCGAAACCAACGGACTTACGCGCGTTGATGCATCTACAGCAGGAATAATAATTGGCACAATACCGCTTTTCACGCCGATAGTTGCATATATTTTCCTGAAGGAAAAAATCACAAAGCTCAACATTGTCGGCATAGTGCTGTCGGTTATAGGCGTGGCAATAATGACATTCGACACCAACCTCAACATGCAGGTGTCGCCCGAAGGACTTATGCTTCTTGGCGTTGCAATACTTGCCACATTGGGATATACAGTTGCTGTAAAGAAAATTCCGGAAGAATATTCAGTATTCACCATCACTTTATACCAAAACATTATCGGCTCGCTTTTGTTTTTGCCGCTAGTCATTATTTTCGAAAAGGACAACATAATGCAAACGGGCTTTGTATGGGACTCAATCCTGCCGATAATAGAACTCGGAATATTTGCATCGGCGGCTGCATTCGTATGCTACACATACACATTGCGTTACATCCCGATAGCCCGAGCAAACATCTTCACGAACCTTATTCCCGTGTTCACGCTTTTCCTATCGGCATTGATTCTTGGAGACGAAATTAACCTCCAGAAAATCATTGGAATAACTGTCGTTCTGACTGGCGTTTTTGTTGCGCAAGCGAAAAAAAGACAATAAACAACATTGCACACAATCGGCGACATTCATTGCAATCGGCGCAATGCATTGCACACAATCGGCGCAAATCATTGCGCCGCTACAAATCATCAAACCCTGAAACATAAAATGGGCGTCGGTATCTGTAAAGACGTGCCATGGCGCGTATCTACAGAAACGCCGCAGGCATTCAAATCATCGAATCTTCAACCTTTAGCTCGCGCAAGCAAATTATCAAATTATCAAATCATCAAATCATTGAATTTTTAAATCAGCGTAGCTAACAACAATCATCAAAATCCAGCAATCCTAAATTCATAAATCGTAATTCGTAAATCGTAAATATGTTTTATCTTTGCGCTACAATTTTTTAATAAGTACGAATTATGGATTTTGATTTAATAGTATTGGGCAGCGGTCCCGGTGGATATGTAGCTGCCATAAGGGCATCACAGCTCGGAATGAAGGTTGCAGTTGTTGAACGCGCACAGCTCGGTGGAATTTGCCTCAACTGGGGTTGCATACCGACAAAGGCCTTGCTGAAGTCGGCACAGGTTTACAACTACATGAAGCACTCCGAAAACTACGGCATTGAACTCGAAGGCACAGCAAAACCTAACTTCGAAAAGGTTATCGCCCGTAGCCGCGAAGTTGCCGCAGGAATGAGCAAGGGCATCGAGTTCCTTTTCAAGAAAAACAACATCACCGTTATCAACGGAACAGGGAAACTCGTTGAGGCTCACAAACTCGCTGTAACAAAGGAAGATGGAAGCGTTGAAAATCTTACCGCCAACCATATAATCCTTGCAACAGGCGCTCGCTCGAAGGTTATGCCCAACATTCCGCAGGATGGTGTAAACATCATCGGATACCGCGAGGCTCTCACCTTGCCGAAACTTCCAGAATCGATGGTTGTCGTTGGTTCAGGTGCAATAGGTTCCGAACTTGCATTCTTCTATCACTCAATGGGTTGCCAAGTAACAATCATCGAATTCCTTCCCGAAATAGTTCCGTTAGAGGACGAGGAAGTATCGAAGCAACTGGCTCGCTCGTTCAAGAAGATGGGCATAAAGGTTATGACAGGAACTGCCGTACAAAGCGTTGAAATAAAGGATGGCAAGTGCTTGGTAAAATACACCGACAAGAAGGGCGAAAATTCAATCGAATGCGAAAAGGTTCTGTCGGCTGTTGGCGTTGTTACCAACATCGAAAACCTTGGTCTTGAAGAACTTGGCATTGCAACCGAGCGTGGCAAGGTCGTTGTTGACGACTACTACCGCACATCCTGCGAAGGCGTTTATGCAATCGGCGACATTGTTCACGGACCGGCATTGGCACATGTTGCTTCGGCTGAAGGTATCTGCTGTGTTGAAAAGATTGCAGGCCATGACGTTGAAAAGATTGACTACGACTATATTCCGTCATGCGTTTACACGACTCCCGAAGTTGCATCGGTAGGCTTTACCGAGAAACAGCTGCAGGACAAGGGTATAGAATACAAGGTCGGCAAGTTCCCGTTCACCGCATCGGGCAAGGCTATGGCAGCTGGCAACAGGGACGGTTTTGTAAAGCTTCTCTTCGATGCTAACAGCGATGAACTGCTTGGCGCACACTTCATTGGAGACAACATTGCCGAAATGATTGCCGAAATGTCAGCATTCAAGAAATTGAACGGCAAGGCAAAGCAGCTCATAAAGACCATACATCCGCATCCGAGCCTTTCGGAAGCCGTTATGGAAGCAGCCGCTGCCGCACACAACGAAGTAATTCACATTTAGCATATTGGCTAACGGAGATAAAAAAGGATGCGAGATGCATCCTTTTTTTGTTTTGTCAGCGCAAACTTTACTATGAAAATCATCACAATCTTCATAGAATATGCACTCTTGCTTGCTAAATATAACACACTATAAATCAGAGTTATACAAGATAATTATTATTTTTTCAAAAAAATCTTGCTCAAAACTTTAGATTTTTACTACCTTTGACTTTGGATTTTTACTAGTATAAACTTTAGATTTTTCCTAATGCAGACTTTAGATTTTTACCAACATAAACTTTAGATTTTTGCTATGAGTACAAATAGAACGGCTAAAGAAACATTGCTAAGATTGGCATCGCAGTTTCCAGTTGTAGCAATCACAGGACCTCGCCAGAGCGGGAAAACGACTTTGGCAAAAATGGCTTTTCCCGATAAAAAATACATCTCATTTGACGACAAGTCGATGAGAGAACTGGCAACTTCAAACCCAAAGGATTTCCTGATGGCATTCCCAGATGGTGCAATTATTGACGAAGCACAGAAAGTACCAGAAATCTTTGATGCCGTAAAGTTTTATGTTGATAATGAAGAATATGTACCAGGGAAATACATCCTTACAGGTTCGAGCCAGTTCCGACTGAAGGAGAATATAACCGATTCGCTTGCCGGTCGTGTAGCATCTTTGAAACTTATGCCATTCTCGATTAAGGAACTTAATAGTGACAACCTGTTGAGCGACAATGCTTACGATACAATATTCAAAGGTTTTTACCCACCACTATACGACCCGCAGAAACACTTTATTGCTTCCGACTGGTTCGAGAATTATATCGACACCTATTTGGATATGGATGTCAAGAACCTTATAAATCCATCCAACCTGTCATCTTTCAAGAAATTCATACAGTTGTCGGCCACATACAGCGGACAGATGGTGTCGATGGACAAGATTTCCAAAGTCATAGGCGTATCGGCACCAACAATAAAACAGTGGTTTTCAATTCTTGAATCTTCATTCATAATACATTTCCTCGAACCGGAAACAAATAGTCTCGGCAAGTCGTTAGTCAAAACTCCAAAAATGTATTTTGTTGATTCGGGACTTCTATGCCATCTTTTAAGAATTGAAAGCAAGGAAGAACTATTGCTCAGTCCGCACAAAGGTGCTGTAGTTGAAACATTTGCACTTTCAGAACTGCTCAAAAACCGACTGAACTTTGGTAAAAAAGCTAACTTGACATTCTTCAGAGACCAAAAGGGATTCGAAGTTGACATTATAGCCGACTGGAAACACACATTTGCCATCGAAATAAAAAGCTCAGCAGACGCGGAAAGCAAGTTGTCGGAAAGTGTGCGTGATTATCTGGGACTTCGCAAAGACAGCAACTGCAAAGGCTCAGTTTTCTACCTCGGCGACCTCACCTGCGAAATCAACGGCATAAAATACATCTCGTGGAAGGACTGGTGCAAGGTGGAAGAGTGAAAAAAGGGCGTCATTTGCTCACTTTGTTTCGCGAGCTAAAGATTTCGGATAGTTTGATTCACTCAGCTCCCCGTTCCGTATCGCTGGTTCATCATAACTTCCGAAATGACGATAAGAGGTCTTTCAACTATTTCACAAAAATCAACTGCATACCTATTTCCAGTTTCATAAAGTCCCTGTAAGTTCCTGGATACAAAGACGGATTGAGCAAATCGGAAATCCTAAGTTTTGCATAAACGGAAACAATGTCGTAGGTTATTGCTGTCTTTACACCCCACTGAAACGGATTGATAAAGTCGTAATTCTTGTTTATGATTTTTGTCTTTCTGTAATTGTCCGTAATATCAGCTTGCCAAACCTGAACATAACGGTCTTCGAAATTCCACATTCCAAAAACGCCTAAATCCCATGTAAGTCCGTTGCTAAGAAGACCTCCGCTTGCAAGTTTTACGCGTTGGAACAATTCAATGTTAAGATTGGATGTACGGAATCTTTCTCGAATTAAATTCGGATCACTAGACGCAAAGCTAACATAATTAATACCATCAAGAGCTTCGCCTCTATAGTCATCCAATCCCATACCTACGCCAAAAGCAAGGCTATATTTCTTGCAAGCGTTCCACTGCATACCGATAAGTGCCGAAAACGTTGACTTCTGCTTGTTTGTAGTGCCTTCAAAAGTCTTAACACCAGCAAAACCAGCGTTCATCTGCAACAGCAAATGTGTTTTCTTCGGCTTGCCGAACTCTCGTTTGCTCTGGTTCTCATTTCTCGACATTATCTTTGTTGCATCGGTAACTTTTGTGCTAGGCTGACGTGCATATACCAGATTTCCATCTTTGTTACCTTCAATCTTGTACGAGCCAACATATCCGTGGTAATACACATTTACAGTGAAAGGAGAATACATATCTATATTGCTTATGGAAATCTCAGCATCTCCCTCTGTATTAACATGTTCGTACGAATGCAATCTACCATCTTCACGCATAAGGTTGTAGAAAACCTCGGTATTTTCTTCAAAATGCTGACACTTTATTTTCAGAGTGTTACCATCTTTTTCGAACTCGAATGTAGGTTCTACCGTCTTTTTTCCGCCTTCCACGAAATAACTTGCCTGCGGAACGCCATAACCCAACGCATAGTCGAAATACGGATAAATATCACCCGACTTTTCTATCTCATCCTTCAGTTGCATAGCGGTAAGTTCGCGTTTTGTCTGCCAAGCACATGCACCAAAGCCTGCTGCCAGAGGACACGAGAAAGAAGTTCCGTAAGCCATTGTCATTCCACCCTTGGGATTTGCTACGTACGCGTGACCAAAAGCGACAACATTCGGCTTGCGACGACCATCGGCAGTCGGTCCGTAGGATGAAAAGGCAATGTGGCGGTACTTGTTGAGCGAGTCGTCGATTCCACCGACCGAAATAACACTGTCGGCATCGGCAGGAGTAATAAGAACGTACCAGCTGGCATCGTCGGCCTCGTTGCCCATCGAGTTGAAAACCAGCATACCTTTGCGAGCCGCCATGTTTGCAGCTTTGGCAACATGCGAAGTGCCGTCCATATCCTTTGTGTAGTACCTTTCCTTGCCATAGCCAAGCGAACTGCTGATGATGTCGGCGCCATTCTGGTCTGCCCACTCCATTGCCTGTGTCCACCAAATTTCCTCCTTGAAAGGCTCTGGATTAACCTCGGTACGGGCAAGCAGAAATTCTGCACCTGTAGCCAAACCTAACTTCTTCACGCCAGTAGCGGTCTGGTAAACGCCTGCAATACAGCTCAAGGTCATTGTTCCGTGCGTACTCCAGCTGTAAACGTATTCCTTTTTGTTCGGGAAGTTCCAAGTTTTGATGATTTGGTTGTTGTCGCGAAGGTGGCTAAAAATCTCGTGTTTGTCAACTTTCGGAAAACCGCCGTCAAATACGGCAATCCTGACGCCTTTACCATCGATGTTGTTTTCGGCAAACTTTTCGCCCTGCATCCTAAGAAGCTGAGGCAGAAGTTCGGGCTTCAGCATTTCGATGTCGTAGGCTTCATCGTTTTCTTCGTCAACCATACCGGCATACGAAGCGACAACCATTTCGCCAGCTATTTCAACAACTTGCAACACGAACGGCAATGCCTTTATCTTTTCGATGTTTGCACTTTCGGCCATAATGCCGACCGCATTGAACCAGCGCGATTCGCCGACAACTTCTTCCGACAAAGCCGAAACAGCATCGACATAACCGCCATTGAGCGGATAATCGGTAATATCGTAGAGCGACAATCCCAACTTTTCTCGGCGTTCAATTGCCTTTGAGTCAAAGTATTCGTAAGGATTGAATGATGTATTCGCCTTATCGCGGAAAAATACCCAGTAGCATCCGGGAGTTGCTTTTGCAAACTGCGTTGCAATAAGCAAAGTTGCCAAAATCAACAAAATTTTCTTCATGGTCATATTATTTTACTTTCTATGGGCTGACGCCCGGTTTCTACGTTTCGCTGTTTCTAGGTTTCTGGTTCAAGGTTCAAAGTTCAAGGTTGTGCTGGTTTCTGGTTGAAACGCGCCATGGCGCGTTTTTACTAGTTGTGCCGTAGCGCGCTGCGACCGTACTATATATATTGTGATATCTCTCAACTTTCAACTCTCAACTCTCAACTTTTAACTCTTAACTCCCCTACACTACTCTAAATCCCTTATTTGTAAAGTATTCAGCAATAGCATCGGTGCAATCGCCATCAATAATAAGGTGATGGTTGCCGAGCGGGAATTCACGCAGCAGGAACAAGCCCTTCGATGTCATCTTTACCTTTACCTGTGTGCGACATGCAAAAGGAGAATCGCAGTTGTCAATGATTTCACCAAGCGAGAGGAAGCAATATTCCAACTTTCTGTCGATACGGAAAATAGTAATATTCTGCTTCTTCATTTCGCCCTTGACAGCTGCGTACTTTCCTGTCTCGTAATGAGTTGTGATTTCCATCTTGTCGAGCAGATTCTTCTGCACGGTGCAATGCGAGAATACGGCAGCCTCCTTGTCGGCAAAACTTAGATTAGCCATCCACGGAATCTTGCCTGTCAAACGCTTGACAATCATCATTCCCGTTGCCGAACACAAATCGCCTTCGCATGCTGCTGGGAAACCGTAGTCGTTCATTGCCGACACTGGTAGACAAATCGTATTGCCAACCTTGCCTATCAGTCCAAAGCAACCTACTGTAACTGCATCAAGGTTATTCTGCTTGATGAGCGTGTCGAACTTCTTTACCAACGACAATTCCGAAGCAAAACTTTCGTGACCGAACCTGCCGAAATTTTCTGCGAAATTGCAGAAATCCTCGCCCTCAGGCAAAGCTAGAAATTCGTCCCAAGTAAAGTTAACAAGCTCAATGTCAAGCAAATCATCAAGCAAGTCCTCATCGGGAATACTCGACACAAGCCAGTCGGAAATTCCGCCTATCACACCCAATCTTGCCTTTTTTTCGGATGCAGGAGGCGTAAGAAACCTTTCCAACTCACTGAGGCTTTGCAACTTATCCACATCGAAAAGTTTGGTATTGATACCCTTTTCGTTAAGATAAGCCTTCACCTCGGTAGCAGCAGCCCACGAGTTGCCGTTGCGCGATGCGAGGAAACAATATCGGTTCTTTGATTCAATCCTGTCAAGCACCTTGTGCTCCGTTCCCCCCGATAGGAACCATATAACATCAGGATTTGTCTGTACAAAAACATCGGACGTAAGGTTGAAACGTCCAAGAAAATCGGTGACGACGGACGACGGAGGGATGTCGCTGTCGTCGCCCGATGATGCTAAAAATATTTTCAAAGCTGTAAATTTAAGTTCTACAATCGACTACTTAGCAGCAATCATTTCAATTTCTACAAGAGCCTTCTTGGGGAGTTCCTTTACAGCGAAAGCTGCTCTTGCGGGAGGATTTGCGGTGAAATACTTTCCGTAAACAGCATTCATGTCGGCAAAATAGCTCATGTCGGCGAGCAAGCAGGTTGACTTAACAACATTGTCGAAAGTACAGCCGGCAGCCTTAAGGATAGCTTCCAAGTTCTTCATGCTCTGTTCGGTCTGTGCAGTAATACCTTCGGGCATAGTTCCCGTTTTGGGGTCGATTGGCAACTGACCTGAAATAAAAATCATACCGTTTGCCTCAACAGCCTGGCTATAAGGTCCGATTGCTGCAGGCGCATTGTCTGAGTGAATTATGTTCTTCATATCTTTACTTATTAAATTAAAAGACAAAAGTAATACGAATATTCGTTATATTGAGTTTTTTTGTTGATTTTTTCGTTTGAATTTACAATTAAATAGCCCGCACCTCGCAATACATTTTTTCAAATAAATCTTTCCCGTACAAAATAAAACCATTAAAATTGCGTTGATATATCGTGGTAACACACAATAGAAACTTATTAACTAGATAATTATGAGTAGGTTTAATTTTCACATAAATCGGCAAATTATGCATAGACTATTCTTCATTTTAATGATGATTATTCCATTCGCCACTTATGCACAGAAAAACAATGTAATTGAATTGCCATCAGGTCTAAAAGTTGCAACTGATGACGAGTACGGAATATTCAAATGGGCGGAGGCAAAGAAAAAATGCGAAAACAAAGGCGAAGGCTGGTCTTTGCCGACAAAGGAGGAACTTGTCGAAATATACCAATACAAGGATACGATAAAAGGTTTTACCGACAGTTGGTACTGGAGCCTATCTACAGACGGGTCGTCGGATTACTATTTTGACGTAAATCCCGACTATGGAAATGCGTGGAACTTGATTTTCAGCAATGGAATATTAGTTTCCAACTCAAAGACATATACTATAAAAGCGCGTTGCGTAAAACATTAATTAATAAAAGGACTGTCATTTTTTCAGCGAACATTATCAAAAAAAGTTGAAAATAATTTTGCACTATAAAATATTTGCAGTACTTTTGCAGTCCGTTTCCGAAAGGAACGAGGTCCCATAGCTCAGTTGGTTAGAGCACCTGACTCATAATCAGGGGGTCCTAGGTTCAAGCCCTAGTGGGACCACGAAAAAGCCACAGATTCTGTGGCTTTTTTGTTTACCCATAAAAAAACAGGCAGCCAATCGACTGCCCATTTTTATAATTTGGTATTATTCCTAATCCTTTACGCAACGAACACTGAATCCCCATGTAAGGGCCTTAGATTCGATCACAACCGAAGGTGAATCATACTTGATTAGTGCACGTTGTTCAGAAGTAGATGTCCACCAGTTGGCTTCTTTAGTAATTTGAGCAAAAGAATTTGTTGTTATATTGCCATTGCCAGAACCTAAGTATCCACCTGGTTTACCGTTGAAAGCAGACGAATTATTATCCTGCATATTATTTCCAACAGCACAATTCACATCGCTCGAAGACCATAGTTCGTTTGGTTCGTTTGCAGCCATCGACTTTGCCACATTTGCCGTATTCGTTCCACAATATTCGCCATGAGCTCCCAAATATGTTACCAGAGTCTCCCACTCCGACTGGCTTGGCAAATGCCAACCTTCTGGACAAGCCGTCTGTGCAGCAGCAGGATAATTGTACAGCACTCCGTATGTAGTATAGTTTGGCCTATTATGAGCTGTTCCCACATTTGGAGTCCCACTTGGGGCATAACCATACACATAATATTTCGGGTCAGTAGGACTCCTATCCTTATGCACCTCTGGCAAATACTTCATATTCTCGGTTGTCCATACCTGGTTGCCATATTCCATGGAAAGATATGTATTGCCATCACGCGTATCGTATACTCGCTCATGATATACTAGGTGCAAGGTTACTATACTGTCGCAACCATTTGCGGCAGTAAATCTCTGCTGGTAATCGCCACTTTGTGTATACATTTCGTTGTTCCATATCTTCGGACCCAATGTATCGTAACGGCTATCCAAATATGTCGTACGGAACACATCGTATACACTGCCTTCGCTTATATCAAACGGACCGTAAGCTGTATCCCACAATTCATGTTCCACACTATATTTTACAGTCAGATTCAATGTCACAACACTATCACATCCATGTACCGAGTGCAATGTCTTTGTATACGAACCACTTGTAGTGTATGTAGTACCTTCCCATTCGTAGGAATCGCAAGCTTCGCGAGTGTCCGTCACATTATAGCTATCATTTATTGTAAGACGTAAAGTTACAACACTATCGCAATCATAAATGTTTATCAATGTCTTGGTATACGTTCCACTTGTAGTATAAGTTTGTCCCTGCCATACGTAAGAATCACAAGCAGCCTGCACATCTTCTATATTATTTGGAGAACCAATGAAAAGGTGCATAGTTACTGTACTGTCGCAATACAAAACTGGAGTCACATGCCTTTCATAGTCGCCACTCGCATTGAAAGTTTCGCCATTCCATTGGAACGAACCGCAAGCATATTGTGTAAATTCAGTTTGAATGTCTCCAAATATATTAATAGTGTATGTCACCGTGCTGTCGCATCCATTTACTGCAGTATATGTAACTACTCGAGTACAAGATTCCGTTATACGTTCTCCATTAAGATTATACTCACGGCAAGCATTTATTGTTTTGTCACTAGTAACAGAATGATTTACTGTAAGATGCAGTGTAATTATACTATCACAACCTTCATGATTGCCCCATGTAATTACATGCTCGTAGTTTCCTGAAGTTGTATATTCTTCGCCCCACCATGTATACGAATCACACGCAACTACTGTTTCTTCCGAATAAGTGTTGTGACCAACTGTAAGATGCAGACGAACAATACTATCACAATAATTGTTCGGATGATGATGAATATCATACACACCCGACTGCGTATATGTCTGTCCTTCGAAAACGAAAGAATCACAACCGTCCTCGAATATATCTACTATTGTATCATTAATAACCGTAAGATGCAACTCTATAATGCTGTCACATCCTGTATATGGATTGTCCAATGTCTCGGTATAAGTACCCGATGTTGTATAAGTGTGTCCATAAAATTCGAACTGTCCGCAAGCCAACCTATCGACTCTGGTAAAGCCCGTGCGATTGAGAGTCAAATTTAGCCTTACAATGCTGTCGCAACCGTGCTGGTTAATGAGATGCACCGTATCGGTATCATTATTTCCATAATATGTACGTCCATTTATCCATGTGAACTGGTCACAGGCATGCACAACATCAACTACATCATCGGTCAGATTTGTAAAGTGGAAATGCACAATGCTGTCGCACCAGTACTGCGTCTGGAAATGACGGACATAATCGCCTGTTTCATAGAAAGTTTCGCCGTTCCATGTAGCGCTGTAGCAGTCCGACTCATAAATATGATTCACAATACTGTCTGCCCTAGTGAAATGCAAGGTAACAATACTGTCGCAACCGCCACGCGATATAAGTTCCGCAACATAATCACCTGTTGTGGTACAACTTATTTCATTCCAATAAGTAGACTGGCAAGCCGTTATACTTTCCTCTGTCCGTGTTGGATGGTCAATTATTACATCTATGACTACAACACTGTCGCAACCACCAGCTGACGTAAGATTTAAAGTTGCCGCGCGACTAGTGCTTTCATAATAAGTTACGCCATTCAGCTCATAAAAATCGCATCCGTATCTTTTGTCGACATTCATAGTATAGCGGCAATACGGAATATTGAAATGAATGGTAATGTCCTCGCTATCGTTCTGCACCTGATTCAAAGTTGCATCAAAAACAATATTATTATATGTCGTGTATGCCTGATATTCCATCTCGTCGCCCAAGTCGAATTCGTTAGCTACAACGGCCTTCGAGCTAACAGTAATGTCGGAACTCGATTTTAGCACCATGCTGTTGACCCCGCAACTTCCAAGGTTTACCATCTTGACCATGTGTCTTCCGGTGCTTGTCACGGCTGTCAGGAAATATGTCTGAGGAATAGCCAGTGTTATTTCGAAAAGATGTTCGCCAGCAGGCAATTTTCCATTATACGAGAGGTACTCCCTGCCTCCTGCATCAAACACTTGTAATGTCACATTGCCACCTTCGTACAAGTTTAACATGGCTTCGGTAACACAATTGAACGGATTAGGCACATTCTGCTCCAAACCCGACTGCTTCACATTAAGCATCGGAACAGCAAGCGCCTCCAACAACACTACCGTATCGGGATAATAAATCATCTGCTCCCATTGCCGTGTAATATCGCTAATCTTCAGACTATCAATCTGCTGATACCTTTCTTCTGTAACTACTCCTCCACTACCGCGACCGGTAAAACTTAGCGTCACTGTCTGCGAAAACATTGACACACTCACCAACATGCATATAGTTAAAATAAAAAGTCTCTTCATACAGTATTCCATTACTTGTTAATAAATCTTTTGCATAATCCGCTACCATATCCTATAGGCGAAAACATCAAGTCCAATTGCCAACAGCCGTATGTTTTGCAAAAATGCATTTGAGTTTCAGCAAATTAAACAAAAGCAATCAAAATGTAAAGATAAACAAATATATGCAACTAGCCAAACCTTGACATATTTTTTTTCAACAACACATTCAAACCTAAAAAAATATCAAAAAAAATAACTACAAGGTCATTTGTATTCATTAAAATTTCATTATCTTTGTTGACCTAAAAAATATCGTTTATCAAAAAATAATTCATATATGAACAATACTCTTAATCTCGACTACATTTTCGAAGTAAGTTGGGAAGTTTGCAACAAGGTAGGTGGTATCCATACCGTAATTTCAACAAAATCATTGGCACTGTCGGAACGCTGCGGCGACCTCATTTTCATCGGCCCCGACACATACGGAACAAACGAAAACTCCGAGTTCATCGAGGAGCCTGCTCTCTTCGCTGAATGGAAGCAGTATGCTGCATCGACTGGTCTGCGCGTGCGTACCGGCCGCTGGAACATCTGCGGAAGTCCAAAGGTAATCCTCATCAGTTTCACCGATTTCATCAGCGAAAAGGACAAGATTTTCGCCGACTTCTGGGAAGACTACAAACTCGACTCTCTGTCGGGTCAGTGGGACTACATCGAACCCGCACTGTTCGGTTATACCGCCGGTAAGGTTATCGAAAGCTTCTGCGACTTCAACCTCTCGGCAAACGATGCTATCCTCGCTCAGTTCCACGAGTGGATGACCGGCACTGGTATCCTCTACCTCAAGAAGAACGCACCGCACATTGCAACAGCTTTCACAACCCACGCAACAGCAATAGGTCGTTCGATAGCTGGAAACGGACTTCCATTGTACAAGGACCTTGCAAACTACAACGGCGAAAATATGGCTCGCCAGTTCAACATAATTTCCAAGCACAGCCTTGAAAAGATAAGCGCAATCAACGCTGATGTCTTCACTACCGTAAGCGATATTACCCAGTCGGAGTGCGCTCAGTTGCTCACCAAACCTGCCGACGTGGTAACTCCGAACGGATTCGAGGACGACTTCATTCCGAAGGCAGAAGAAGCAGCCAAGATTCGCAGCAAGGCTCGCCAGAAAATGATTGATGTTGCAGAAAAGCTTACTTCTTACAAATTCAAGGAAGATCCGCTGATTATCGCAACATCGGGACGCTACGAATACACCAACAAAGGCTACAACATTTTCGTTGACGCACTCGACAAACTTAACCACAATGCAAATGTAAATCGTGAAATACTTGCATACATTCTCGTTCCTGGCAACAACTACGGTCCGCAGAAGAGCCTTCTTGCTGCACTTAACGGTGAAAACGCAAACATCGAGAACAAAAACCTCACTCACGGTCTACACGATGCCGAATACGACCCGATTCTTAACCAACTCAAGAGACTCGGACTTACAAACCGTCCGGAAAACAAGGTTAAAGTTGTGTTCGTTCCATCATACCTCAATGGCGACGACGGCGTATTCAACATGAAATACTACGATGTTCTGCAAGGCATCGACCTGACGGCATTTGTTTCGTACTACGAGCCATGGGGCTACACTCCACTCGAGAGCATTGCTTTCGGTGTTCCTACAATAACGACTTCGTTGTCAGGATTCGGAATGTGGTCGAAGCAAAACATCGACAGGTTCGACAACTGCGTAACCGTAATCGACCGCAACGAAGACAACAACGACGAAGTTGTTGCCAACCTAGCAGAACGCATGGCTTACTTTGCAAACCTAGATGCCGACAGCCGCAAGAAAGTTTCGGAAGCAGCAACAGCAGCATCGAAGAAGGCTCTATGGAGATCTCTTGTAGAGAAATACATCGAAGCATACGCAATAGCAAAAAGCAAGATTGCAGAACGCGCCGAAGCAATAAACTACAGGATGCAACACACCAAGATAGAGCGCACGATTATGCCGAAGGAAACTTCACCTATCTGGCGTCAGGCAGAAATAAAGTCGGACCTCCCGAAGCAGTTCGAAGGTCTGCAGGAAATAGCCAACAACCTCTGGTGGACATGGAACTACGAAGCATCGGCAATGTTCAAGCGAATCGATGCCGACCTGTGGCGCGAAAAGAGGTACAACCCAAGAGTGTTCCTCGAAGAAGTTTCAATCGACCGCATGAAGGAACTCGAGAACGACAACGAATTCTGCCAGCTCTACAACCGCGTTTACGGCAACTTCAAGAAATATATGGAGGCTGCAAAGGACAAGAAGGCTCCACAGATTGCTTATTTCAGCATGGAATATGGTCTGCACGACAACCTGAAGATTTTCTCGGGTGGTCTCGGAATCCTTGCAGGCGACTACCTGAAGGAAGCCAGCGACACCAACACCAACATGATTGGTATCGGCTTATTATATAGGTATGGCTATTTCAAGCAGACTATTACCCTCGAAGGCAAACAGCAAGCCAACTATATCGCACAGGATTTCAACAAGATACCAGTTGTTCCCGAACTTGACGAAAACGGCGTACAGAAGCGCATCGTTGTAAGGTTCCCTGGACGAAATGTTTATGTGAAGATCTGGAGAGCAAATGTTGGTCGTATTCCTCTGTACTTGCTTGATACCGATGACATTGACAACCAAGACCAGGACAAGCTGATAACCTCGCGCCTGTATGGTGGCGACTGGGAATTCCGTTTCAAACAGGAAATGATTCTCGGCATCGGCGGTACCCGCGTACTGAAGGCGCTCGGTCTTAAACCAGACATCTACCACTGCAACGAAGGTCACGCAGCATTCATCGGTTTCGAAAGACTCAACGACCTCATTTCGCAGCGCAACCTCAAGTTCGACGAAGCACTGGAAATCGTCAGGGCATCAACCTTGTTCACAACACATACGCCAGTTCCAGCAGGACACGACGCATTCGAGGAAAATATGTTGCGTACCTATATGTCGCACTATCCAGACCGCCTCAAGATTACATGGGACAAGATGATGTCGCTCGGTCGCCTCAACCCCAACGACAAGTTCTCGATGAGCTACTTGGCAGCAAACATTTCGCAGGAAGTAAACGGCGTTTCGTGGTTGCACGGAATCGTATCGCAAAAGATGTTCGCTCCGCTATGGAACGGTTACTTCCCTGAAGAAAACCATGTGGGATATGTCACCAACGGCGTTCACTACCAGACATGGACATCGAAGACCTGGCAAAAACTATACGAAACTACCTTCGGCGACGGCTTTATGTCGGACATGTCGAATCCGAAATACTGGGAAAAAATCAACAATGTTGACGATGCCGACATCTGGGACATCCGCAAGTTGCAACGTACACGACTTATCAACTATGTGAAGAACCGCGTTCGCGAAAACTGGATACGCAGCTACGAATCGCCGAGCAACATGGTTACCGTACTCGAGAAACTTGACGAAAAGGTACTTACAATCGGTTTCGCACGTCGTTTTGCAACATACAAGCGTGGCGACCTGTTGTTCCGCAACCCCGAAAGACTTGCCGCAATCCTCAACAATCCGAAGATGCCAGTACAGATACTTTTTGCAGGAAAGGCTCACCCGAACGATGGCGCAGGACAAGACCTCATCAAGAGAATCGTTGAATTCTCGAAGCGACCGGAATTCCTCGGCAAGATTCTGTTCATCGAGGACTACGACATAGGTCTGGCAAAGAAGCTCGTTCAGGGCGTCGATATCTGGATGAACACCCCTACCCGTCCGCTCGAAGCATCGGGAACCAGCGGTATGAAGGCCGTAATGAACGGCGCACTGCATTTCAGCGTACTCGACGGATGGTGGGTTGAAGGCTACCGCGAGGGTGCTGGCTGGGCATTGCCACAGGAACGCGTTTACGAAAACCAGGACTTCCAGAACGAACTCGACACGCAGACAATCTACAATATGCTCGAAAACGAAATCGTTCCGATGTTCTACGACTGCAGCGAAGACGGTATTCCTCACCGCTGGGTTAAGTGCATAAAGAAGTCGATTGCCGAAATCGTTCCGATGTTCACCACAAAGCGCATGATTGACGACTATAAGGACAGATTCTACGGCAAGCTCTACAAGCGCTCGACCGAACTGGCAGAAAACGACTACGCAAAGGTATTCGAGATTGTAAACTGGAAGGAGAAGGCAGCACGCGCTTGGAACTTCATCGAGGTGCTGAAGATAGACTTCCACACCACCGAGTTCGAGAACCCGCAGGATGCATACGGAGAGATTACCTTGAACCTCAACCGTTTATCACCCAACGACATAGGTATCGAAGCAATAGCAGTTTCGAAGAAGCAGGACGGCTCGATAGTCATCGACGAAAAGATGCCGTTCAAGCTGAAGGAATGCAACGGCAAGATTGCAGTATTCCGCATCGAAGGCGCACCTCACAAGACCGGTATCTACAACTACGCAATCCGCGCCTACGCAAAGAACGACCTTCTGCCGTACAAGCAGGATTCGAAGCTTATAATGTGGATATAATAAATTAGACACAGAACAATAGGAACGCATTTATTGCGTTCCTATATTAACTATAACAACACAACAAATGAGAACATTTGACGACGACGAAACCCGCGGACCACGCAACAGCCGCGACCGCAGGAACAACAATAAACCCAAGTTCAACCGCAACCGCGACGACCGCAACTCGGCTCCGCGCGAACGCCGCAACTTCGACCGCGACGATGACTTCAAGCCGCGCAACAACAAGTTCAACCGCGACAGAAAGCCGCGCTCGTTCGACGAGGACATGCGCAACCCCGACAACCGCAACTTCTCGGGCAAGAAGAAGGACAAGGCCTCGAAATACTACGACGCCCCCGATTACCAGAAGAAGCACCACGACGGACATCACGGCGGTAAGCCTGCCGGCAAGCCCGAAAGGTTCCGCACAAAGAACTACAAGGACTACGACAACTTTGACGAGTTCGACGACAACAACTACCAGGAAAGACGCATACGCAGGTCGGAAAAGCCAAAGCCTGCAAAGAAGGACAACGACGAAGTCCGCCTCAACAAGTACATCGCCAACTCAGGCATCTGCTCGCGCCGCGAAGCCGATACCTACATTCAGGCTGGCGTCGTGACCATCAACGGCGAAGTCGTTACCGAACTGGGCACCAAGGTTAAGCCGGGCGACGAAGTGCGTTTCGGCGGAGAACTCATCAACCCCGAAAAGCTCGTCTATATCCTGCTCAACAAGCCCAAGAACTGCGTAACCACCCTCGACGACCCCGAGGAACGCCAGACGGTAATGGACTTGGTGAAGGATGCCTGCCCCGAAAGGATTTACCCCGTTGGACGTCTCGACCGCAACACCACCGGTCTGCTTCTGCTCACCAACGACGGCGACCTCACCAAGAAACTCACCCACCCTTCGTACGAGAAGAAGAAAATATATCAGGTGGAGACCGACAAAAACATCAGCAAAGCCGACCTACAGGCGCTTGCCGACGGTTTTGAACTCGAGGACGGATTCATTGCCGCCGATGCAGTAAGCTATGTCGGCGACAGCAAGAACATCATCGGCATTGAAATACACTCGGGCCGCAACAGGATTGTGCGCCGTATGCTCGAACATCTCGGCTACGAGGTGAAGCGCCTCGACCGCGTATATTTCGCCGGCCTCACCAAGCTCAACCTCCCCCGTGGCAAGTGGAGATTCCTCACCGAAAAGGAAATCACCATATTGAAGACGGGAATGTACGAATAAATGCTAGAGGAGATTCGCGGATGAGCTATGCGCCGCCATTCACGATTACCGACGAAATAATGTCGTTGGTTGCCGAAATAGCCGAAATGTTAGGCCATTTGACGGCAATAGCCTCCAATATGCCCGCGCCTCATTTGCGCAAGGAGAACCGCATAAAGACCATACAGTCGTCGCTGGCAATCGAAAACAACTCGCTTTCGGTCAAGCAGGTGACGGCAATACTCGAGGGCAAGCACGTACTTGGTGCGCCCGACGAAATCCAGGAGGTAAAGAATGCCATCGACACCTACAAGCTTCTGCTGGAACTAAATCCATACGACGAGAAGGACCTGCTGAAGGCGCACAAACTTATGATGGCGGACCTTATGCGCGAGAACGGGCGCTACAGAAGCGGCGGTGTTGGCATTTTCAATGGAGAAAAGTGCTTGCACATGGCTCCACCTGCCGACCGTGTACCTTCGCTTATGAGCGAACTGCTGGAATGGGCAAAGCAGACCAAGACACATCCGCTGATAACATCCTGTGCCTTCCACTACGAGCTCGAATTCATACACCCATTTGCCGATGGCAACGGACGAATGGGACGCCTGTGGCAAACCCTTCTACTGATGCAATGGCAACCAGTATTTGCTTGGATTCCAGTCGAAACCATTGTAAAGGAACACCAGCAGGAATACTACGCCTCCATAGCCCGAAGCGACAGCGAAGCCCAAAGCACAGCTTTCATTACATTTATGCTAGGCTGTCTGAAACAAGCGCTGCAGGAAATGCAAGAAAGTAACCAGAAAAGTAACCAGAAAAGTAACCAGAAAATTATTTCTGCCATACGTAATAACCCAATGGTTACCATACGCGAACTACAGGAAGAAACTGGACTTTCGGAAAGCGGCATAAAAAAAATTATCCGCCAGCTCAAGAACGACGGCACAATCAAGCGCATTGGTGGCGACAAAGGCGGCCATTGGGAAATCATCGGAAATAAATAAAAGAATTTACAGAAAATCGTCAGCAAGTTGTTGACGATTTTTTTTATCGGTCATAATCAATGAATATCCAGCAAGGGTGTTTTTACAAGGATTTGTAGCGACGCAATGCTTTGCGGCGTTAATCAATGATTCAAAAGATTCAATGACAATATCGTTTTCTGTCGTGTCGTGGCGCGCCGCGACCATACAAATCAAGGGTTCAAGAGACAAGGATTTGTAGCGACGCAATGCTTTGCGGCGTTAATCAATGATTCAAAAGATTCAATGACAATATCGTTTCCTTTCGTGTCGTGGCGCACCGCGACTATACAAATCAAGGGGACAAGGGACAAGGATTTGTAGCATCGCAATGCTTTGCGATGGTTCTATATTAAAAGATTTAAAAGGAGCAACCAAGGAGCAATGAGGGAGCAACTTGGTACGGAGATGGTACGGACTTGGTACGGAGATGATACGGACTTGGTACGGAGATGATACGGACTTGGTACGGAGAAAACACAAATTAAATTTGAAAAACTTTTCTAGCTGTTGATTCTTTTTTGAAAAATATATTTCAAAATATTAATAATATCTTATAATAATAAGTTATCTTTGTAAATTATAAGTATGGATTTAAGTTAGAAGAGAAATGTCTTCATACATAGGACAGAACACACAAAAATTCACATTTTCTGGACACGAATCGTTTCCATGTAAGACTTTGTGGCTGAAAAAAGGATATGATTTTGTGAAGAAGGATTTGGACTTTAATGAGCCAGAGGCAGTTATCAATCTTGGTGTTGGGAAAAATATGGTTGCTTCCATTCGTTATTGGTATAAGGCATTCGGCTTAAATAATGACACAAAAACAGCTTGGTTAGCCGATTACATTTTTAATACAGAAGAAGGGAAAGATCCTTTCGTAGAAGATTTGGGTACGCTATGGCTATTACATTTCCTCATAATTTATTCAGGCGAGGCATCTTTATACAAGATGTTTTTTGTTGATTTTCAAAAGGAACGCCGGTTATTTGAAAAAGGGCAAGTGGTAAGTTTTGTTAAACGTAAAATGAAAGAAGCCCAAAAAGATAATCAGTATAATGAAAATACCGTAAAAAAGGATGTTAATGTGTTGCTACAAAACTACTGTTTGCCACAAGAACCGAAATCTAACGAAGAATATTCTACCTTATTGATGGATTTGGATTTGCTTCGAGAAATTGACCAAAAAGAGAAAACGGATAATAATTTTAAAGAAAAACACGCCCGTTTTTATTTCAATATCGAAGGGAAACAGAATGTGATACCTGAAATTTTTCTATTTGCGTTACTTATGATAAAGGAAGAATCCGATAATAGCATTCCATATGACACATTGCAAGAATTAGGTTTAATATTCTGCATGACAGATTTGGAAGTAATAGACATGTTAAAATTGATATCGGAATTATATTCAGATTCACTAACATATAGTGATATTGCAGGTATTAGGCAATTGCAGTTTACAAAACAGATGAAAGCAAAACAAGTATTGGCAAAGTACTATGAATAAAGTGTTTAGTTTATCGGCAAATATAGAAAATGGTTTTCCTTCTGACGCCCAATACATTGTTACTCCCAATGGAAGGAAGGCTACGGAAAGCATTGTTAATGGTTTCAATTCTGGAATTCACTCGTTTACTATAATTGGCACATATGGCACAGGAAAATCTTCTTTTATCCTTGCATTAGAGGCAGACCTTAATTGTAAAAACAAGGTCAAAATGCTTTTAAATCCCCAAAACATTTCAAACGTGATGAATTTTGAGATTCTGAACATTGTTGGGGATTATATGGACTTGCCAAAATTATTGGGGAAAAAACTGAATGTTGAAGGTAACTCTTTAAGCATTTTGGATGAGTTGAAAAAATATTACAATGATCTGAAATCGCAAAACAAATTTTTGTTAATTGTTATTGATGAGTTTGGCAAAGTACTAGAACACGCAGCCAAAAACAATCCAGAACAAGAATTATATTTTATTCAAAAATTTGCAGAATTTGTCAATGATTCATCTCGCGATATATTATTGCTGACCACATTACACCAAAATTTTGGTTCTTATTCCAAAAATCTAACAGAGGAACAAAAGAATGAATGGACAAAAGTAAAAGGACGCTTTAAAGAAATTACTTTCGTTGAACCTATTGAACAACTTTTGTTTTTAGCATCCAAACAAATTTATGGCAATGTTTCTAAAAAAGAATACAGAAATGCAGAACAATTGTATCAACTTGCCATAGAAACAAAATTTGTTTCAAATGCTTTTTCTGTTGAAACAGCGCAACAATTATATCCACTTGACTCATTTTCAGCTTTTGCAATTACATCTGCAATTCAGCGATATGGTCAAAACGAACGCTCTCTTTTTTCTTTCCTTACTGCACGAGGGACAAATTCTCTTTCAGAATTTAAAATAGCCCCTAACTTAACATACAATTTAGCAGATGTTTACGACTACATTGTCTATAATTTTTATTCATATCTAAAAGACGCTAATATGGACTCTATGAATTGGAGTTCAATGCAAGTATCTATAGAACGAATCGAAAATATTCATTGGGACAATACCAGTGAAATGACAAATGCCATAAAAATTGTGAAAGCATTAGGGCTACTTAATTTGTTTGGAATCGCCAGTTTTACTATGAACCAAAGTCAACTGGAAAAATATGCCCAATTGGCAATGGACATTTCCGATTCAAATCTTATTGTTGACAAATTACAGAAATTCAAAATTATACGATATGCCGCTTATAAGCAGCGATTGTTATTGTTTGATGGTACTGATGTTGATTTAGAGTATGAAATTCAAAAAGCAGGAGCTATCGTTTCAAGACCGGTCTCTTTCATTGATGATTTGCGTTGTTTTATTAATCGCATTTCTCCAGTAAAAGCACACTATTACCATAAAGGAACACCTCGATACTTTAAATATGAGACTCGCGAAGATGCTGTTGATATGACACCATCTGGTGATAATGATGGTTATATAGAACTGATATTCTCATCGAAAGCAAATGCTATTGATACTGTCAAAGAGATAAGTTCAAATACAGAACATGCTGTCATATATGCGTTCTTTAACAACACAGAGGAAATTGTTGACCATATTTATAATATCAAAAAATACGAATATATACTCACGAAAGTATTGATTGATAAAGATGCTGATCGTGTAGCATATAATGAAATACAAAAACTTAAAGAATACGAAGAGTCTCTTTTGTACAAAGCAGTAACAGACAATTTGTTTGCATACAAAAATCGCGTAACATGGTTTTTCAAAGGAGAAAAGCAAATAGTCACTTCACACAAAGATTTCAACAAATTACTTTCGGCAGTATGCGATAGTGTATATTGCATGGCTCCCGTAATGAATAACGAATTGTTTAACAGGCACAAACTGAGCACCCCAATATCATCTGCTCGTAAAAATTACTTGCAGGCTCTTGTTGAACACTACAACGAAGAAGACCTAGGATTTGAGAAAGACAAATTTCCTCCAGAAAAAACAATATACTATTCACTGCTCAAAAACACAGGTTTACATACGAATTCTGGCTTTGCTGACAAACCGAAGGAAGAATTTATGACTTTGTGGACAGAATGTACACAATTTCTACAAAGCACTATTGGCAAGCAAAGAAAAATATCAGAATTGATAAAGATTCTTTCCAACCAGCCATACAAGTTAAAACAAGGATTTCTAGATTTCTGGATACCAACATTTTTGTTTATAAAGCGACAGGATTTCGCTTTATATGATGTAAACAAAGGTGCATATATCCCGAATGTTGATATGCTATTTTTCGACTTGCTACAAAAACATCCTGCAGATTATGCAATAAAAGCTTTTGAGATAGATGGTGTCAAACTAGACTTTTTTAATCAATATCGTCGTTTTGTTAACCTAGAAGATGAGTTCAACATAACAACGCATAGCTTTATAGAAACCATAAAGCCATTCCTTTTCTTTTACAAAAGATTAAACGATTACACCAAACATACACGGAAATTTACGCACAAATCAACTATGCGTTTCCGCGATGTACTAGCAACTGCAAAAGATCCAGAAAAAGCATTTTTTGAGGATTTACCGGATGCTTTGGATTTCACCAAAAGGTACAAAAAAGATGCAGATATTGAAACATACGGCAAAATTATACAGCAAGCTATTAGAGAATTGCGTTCTTGCTACACACAACTAATTGACAGAATTGAGATTCGTCTTGTTGATGGATTGAGACTCGAATCTGCCGATTACAGTGAATATGTGGAAGAAATAAGGCAAAGATTAGCAAATGTCAAGATTCATTTGCTAACTGCCAAACAAAAAGAGTTTTATCATCATGTAACAACAGAATACGACAATAAAACTCAATGGTATCAGTCAATATGCTATCCTGTTCTTGATCATCCATTGGAATCGCTTCGAGATGAAGAAGAAGACAAATTGGTTGAAGATTTAATTTACCTATTCCGTGAATGCGAGAAATATGCTGATATTTCTAAAAAATCAAAATCCGATACCGATGTTGCATATTCATTTGATATGGTAACAAATACAGGCTCTAACATTAGAACTCAAACTTATATTCTTCCTGAAAAAGATAAAATTAAAGCATCCGAGTTAGAAGAAAAAATAAACAAGATTCTTTCTGGCAACAACAATGTGGATGTATGCGCATTGCTAGAAATATTGAAAAAAAAGACAAACAATGAATAATACAAAGGTAAGACATATATTAGGAATCTCTGGTGGAAAAGATAGTGCTGCACTTGCAATATATCTTAAGAAAAAGTATCCGAATCTGAAAATTGAGTACTACAATTCTGACACCAAATGTGAATTAATAGAAACAGAAATACTTATAAGTCGTCTTGAAGCATATCTTGGCAAAATAGAAAGATTGAAAGCCGCCGAAGATTCTGTTGAAGAGAATCCTTTTGAACATTACTTGAAAGCAATGGGAGGATTCTTGCCATCACCACAAGCTCGTTGGTGTACCAAGAAAATGAAACTTGAAAAATTTGAGGAATATGTAGGTGATGATTATGCGATTTCATATGTTGGTATTCGTGGCGATGAAGATAGAGACGGCTATATATCAACAAAGCCAAACATCCAAGCGATTTTCCCATTCAGAAGAAACATTTGGAGCATAGATGTAATCAGTAAGTTTTTGAACAATGATAATCTTGAACAAATTATAAACCTATACGACGTCCTGTGTCCTGATGATTTCGCACGAGAAGAAATAATGGAAATAGTAAGAAAGCCAATCACAAAACAATTTTACTATTCGAAAAAAATGAATGCTCTGCTTGATTACGATGTAAAAATGTTCAACCAAGCCGTTTTCGCATTCTTAAAGACAACAGATTATCCAGTTGGCAAATTAGACTATTTCCCATTGATAGAGAACACCGATGTCCTTGTAAAAGAAGATATTTTTCGTTTGTTGCGTGAAAGCGGCGTAGGGGTTCCCGCATATTACGAAGAGATTCCTTTTGAAGTTGACGGAAAGACAGGAACTTACAGCAGAAGCCGTTCTGGTTGCTATTTCTGCTTTTTCCAACAGAAAATAGAATGGATATGGCTTTATGAACAACATCCCGACCTATACAAAAAGGCTATGGAGTTTGAAAAAGACGGCTACACTTGGAATCAAAACGAAAGTCTGGCAGATTTGTGCAAACCGGAGCGTGTACGCCAAATCAAACTTGACATTATTAAGCGACAAGAGGAAAGTCGCAAGCAAAACAAAGGAACTACCCTTGTTGACATTTTGGGTGATGAAATAATGTGTGCTAATTGTTTTATATAAAATACCATTGTTTTATTATGGATGATTATACCAACATAAAAGAAGTAGGTTTTACTGTTGATTCTGGACTAATCAATCGTTTAGGAATTGAATTAGTTGGAAAAGCCGAAACAGCAGTGTCTGAATTGATAAAAAATGCTTACGATGCTGATGCTACTATAGTTACAGTAGAATTTATTAACACAGATAAAGAAGGAGGCACTTTGATTATTACAGATAATGGATTAGGAATGACCGAAGCCCAATTAATAAATGGCTTCATGAGAATTTCATCAACAGAAAAAATTCATAATCCAAAATCTATAAAGTTCGGTAGGACAAGAGCAGGAAAGAAAGGCATAGGCCGTTTTGCAACCCAAAGACTAGGAGAATGTCTTACAATAAGTACTCAAGCAATAAACTCCTACCAACAGACACAAATTACTATTGATTGGAGTCAGTATAAGTCTGATACAGATTTAGGAATGATTAAGTTTCCTCTAAAAAGAGAAACACTAGAAGTTCAAAAAAGTGGCACACGCCTAACTATCAATAATTTAAGAGACAAATGGTCTGAAAGTTCAATTAAAAGAATTTTTTCATATGTTAATTCACTATTCCAACCTAGTTATTTATCAGAAATAAGTAAAGAAAGCAATATTGCAGTAAAAAATGAATCTTCATTTAAATTTATCTTCTCAAAAGATAGTACTATAATAAAAAACACAATTGAAAACTTTTATGACAAGGCACTAGTTGAGATAGAAGGTTATGTTGGAAACAATCATGAAGGGATAGTTTCAATAAAAAAAATAGAAATAAATGATAATATTGACGATTCTCTTCTTCCTATTACATATAAAGACAACGGAAAAGAAATAACAACATTTCCCTTATTGTACAATGTTAGATTCAAAGCATATTACTTCATTTATGATAAACCTCAATATTACAAAAATATCACAAGGAAGGATCTAGATTCAATAAAAAATCTTGCAAACAATGCGAGTGGTATTAAATTGTATCGTAATGGATTTAGAGTATTACCTTTTGGCGAACCTACAGATGATTGGATAAATATTAATCAAAGATGGGCAAACGAAAGTGGCAAAACAAATATTCCATTTAGAACAAATAATTTATTCGGGTTCGTAGAACTATTAGACAATTCTGAGAATAATATATTTGAGGAAACATCAAGTAGAGAAGGCTTGATACAGAACGAAGCATACACCCAATTAATCCATTTTATTTTCAACGCTATGAAAATAGCGAGAAATAATATTAAAGAAAGAATTTTCATATTAAGGAATACCAAGCATACTCTTGACAATAATGATGTAACTCAATATTCTGAATTAAAAGAAAGAACTATAAAAGATGTCGTTGATTCCATAAAAACGACTTTTAGCATAGAAATTGAAAACAATCAAACATATAGCGAAAAGGAAAAAGAATTTAAGATACATGAATTATCATACCAAATCGACCAGTTATATAACTTGATTGATGAAAATGAGATGCTACGTGTATTGGCTGGATTGGGATTGATTCTTGGAGAGTACGTTCATGAAATCAAACAAAATGAAGACGCAATTAATAGTTTAATATATAGCATTCAACAACAAGACGAAAATTTTCATGATTCAATCAATGAATTAAGGAAGTGCCTAAAAGAATTATTTAGTTATAATAAATATTTTTCTACTACAATTTCTCAAAATACAAATAGAGAAATTATGCCTATAAGTTTAAGAACAGTAGTAAATGGATTTAAGAAAATGATGTCTGGAGATTTGAAGAATAATGGTATCGACATGAAAATATCATTTGCTGATGGTTTATTAGAAACAATACCTATGCATCCATCAATATGGACTACTATTTTACAAAATTTATATTCAAATTCAAAAAAGGCCATCAAACGAAAATATGTTAAAGGCAATATTTTAATTGAAGTATTTGAAAAAGAAAACAAACTCGTTCTTCGTTTTAATGACAATGGGTGTGGAATAGAAGAAATCAACAAAAAAAGAGTTTTCAATGCGTTCTATTCGACAACGACTTCTGACAGTTTCAATGCAACAAACGAAGAACAATTAATTGGAACCGGTTTAGGTCTTAAAATTGTAAAAGATTTGATACTATCAAATAAAGGCACAATAGAAGTTGCTAATCCTGCAGATGGATATGCAACATGTTTTGAAATTAAAATTGACAAAAATCAATAAATTATGATTACATACATATACATAGACGATGACATTGAAAACGCAAAACGTTTATCCCTACAATTCATGCGAAAAAACGAACTGAATTGTATCCCCCAAAAAAACATAGCAAATTTTGGCAACCAGCTTTTAGTATTAAGAGAATCAAGCTATTCTGGTTTAATTTTAGATTTGCGATTAGGCGACAAAATGGATAATTCGGGGATGTATGCGCCATATCATGGAACTGCATTAGCACAACAAATTAGAACATGTCAAAAGGAAGGAACTTTGAAAAGTTTTCCTGTGATTTTGTTTTCTGCAAATAACAACTTGCAAAAATCTATGGAAAACTTCGACTACAACCTTTTTGATTATTGTATTAGCAAAGACGATAATGAAGAAACAAGTATAATAGAAGATTATCAACTGAAATTAATTGCTATTGCCAATGCATACGAAAAACTTGAATCAAGGTTGTCCCTAAATATGCTAGGAATAGATGATTCGTATCTAGATGAACGCTTTGTTTCCGAAGTTGATATATTAAGCAAACAACCAAAAAATGTAATTGTAAAGTTCTTAATAACTCAAGTCTTAGAGAAGCAAGGGGTTTTGATAAACGAAGATGTCTTATTCGCAAGATTGGGTATTGATAAAATATCTACACCCAAAAACGATATAAAAATAATTAAAGACAAATTATCAGAAATAAAATACAATGGCATTCTTTCTGATGGATGGGAACGTTGGTGGGCACCAAAACTAGAAAAATTGTGGGAAGAAAAGATTGATAAAGAAACATATTTACGTTCTGTTTCCGCTTCAGATCGTGTTGCAAAATTTTCTACTTTATTCAATATGAAAGGGTTACCAGTCCAAAACAAAATTAAAATGGCTCATAGTGATAGGTTTTGGACTGTTTGCAAAGATAGCAACAAACCACTTGACCCTATTGATGGCTTTTTGATTCAAGGTCAGGATGCCTTTTATCCATGGCAAGAGAAGGAATATGTTTCCATGTATTATGCTAAATATAGTGAAAACAAAGATGTTTGGATAGATGTGGCTCCAATTGAAAAGGACCGATACAATAACATTCTTAAACAATCATACAATGGGTAAGAAAGACCTTATCAGATCAATACAAAAGGTGGTAGATATTTTGGTAGAAGAAAAATATGTGAAAGATCCAAGTCCAGTATCAAAACTTAGTAGCACAAATGATTGTAAATTTGATGCATTGGAGTTTTCAATAGACAAAAATATTCCTACTCATTTGAATCACAATTGTAATAGTTTGAGACTAGTTTTAGGTGGATCTATTACAGATAATAATAAGAACCTTAAAAATCCATATTTTGACTATAACTATCAGTTCAATGTTTCTGTATTAGGAGATGATAATCATAATAAAACAGCGATCAATTGTTTTCATATTGATTATGATGATGGAAGCAATTCTTCTGTTATTCACCCATTATATCATTTGACATATGGAGGGATGGGATTGAAGGATTATGAATTAGGCAATTTTCTTAATATGCCAGTCCCCAGATTTCCTATATTACCAATGGATGTGATATTGATTATTGATCTTTTATTATCGAATTTTTTAAGCCATAAAGATTACAAAAAAATCACAGCAAATTCGATTTATTCAAATGAATTGCGCAATTCGCAAACTACATATTGGAAACCATATTTTCAGAATATTGGGATGAAATGGGCAAATGTTATCAATTCAAAAGGTTCTAATATATTAGCATTTGATACAAGATACAATAATCCTAATTTTAGAAAATTGGTATTACCGACACTAACCGACTAATTATGCTCAAAGATGTCTCATTTCCATCACACCGCCGATTCAAATCGCGCACCGAGTGGGAACCGATAGGTTTCTTCTCCGATTGCTTATGCAATTCTACACGATTTGATTTGATGTTGGGATTCTTCTCTTCTTCGGCAATCAATGTGCTGGCTGATGGATTTGCATCTTTTCTCTATAATGGTGGAAGAATGAATTTGATTGTAAATGACATTCTTACAGAACAAGATAAAAACGCTATCGCCAATGGAGAAATCGACACTCCTCTTCCCTATTTTGACATAACTGACATTGAAAATCTAAAGAACACATTATCAGAACGTGACTCTCACTTTTTTGAATGTCTTTCATGGCTCATCCGCAACAATAGGCTTGACATAAAAATTGTAGCGCCTAAAGACAGCATTGGCATATCACACACAAAAACAGGTATTTTTAGCGATGGGATGAACAATGTTGGATTTGATGGGTCTTGTAACTTTTCTCGTTCTGCTCTCATTGATAACATTGAAAGCCTTACTATTTTTTGCGATTGGGATGGCAACACAGCAACTGCAACAATAAACGAAATCAAAAACGAGTTTGAACTTGTATTCAACGGCAAAGACGAAAATGTTGTTTTTGTCCCTACCGACAATGTAAAAACACATATTGCAGAATCATTCAAAAGCAAGGAACTGAAAGATTTGTTGGAAGATGAGTACAAATTCATACAACAAGATATTGCCAACAAAACATTGCCAAAGTCAGTAATTAAGGCGCTGGAGAAAGCCAAAAACAAAGTTGAGGTTGAAATTGAAAAAATCAAAACCAAAGGAGAAAAAGTCACCTCAATAGATTTTGGCAAACCTCGTTTCCCATATGAATCTGGTTCTCGTGAATACCAGAAAAAAGCATTTGAAAATTGGAAGAACAACAAGCAGAAGGGGTTGTTTGCTATGGCAACAGGCACAGGCAAAACAATAACTTCACTGAATTGTCTGCTTGAAATATACAATAAGTTAGGTTACTACAAGGCTATAATTCTTGTTCCTACTATTACACTTGTAGAACAATGGGAAATTGAATGCAAGAAGTTTAATTTCAGTAATATTATTAAGGTCTGTTCAAAATACAATAATTGGAAATCGGCAGTCGCCAATATTCGGTTATTGGAAATGACAAACGCCAACAACGATTCGTCATACGTCATCATATCCACTTATGCTTCATTTGTACGTTCAAATGTATTTATGGAATTAAATCAATTCCCTAAAAACAAACTTCTACTCATCGCAGACGAAGCCCATAATATGGGAGGCGGATTAATGGCAAAGCGTTTATCTGATATAAAATATTTACGTAGAATTGGACTATCTGCCACACCAGAACGACAATATGACGAAATCGGCAACCAAAAACTAATGAATTTCTTCGGTTGCTCCGACAATTATACATTTGAATATTCAATGGCAGAAGCTATTGATAACGGTGCTTTATGCCGATATTACTACTATCCGCACATTGTGCATTTGACAGAAAGCGAATTGTCTCAATATGTTGTACTTTCAAAAAAGATTGTCAAGATAATGGGCTTTCACGATGAAGGAAGTAAAGAACGATTAAAAATGCTTTTATTGAAACGGAAAAGCATTATTCACAAAGCGGCCAATAAGTTGAACACATTCAAACAAATTGTTCAACAACGAATGGCTGACATTGGCAATCTGAAATACACATTGGTATATGTGCCAGAGGGCAATAAACCAGACAATTTTGAAGCTGATATTTTCGACCAATCAGATACTATCGCATCAGACCCAGAAACGGAACATCTAATTGACGATTTCACAAGAATTGTCCGTGATATGGATTCTCATATCATCGTCCGACAATTTACATCAGACTCAACAGATAGAGATGCCATGCTCAAGGGCTTTGCCGATGGAAGCATTGATGTACTTACATCGATGAAATGTTTGGACGAAGGTGTTGATGTACCACGAAGCGAATTGGCTATTTTCTGTGCAAGCACTGGAAATCCCCGACAATTTATCCAACGCCGTGGTCGTGTTCTAAGGACACACAAAGACAAACGTTTTGCTATAATTCACGACCTAATCGTTATTCCTGACAATGTTTTTGATGAAGAATGTTATTCTTTGGAAAAGAATTTGGTTGCAAGTGAATTAAAACGAGTTCGAGATTTTGCATTGTTGTCCGAAAATCTAAATGATACAGACAATGAACTTCAAGAAGTATTGAATCATTATAATCTATCCATATTTAATTAACGTATGAGTACATATCAAACAAATAGTGATAAGATTTTGCAAGCCGTAATTGCTGATGAGCAGTTAATAAATTCATACGGCTATAATCCTGACGATTATAATTCAATAGCGGATGCTATGGATTCCGAAAATGTCGTAATTCAAGCAATTGCTCAAATTATATCTAGAAATGAGCAAAAAGCGACAGAGAGGGAAATATACAATGAAGTTAGTAACTTTCTAAAATCAAATATATGATTATCAAGGAGATTAAAATAAAAAATTTCCGTAGTTATTATGGAGAAAACCACTTGTCGTTATCCAAAGGTCTTACTTTGATAATTGGAGATAACGGAGATGGTAAAACAACTCTTTTTGAAGCATTAGAATGGTTATTTGATACAACCGGTGTAAATACACAGACTTCACATATATCGGAAAAAAGGAAATCAGAATTGGAAATTGGAGAGTGTGATGAAGTATCTGTAAGCATTACATTTGAACATGATGGTGAAAAAGAAATTGAAAAGAGTTTTACTTTTGAAAAATCTTTTGACGAAACAGTCTACACAAGAGACTTTATGTTCAAAGGTTATTTTATAGAAGGGGCTGGACGTAATGTAATTTCTGGAGACAGATTATTGAATATGTGTTTTGAACCTGTTATTCGTAAATATTGTTTATTCAAAGGCGAAAACGAACTCAATGTGTTTGATAACGACACAGCATTGAAAACATTAGTTGATACTTTTTCTGGCATTAGACAATTTGACGAATTAGTCGAAATGACATCAAATTTTGAGCAAAAGTCTGCCAATGCCGCAAATCGTGAATTGCAAAACGATAAAAAAGTTTCAAATCAAGCGAAAGAACTAAATACTCAATTAAATGATGCCTTAAATGACATCAAAAACATAAAACAAGAACTTGAACAAAAGAGAATTTCCATATCAGAATTTTCTTTAAAATTGGAATTATTAGAAAAGAATCAAGAAACATCGGAACGCTATCAAGCAATAAAAGAACGCATAAAAGGTCTTACTGACAAACGAGCAAAATTAGCAGGACAAGCAACATGTGAATATAGCACAAACTTGTTAGACAAACAATGGATTTTACGCTCTTTCCCATCAATCATACAAGAGTTTTCTAAAAAAGTTTCCGCATTAAGCAAAGAAAAAAGAAGACTTGACAAACAGGAAACCGAGCGCCGCGCAAAAGAAGCTGGAGAACGCGAAACAATTTCAAAAATTCAGAAACTTGCAAACGATGCAGTTCCTCTACCTTGGAACTTGCCAGATGAATCGACTATGAAAGAAATGATTGATGATGAAATTTGCAAAGTATGTGGTCGCCCAGCACCTAAAGGCTCGGAAGCGTATGAGTTTATGTGTAATAAACTGAACGAATATCTTGCACATATAACAGCAGAAGCCAATAAAAAATCAGGTGCTGCAGAAGAAGACAAACCGCTATTCCAAAATACATTCATCAACGAGTTACACTCTCGTCAAATAAAACTTAGTGGCGAAACGGAACAAGAAATTTCAAATATTGCAACACAAATTTCTGACGAATTGGATTTCGTTAGTAAAAGAAAAAGTGAATTGGCAGAAGTTGATAAGCAATTGCAAGAATTAAAAACAGAGCAAAACGATTTGCTAATGCAGTCAGGGTTAAGCGCAGAACTTCTTGATAAAAGCATATCTGATTTGAGAGGGTTCTTTGATGCTAAAAGTCGTGCAGAAAGCCGTGTATCTGTATTGGAAACCACTCTAAAATTCAAAGAGAATGCTAAAAATGAAATACAAGAACAACTATCTAAACTTGAACCTACAAGTTCAATGACACAGGTATATCAACGCGTTCATGCAGCATTTGAAAAAATAACTAAAGCATTCTCAAACGCCAAGGAACAAAATATTAATAATTTCCTGCAAATGCTTGAAGCGGAAGCCAACAAGTATTTACAGAAACTTAACAAGAATGATTTCTACGGAATAATAAGAATCCGCAAAACAATCAACAATTCAGCACGAATTGAACTATACAGCGATAACGGTTCTCGTATTGAAAATCCTAATGGAGCATTAAAAACCACAATGTATATGTCAGTTCTATTTGCTATTTCTCAAATTACAACATTGAAACGGGAACAAGATTATCCGTTAATTTTTGATGCACCTACATCATCATTTGGTGGATTCAAGGAAGATACATTCTACAATGTAATTGATACAATTGATAAGCAATGTATTATTGTTACAAAGGATTTACTAAATATTGATAAGGCAACAGGGCAGAAAACATTGGATTATGATACGATTAACAAACTATCTTGTTCTGTTTATCGAATCGAAAAAGTGGAACCTTTTAATGACAAAGACCTGTCAACCATTCAAACAGTTGTTAAACAAATAAGGTAAAAAAAATTATGGCAGCAGAAAAACTATATGATTTGTGGGCAACACGAAATCCTCAATGGGAAAAAAGATACGAAGATAGTATCATTAAAAATTTCTGTGATTATGGTCGCGGGGCAACCTCTTTACGAGAAGACAGAGGTAAAATCTTTGGTGGCGGTTATGAAATATTTATTATCGCATTTTTTATCGGTTTATATTTCAATGAAAGACGGCCACTAATTGATGACACACAAAAACGTAAGATATTGGGGCAACCTATACAATATTGGGGAAATCTTGATTCTGTAAAAGGACGAAAAGCCTATCCGAAACTTCGCGAATATATTTTTATCGCACTCATAGCAAGAACAGACATTGATTTCATTGCATTAGAAAAAGGAGAAATAACAACTCGCAAAGCAGTCGATATGCTGATGCAAACAATGGAAGAATATGCAAATTGGGGATTTCATTTTATGGAAGACAAATTAACCGATGACCCAAACTATTTCTTCAGAGAGACCGCATTTCTTGAAATATTTCTGGCATTTGATGCATCGCCTGTAGAAAGTATTGAAGATGACGAACCTGAATCATTGGATTGACAATAATTTTCCATCGCAATTAGCGAGAAATCTGTCTAAACCAATTTATATTACCTTTGCAAATCCCCTAAAGAATAAAAACATCGGGTATGGAGTCACAGAATATTGAATATAAACAAAGTTGGAAAGACGATTTTTTGTGCAAGATGAGTGCAAACCAAACTTGTTTGAATCTGCCGAATCACCGCAAAAAAACACAATTTACAGGTGGAATTTATGAAATAGTTGTAAAAAATAACCGATAACTACTATGGAACTAGAAAAATATAATCCAGACACAGAAATTGATGCTACAAATTTTTCTCATTTGGTGGATGACTCTTGCGCTATAATCGAGCAGGCACAGGCAGTTGCATATAAAGCCGTAAACGAAATACTGATAAAACGCAACTGGTTGCTAGGAATGCGCATCAGGCTTGAGGTACTGAAAGACAAACGAGCAGAATATGGCGAGCAGGTGATAACAAATTTGGCTAATCAGCTGACAAAAAGATATGGTCGCGGTTACAAAAAGAGCAATCTGTATCTTTTTGTATCTTTCTACCAAGAGCATCCAAACATTTTCCAATCGGTGACTGGAAAATTATTGACAGATGCAACAGACAACATTTTCCAATCACTGATTGGAAAATCAGAAATAGTTCCATCATTGATGGGATTTTCTAAAAAACATAACATATACTCTTTAATAGAACCCACACAGATTCTTAGGCTTTCGTGGACGCATTATAGCATTATCCTTCAAGAACCTACCGCCGAAGGTCGTGCTTGGTACGAAAACGAAGCCGCCAACGAAATGTGGAGTACTCGCACATTACAACGTAATGTTTCGTCGCAATATTACCACAGACTTCTTAAATCACAAGATAAAAACGCGGTGCGACAAGAGATGAAAAAACTCACGGCTCCATTGCAGGACAAACTCGAATACCTGAAAAATCCCATTGTCGCAGAATTTTTAGGATTCAAGAACAACACCGATTACACGGAGAGCAATTTGGAGCAAAGCATTATAGACCACCTGATACCGTTCCTTATGGAATTGGGCAAAGGATTCGCATTTGTTGACCGACAAAAACACATACATACCGAAAAAGAAGATTATTACATCGACTTGGTATTCTACAATTACAACCTTCGTTGCTTTGTGCTTATTGACTTGAAAACAACCAAGTTAAATTATCAAGACGTGGGTCAAATGGATATGTATGTCAAGATGTACGATGAATTGATGCGCCCTGAAGGTCACAATCCAACCATAGGCATCCTACTATGCGCCGAAACCGACGAAGACGTAGCGCATTATTCCGTACTGAATGGCAACGACCAATTATATGCAGCCAAATATTTAACCTATATGCCTACACAAGAGGAATTGCGGAGAGAGATTGAACAGCAGAAGGAGTTTTTCAAGTTACAAAATGAAAAGTAATATTGAACAGGGAAAACATAAGTCGCGTAAGAACATAATCCTCGCAGAGAATGGAAAATCGGTCTAAACTAATTTGTATTACCTTTGCAAATCCCCTAAATGATAAAAACATCGGGTATGGAGTCACAGAATATTGAATACAAGCAAAGTTGGAAGGACGAATATCTTAAATGGGTATGTGGCTTTGCCAATGCTCAGGGCGGTAAACTTTATATTGGTATTGATGATAGAGGAAACGTCTGCGGGGTGGAAAATGCTCATCGCCTTTCCGAAGACATTCCCAACAAGATTGTTGCTCTATTGGGTGTTGTGGCAGATGTGAACATACTAAACAGAGATGGTAAGGACTACATGGAAATCGAAGTAGTGCCAAGCAACGTTCCCATCAGCTATAAAGGCAAATACTATTACCGTTCAGGTTGCACTATGCAAGAACTGAACGGAACATCTCTACAGCAGTTCGTTCTGAAGAAAATGGGACGCTCGTGGGACGATATGGTGCATGAACGGGCCACGGTTGACGGCCTTGACCGCGACGCTATCGATTTCTTCCTGCGTAAAGGTATTCAAGCAGGACGTATTGACCCGTCCGAAGCCAACGCGTCTACGGCTACCGTGCTACAAAATTTGAATCTCGTAGATGATGAAGGTCACTTGAAGAACGCTGCACTGCTTCTGTTCTGCAAAAAGCCCGGTCGCTATTTTACCGGCACAGAATTCAAAATAGGACGATTCCATTCCAATATAGCCGACTTAGTTTCGCAGGAGATGATAGAAGGCAGCATAATTCAGATGGCCGACCGCGTGGTTAGGATGCTCAAAGATAAATTTCTCACGATGCCTATACATTATGAAGGATTACAACGTATTGAAACATTGGAAGTGCCCGAAGACGCTTTGCGAGAGATTCTCTACAATGCCATCTGTCACAAGGACTATTTGGGACCGCAGATACAAATGCGCGTCTGGGACCATCATGTGGAAATATGGAACGATGGAGAACTCCCAAACCAAATCACTCCAGAAAACATAGAGAAAGTTCATGCCTCCTATCCTCGCAATAAGAATTTGGCATTTGCTTTCTATAAAGCTGGCTTCATTGAGTCGTGGGGACGAGGCTGGAAGAAAATCTGTGATGGTTTTGTTGCCGCAGGCTTGCCCAAACCAACGATTGAATCCAAGCAAGGAGGTGTTTTGGTGACGTTCCAGAGGAACAATGTGAACATACCAAAACAAAAACCTATTGACGCACAAAATGTCGCAGAAAGCGCACAGGAAAATTCACAGAAAACGCAACAGAAAACGCAACAGAAAACGCAACAGAAAACGCAACAGAAAATATTGAATCTGATAAAACGAAATCCCAATATTACAACGCAGGAAATGTCAGATCTAATTGGGATTGACAGAAGTAATGTTTGGCGAAATATGAAAATGATGCAACAACAAGGCATTATCCGCCGCGTAGGTCCCGACAAGGGCGGTCACTGGGAAATCATTGAACAAAGCAACAAATAGCCAAAAACAGATGCCCCACTCCTCCTACATATCGAAACACCTGTTATTCCTGCTGGCAACGCTACTACTTGCCCTCACCTCTTTCGCCCAGGGCAAGTTCGCAGGGCGCGTGACAGATGCCAAAACAAAGGAGCCACTGGCTTTCGTCAACATAATATACAACGCCAAGAACCAAGGCACTTCAACCGACCTCGACGGATACTTCAAGATTGACGACTACTCGAAAATCGAATTCCTGCGCATTTCGTACCTCGGATACACAACCAAGATTGTAAGCAAGGACGAACTTGGAGCCAAACATTACATCGAAATTGCTCTCGACGAAGATGTTACAAGCCTTGCCGAAGTAACGGTGCTTCCGGGCGAAAACCCAGCCCACCGAATTGTCAACCTCGTGATTGCCAACGCCAACAGGAACAATCCTGAGAAAATGCGCTCGTTCTCCTACGTGTCGTACAATAAGATGTACTTCACCGCCGATGTAAAGCCATCAGACGACACCATAATAATAACACCAGCCAAAGACACGATAGAAACACTCAGTAAAATTCTTTCCAAACAGCACATTCTCCTCATCGAATCGGTAACGGAACGCATTTTCAGATACCCTGACAACAACAAGGAGAACGTCCTCGCCCACCGAATGTCGGGAATGAAAAATCCTGCATTCACTCTGCTTGCCACACAGTTCCAGTCGATGTCGTTCTACAGCGACAATATCTCGCTGCTCGACAAGCGTTTCCTTAGCCCGATAAGCAAGGGAAGCACCTCGAAATACTTCTTCCAGATCGAAGACACGATGTATAACTCGTCCATGGACACAGTTTTTGTCATTTCTTTCATTCCCCTGAAAAACAAAGTGTTCGACGGACTGAAAGGCGTAATGAACATCAACACCAACGGCTACGCCATCGAAAGCATCACCGCCGAGCCAAACGAACCGTCGGAAGTGTTCAATGTTTCCATACAGCAGAAATACGAACTTGTTGACAGCATACAATGGTTCCCTGTACAACTGAACACCAACTTGATTTTCAACATATTGCAAGTACCCGACGGCACAAAGCCTGCCGAAGGCGAAAGACAGACATATACGCCTATGGTCGGCATCGGCAAAAGCTACATTTCCGACATCAGCCTCAACCCCGACATCAAACGACGTGAGTTCATCAACCAGGGCGTGCTGGTAAACGACAAGGCCACCAAGCAGGATGACGACTTCTGGAACCAATACCGCAAGGATTCGCTCACAAGCAAAGACCTTGAAACATACCGCGTCATCGACAGCCTTGGCAAGGAAATAAACCTCGACAAAAAGGTTGAAATCATGGAAATCCTCGCCGCAGGCTACATTCCATGGAAATTCATCAATTTCGACCTCGGCTCGATAATCTGGTTCAACGAATACGAAAAAGTGCGCCTCGGTCTTGGCATCGAAACCAACGACAGGCTGACAAAATGGGTAACCTTGGGCGGCTACGGTGCATACGGATTCGGCGATAAGGCGTGGAAATACGGAGCGAAAGTTCAGTTCAACCTCTGGCCGAGCCACGACCTGAAACTAGGCGTCACATACAAGCGCGACCTCGATTTCAGCGATGGAATGGCATTCAACAGACGAACCCAAAAACTGTCGTCGCAATCGGTTTACGAATGGTTCCTCAGCGAGATGGACTCCATTTCGGAACACAAGGCGTATGTCGAATTCAAAGCATTGCGCTATCTGTCGGCACGACTGCAGTTCCGCCACTACACCAAGGACATCATCAACACCGACAGATACAATTTCACAGGTACAATCGACAAGCACTACACAGCCGCCGAAGCCGGCATATACCTGCGCTACGCCTACAAGGAGAAATTCTTCCAGACACCGCGCGGAACAAAGGTCAGCCTCGGAACAAAGTACCCGATAATGTATTTCAACTTCATAAAGTCGGTACCTGTAACGCCCAATGCCAACGACTACTACAAGCTTGAAGCGCAGATATACAAGCATTTCGTCATAAGGAAGGTCGGCGACACCTACCTGATCCTCACTGGCGGATATATCGGTGGTAATCCACGCTACAGCGAACTGTACTACGCCTCGGGAACCGACTCGTGGCTCAACATCGACCACACCTTCAACACAATGCGTCCCAACGAGTTCATCTCCGACAAGTTCGTCACTTTCCATTTCATGCACGACTTCGGAAACATCCTCTACAAGAAGAAATTTTCGCGTCCGAGCATCGCCATCACCACAAGCCTCGGCTGGGGCGACTGCAAGCTTACGCAAGATGTTGACGGTAGCGACTATGCCCGCAAGATGAACAAGGGCTTCTTCGAATCGGGCATACAACTCAACAACCTGCTCTGCCTCTCGATTGAAGGCTTCGGTCTGGGCGTTTACTACCGCTACGGTCCCTACCGCTTCACCGACAAGGAAATAAAGAACTGGGCGTTCAAGCTGACGTGGACGATAACGCTGTAGGGCAAAAGCCGTTTGAATGCCTGCGGCGTTTCTCGTTCAATGTTTAACGTTCAATGTTTCAAAGATTTAGCTTGCGCTGAGCTAAAGGTTGATGATTTGAAGATTCAACAATTCAATGATTATTGTAGCGACGCAATGCTTTGCGCCGAGATTCCAAGAAGAATCGCGCCATGGCACGATTGTACAAAAATTTGATAATTCAGGCAACGAAATTGCAATTTCAGTTGTCATATAGATGTTTTTTATAAATTTGCGAATTATACACTAATAGTTATGGAGCGACAGCACATAATATCAACATTAACAAAATGCCTTTCTGCAATAATATTGCTATTGGCATACAGTCTATCATGCTTATCGCAGGCGTCAATAACCATCAATTTTTCCGGACAACTCAATGGCTCTGCATACCAGCGCCTTGACAGCGTAAAAGTCAACAACATAAGCCGTGGCTGGGCTGAAACCGTACACTACCCCGACACTATCGCCATACTAAGACAAACTAACAACACTGAGGAAATATCTTTCGACACCAACGCACTGTACCAGAATGTACCAAACCCTTTCGACTGCACAACAACCGCCGAACTCACAATTTCAAAAACATCGGATGTAACACTTATGCTTGTCGATGTAAACGGACGAACACTAACATCCTACAACGGCACGCTGGATGCGGGAATCCACAAGTTCGAAATTTCGGCAGAAAAGCCTCAGACATACCTGCTTAATGCACTTGTCGGCACAAAATCCTATTCGATACGAATGGTAAACATAGGTAACGGCTGCGGCAACGCCATAAAATACCTCGGCGAATCGCAGGACATAACAGCAAAACTCGAATGCCTCAACGAATTCAGGATTGGCGACATCATGAGCTACACAGGCTACGCAACCATTGATGGAGAATCGATAACAAGCACACCAATAACACGAGCACAAAACGGAAGCGAGAATATAACGCTTAATTTTTCCATTAGCATAGTATATCCTATAGTCAGCACATTGCAAGCAACGGAAATAAGCCAAACTTCTGCCTCAATTAATGGTCGCGTTTCGTGCAACTGCACTTTGCAAGCAACAGGCTTTTACTACGGAACAAGCACAAACAGCATGACCAACAATATAACAACTACACAAAGCCCACTAGGTACCTTCTCGTACTTACTATCGGAGCTCGAACAGGGAACTACTTATTTCTACCGCGCATACGCCATATACAACGATGAAATTTATACAGGAGAAATCAAGAGTTTTACAACCGATTCGCCAAATATAAACCACGACATCACAGTAACATTCACAAGCCGAGGACATAGCACAAATTACCAATATCTATATCTATACATACCTCTCGACAGCGTAAAAATACAGGACCAAAACAGAAACTGGGAACAAACACTAATCTTTCCCGACACCATAATGAATGTTGATTTTGGAAATACAAAACTTAACATTAATGGAAATGCCAGTTCCGGCGACAGAATGACATATACAGGCTACACCTCATACCGAGGAGTCATTTACACACAACAAACGCAACGCAATCTATACTCAGGAACCATAGAATTTATGTTTGAAATTCCGTTCTGCGATGACAAGTACACATATATAGAAATAACAGATTGCGAACCAATCACATACAATGGCATTACATACACACAAAGCGGGCAATACGAGATTGGTCACTTTCATACCACATACAATTGCGACAGTATCATAATCCTTGATGTAAATATTGGCAACTATATCTTTACCGAACAAAGAGTTGAAACTTGTGACGATAGCTATACACTAAACGACATAACATATACCGAAAGCGGATACTACCGGCAGACTTTAACATCGGTTCACGGATGCGACAGCGTGATTTCGCTTAACCTAATACTAGGCAACGGCTTTACCGATACACGAGATGGAAATATATACTGCACATTAACGATAGGCAATCAAGTATGGATGGCCGAAAACCTACGTTATCTACCAAGTGTAAATAGAGGCACAGATGAATCGTGGTCAGAAAGCAGATACTACGTTTACGACTACCAGGGAACAAATGTAGAAGAAGCTAAAGACACATACAATTATTCAGAATATGGTGTGCTATACAATTACATTGCCGCACAGACAGCCTGTCCTGCCGGCTGGCATTTGCCAAGCGACAGCGAGTGGACAGAACTTGAAATATACCTCGAAAACAACGGGTACAACTTCGACGGCTACATAGACACCGACAATGACAGAGAAACTCACAATATGATAGCCAAGTCGCTAGCATCTACTTACAACTGGTCTGTTTCCGAACTTGAAAACACACCTGGATGGCTACAACGAAAAAACAATTCGAGCGGATTCAACGGAAAACCTGCAGGTTGGAAAACACTAAACGGTCAGTTCGCATATATTAACGAAAACGGCACATGGTGGTCGTCAACTCCATACAACGGACACCATTGGGACAGATATATTCACTATACCAGAATATATCTTACAAGATCACACAACGAAAACCACATTGGAATGAGCATAAGATGCATACAGGACTAAAACAGACCAAATTCCGTGAAGACAAAAAAAACAGCTGTCAAAATATTGGCAACTGTTTATTTCAAATGAATGACAAATGAGTATTGACTAATACTCTGATTCTACCTTCATGGTAATTTCCTCAATTTCTTTATCAGAAATACAATCACATTCCTTAGAGATTTCTTCCAACCTCTTTTCCTGCTCCGCATTTATTACAGATCTTTCGGTATAATTGCCGGCATACGCATTTTTAACTGTTTCATCCAATATAATCCTCAACATAACTTCGTAAGCAGAAACAGCCTCCTCTTTATTACCTGACTTGCAAGCCCTATCCAATGCATCAATGGCTCCGTCTAATGTAATTTCTTCTGACGCTTCCTCTTTATTATCTTTTTTATACTTGCATGAATTCATTGTCAAAAATAACGCAAGAACACACAACAATATAACACCAACACCTTTTTTCATATTATTACTGTTAAATTGACAAGGCAAAGATAACAAAATTCTTTTTTTAGAGATAAAATTTTCAAAAATTTAACTCTCTTCGTTTTCACATCTTGCAATTAAACATTAACTTTGCGTACTCAAAAAAACAGAAAGATATGCAACTTATTGACGGAAACAAAATTGCAAAGGAAATAAAGGCTGAAATCGCCGAATCGACCAAGAAACTTATAGAAAAGACCGGCAAAACGCCAAAACTCACCGCCATTCTCGTCGGACACGACGGCGGAAGCGAATCGTATGTTAGTTTCAAGATGAAGGATTGTCAGGAAGTTGGATTCATATCCGACCTTATACGCTTCGAAGACGATGTTACCGAAAAGGAACTGCTCGACACTATCGAAAAGCTCAACAACGATGCAAGCGTAACTGGTTTCATCGTGCAACTTCCTCTGCCAAAGCACATAAACGAACAGAAAGTTATCGAAGCCATAAATCCCGAAAAGGATGTTGACGGCTTCCACCCGACAAATGTCGGCAAGATGACAATCGGTCTGCCATCGTTCGTATCGGCAACCCCGATGGGCATCACACTGCTGCTCAAACGTTCTGGCATCGAAACCAGCGGAAAGAACTGCGTGGTGATAGGCCGCAGCAACATCGTGGGCCGTCCTCTCAGCATACTCATGTCGCAGAAGGAAATGAACTGCACCGTTACCGTTTGCCACAGCGCAACCAAGAACATGAAGGAAATCTGCGCCAATGCCGACATTCTCATCTCAGCAATGGGCAAACCGAACTTCGTAACGGCCGATATGGTGAAGGAAGGTGCTGTTGTAATCGACGTCGGCACAACCCGTATGCCATCCACCGAGACAAAGAGCGGATTCAAGCTCACCGGCGATGTCGATTTCAAGAATGTTGCCGACAAGTGCTCATACATAACCCCTGTACCAGGTGGTGTTGGTCCTATGACACGTCTTTCGCTGCTACTCAACACATTGAAGGCAGCAGAAAAGACTTTCTAATAATCTAAGGAGATCACGGACAGCTTGATTTTCACGATTCCGCTTCGCATCATCGGAAAATCATAGCTTCCGAGATGACTACAAACCGCAATACAAACTATGGAAGAAGAATTGCACCTTGTCAACGACCTCGCGCTGATACTCATTTCGGCTGGCGTAATGACATTGATATTCAAGAAACTGAAACAGCCGCTAGTTCTGGGATACATAGTCGCAGGCTTCCTTGTTGGTCCACACTTCGACTTCTTCCCAACTGTAATCGAGGAAGCAAGCGTCTCGGAATGGTCCGAAATAGGTATCATCTTCCTGCTTTTCGCTTTGGGACTCGAATTCAGCTTCAAGAAACTATTCTCGGTCGGAAGCACGGCTTTCATAACAGCAGGATGTGAAATTCTACTGACATTCAGCATAGGTGCGCTCGCTGGCTACCTTATGGGCTGGACAATGATAGAAAGCGTTTTCCTCGGCGGTATGCTGTCGATGTCATCTACCACAATCGTAATCAAGGCATTTGAGGACCTAAAACTGAAAGGCGAAAAATTTGCCGACATTTCACTGGTCGTACTTATCATTCAGGACCTTGTGGCAATTCTTATGCTCGTCTTATTGCCGACAATCGCCACGGGAAAAAATTTCGAAGGCAGTGAAATGATTTTCAGCATATTGAAGATGGTTTTCTTCCTCGTGCTGTGGTTCCTAATTGGCATTTATGTTTTCCCCACCTTCTTCAAGCGCTCAAAAAAACTGATGAACGACGAAACCCTGCTCATTATTTCGGTGGGCTTGTGCTTCGGCATGGTAACTCTGGCAGTATTCACAGGTTTCTCATCGGCTTTCGGTGCTTTCATTATGGGTTCTATTCTTGGAGAAACTGTTGAAGGCGAACACATAGAGCATAACCTCAAGAGCATCAAGGATTTGTTTGGTGCAATATTCTTCGTTTCGGTAGGTATGATGGTTGACCCGAAAATCCTTGCCGAATACTGGTTACCTATTCTAATACTCTCATTGATAACTATTTTCGGAAAGACCATTGTATCGGCATTCGGTGTGATGATTGCCGGCAAAAACATCAAGACTGCACTGCAGACGGGTTTCAGCCTTGCGCAGGTGGGCGAATTTGCTTTCATCATTGCAGGACTTGGAAACGCTCTCGGCGTAATGGAAGCACACATTTATCCAATAATTGTTGCCGTATCTGTAATTACCACATTTACAACACCATACGGAATCCGCCTAGCCTCACCAATAGCCAACGCAATCGAAAAAAGGCTTCCGCAAAAAATAAAGGACAGACTTGACAACTACGCACAGCGCCAAAATTCCGTCAACCTCGAAAGCGACTGGAAAAAACTCATAAAATACTATTCCGTAAGAATCATAATCTACGGCATAATCCTCACAGCCATCTGGCTTGCTGCAGTAAAATGGCTCTATCCTTTCATGAACGACAAACTCAGCGAATGGAACCATATAGTAGTGGGAATCATCAACTTCATTATTACAGTATTGGTTATGGCCCCATTTTTGCGAGGACTTATGGTACAGAAAAAGGACATTCGCCCCACAGTGCTTAAACTCTGGAACGACAGCCGTTTCAACCGTGGAGGAATAGTGGCATTCACACTGTTGCGCTATTTCATTGCAACCACGTTCATAACTCTTTCACTTTTCAAGACTTTCAACTGGAATGCATGGGTTATAATCCTGATTGCCATTGCGTTGGTTATAATATTGATACTTTCGCAACGCACACTCAAACGATTCTCCCGCATCGAACAGCAATTCATTAGCAACCTGAATTCAAAAGAAGCCATCGACGAAGAACACAAGCCTATACGCAAGGGGTTCAACGAGAATTTCAAGGAACACGACATCGACCTTACACCTTATATAGTACCTGTGGCATCGGAAATTGTCGGCTACACAATAAAGGAACTCAATCTGCGCCAACGCTTTGGCATAAACATCGTTAAGATTGACCGAGGCAAGAAGCACATCAACCTGCCGTCGGGCAACGAACGCATTTTCCCAGGCGACAGAATCCTCACCATAGGCACCGACAAGCAGAACAAGGCTTTCGCAGAATTTATGCGTCAGCAGGAAAACCTTGAGAATGAACTGGAAAGCCACGAAGACGAAGATTTTGAAAACACCAAGGTTGCCCTCGAATCGTTTGTCGTGGAAGCCAGTTCGCCCATCAACGGCAAAAGCCTGCGCGATTGCGGAGCAAGGGATTTGGGCTGCATGATTGTCGGCATCGACCGCGGAATGGACTCGATAATGAATCCCGACCCGTCGCTTGTATTCGAGACCGACGATGTTGTGTGGGTGGTAGGCAGCAAGGCAAACATACAAAAACTCTGCTAAGATGAACCGACAGACGCTATCGTCGATACTGAAGCTGTTTGCAATATCGGCAAACAAGCAAAACGACAGCGACACGACAAGCATCATCCTGAAATTCAAGTCGTTCCTCAACGAAACTATCGAAAACACCTACATTGACGAATACACCGCCGAATTTGAAAAGGCTCTTGACGAATACGCATCATTTTCAAACAAACGACTGTCGCTCAACTCAGTACGACTTATAAAGATTTGCAACGAAACTAGCCGCAACCTATCGCACGACGACCGCATACAAGTGCTCTTCTACCTCGAAAAGTTGCTTTTCCCTGCCAACGAGCAGTCGGAAGAGTTCATGCAACTTGTTGCTGACATCTACGAGATTGATACAAAAATCCTCGCCGACATTGAAAACCTGCATACCGAAAATCCAACAAACAGCCATCGGATAAGTGAAAACGGCAATGTACAAGGCGTTTTTGTATTGCTTTCCAACAACTTGGCTACAATAAAATCACTCGGCGACGAGATTTCCATAAATGGAAATATTCTCGCCAACGGAAGCATAGAACTTATTGGAAACGAGTCGGTTGTAAGAATTGGCGACTACAAGAAATACTATCTCAATGACATCGCAGCAATTGCTTCCGAGAAACACTACAGCAACAGTTTCTCGTTGATACTCAACAATATCAGCATAACGCACCACAGCAAAACCTATTTCCATCCCCTATCGTGCGAAATGCATAGCGGGGAACTTGTCGGCATAATGGGACGAAGCGGCTCTGGCAAAACCACTCTGCTAAAGGCAATTGCAGGAGTCGAAAAATCCTATTCGGGACAAATATTCAAGCGGTCGGAAAATGGTGATTCGCAATTTACGAAAGCCTATCTGCCACAAGCAAATGCACTTATTCCACTTTTCACAGTAAAGGAACACCTTGAACAACGCCTCGCCTTCCTTCAGGAACGCACAGACCGCCAGCAAAAGATAAAGCGAGCATTGGAAAGCGTTGAACTTGAAGATTTTTCGAATAACATTGTTGCAAAATCGGATGGTACACCGTGGCAGATTTCGGGCGGACAGCAGAAACGACTCGGCATAGCCATGGAAATGCTTGCAAATCCAGAAGTTTTCATCCTCGACGAGCCGACAAGCGGACTTTCGTCAACCGATTCGCAGAAGATTGTCGCTCTGCTGCGCCAGATTGCATCCGAACAAAAGATTGTAATCGCCTCAATACATCAGCCCGACTTCGAAACCTTTATGATGTTCGACAAGATTCTCATAATCGACGACGGCGGCTACCCTATTTTCTACGGAAAACCAAGCGAATCAGCAGAATATTTCCGTCGCCTCACAGGTCGCATCGACAAGGAATCGTTGCTCGAAACCCATTTCAATCCAGGCGTAATCCTAAACATCATTACCGAAACCTCGCACGACAACCAGCGCATCACATCGCCAGAAGAATGGTATAGGAAATTCGTTGAAAACAGTGGCTCCTATCCTACTCTAACTTCCATAAAACCACTGAACAAACGCAAAACGAACGGACTAAAGTCGTTTGCCTCGCAACTGAAGTTTTCGTTCAAATGCGACCTGCGCAACAAGATTCGTACTGCTATGATTATCGGCATTCCACCGTTGATGGCTATTGCAATGTCGCTGCTGACAAGGTTCTCGCACTCCGACGAATACGCATATTATTCCAACCCAAACATTCCTGCTTGGCTGATGATGTTGCTTATTACCGCATTTTTCCTCGGACTTGTGGTTTCGGCACACGAATTCATTTTCCTAAGGCAATTTCATCGCAACGAACACATTATCAGAGACAAAAGCACATCGCTATCGCTTGCAAAAATCACGAAGTACATAGTCCACTCTGGCATTATGTCGCTACTGCTGACACTTCCAGCCACGCTCATCGAAGGAAATCTGTTCTTTTTCGGCAAACTGTTCGTAATAAACTGGCTGCTGACATTCTGCGGATGCCTAACCTCAATGATTATATCGCTGTTTTTCAGAAGCATATCGACCGTCTATCTGCTTATTCCAATAATTGTAATTCCGCAGATGATATTCTCGGGCGGACTTGTGCAATACGACAATTTCAACCAGAAGTTTGTGAAAGATAGCGGAATGCCAATTTTTGCCAACCTTATGCCAATCCGCTGGGCCGACGAAGCCTGCATGACCGAAGCCTACCTTATAAATCCCGTAGAACAGGAAATCTTCGAGGCAAAAGTTTCGCTATACGAAGCTGCCGAAAAACTTGAAAATACTACAGACCAAGCACTTATAGCACAACTTCGCAAGCAAAAAAACGATGCCCAGGCAGAAATAGACAGCAAACTGGCACGCATTGAAAACTCCGATTATCTTTACAGGCACTACGGCAATATGTATGTCTCGAAGATTGTAACAACCTTGAAATCAAGCAGCATTCCACCAATTTACGACACAGAAACAAATGGTGAAGCAAAATTTCTATGTGGCCGCAAAATGCTTGTTGGAAAGATAATTAGCACTTACAACTACAATATTATAGTGCTTTTGCTTATGAATTTAGCACTATGTGTAGTATTAATTGGAATAGTAAAACTATTTCAAAAGTGAATACACACAAATTATCGTTTCGAATTATGCAAAAAAAATGCAGCCCAATTAATTTGAGCTGCATTTATCATTTAGATACTACTTATTATACAGTTGCTGTAATTGTACATTCAACATAACCAGTAATCTTTTGTCCATTATCATCAGTATAATCAATATCAAATGTATAATTGTTGCCATCCTTAGTAACTACAACAGCTCCCGAACTAGCATATCTTGAAGATCCATTGTCTGTATCAAAATCATAATCTGTAAAAGCCTCAATCCAACTAGCTGTTCCTAAAATTGGTGTAACACTTGAATTATACCTATATGTTCCACCTTCTAATGAATTTGCATATAAATCAACTTCAAGCATATTTCCTCTACCAGTAAACCACTCCGATGAAGGATCATATATCAGTTCATTCTTGTTGTAGAAATACAAATAATAATTCATTCCACCATTTACAGAACTTTCACGTAGAACCTGGAATTCTGTAATTGGATAATGCACATTGTTTACCACAAATTCATTCGGACGCTTAACTGTAATCACCGTATGGTACGACAAAGATTTCTTTTTCGTTGTACCCGTAAGAGTAACAGTATAAGTACCTGCTGCTTCATAAGTATGAGTTGGATTAACCTCAGTAGAAGTCTTTCCATCTCCAAAATCCCACAAATATGAATCAGAATCTATTGACTTATTTGTAAAATTTACCACATCGCCAACATAAACCACTTCCTTATCCACCGTAAAAAAAGGTGCTGGTTCTTTGGCACATCCCGAAAAGAAAATAGCTGCTACAGCTAAAATCATTAAAAATTTAAAGTTTCTCATTACAGTAATTTTATTAAATTTATAATGCAAATATAATATTATCTGCAATTATAATACAACAAAATTTATAATTATAATATAATATTTTTTACATAAACATAATAACAAATTGATTTCTAAAAGAATAACAGAAATAAGAAAACTCAAGAAAGTTACAGAAAAAGAATTATCAGAAGGCATAGGCATGAGCCTTACTGGATTCAGACAAGCACTTTCAAACGACGATTTCAAGATTCGCACATTACAAAAAATTGCGCAATACTTGAATGTAGACATTTCTGTTTTTCTAAAAGAAGCACAAATAGAAACCCTCGAACAAGCCTCCTCAGAATGCCAGAACTGCAAAATAAAGGACAGCATTATCGAAAGCAAGAATCAAATAATAAAAGAGCAAGAAACACTAATCCAGCAAATGCAGAACTTTATTGAAAAGTCAAGCAAACCTGAAGACAACTAAAATCGAATTTTTATTTCACAACAAAAATGTTCTATATTTGGAACATTTTTTGATGTATTTATACTCTTTTGAAACAAAAATATTGTGTAATTTACAAGACAAATGACAACCAATAACAATACTGACATTTTCGGACTTTGCTGCAAAGCCTATCTCGAAGGCGACAAGAAAGCAAAAATCACCGTCCGCACCGACATCGCCGAAACCGACTATCTGCCAGCCGACTACCTTTTCCGCGGATTCGACGAGATGCCCGAACACGAAAAAGCAGCACTGCTAGAGGCAAAAGGCAAAATCCTCGACATTGGCGCATGTGCAGGCTCACACTCGCTCTACTTGCAAGACAAAGGTTTCGACGTAACCGCCCTCGACATTTCTGAAGGTTGCTGCGAAGTAATGCAAAAGCGCGGAATAAAAAAGGTTGTCTGCAAAAATATTTTCGAATATAACGAACAAAAGTTCGACTCCATATTCTTGCTAATGAACGGCATCGGCATGGCTGGAACTTTGCCAGAACTGCCGAAGCTCCTCTCCCATCTGAAATCGTTGCTAAACGACGGCGGACAAATAGTCTTCGACTCATCGGATTTGCAGTACCTTTATCTGGAAGATGACGGTTCTATGAACATCCCTCTTGGCGGCAAATACTACGGTGAACTCGTGTACGACATCTCATTCCACAGGCAGCGCTCAGGCAAATTCAACTGGTTCTTTGCCGACCCGTATTCCGTTGAGGATTACGCAGAACAATGCGGACTAAAAATGGAAATTATACAATTGGGCGAACACTACGACTATGCCGCAAGGCTGACAATAGACTAGGCGAGAAGGCTAAAAGCCATTTGTACAGGCGCAATTCATTGCGTCTCAGAAACGGCGCAGCCATTCAAACGTGCGAAGCAAAGAGAAACAGCGTCAGCGAGAACGGTGAAACCCTCAACGAAGTTAAACGCCGAAGGCATAGAAACGGCGAAGCCTAATCGAATGAAACTCCCGTATAGTTCGCAGCATCAATCATAGCTCGATACTCGTCTGCGGTGGGTGTAATCATATATCTCAACGGATTTACCTGCTTGCCATCAATAAGCACTTCATAATGCAAATGCGGACCAGTCGACATTCCCGTACTTCCAACCTTTCCAATCAGTTCGCCACGCTTTACATACTGTCCTTTCTTTACAAGAATCTTGCTCAAGTGAGCATATCTTGACGAAAGTCCGTCAACCTTATGGTCGATTTCAACCATATTACCATAACCGTGGTTGTTTCCGTCAGCAGTAACGACAACGCCATCACCAGAGGCGTAAACTGGCGTACCTGTAGGTGCGTTCATGTCGATACCAGTATGCATACGAAGGAAATGAAGCACAGGATGCATGCGATAGCCGAAATACGAACCTATGCTCGTCAAATCGCCAGGACGAATAGGCTGAAATACTGGCAAAGAAGCACTAAGTTTCTCGCGATGCTTGATTTCATCAAGTAAAGTCAGATACGACAAACTCTGCACATTCATTTTCGATTCGATGCGGTCGAGCTTCTTGGCAATACCTTTTACAAGATCGGAGGTCTCGTAGCCATCATATTTTGCATATCTGTCGGAACCGCCAACACCGGCATTGCGTATAGTGCAAGGTATGCTGTCCTGTTCAAAAATTGTACGATATATATAGTTGTCGCGCTTTGCCATTTCGTTCAGAAGGCTATCGCTCTGCTCCAGGCGACGGCTCATCAGCTCGAAGTTCTTTTCAAGATACTCGTTTTCGGAACGCAAGATGCGCTCTTCGGGAGATTCAAAAACAACTATATACAGGAACATTATGACAGCACCAAATATCAACGACGAAATCGTATAGGGAATCATTCTGCCGAGAAATTTCTTGAAACTGAATTTCACCTCCTCGTACTGCAACGACTCGCGATTGAATTTGTATTTTTTCTTAAACAATTTCATCTTCGGACGATGAGTTTTTAACAAAAAACGGCGCAAAATTAACAATATTGTTTAATTTTGCAAAATTTTTGAAACGACTTATAAAAATAATATTGATAATCAATATATTAACAAAATGAACTCAAAGGAAATTAGAGCAAGATTCAAGAGCTACTTCGAGAGAAACGGACACAAGATTGTGCCAAGTTCATCGATGATTGTCAAGGGTGACCCGACCCTGATGTTTACCAATGCAGGTATGAACCAATTTAAGGATATTTTCCTTGGAATAAGAAAACCGGAATCGCTTCGCGTTGCCGACTCGCAAAAATGCCTCCGCGTATCGGGAAAGCACAACGACCTTGAAGATGTAGGACACGACACCTACCACCACACAATGTTCGAAATGCTTGGTAACTGGTCGTTTGGAGACTACTTTAAGGAAGATGCCATACGCCTTGCATGGAATCTGCTTACCGAGGAATATGGAATCGACAAGAACCGCCTTTATGTAACGGTTTTCGGTGGCGACCCGAAGGAAAACCTCGACATCGACCACGAAGCCGAAAACTTCTGGCTGAAATATGTTCCAAAGGACCGCATTATTTACGGGTCGAAGAAGGACAACTTCTGGGAAATGGGCGACCAAGGACCTTGCGGACCTTGCTCCGAAATTCACATCGACCTGCGCGACGACGATGAACGCGCAAAAGTCGCAGGTGCAGAACTTGTAAACAAGGACAATCCGCAAGTGATTGAAATTTGGAACCTTGTGTTCATCCAATACAACCGCAAGGCCGACGGCACACTCGAACCTCTACCACAGAAGCATATTGATACAGGTATGGGATTCGAACGTCTGTGTGCTGTACTGCAAGGCAAAAAATCGAACTACGACACCGACATTTTCCAGACAATTATTGGTGAAATTTCGAAGATTTCGGGCAAAAAATATGGCGTGGACAACAAAACCGACATCGCTTTGCGCGTAGTTGCCGACCATTTGAGAGCAGTTTCGTTCGCTATTGCCGACGGTCAGCTGCCATCAAACAACAAGGCTGGCTATGTTATCCGCCGAATCCTGCGCCGCGCCGTCCGCTACGCATACTCCTTCCTCGACATCAAGACTCCGTTCATGTACAAGCTGGTAGATACTTTGGTTGACCTTATGGGCGACTCCTTCCCCGAACTCGTTTCGCAGAAGAATTTGGTTGAAAAGGTCATCAACGAGGAAGAAACCGTATTCCTGCGCACGCTCGAACGCGGTCTGCGTCTGCTCGACACCGAAATGGACAAGCTGAAATCGGAAGGCAAGACCGAAATTTCGGGTGTTCAGGCATTCCTGCTGTACGACACCTACGGATTCCCGCTCGACCTTACCGAACTTATTGCCCGCGAAAAGGGTTATACCGTCAACAAGCCCGATTTCGATGCTGAAATGGCAAAGCAGAAGGAACGCGCACGCAACGCCGCCGAGGTAAACACCGACGACTGGGTAATCGTCGATGAAGCCGACTGCGAATTTACCGGCTACGACAGCCTCCGCGAAAACGCAAGCATACTACGCTACCGCAAGGTCGTACAGAAAAACGAAACTTTGTACCACATTGTCTTCGACCGCACACCGTTCTACGCCGAAAAAGGCGGTCAGGTTGGCGACAAGGGCGTAATCGTTGACGGTGAAAAGCGCATACCTATTATTAATACAATAGAAGAACACAACCTGCGCATCCACGTTACCAAGGAAATGCCACAGAACATCGACGGCAACTTTGAAATCATTGTTGATGCTGCCCGCCGCACTGAAATCACCAACAACCACACCGCAACCCACCTGCTTCACTATGCTTTGCGTTCGGTTCTCGGAACTCACGTCGAGCAGAAAGGTTCGATGGTTAACGATGAAAGACTGCGTTTCGACTTTGCTCACTTCAACAAGATGACTGCCGATGAAATTCGCCAGACCGAAATCATTGTCAACGAGTTAATCCGCCAGAATATAGTAAAGGAAGAAAACCGTTCGGCAAACATCGAGGAAGCCAAGGCAATGGGCGCAATGGCTTTGTTTGGTGAAAAATACGGAAAGGTTGTCCGCGTAATAAAGTTCGGCGAATCGATAGAACTTTGCGGTGGTACACACGTTGCAAGCACAGGACAGATTGGTTTCTTCAAGATAATTTCGGAAAGCGCAATTGCTGCAGGTGTACGCCGTATCGAGGCTATAACCGGCAAGGCAGCACAGGAATACATATTCAAGCAAATCGACACCTTGAGCGAAATCTCGGCCAAGTTCAACAATGCCAAGAACCTTGTAGGCGGAATCGAGACAATGATGAACGAAAACGCCACACTCAAGAAGCAGGTTGAAGCATACAAGTTGGAAGAACTGAAGTCGTTGAAGAAATCGTTGGTTGAAAAAGCAGAAAACCGCAACGGCACAACCCTCATCTGCACGCGCATCGACGGACACAACGGAAACGACATCAAGGAAATATGTACGCAACTTCGTGGCGAGCTCAACAACTTTGCATGCATAGTTGGTAGCATTTGCGACGACAAGCCAGCACTTGCCATTGCTTTGTCCGACAACCTTGTTAAGGACAAAGGCTTGAACGCAGGAAACCTTGTCCGCGAATCGGCAAAGCTTATGCAAGGCGGAGGCGGTGGACAGCCGTTTATGGCAACCGCAGGCGGAAAGGACATCTCAAAGATTGACGATGCCATTTCGTTTGCAAAGGCTGAAATAGAAAAGGTATTGTAAATAGACTATATCTAAAGTAAAAATCCCCATTTCGTCATCCTGAACTTGTTTCAAGGTCTGAAATGGGGATTTTTTATTTTACCATCAACATAAATGTCGGAAATAAGGCAAAAAATTTGTAAATTTGCAATGTCTTTATTCTCAAACTTTGTTTAACGGACTTCACAAAGTATGAGGAAGTTACAAAAGTTGAAGTCCTAAATATTATAAAAATGGATACTACCGTATTAAAATGTCCCGGTTGCGGTTCTTCGTTGCCATACAACGCAGAAAAAGGGCTTTGGGTGTGCGAAACCTGCGGCGCGGAGTTCTCCGAAGAAGAAATCCTGAAAATGACGGAGGCAAAATCCGATGCAGACATCGACATCAACAAGTCTGATTACAAAGAAGATACCACGCCAGACCCAGACCAACCGCAACTCAATCTTTACCGTTGCCAAAACTGTGGTGCAGAAATGGTTACCGACGAGAACACGGCTTCTACTTTCTGTGTTTACTGTGGTAGCACAGGAATTTTAAAGTCGAGACTTGAAGGCAAATTCCGCCCGAAATATGTAATCCCGTTCTCGACGACAAAGCAACAGGCAATAACAGCATACAACGGTCTAAGGAAAAAGCGTTTCCTTGCCCCAAAAGAGTTCGGACAGAGGGAAAACATTGAGAAAATTACCGGAGTTTACATCCCTTTCTGGCTTTACAACGGACAATCGGAAGGCTATATCGATGGAGAAAGGCACGAACTGGCAAAAACATGGCGCGAAGGCGACTATAAATGCACGCAAACCAATGTTTACCACGAATATCGTGAAGGAATGGAAAGTTTTGAGAGAGTTCCTGCCGATGGCAGTGAAAAATTCGACGACAATCTGATGGACTCCATCGAGCCGTTCAAATTTGAAGCACTGGTACCGTTCAATTATTCGTATTTGTCAGGATTTTTGGCCGAAAAATACGATGTAAGCGCAGAAGACAACGAAGACCGGGCAAACCTCAGAATGAACAATTCGTTAAAACAGTCGCTCTCATCAACAATCAACGGCGTGCTTGTCTCGTCAAAAGAAGACATCAACTGCAAGATAGAAAACGTTGACTATGTATTGCTGCCCGTATGGATGCTGAACACTTTTGTCAAAGGCAAACCCTACTCTTTTGCAATGAACGGACAAACTGGGAAAATTGTCGGAGACATTCCCATATCCAAAGGCAAATCAGTACTGTTCTTCTTGATTCTCTTCGCATTAGGATTCGGAATTGCAGCATTATTCGCTATTCTATTTGATTAAGAAAGGAGGTCAATATGAAGAATATTTTTTCAACAATACTGCTTCTGGTTGCCAGTTTGTATGGATTTGCACAAGGCGACATTTATTCAATCGGAGAAAGGACAGAAAGCGAACCGCATGTAAAAAAGTTCCAAGTAACGGAGGCAAACATCGAATATGTTCTTACAACGCCTTACGTCGATACATCATATAAGATATACGACTATGCGGAACTTTTGACAGAGACCCAGCGCATTCAAATCAAGCAGCGTTGCCGCGAATTCATGAGCAAAACCGGGCTTGACATTGCAATTGTAACCATAAACGAGAATCCCAAACCATCCTTCAACGACTACGCGCCATCAGACGTGTACATTCAGGATTTCTACGACTACAACGATTTCAAGGCCGATGGCGTTATGCTGATTATAGACCAGGCCTACGGCAGAAACCGCTATTACGACGCTGGTAGTCTGGCAGAAATGTCGGTTATTGGCGACAGGGTTGACAGTTATGCAGAAAGCATGAAGCCATTGTACCAGAGCGAGGATTATTACGGTGAAATAATGTGGTTTATCAACGCAGTCGAAGAAGATTACCTATATGATATTTCGTTCCCCAAATGGAAATGCGGAATATTTGCATTGCTTTTTGCATGGCTTATCTGGGGGTTTCACCGCAAAAAATACAAACTTGTATTTAAAGCTACCAGCGCAAACGACTACAAGAAGCAAGGTTCATTCAAATTGACAAAAGAAAGCACCAAGTTTGTAAGATCGTTCACGACGAGAACCTACTCGCCCAAGAGTAGCGGCAGTGGCAGCAGCGGTCACGGCTCGTCAGGAGGTAGTCACTCAGGCGGAGGCTTCTAAAACAAAAATCCCCATTTCGTCATCCTGAACTTGTTTCAGAATCCGAAATGGGGATTATTTTTTGTTAAAAGAGAATTATCTCACAAAATTCGTCGCAACCCTCTCCTCTTTTTCAGGCAAGCCAAATTTTTCCTTGCCGAGCGCAATGCTCTTTATAAGGAATGACATGTTCCTTGCAAGGGTGCGCATAGTCTGCAAGCCTTCGGCATCCTTTTCGGCTTCGCCTGGCAAGCGTCCATGTACGCTGTTCCAATACTGACTCGATGCAACCGGCATTCCAGCAATGGTAAAATACTTGTTCAGTTCGTCGAATGTTGACGACAAACCGCCACGACGAGCCACGACAACGCTTGCCCCGACCTTCATGGTCATATCGTAACTGGCACTGTAGAACAATCTGTCGAGAAATGCCACAAGCGTAGCATTTGCCGATGCGTAGTAAACAGGGCTTCCGAGAACAATTCCGTCGCAAGCTTCAAACTTTGGTGCAACTTCGTTGACAATATCATCGAAAACACATTTCCCCCTGGTTGCACACGAACCACAAGCCACGCAACCGCGAATTGCAAGATTTCCAACTTGGATATATTCCGTATCAATGCCATTTTCAGCAAAAACCTTTTCCATCTCATGCAATGCAATGGCTGTATTTCCATTTGCACGAGGACTTCCGTTGATAAGTATAACTTTCATAATGAATATTTTCCACAAAGATACGATAAAAAAGCATGAAAAATCCGCATAAAAACATTTTTTCAACAGAAACCTTTTTGTTTCAAAATATTCAATAACTTTGTATGTTTCAAATTTTCAAGCAATGAAAAAGATAATATTCTCACTAATAATCATAGCGGTAGCATTGGCATCATTTGCACAGGTAAACTACAAGACCATTAAGACGCATTCCGAAAACGGCACAACGCTCATACGCATTGGCATTGACGAACCGCTTATTCCGAATGCCGATGGCGCATACGGGTTCCGAATGAAGGCTCCGATTCCGTTCACCTCGTTCGCAATAGGCTTCGATGCTACCGACCGAAATGCTCCAGAAGGACATTTCATAGTTTACTACCGCACTTCGCAGGGCGGAAAATGGACAAACTGGCAGGACGACCACGGATATTTCCGTCCCGAAGACATCGAACCAGACATTTTCTACACCGACTTGCTTTTCGGTTTCGACCTCAATATGCACGATTCGATTGAATTCTTAATTTTTCCGCCTGTAAATGTACAACTCACAAAAATTGAACTTGTTTTCCAAGATATGAAATCGGAAAATGAAGAAGCATCGAACCGAACCATACACGTCAACGCTACTCGCGATGGCAACTGTCTCGAATTTCCAGACTACGTTCCTCGTTCATCGTGGTGCGGCAACTATACGGATTGCCTAAATCCGACATACAGTGTAACATATATAACACCGACACATACAATCATACACCATGGCGCAAGTCCATACTCATACACCGACGGAGCCGCTGTCGTGCGATCTTATTGGTACTATCACGTACATGGTCTCTCTGACCCCTGGTCTGACATAGGCTACAACTACCTATTTGACAAGTATGGAAATATGTACCAGGGTCGCCACAATCCCAACCTGCCCACTTCTGATGTTAAAGGCGCTCACGCAGGATATTGCAATTCCAAGTCGATTGGTCTAAATTTCATTGGACATTCCGATACCCTTGCTACCGCTCCAACCAGCGCCCAGCTCGAAAAATGCTGGGACATGCTTGCATGGTGGTACGACAACAAGCAACTCGACCCAACCTCATCGGCAGACATAACCAACCAAGCAGGACAATTCACTTTCAGTCGATACCGCATTTCGGGACACCGCGATGTAAACCAGACCGCAAGTGGTTCGCTCGGCACAACTTGCCCTGGCGAAACACTTTACGCAATGTTGCCGAATTTCCGCGTTCAGGTGGCACAAAAAATGAACGAATGCGGATGGAACATCGTTCTGCCAGAAGATGATACGGTACCGCCAACAACCGAAATCACAGCCAACGAATGGAACAACAGCAACTTCAATGTATCGTTTAGCGACAGAAGCAGTACCAACAAGGCATTCTACCAGATTCTCGACAAGGAAGACGGCAAATGGACAACCAACACATCGCGCGGAACGCTTTACGAACCTTTTGATGAGCAAACTATTCCCGAAAACTGGACAAACGCCAATGGAACCTGGACTATGAATTCTGGTTCAATCATGCAAAGCGATGAAGAACTTACCGGTACAAACCTGCACTGCGCATTGCATCAGGAACGCGGATACACCTATCTCTACCATGTCAAGATGAAAATTACAGGCGAAGGATCCAACCGCCGTGCTGGATTCTACTTCTTTACCGACAATGCCGAACGACAGAACGGATATATGATGTTCATCCGTCCCGACCACAACACAGCTCAACTTTACAAATATGTTAATGGTTCGTACTCGGAAAACGGAGGGACATACACATCGCTTTCGTACACCATAAACGCGGGGCAATGGTACGATGTAAAGATTATATTCGACAGCAACTCTGGCAAAATAACTTGCTATGTAGATGACATTATTGCAGTTACACTCAACGACAGCAATCCGTTCACCTCTGGCGAATGCTTCTCGCTACGCTCGGCTGGATGCAACACCGAATACAAGGACATTTATGTAACCCGTATGCGCAATTCCGACATTACTGCAAACATAGACGAAAACGGTGACATTCGCACCGAAAGCGCTAATGGAAGCATGGCTGGTAGAATCAGAACCATCATGTTAGGCAACAACGGAATGTGGTCGGACTACTTCGAGCATGATGTAAAGGTTGACTGGACAGACCCAGAAACCGAAATCAGCACCGACAGCGAAAACACCAACACCGACTTTGTTGTTCAGTTCGATGATACTGACAACAACTTTGTCGCAGAACGCTTCTACAATGTCAAGTCGTTCAACGGAGAAGACTGGGTTGCAACGAATGCTAACGGCTTTGTCTACAACGACTTCGGTAATACTATCGGTGACGAATGGACAAGCGTGGCCGGTACATGGAGCATAAGCGACGGACATTTAATCCAGACAGAAACCGCGACATCCAACCTTTATGCAAGCGTTGACCAAACTTTAGCCGACAAATACATGTACGATTTCAACTTCAAATTGTCGGATGGCTCTACCAACCAGCGTGTTGGTCTGCACTACATGAGTACAGACGGACAGACCGAAAATCACGGAAACGGATACTTTATCTATTTCAGATTGTCAACAAGCTCATCAAGAGTTGAGTTCTACAGGGTTGAAAACGACACATACTCGCAGGACAAGTGCATCGACCTTCCACTAAACACCAATGTATGGCACAATGTAAAACTCATTTACGACCGCACAAACGGAAAAAGCTCCATTTACTACGACTACAAATACTACGGATCGTACATAGACGAAAACTTCTTTACCGAAGGAAATATTGTAGCATTTCGGAACGGAGGAGCAACTGCCCACATCGACGATTTCAGGATTTATCGCTCCCGTGGAAACACAGCGACAATCACAGTCGGCGAAAACGGTGACATTCCCAGCATAACACCAGACGAAAACGATGAATTCGCTACAATAACATCAATCACAATCGATTCGGCACAGAATATTGCAACATATTACTATTCCGTTGCAAACGATTCAACTATAGTAAATATCGCTTCCGATAATATCAACAGAATCACACTCTACCCTACTCCAAACAATGGAAGCTTCACGGTGCAAATTGATTCAAAACTCATCGGCAAGCAACTTACAATAACAGACCTCACAGGAAAAATCGTGTTTGCAAAGGAAATAAAAGACAAAAACACAGACATTTCACTTGGACGAATTTCTGCAGGAATTTACATTGCTAGGATTGGTGAAAACAGGATTAAGTTTGTCGTTGAATAAATGTCGTGCCTTCGCGTAATACTGGCAATATTTTTTCCGCCATTGGCAGTAATTGACCAGGGATGCGGATCTTTCGTCATAGTATTTCTACTCACTTTATGCGGATGGGTTCCTGGAGTAATTGGTGCGCTTATTATACTCAACAAAGAGTGATATTTTTGATATCGCTGTATTATATTTTTTCAACAATCCAATGCAACAAGTCGGAATATACCTCTTCCCTGTTTATCTCATTTAGAATTTCGTGACGAGCATTTGGATACAACTTCATCTGTACATTGGCAATGTGAAGTTCCTTATAGAACTCCACAGCATCCTCTACGCCTTTTCCACAATTACCAACAGGATCTTTGTCACCTGAAACAAAAAGCATCTTTAAGTTCTTGTTTATCAACTCGCCAGAAGAACGCTTATTTATGTAAATAAGTCCCGAAAAGAACGCTCTGTAGAATGAATTAGAGAACACGCCGCCACAATATTCATCATCAATATATTTCTTAACCTGTGCATCGTCACGACTTAGCCACTGGTATGGCGCATTGTAGCCCTTGTTATATCCACCGAACGAAAGTTTATCGAGCAGACTTGCCTTCGACCTGCGCCCTTCGAATGCACAAGCCACACTTGCAACAAACTTACCAAAACGCAAAACTGGAGTAGGATTTGTTCCCGTACCGCTTATTATTACGCCCGAAAGTTCTGTGCTATACCTTGTTATGAAAGTTCTTGCAAGAAACGATCCCATGCTATGTCCCATGATAAAATATGGTATTGATGGAAATTCTGCAGTTGCAATATCCTTGAGTTGCTTCAAGTCGGAAACAATACGCCACCACTCGTCGCGATGCGGCCACACTCCATAATCACGAGGTTCGGCGATTGATTTTCCATGTCCCCTATGATCGTTTACATACACCGCTATACCATTATCGGTCAAATACTTAGCAAAGTCTGCATATCTAGCTGAATGTTCCGCCATGCCATGAAATATCTGCAAAATTGCCTTGGGCGCTGCATCGGGGAGAAAAACGCGATAAAAAATATTTATCCCATCTGCCGACCTGAAAGTATGTTCAGAAGTTCTCATATCACAAAATCATTAACAAGGTGGCACAAAGGTAATTAAAGTTTTCAAACGAACAAGCGTTTTCGCATTTTTTTTGCAAGGCGCATTCGCTACAACAGCAACGAGGCACTAAAGGCTACGACATAAACAACATCCAACAGAACGAACCTGAACAAGCATTTGTTGTATTTTTTTCCTTCAGCCTTAACCAACAGCACATACAAAACCAGATCAGGAAGTAACAAAAACAACAGCCACAATGTTCCAAATCCAAGCACAGCAAAAGCAACCGATGCCAAAAGTATTGTTGCAACGCCAACCAGAGCTGCTATCCTACCGAACCGTACCGGAAATGTACGCTTACCTACTGCCCTATCATCTTCTATGTCGCGAATATTGTTTGACGCAAGTACACACACGGCAATGCAACCGCAAGCACAACCTGCATAGAACGCTGCAAGCGAAAATTCAGCCACCTGCAAATAAACCGTCCCAGCCGATGCTACAGGACCATAAAACAGGAAACAAACAATGTCGGCAACACCAAGATACGCAAGCGAAAAGCGCGTTGCTGTGTACATCCATGCAAAAAGAGCCGACAGCACACCGATTAGCAAAATCACCCATCCGCCTACCCACACAAGATATGCGCCAAGGAGCAATGCCACCGACAAAGCAACTATGCAGGCCGTACGCATCTGCCGTTCATTCACAATGCCTTCGGCCAAAGGCCTTTGCGGACCGGAACGACCAGCCTTGTCGCAACCGCGCACAAAGTCGTAGTAATCGTTCACAAGATTTGAAAACACCTGCAACGACATGGCGCACAGCAAGGTAACCACAGCCGTAGGTATGTCAATTATTTTTCCAAACGCCAGCAGTCCAGCAATAACCGGACTAGCCGAAATAAACAACGAATAAGGGCGACAAACGCCAAACCAAAGTTTTATCTTTTGCATGCCGAATATAGTGTTGAAATTCCAAATGTTTGCGACTTGAACCTTGCATCTGCGAAACCGTTTCTTTCAAGAATCGCCAAGAAATCGTTCCCTTTCGCAAAGTTTTTTACGCTATTGACAAAATACGCAAATGCCTCATCGTTGTCGGTAAGTTTACGACCAATTTTTGGCACTATCCGCGTAAAATAAAAATCATAGAAAAATCGCACGAAACGACTTTGCGGATATGTAAATTCAAGAATCCGAAGTTGACCGCCCGGCTTTAGCACGCGATACATTTCGGAAAGACAAAGGTCGAGTTCGGCAAAATTTCTTACTCCGTAGCCGCAAGTCACCGCATCGAATGAATTATCGGGGAAAGGAAGCTTTGCACAATCTGCCGTAATCAGTTCTATTGCACGATCAAGTCCACATTTGCGAACTTTTGCGCGTCCAACATTTAGCATTCCTTCCGAAATATCGATTCCTACCACCTTTTTTGCCTTGTCTCGTTTAACCGCACCAATGCAAAGATCCGCCGTTCCTGCCGCCACATCAAGGATTGTTTCGCATTTTGGCAATGACTTTATAGCTTTTCGTCGCCAAATACGGTCTATGCCCATAGATGCCGTATGATTAAACCTATCGTAACGATTTGATATACTGTCGAAAAGCGCACCGATGCCTTCCATTGCAATACTATTTTAGAAAAACTTCGCCCTCTTTATCAGATATGGCTTCAGAACCTCATCGACTGGCTTATTAATGTCCGCCTCAACGAAATCAATTCCAAACAGACCACACTTGTATTTCAGTTCGGATGTCAAAGCGGTAATCTTTTTCACATAACCATCACGAACCTCGGCAGGATTAAGCATCATGGTTGTGCCAGTTTCCAAATCCACAAACTTATACGGACGGTTTGCAAAGGCGAACTCCTCCTCCATTTTCTTGTCAACCACGTGGAAAATTATAATCTCGTGCTTGCTGTACTTCAAGTGCTGCAATGCCGAAAACAACGCCTCGGTGTCGCCGTCAATGAACATATCGCTGAAAAGTATCACCAGCGAGCGCTTGTGAATCATCTCGGCAATCTTGTGCAAGGTTCCTGCCGTGTCGGTACGCTGCTGCAACTGTATGCTTTCTGGATTCAGGAACTTGCGCATTTCGTTGTACATTATAGACAGATGCACCTGCGAAGACTTTGCATCAAGATGAAACTTCACATCGTCATCGAAAAGTGTAAGTCCTACAGCATCGCGTTGTCTGTGAAGCAGATACACCAACGAAGCCGCAGCATATATAGAAAACTGCAACTTGTTCATACGCTTTTCCTTGTACGGGAACAACATTGATGACGACACATCTATTATTATCTGTCCGCGCAGGTTGGTTTCCTCCTCGTAACGCTTCACGAAAAGCTTGTCGGTACGGGCGTAAAGTTTCCAGTCAATATGCTTTGTGCTTTCGCCCTTGTTGTAGAGCCTATGCTCGGCAAATTCAACCGAAAATCCGTGGAACGGACTCTTGTGCAAACCCGTAATAAACCCTTCAACAACCTGACTTGCAAGAAATTCCAAGTTGTCGTACTGCGGGAACAATTCAAGATTCACATCCTTCGAGTCCATAAGCGTAATTTTCGGGGAACAAAAATAACAAAAAAATGAATGTTCAAGCACATCTATTTTCTAAGCATTTCCATATAGACTTATTATTGCGGAATGCCATTTACATACAAATATTTTTGTAAATTTGCAGGTAAAAATATCACACTACAAGAAGAAATCTTCTTGTAGTGCGAATTATACTATTTTTTTGTTGCGTTGGACATTCTTGCCCTGTACATTGCTTCTCTTATGCCTCCCTGCTCAATAAATTGTTTTTCCAATGAGAGCAAGAAACTTTGCAACATCCTATCGGTCTGGTGTATTAATGTAAGGGCGACATTTGCTATTTCCTCATCATTCCATTTTTCAAAATACCTTTGATAGTCAACCAAATCATTATGAACCTTACAGTATTCAACCATCTTTGCATAACGTGGGAATGCCTCTGTCCACAAATTTAGATTTCTTGTTCGCAAATAATCCTCATAATCTTCCTTGAGTTCCAACAAACTACTCTTGCTTACATTCAATAGTTTTATCTGCATTTCAAACGATGTTACTCCATCCGCCATTCCTTCTACAAAATTTTGTTTTCCAGAACGAGCAGCCTGAATCATTTGGTCAACAGTCCTATCTTTTTTATTCAAATACTTATTAGCAAAATAAAAAGTCAAGTCATATATAACCACAGACTTTCGATAAAAATACATATTTCGACAACTACCATTACTCCGTAGAAATCCTGTACTCTTATCAAAATTTCCTTTATTACCTTTATTATTTGTATCGACCATATATATTTCTAGTTTGACTAGTTTAACTAGACCGACTAGTCAAACTAGTTTTAGAAATGTCCTATAAAAAATAATTTTCAAATATAAAATAACGCCTATAATCCCAACCTTATTCTGAAATCGCTCAAAATGTTCATGTAGTTGATGAATGCCTCGTAGGGCGAGCTGTACGGATTGAAGTACTTGTGAACATCGCCGTCGGAGAACCACTTGGTACACATATAGTAGAAATGGTCGCTCGTCTGCAAGTAGAGCCAGTCGCGCCACAGTTCGGGGTCGTCGAGTTCCTTCACGCGTTCAAAAAGTTTATACAGGTTCTCGAAAGCCTCGTTCTGCAGTTCGTTTCCTAGCCATGCCGTAAGGTCGCGCTCCTCGTCGGCCCACGAAATAGGATATGGAACATTAAGCACTCCAACAGGATTGTGCTTTGCCACTACCTCGCTCGGCGTATGGAACTGGTAGTCGGAATACTTGAAAACCTTCTCGGGCAAAGCACGCATAAAATCAAAGATTCCCGTCTCCTTCCACTGGTGCTCGCCAAAGGTCTCGTAGTCCATAAACAGGTTGATAACCTCCTCGTTCGGGTCGATGGCATTGAGCCACGAAACATACTTTTCGGCAGTCAGCGGATATTCGTCCCATGCCGAGTTTGAGAAACGGAATGCAATGTCGTCCGACAACTTGAAGTTCTTGAGCAAAAGTTTCAACTTTGGATTTATCGCATTGCAGTACAAATAGTTCGGGCTCTTCCAACCCATAATGTGACGTGCGCCTTCGGTAAGCATTCCCTCGTAGCCGAGTTTTGCCACCTTCTCGCCTATTTCGTCGGAATATATGAGCTCGGTGTTGCGGAAAATCTTAGGCTGCAGGCCAAAGAGTTCCTTCACTTTCTTTCTATGACGGTTCACCTGATACTCGAAAACATCCTCGGGGCGAAGTGCCGACAACGAGTGCGAATAGGTTTCGTCAAGAAGCTCTACCCTGCCCGTTGCGAAAAGTTTCTGGAAACTTTCGAGCACATCGGGAGCATACAACTCGAACTGGTCGATTACCGTACCCGAAAGCGAATATGCAATCTTGAAGTTGTCGCCGTACTCGTTTACCAAGTCCAGAAACAACTGGTTGGCAGGCAAATAGCACTTTTCGGCCACCTTGCGCATGATAGTGCGGTTCTCGTAGTCATTGTAGTAGCTATGATCGTTGCCAATGTCGAAGAACCTATATTTTTTCAACCTAAATGGCTGATGTACTTGAAAATAGAAACAAATTGAACGCATATCTTATTTTTTAATATCCACAAACACTTTTATAAACCTCGTTAACATAATAAGCCGAATTTTCCCATCTGAGATTTTCAACTTCCTGCTTACCATATTTCTTGAACATCTGCGACAACGCATCGTAGTGCAACATTCCGTAAATGGAATCAGCCAGCTCGTCAACATCCCAGAAATCGACCTTGATGGCATGCTTAAGCACCTCTGCCACACCCGATTGCTTTGAAATTATAACAGGCACATCGGACATCATAGCCTCAAGCGGCGAAATTCCGAACGGCTCACTTACCGACGGCATCACATACACATCGCTCATACCAAACATTTCGTAAACCTCGTTGCCCTTGAGGAAACCTGCGAAATGGAACTTTGTCGCAATTCCGAGCTGAGCCACACGGCGCACCATCTTGTTGAGCATATCGCCACTGCCAGCCATCACAAAGCGCACATTGGGGTCGCGGTCAATGACCTTCTTTGCCGCCTCGATGAAATAGTCGGGACCTTTCTGGAAAGTAACACGACCAAGGAAAGTTACAACCTTCTCGCGGAAGCCCTTGTGCAAGGTAAATTCGGGTAGCGACATCGGCTCCACCGAATTATGGACGGTCACAACCTTGTCGGGACTAATGCCGTAGCGGTTGATGACGATATTCCTTGTCAGGTTGCTGACGGCAATAACCCTGTCGGCAGCCTCCATGCCTGCACGCTCAATGTCGTAAACATGCTGGTTCACATGCTCGCCGCTGCGGTCGAATTCGGTAGCGTGGATATGCACCACCAAAGGCTTTCCCGAAACCTTCTTTGCTGCAACGCCGGCAAAATATGTCAGCCAGTCGTGCGCGTGAATGACATCAAAATCGTTGTGTGCCGCTATGTGACCGGCAATCAGCGCGTAACGCGAAACCTCATCGTACAGATTAGGTCCGTAAGAACCGGAAAAGGTGTATTTGGTATTGAGGAAACTCTCGGAAATCTTAACCCCAGGAATGTTCGATTCGTACATCCTTGCAAAATCCTCGGGGTCCATGTAAGGCACAAGGCGCGAACCAACCTCGATATAGCGGAAATTCTTCCACACCTTGGTTTCCTTGACATCCTTTTCGGTAATTACAGCATCGCTGGCATTGCGTATCGACACATAGTTCTGATCCTCGTCGCCGTAAGCCTTAGGCACCACGAAAATTATCTCGGTACCGAAATGCGAAAGACCCTTGGTCAAGCCGTAACAGGCCGTTCCAAGTCCACCGGTAATATGTGGGGGAAACTCCCAGCCGAACATCAAAACTTTCATTGGCGTATATTTTTTACTTAATCAATTATATTCTTAATTCTAATTATTTTCAATTAATACAGGACGAACAGATAACCCCATACAGCGGCTGTCGTGGTACTTACCCAAACCAGAGTTGAGGTTCCACGCGTTGCTCGGATAGCCCGTGTAGAATGAACTCGAACAGTATTGGCCACTGGAACCTTCGAAGCATAGATTACCTTCGCAGCGGCTACCGGCAGCGGGCAGGAAGATAGAGTTGCCATTAGGTCCAGTGAACTTTTCTCCGCTTACTCCGTTTTGTGTTGTCCACTCATGGGTGCAACCATTGTATAATTCATTCATTTCTTCTATTGTTGGCATTCTCCAGCATGCGCCCCAATTTGCAGTTGCAGCATCGTCACTGGTTTCAAGTGTGGTCAAGGCATCGGTGAATCCATCGTTGCCAAATTCACAATTGTTGCAATACTTGGTGAGTGTATTGTATGAACCATTACAATACTTATAAGTACTCCAACTATAGGTGTCCTTTGGTATGGTTTCGCCCCACGCAAAATAATCACCGTATTCGTCTGACTTATTTGCTCCGACATTGCAAGTTGCCCACAATGTGCCACTTCGCAAACCTAAGTCAACCCACGCATGTCCATTAATAAGATTACACAAAGCCCATTGCGCATACAAAGTCAAATCAGCAGTTGCAGTTAAAGTCTGACCATCAATATAAGAAGCACCACTACCATCCTGCGCAGTATTCCATCCACGGAAGGTGTAACCGTCGTAAGAGAAGAACGCATTGTGCTTGAGTGCCTGTGCCTCGCCCTCGGTAAAAGTCTGTGCTTCCATTGTCCCAGTTCCACCATTTGCATCAAATGTAACGGTGAATGTTTCCTTCTTCTTACATCCACACATTAACAACAACAACATACATATTACTGCAAACGGATAGAAAAATTTTCTAATATTATAATTTATATATTCCATATCAATAATTTTTTACTTGTCATACTTCTTAATCAACGCGAAGATTCTCAACACTTCGGCAACGCTCCATGCCTGAGCTATTGCACCACGCGGATTGTATGGCGGGTCACCATCGTAAATTTCGGAAATGCTGCCGATACCTGCAATTGTCATATCCTCCTCGAAGCCCCACGCAATCTTTTTCACCTGTGGCAATGCCTGCTTTCCGTAAACCTTCAGCAAACCTTCGCAGAAATGACCGAGCAACCACGGCCAAACGGTTCCCTGATGATAAGCGGAATCGCGCTGTTCCTGATTTCCGAAATAAACACCCTTGTAGTCAGGTGAATCTGGCGACAAAGTACGTAATCCCTTTGGTGTCAACAATCTGGACTGAACCTTTTCGAGAATAGATGCCGCCATATCAACTGTAACCATCGTGTATGGCAACGAACAAGCGAATATCTGGTTAGGACGTACCGAAAAATCACTGTAATCGTAAGTAACAACATCGGCGAGATATCCACGGTGCGAATCCCAGAACATAGCAAGGAAAGATGCCTTTGTCCTTTCGGGAATGTCCTTCCACTTTTCAACAAATTCGGCATCGCCGCAAGCGGCCGCCAGTTCGAGCGAGAACATTATTGCATTGTACCACAAAGCATTTATCTCAACAGCAAAACCCATTCGCGGAGTTACTGGACGTCCGTTCACTACGGCATCCATCCAAGTGAGAGCCTTGCCCTGAGTTCCCTGCCATACAAGACCGTTGTCGTGCATCTTTATGTTGAAACTTGTGCCATTGCGATAAGCATCAAGCACAGCCTTCATCTTCTTGCCGTAAACCTGCCAAATCTGCCGCCTGTCGGGAAGCACATTGGAATATTCCTGCAAAGCCCAGAAGTACCACAGCGGTGCATCAACCGAATTGAGCGCGGCATCATCGCCAGCACCGATATTCGGGAACAGACCGTTCTTCATTTCCGACGACATTGTGTCAAGCACTTCGCGGCAAGCCTTTGCATTGCCAGCATGAAGCGTCAAGCCTGGCAGCGAGATGAACGTATCGCGTCCCCAACGACCGAACCACGGATAGCCGGCCACGATTTCGGTCTTGCCGTTGCGCTTACAGATAAACTGCTGAGCGGCACTGCGCAGACATTCCTCGTAGTTGTTGCGCGGCGAACGCTTTGCCAGTTCGGTGTTGAACTTACGCGATATGCTTGAAGGCGCCATTTCGCTAAGTGCAGCCGTGAAAATCACCGATTCACCTTTCTTAATCGGCACCTCGAAATAGCCTGGCACATACAAGTCCTCGCGGTAGTCGTAGCCTCGCTCCTGCTCCTCGATGTACTCCATATTGTAGTACCAGTCGGGCACGTGAACATACTCGCATTTCTTTGACAACTGCATATACAGGTACTTGTACGAATCGTACATTCTCAACTTAATGCCGTTTTCTACAGGAATATACTTTGTGTTGACGAAGAAATTGGCCTTGCTCAACTTATGCACATTGCGGAAAGCAAGGAAAGGCTGAAAACGCAGTTTTGTTTCGGAATGAGCCTCAAGCAAAGTGTATTTCAGCATAATGCGGTCGTCGTCGCTAAGGATTCTTTCCATCTTCAGCAGCACGCCGCCAACACGATATATGAAATACGGAATTGTTTCTATCTGGAAATCGCGCAGATACTTGTGTCCCTTGGGGAAATACACGCCATCGGGGTACTTGTGGACGCCAAGGTGGAACACCTCATCGTGCTGCACAACCGAAAGGTCGAGCGATGAGATAAGCACATGGTTGTCGCCATCCAAATCCTCCATCGGGCAGATGAACAGACCATGATATTTCCTTGTGTTACAGTTTATTATGGTAGAACTTGCATACGCTCCGCTTCGGCTGGTACGAATAAGTTCACGCTTGAGCGAATACTCAAGATTCACCAGCTGGTTCTTGTCAAAACTAATATATCCCATAAATCAAAAAAGTTACCCTACAAAAATAATAAAAAACTTTTTATATCTCACTAGTTTTTTTGTATTTTTTTATAAAATAAAAATGCCTAGCGCAGAACGCATTTCATCCCTCAACTTATACACTTGCCATCTAAACAATTTTATATATTTTTGCAGCCGTTTTAAGAGTTTGGATTTTTTAATGAAACATCTGATATATCTGGCAATATCATGTACAATAATTTGTGCTGTAGCATACATTACAACTTCGTGTAATGCAGAAACTCAGGCTAGCGATACATCTGACAATGTCATTACCGAAGTTGACAGCATAGTTGTTGTGCCCGAAGAGCCAATGTTTCTGCCAGACACAGCCTACCCATCGGTCGAAAACTTGAAATACAGCATCACGATATTTGACAGCGTAACTTCTGGCGAACTTCTATACACCGATGATGCCTACGCTGATGCTCCTGGTATTTTCACATTCAGAGGAAATCCGTTCCGCAACGCATCCTTCTGCGGTCACATCGATAGCATACCAACCGACATCGACATCGACTGGACATTTGTCACTGACTTCGACACTGTAAAAACCAGCTTCGGACAATGGGGCGGTGGAACAGGATGGACAGGACAGCCTCTGTACGTCGAATGGAACGACAGCATGACGCAAGAGTTCAGACAAAAATCCGACTCGCTTACCAGCAACTTCGGCAGCAAGGAAATAATTGTCAGCTCGTTGTGCGGAATGTTGTATTTCATCAACTACGAAACAGGAAAAGCATCGCGCAAACCTATTGATGTACAAAACCCAATAAAGGGCACAGGCATGATTGACCCAGCACTCAACGGCAATTATTACATCGGACAAGGCATCCCGAAAAGACGACCGATTGGTGCTCTGGTTGTTGACCTTTTCGAGCACAAAGTTTCCGACATTTTCCCCGAAGATCCAAACGCATGGCGAAACTGGAGTGCCTACGATGCTTCTCCGCTTATTGTCGGCGACTTCCTTTTCCGCATTGGAGAAAACGGCACTGTATACAAGTATACCCGCGAAAAAGGAAACATCAAGCTTCATTCGACTCTTCGCTACAGCAAAAAAGATGACAGCGCTGGCGGAATGGAATCGTCGATGGCCGTATACAAGAACTATGGCTACACCACCGACAACCACGGCAACATATTGTGCATCAACCTCAACAACTTGGAACCGGTTTGGCATTACGACAACCACGACGACACTGATGCAACACCAGTCCTCGAACTCGAAGACGGCATTCCATATCTGTATTCGGGTTGCGAAATGGACAGGCAGGGTGGCGAAGGAATATCATTTCTTGTAAAGCTTAACGCACTAACTGGCGAACGCATCTGGGAACAACAAATAGAATGCAAAAAGATGATACTCGGAGGAAAGCATTTCGATGGAGGAATGTATTCAACAATGCTTCCAGGAATCGGCAATTGCAGTGACTTGATTTTCACCAACATCTGCACCAACGATCCGCCAGCAGCAGGAAACTTCTATGCAATAAGCAAAGCAACCGGCGAAATCGTTTACTCAAAGAAACTTAAGCACTACGCATGGTCGTCGCCAGTGGCCATAATGAACGACAAGGGCGAAATGCTTGTCCTCACATGCGACTGCGTAGGACACATTTACATCTTCGATGGTAAAACAGGAGAAATACTAATAACGAAATTAATAGGAATCAATTTCGAGTCATCACCAATTGTCATAGACAACCACATTGTGATTGGTTCGAGAGGTACCGACATTTATAAACTCACAATCAGATGAAAAAGATAATCATTGCAATATTACTATTAATTCCATTTTACGCCAATTCGCAAAAGCTCATAGCCAACCGCGATTCCGTACAAGGAAGCTACAATTTCTGGGTATACATCCCCGAATGCTACGACTCGGTTTCAAGCACCACCCCCACAGTGCTTTTCCTCCACGGACGAAGCCTCTGCGGACGCAACCTGTCGATGGTACGCCGCTACGGACCGCTAGATGCACTTCTTATGGGCCGCAAGATAAACGCAGTTGTAGTTGCTCCACAAAATCCAGGAGACGCATGGAAGCCCGAAAAAATAATGAAGATAATAGACTGGACAACCGAGAAATACCACACCGACACCAATCGTCTGTACGTACTTGGCATGAGTCTTGGCGGCTACGGAACTATCGACTTTGTCGGCACATATCCCGAAAAGGTAGCTGCAGCAATGGCTCTCTGTGGTGGCGGAACACTAAAAAATTACTGCGGGCTCAACGAAGTCCCTCTGTGGATAATGCACGGGACCGCCGACAAAGCCGTTGGCGTAAGCCAGTCGCAGTCTGTAGTGGACAAAATGATAGAATGTGGCGACACCAGCCGCCTGATATTCGACCGCCTCAGCGGTGTAAACCATAGCCGTCTGGCTCGTATGTTCTACCTGCCCGACACTTACGAATGGTTATTCTCGCACTCGCTTGCCGATTCTGCAAGACAGGTGAACAGAAATGTGCCTATCGACAACGCCACAATGGAACTGGCATACAAAAACCTCGACAAGAGCAGCAACCATTTCAAAGTTGTCGACCCCAATCCTCAAGCATACTCGTATGTCCCCGACGACCCAAACGCAGAATACTATGTAATTAAGAAGGGTGACACATTAAGTCATGTCGCAAGGATGTACCACACCACAGTTGCAAAACTATGCCAGATAAATCATCTTAGCGAAACAAGCATACTGCAGATTGGACAAAAGATTTATTTGAAGTAATAAGCAATAATCTCATCATTTTTTCTTTACCATCAAATTAGAACTTTACAGACAATTATTCGACAATACCTTTTATGACTGCAATTTTGTCATGTTTTATGTGTTGGCAGAATTTTTGAAAGGTTGGGGTGTCTTTTTATTTAAATAGATATGGAAAACGATAACATACAGGAAGAAAAAAAAGTTAACGAATCAACCGAAAACGTTGAGAATAAAGAAGTAGAAATTACCGAAGAAAACGAAGCTCAGGCAACAGAACCAGAAAAAAAGGAAGAAGCAGAACCAGAAACGAGCAAGAAGAAAAAATCACGTTTCGGATTTTCTGACAGAAAACTTAAGGAAGAATTGGCAGAATCGAACCGCAAGCTCGAAGAACTTCAGGACAAATATATGCGTCAGGTGGCAGAGTATAGCAACTTTAAGAAGCGTACTGCCAAGGAAAAATTGGAAATTCGCGAGAATGTGAAGGCTTCGATGCTGCATGATTTCCTGCCAGTAATTGATGACATTGACCGCGCTATGGAACATCTTGAAACTGCCGATGTGGAAGCAACCAAGGAAGGTGTTAAGCTTATATACCAAAAGTTCATGGATTACTTAAAATCACAAGACTTGACCGAAATTCAGGCTTTGGGAGAAGATTTCAACACCGACTTCCATGAGGCAGTAACGCAGTTCCCAGTTGATGACGAAGCCAAGAAAGGCAAGGTTATCGATGTTATTCAGAAAGGCTACAAGATTAACGACAAGGTGGTCAGATATTCGAAAGTTGTCGTAGGTCAGTAGGAGGTTTAATATGGAAAAGAGAGATTATTATGAAGTGTTAGGTGTCGCTAAGAATGCGACTCAAGATGATATTAAGAAGGCTTACCGTAAGCTTGCATTGAAGTATCACCCCGACCGCAATCCCGGAGACAAGGATGCCGAGGAGAAATTCAAGGAGGCAGCCGAAGCATATTCGGTTCTAAGCGACCCTGACAAAAAGTCGCGTTACGACCAGTTCGGTTTCGCGGGTATGAATGGTGGCGCTGGTGGCGGTTTTGGCGGCGGTTTCGCCGATTTCGACCTCAACGATGTCCTCAATAGCGTATTCGGTCGTGGATTTAACTTCGGCGGTGGAGGTTTCAGTAGTTTCTTTGGCGGTGATGGTGGCCGTAGTGGTGGAGGCAGACGAGTTGTAAATCGAGGCACCAACCTGCGTGTGACGGTAAAACTTACGCTCGAGGAAATAGCAAACGGCACTACCAAAAAGATAAAGGTAAAGAAATATGTCCCCTGCTCTGCTTGTCACGGTACTGGCGAGAAAGATGGTAATTCAAGCACAACATGCCCGACATGCAATGGTCGTGGTGTACAGACGCGAGTTATGCATACCATGCTCGGACAGATGCAGACAAGTTCCACTTGCTCTACCTGTGGAGGTTCGGGTAAGGTTATCAAGGAAAAATGTACTTCATGCTACGGTGAAGGAATTGTTTCGGGCGAGGAAACCATCGAACTGAAGATTCCGGCAGGCGTATACGAAGGCATGCAACTATCCATGGAAGGCAAAGGCAATGCCGCTCGTCATGGTGGCATAAACGGAGATTTGCTTATAGCAATCCAGGAAATTGAGCATCCTGATCTCAAGCGTGACGGAATAGACCTTATCTATAATTTATATATAGGTATACCTGATGCAATACTTGGTTGTAGCGCCGAAATTCCAACAATAGGTAGCAAGGTTAAAATTAAGGTGGAACCAGGCACGCAATCGGGAAAGATTTTGCGCTTGAAAGGCAAAGGTTTGCCAGACATAAATGGTTACGGACATGGCGATTTATTGGTTAAAATAAACGTTTTTATACCTAATGACGTTACCAAGGAAGACAAAAAAATGCTTGAACAGATGCGAGAATCGGAATCATTCAATCCTCAAAGCAAGCGAAACGAGTCTTTCTTCACCAAACTAAAGAACGCATTTCGTGGAATGGCATAATGCTTTTGTCTTAAAATTACTATGTATTCGTATTATATTTTCTAATTCTCACAATTATGCACAATAAAAAATGTTGTGCTGCGTTTTATGAGAGTTTTTAATTTTATGTATTTTTGCGAACAAAATATTATAGCATGACAAAAAGAATTTCGTTTCTATTAGCAATACTTTTATTTGCAAGTATAAGTGGATTTTCCCAGACAAATAGTGATGGTACAACAATTGATGGACGTAATGCTCCGAATACAATATCTACGGCAGTTTCGTTCCTGACAATTGCCCCCGACACAAGAGGCGGTGCTCTTGGTGATGCCGGTGTTGCAACAACTCCTGATGCCAATTCTCAGCATTGGAATCCTTCGAAGTATATTTTCATTGAGAACGATTTTGGCGTATCCTTGTCATATACGCCATGGTTGCGTGCACTGGTAAGAGACATGAATTTGGCATACGTTTCTGGTTACTATAAATTCAATCCGCAAAACGCAATCGGTGCTTCGTTGTTATTCTTCGATCTTGGAAGTATGACATTCAAGGACATTAACAATTTCACCATAATGAATTTCCGCCCACGCGAGTTTTCTCTTGACATTTCGTATGCCCGTTTACTTGCAAAGAACTTCTCGGGTTCGGTTGCTATGCGTTTCATTTATAGCAATCTCACTGGCGGTCAAGACATTGCAAACGGCGTTTCTTCAAAGGCCGGAAAGTCAGTTGCAGCAGATGTATCGTTCTACTACAAGAACGATGACATTATGACAGGAAACATGAAATCATCTATCATGTGGGGTTTGAACATTTCCAACATAGGTTCAAAAATTTCGTACACATCTAACGAAAAGCGAGACTTTATCCCAACTAATTTCCGTACAGGAATCGGTTATATGTTAAGTTTCGACGAACATAACGACTTGTTGGTTACTGCAGACTTCAACAAGTTACTCGTTCCTTCTTCACCTACTTACTACAAAGCAGGAGAAGTAATGCCTAACGGTGACACCGTAATAGCAGGCGACCAAATTATTAAATACGGAAAAGACCCCAACATATCAGTTCCTGCAGCATTGTTTACTTCGTGGTGGGATGCACCAGGCGATGCTACCCCATTTGTTCACAACGGAAAGACATCTCGTTTCCGCGAGGAACTTGCAGAAATAACATTCTCGGTAGGTTTAGAATATTGCTACTCGAAACAATTTGCTGTCAGAATGGGATATTTCCACGAACACGCATACAAGGGCAATCGCAAGTATTTTACAATAGGTGCAGGATTGAGACTCAATGTATTCGGACTTGATTTCGCATACTTGATTCCGACAAACGGCAGGACAAGTCCATTGCAGAATACTCTTAGGTTCACTTTGACATTCGACTTTGGCGGATTGGCAAAGGAACAGCGCGACGCAAGGAAGGCAGAAAAAGAAGCAAGGAAATCATAATGTATAGAATAGGAATCGGTTACGATGTTCATAAATTAAAGGACGATTTGGATTTCTTCTTGGGAGGAATCCAAATTCCTTATAATAGGGGCTGTGTGGCGCATTCTGACGGCGATGTGCTTATACATGCAATCTGCGATGCTCTACTTGGTGCCGCCAACTTGCGCGACATTGGTTGTCATTTTCCCGACAACGATCCGAAATACAAGGGCATCGATAGCAAAAAACTCTTGAAAGAAACATATCGCCTTGTAAAAGAAAAAGGCTATGTAATAGGCAACATTGATTCTGTAATTTCCTTGCAGAAACCAAAGATTAAACCTTTTATTCCCGAAATGCAGAAAACGCTCGCCTCTGTACTCGAAATAGACGAGTCACAAGTGTCGGTAAAGGCGACAACAACCGAAGGTCTTGGCTTCGAAGGCCGTGAAGAAGGAATAAGCGCCCAAGCTGTAGCATTGATCAGACGGATTGATGCCCAAATGTAATGAAAATGCCCTACCCCTTCATTAGCTTTTTGTCAATTTGACATAGAAATACATATACATTAAATGAAGTTGCATCAATGTTGCAATAATGCAAAACATAGAGTTATTCCATTAAAATTCTTTTTTTTTATTTTAAACCTTGCCGTATATATTTTTTTGTATATATTTGCAATTTAGTAAAATTAGGTAAAGTATGAGAATTAATATCAGAACTTATTACAAGTTTTTGGCAGTATGTATAGCTTTCTGCTGCATAACTTCTTTAGTATCAAATGCTCAAACAATTGGAGGTTTAGTATTGTATCCCGAAAGCGTTGAGACATTACAGGATAACCCGACCAGTTTTGACGACCCGTTGGTTAACGGAAACGGCATTAACATTCCCGGTTCAGCAGAAACGGAGAACAACTTCACGATTCCCGATAAGGATTTCCAATATGGAATTGCTGCAGAAGCAGGTTTTAGTTCAATGAGCAAATATTTGAATATTCCTTTGTCGATAGGTTACAAAGGTTTTTCACTTACTGTTGCCATTCCGTTTTATATTCAGAAAAAAGCGAAATATTCGCATGGATATGTAGCCGCATACGGCGGTTTAGGTGATATAAGTGCAGAAATTTCCTACAAGTATCAATCGCAAATGTTCTTCGAGGCTATTTCCGTAACATCATCCTTCCCTACAGGAAATCAAAACAGAACAGTAAAGGGTTACATTGTTCCTATGGGTACAGGAAGTTTCGACTTCATATTCTCAAACACTTTCCAGTATAGGCATGCATATTTCAGAGTGTATAACAATTTATCGTACCGTTTAAGCGGAAAGTGCAAACGCGACCTGACATTGTCGGTTCCATACTACGACAATGAAAATGTATTGCGTTCCGGCAACGAAATGGTTAACTATGTAACATCCAATGGAAATTTCTTGTCGTGCAACACTTCGTTTGACTATCCAGTAATGAGCTGGATGTCGTTGCATGCAGGTTTCGCTGTAATGAATAGTTCGGCAGGAACTATTTATCACAAGCATACATATTCATGGAACGATGATGTATATGAGTTCCCAACATCAAAGTCTAATCAGGCATATACTTCCATTGATGTCAGAGCCGCAATAGCATTCTCATACTGGGGCATCGACCTTATGTGCGTATTCGCTCAACCTGTTTATGTTAAAACAGAAAACCAAAACATCAAGGATAGTCAGAAGTTTAATTTTTACATCAAGTTGTCAAAGAAAATATTCTAAGATATGAAAAGATACCTATTTCTTGTATTTGTGGCATTTTTAGCAATGACATTCATAGTTGGATGTCATAAGGATCCTTTGGATATGGGGAAAGTCGGGTTTTTGCGTATAGAACTGAAGAAAGGCTACAAAACCATGAATAAAGGCGCTGTAGAATCGTTCTACGCAACCGTAACAGTAGCATATAGCGACGAAGAGGTCGTTTACAACTGCTTGTTTACCGATCCAAGTAATACCGGAGTATATTCAAATGATTTGTCAGAAGGCGATAGATTGTATGTTCGTAAAGGAGAGGAATTTAAACTTATAATCGAAGCCGATATTGATGGATACCATGTAGTTGGAGAATCGGCTACTATTATATACTCCGAAGACATGGACATGTCAACTATTGAGATTGTTCTTCGTGCAGGACAGACACGAATTGCCGTATATGCACCCAAAGACGATGAAATATTTGGCAATTATATTGTCGCATACGGTGAAATACTTGAGAACATAAGCCAGATGCCTATACGCGAGGCTGGTATTATGTGCGTGCCTAAGTCTATTTATGACTCATACGAATCTCCAGATGCTTTTACATTTGAAAATGAAAATAATAGCAGCAACTGGATAACCGAATTTTATTATTCAGAAAGCCAAGACGAAGGTGATGTATCATCAGTATCAAAGTTTTCTGTTGTTCTTAGAGGACTTGAGCCAAATACAAGATACTGCATGAGGGCTTTCACATTTTCGGAGGGTGACTCTTCTTTGAATTACTGCTACAGTAGAGTTATTGAATTTTCTACAAATAACAATGTTGCTCACGACATAAGTGTTGTTACCAATGATGCTGATAATATAACAATCGAAAGCGTTGATGTAGCAGGTCGCGTAGTTCTGCTTGATGGAAATTCTGCCGACAGTGTAACAAACATGGGATTTATTTTCGATACTTACGATAATTACGTTGCAAATTCATCTAATCTCGACTATTATCGTAACAATTCATTTACATATCCAGCATCTGAAGTCACTCCTCGCGATGATGTCATCGTATTCAGTTCAACAGTAGAAGGACTTTCAGAAGGTGGCACTTATGTATTCCGCGCATACGCAATTTTCCGCGACCAGCCGTATTATGGAACAGTAAAGATGTTTGCAGTTCCCCAGGATCCAGCAAACATAAGGATACAGTCAGACGAAGTTTCCTCAGTGCTGACTTCGGCGTATGTTGATTTGCAAGGCAATATTATCAACGATGCTGGATACGATTTCTCTGAAATAGGATTCAAGTATGTATTTATTGATGCAGGTACATCTGCTCCTACAAGTTTGAGCGATCTTACAGAAACTGCTAGAGGTTCAATTATGTCTGGTCGATTCTCTTCTAGGGTTAACCTGCCTATAGTAAACAAGATTATGTACTATGTGCCATACGCAATTACAACTACTGGATACACTGCATACGGAGATATGTCATCTGCCGTGTCAATCGAACCAGCAAATGTACCAAGTGTAACGTTGCAACAGGATAACTTGAGCAGTCGTACCACTCATTCACTTACAGTATCATGCTATGTGGATGCTAATGGTAGAAGCGATTGTGAATGTGGAATTGTCTTTGTGACAGACACTGCCGACCATGCTTCCTACGATACGGTAAGAAAGGTTTCTTCATCGAGCGGAACAGAGGAATTTGTTCTTAACGGATTGAGAAAGGGAACATCGTACACATATTGGGCATACATAAGGGTTGTCGATGAATTCATAACAACAAGTGATTACACGGCGACTACCATGGCAGAAGGAGACAGAGGCCCAGGTGGTGGTATAATTTTCTATGCTGACGATACAAATGGTTTTGCCCTTGAATATTTAATACCAGGTGGAAATGGTCCCGATCAGGAAGAAGGTGACTCTGTAATTTGGGGATCAACTGCGGGCATAGCTTTGAATACAGATGCTCCAAGTTCAATAACTGTTTCTGGTAGAACAAATACCGAAGCAATTGTAAGTTACCACAATTCTATTGGATTCACGGAAGACTACGCAGCACTCAAGTGTTACCAATCAACACAAGGTGGCAAGAACGACTGGTATCTGCCTACAAGTGTAGAAATGCAAGCCTTGATTGATTATACGAACAATAGCGACAATGAATTATCTTATTCTCAGGGTGGTTTATGGACTTCTGACGAACAGAATGCTAGTAATGCAGTAGCATTTGTAGAAGGTTCCAATTGGACATTGGAACAAGGAACTGTATCAAAAGGACAGCCATTGAACTATGTCATGGTAAGAAGATTTTAGTTTAAAATATGATGAATAAATAGGGGCTGTCCAGCAAGGCAGCCCCTATATTTTTTAATGATATGGAGATTGCGTATGAATTAATGATGCAAAATTAGTGTTTAGGTTAAATGTAAAGAATACCCATTTGTAGTGAAATTTTGCATCCCAACCACCATTTGTTGTGATTCTCTGTTGTTATTTCTTACTTTTCAGTATTTCGTATATATCTTGAACCGTTTTCATCCTCTCGATTTCAGCATCGCTGATTTCGATATCGAATTGTTCTTCCATATCTAGCACAATGTCAACTATACGAGCTGAATTTATCTTCAGGTCGTCTTTTAGATTCATTTCTGGAGTAAAATTATCCCAAACCTTGTCATCAAATGTGTACTTTTTCAGTACTTCTATTATTCTTTCTTCCATGATTTTATTATTTTATAAAATTATACAATATTTTTCCAGTTACTGATTCCTTGCATTTTAGCAAGTCGGCTGGTGTGCCTTCGAATACAAGATTTCCGCCATCTTTTCCGCCATCGGGACCTAAGTCTATTATCCAGTCGGCAAATTTGATTACTTCCGGATTGTGTTCAATTATAATTAGCGTATGACCTTTCTGACGCATGATTTCCATGGCTTTCAGCAGTTTGTTGATGTCGTGGAAGTGCAGACCTGTGGTCGGTTCATCAAAAATGAAGATTGTCGGTTCTGAATTCTCCATGCTGAGGAAAGTCGCCAGTTTTATTCGTTGGCTTTCGCCACCGCTGAGCGTACTCGATGGTTGCCCCATTTTAAGGTAACCAAGTCCAACATTGATGTAGTTCTGAAGTAGGGAAACAATGTTCTTTTCCAGTTTGCCATCGCCTTGTGCAAAAAAGTCAACAGCCTCCTTTATGCTCATTTCCAGAATGTCGTAAATGTTTTTGTCACGATATTTTATTTCAAGGATTTCGTCCTTGAAACGCTTGCCGTTGCAAGCCTCGCATACAAGGTGTATATCCGACATGAACTGCATTTCAACTGTTATTTCTCCTTCTCCCTGACAAACTTCGCAGCGCCCACCTTCGGAATTGAACGAAAAGTGTGAAGCTTTCAAGCCGTTGAGTTTTGCGGTCTTTTGTTCTGCGAAAAGTTTGCGAATTTCATCAAATGCCTTGATGTAAATCGCAGGATTTGAACGGCTTGATTTTGCAATAGGGTTCTGATCGACATATTCTATGTTTTTAATCATTTTAATGTCGCCAGATATCTGGTCGAAGTCACCTGTCTTGTCTGCCGAAACACCAAGTTCCCTGCGAATAGCAGGATATAGGATGCCTTTTACTAGGCTTGTCTTTCCCGAACCACTAACGCCGGTAATTACGGTTGCTACGTTGAGAGGGAAAGTTACTGTAATGTTTTTCAAGTTGTTGAGGCGCGCTCCTTCTATCTTAATGGAATTACGCCACTTGAGAGGTCTTTCGTTCTTGGGGTTCTGCAGTTCCCCACGAAGATATTTCGCGGTAAGAGTATCAGCCTTCTCAAGCATCTTTATATTGCCTTCGAATACCACTTCGCCGCCAAATTCACCAGCAAGCGGACCGATGTCGATTATATGATCGGCAGCACGGATTATCGCTTCGTCGTGTTCTACTACGACCACTGTATTTTTCTTGTCCCTAAGTTTCTTCAGGATGGTTATGAGATTCTGCGTGTCGCGCTCATGCAGACCGATGCTTGGTTCATCGAGCACATACAGCGAACCGACAAGACCAGATCCGAAGACTGTAGCCAAACTCATGCGTTGCGATTCTCCTCCCGAAAGTGTGGATGCCGTGCGGTTCAGCGTAAGGTAGCCAAGTCCGACTTCCATCATTGATTCCAACCTTACGCGTATTTCTTCACGCAAACGAGAAGATGCCTGCTCTTCAAACTCATTTAATTCCAGATTGTTGAAAAAAGTTACAAGCTCATTTATTGGCATATCGATAAGATCGCCAATGCTTTTACCATTAATTTTGACATACAAGGCTTCTTTTTTCAATCGTTTGCCATGACAATCAGGACAAGTTGTTTTGCCTCTGTACCTTGATATAAGCACACGATTCTGTATCTTATATTTCTGAGTTTCAAGATAATCGAAGAAATCTCGGATTCCATATATTCCATGAGCCTTGTCGCCATTCCATAATATGTCTTTCTCCTCTTCCGTCAGCTGATAATACGGACGATGTATTGGAAATTTGATTTTTGCGCTGCTTATCATGAAGTCGTGGTTCCATTGCTTCATGACATCTCCACGCCAGCAGAAAACGGCTCCATCGTATATGCTCATGCCCTTGTTTGGAATCACCAGGTCTTCATCGATGCCGAGAACTTTTCCAAATCCTTCACAGGTAGGGCAAGCCCCTATGGGATTATTGAAACTAAACAGGTTGACTGATGGATGCTCGAATGTTATGCCATCGGCTTCAAAGCGATTGGAGAATGAATGCTGAGTAAGATTTTCGCCATATTCGTAGACAAAGCACTCGCCCTTCCCTTCGAAAAATGCAGTTTGCACCGAATCTGCAATTCTTCCGACAAACGACTCTTCTGTTTTCACAGCAAGTCGGTCAAGGACAATGTGTATTGTTTCTCCCAAATCCATCACATCCGTTATTTCATCGGTACGTTTAATTTCGCCATTGCATACGAATCTTGTATAGCCTTGCTTGGCAATCAGCGAAAGTTGTTCGGCTTTTTTCTGTTTTGTATTGAAGGTGTATGGAAAGCAAATTAGGACTATTGTTCCTTCGGGCATCGATGTTATCATGTTGATTACATCGTTTGTGCTATGGCTCTTTACCTCCTGCCCCGAAATTGGCGAATAGGTTTTTCCAATTCTGGCGAACAAAAGTTTCAGGTAGTCGTAAATTTCGGTTGAAGTGCCTACAGTAGAGCGTGGATTTCGAGTGTTTACCTTTTGGCGAATGGCAATTGTAGGAGGAATTCCGTCGATAAAATCAACCTCTGGTTTGTGCATCTTGCCTAAAAACTGGCGAGCATACGAAGACAGGCTTTCCACATATCTGCGTTGTCCTTCGGCAAATAGAGTGTCGAATGCTAATGATGATTTTCCCGAACCAGACAAGCCAGTTATTACAACGAGCTTGTTACGAGGTATTTCGAGGCTTATGTCCTTTAAGTTGTTTACTTTTACACCTTTAAGTGTAATAAATTCCTTGTCTGCCATTTCCTGCGCCAAAAATTTTGCAAAGTAAGTAATTTTTTTGCGAATAGAATAGATGTTAATTAGGCAAAGATTCTTTTTCGCTTGCAATCGTTTCCTTTTATGAAATCGAAGTGAATGAAAATATTAATCATCCACTTTTCAATGCAACTAAATATTTATTGCAAATTGTCATTTGTTAGTTTATAGTCTTGTATTAACGCCTCGCAAAGCCACTTCGCCAACGCCTGACGGTTATTATGATCGAGCAAACGCTTACGGTCACGGTCGTTGTTAATGTTACCAGCTTCCATGAACGCAGCAGGTGGAATCACCTTTTTGATAACTAACAAATTGCGCTCGTCAACCGAACCGAAATATCCACGATTGGGTTGGAACTTTGCATATTTCTGACGAAACACATTGTACATCCTTTCGGCAAGTGCCTTGCCCTTGATACTGCCATGACAATAGTAGAAAAAAGCATCCACACGTGTAGCACTACTGCGCGAATCAATATGAATCTCCACAACTCGCTGATACTTTGCAGACTTGTTGGCATAATACAACCTATTCACAGCCTCGGCACGCTCCACAAGACGAGTTGTATGGTCGCGACTTATTTCTACACCCGGATAACAATATTCGTCATAATCAATCTTTAGTATTCTGCCATCGCGAATGCCATCATCTGGGTCATCAATTATCATGTAAACCTTTCCAGACTGTTCCTCTATGCACCGCGCAAGCCTCAAGGTAATGTCGTAGGCATACTCGTCCTCCGAAATCATAACACCATCGACGTATGAAGTTGCTCCTGGGTCGGGACCACCGTGACCAGCAATAAGATAGAAAATTGCACCTTTGAGAGCTGTTCCCTTTATAGTATCGGCAATGCGAAGTTCCATTTTCACCTGCGGCATAGGCTGCGCAGCCGTATCAATGACACTAATAGGCGGAACGGAATCGGAAAATGCCGCTGTATCTGGCTTTATGCATAGTTGCGGCACGGTATCAATAACAACCACATGCTCAGGTTCGGCCACATTGTGCTTTGAGGGAAGGATATATGTCTCACCAAGAATCAACTGGTCCTCCTGCTGAATCTTATCCTTATTTATCTCAAGAAAATCATGGTAGTAATCTTTTGCCTCGTAGCCGTTTTCACGGAGAATCTTGTAGATTCCGTCACCTTGCTTGGCAACAACCGTGCGCACCGAATCACTCTGCGCCGACGCCAGCGAAGCAAAACAAATGCACAAAAGCAAAAATATAAGTCTCATTTTCATCGTCTGCAAAATTACGGACTGAGTTCAGACATACCAACAAGTTGCATCCAAAGATTTTAACGCGGAGCTGTTGAACAAAGAATGGAAAAACATACTAATATTTTACCTCTGTTTTTGCAACAAAAAAGTAGTTTTTAATTTTTCTTCCATAATACGACTTAACAAAATGTTAAAATCAAGGAATTTTTGTTAAAATTTTAACGTATAATATTTATTACCAATAATTTATATTTTAGCAAAACTTGTAAATTTTTCTTTGAAAAACCTAGTAAAACTTGTAAATTTGCAACGAAAAAAGGTAGTAAAACTTGTATCTGAAACTTTTGACACATGGAAAGGCTGGCAATAAAAGATTTGGAAACGTGGTACGAAAGCAAGCGCAGGAAACCGCTTGTCATTTGGGGCGCAAGACAGATTGGCAAGACATATCTCGCCAAGGAACTATTTGCAAAAAAACATTTCCGCGACTTTGTATATATCGACCTGAAAAAGGACAACCAGTCGGCAGATTTCTTTTCAACAACATCGAATCCAGAAGAATACCTAAAATATATCGAGACAAGGTTTTCAAAACGGATAAGTCCCGACCTGCCATTGATATTCGACGAAGTTCAGCAATGTCATCAGGTGTTGTCATCGCTGAAATATTTCTGTCAGGACTACCCCGAACTGCCAATAATCGCCACTGGCTCACTGGTACGACTTTCTATTCGTCAGCAAAGCAAATCCGACAGCAACGACTTCCTTTTCCCTGTGGGCAAGGTCGATTCGCTCTTTGTGTATCCGATGACTTTCGAAGAGTACCTGATGAACACGAACAAAATACTGCTAGAAAGAATAAGGTCGGCATACGAAACCATCACCCCGCTGCAACCATACGAGCACGAACTTGCAATGGATTTGCTACACGAATTTCTTAGCATAGGCGGACTTCCTGAAGCACTTGACACTTTCATCGGAGAAAAATCGTATGTGGAAGCCAACAAGGTAATCGGCAGTGTATATTCGAACTATCTTGCTGATATGTACACATATAACGTTTCAAACGAAACAATTTTGAAAACCCGCAACATATACGGCAACATTTTCAAGCAGCTAAACAAGGAAAACAAGAATTTCAAGATTACGCAGATTGAAACTGGGAAGTCGAACCGCGACTATTTCAATGCTTTCCAATGGCTTGAACTTGCAAACATCATCTACCGCAGCCGAAGAATGACAGGAAAAGTAACCCTTCCATTGGTAGAAGACACTGAAGGGCTTTTCCGCATATACCTTTGCGACGAAGGAATGTTCACCTACCAGAGCAAGACTTCACAAGCTGATTTCTTTGTCAAGGACAGGCGCAACACACTTTCGGGAATCTTTTACGAGAATTATGTAGCCGATGAATTTACAGCAAAGAACATTCCGTTGTACTTCTGGACAGGAAAAAACTCCAACGAATTCGAGTTCATTGTCGAAAATCAAGGCTCGGTACTGCCGATTGATGTCAAGAAAGGCGACAGCAAGTTGAATTCACTCGAAAGTTTCAGAAATTTCAATCCTCAAAGCACGGCAATAAAGATTTCTGCTGGCAACTTTGGTTACAATGCGGAACGCGACATACTTACCATTCCTCAATATGCCGTATTTGCACTCGCCGACAATCTAAAACGCAATGACTCTCTGCCAAACAAAAGGCATTAGCAAAACTTGTAAATTTGCACCGAAAAAAGGCAGTAAAACTTGTAAATCCAAGCCTATAAAACCTAGTAAAACTTGTAACAAACGCTTATAACATATTAATTATAAACTCAATAGCATTTTTGAAATTTTTAGAGCAAAAATTGTCATTTTTTCAATGTACAAATCCTTAAAAATAGGTTTGAATCTCCAACTCAATTTTTAAAATTCAGCGACAATTTTCTACCCTCACAAAAAAGCTTTATCTTGCGCAAAAATTCAGCGCGTGAAAACTAAATACAACCTCATTAGCATAATTGGCGCAACGGCAGGCGGGAAAACTGGCGTTGCCGTACACCTTGCCAAAGCACTCGGAACGGAAATCATCAGCGCCGACAGCCGTCAGGTCTATCGCGGAATGGACATCGGAACCGGCAAGGATCTCGACGAATACACAATTGATGGGCACCCCATCCCCTACCACCTCATTGACATACTTGATGCAGGCGAAAAATACAATGTCTTTGAGTACCAGAGCGACTTTTTCAAAGCCTACGACGACATACGCTCACGCGGAATGATTCCAGTACTTTGCGGTGGCACAGGACTTTACATCGAATCGGTACTGAAAAACTATAACCTTCCAAATGTCCCCGAAGACAGCAATCTACGCAAATCATTGGAGTACAAATCGCTTGATGAACTCGAAATCATTCTTCGCACATACAAACCATTGAACAACAACAGCGACTACGACACAGCCAAGCGTGCAATCAGAGCAATCGAGATTGCCGAATACACCAAACGCAATCCTCTTTGCACGACTAGCAACCGAAACCTCAACTCACTAAACATAGGCATTATTTTCGACCGCGAGCAACGTCGTCAGCGCATAACTGCCAGACTGAAACAACGCCTCGAAAATGGCATGGTCGAAGAAGTTGAACGACTCGTCAAGAAAGGCATTTCGTACGAAAACCTAGAATATTACGGACTGGAATACAAATACTTGGCTTGGTATCTGCAAGGCAAAATCAGCTACGACGAGATGTTTGAGCAACTAAACACCTCCATCCATCGTTTTGCAAAACGTCAGATGACATGGTTCCGCAAAATGGAGCGCGATGGCATTGATATTCATTGGATTGACGGAAATCTGAGCATGGAGGAAAAAGTAGGAAGGATATTAGAATTATTGTGATAAAACAATAATCTACATTTATAAAATAAATCTACCAATAATCTCATTCCGCTCAAGCCGCGGAGGCTTTTACTTTTTTTGTCACCAAAAAAAGTAAACAAAAAAAGTGTGTCCGCTGAGTCTGCTTCGCTAAAAATCGCTTACACTACGCTAAAAGTCATAAACTTGTCTCCACTGCGTTTCGCCTGCAAACAGTATGACTTTTTACGCTTCGTTCCACCAATTTTCTTAACGCTCACCAGCCAAGGCGGCAATCATGGTATTGCCTTTGGCAATGAGTAAAAAGAAACAATTTTCGGTTCACTATTTTATTGATACGTAACAGATTCCAAACATAAACCTTTCTACAACCTGCCAAACCCCAATTGTGAATAACTAATTTCAAACTATACGATTTTTTAATTTAATTTTGCCATCTCGAAATTTGAGTTTGGAATGATAGACCGCACTACCATAGACAGAATAATGGATGCCGCCGACATCGTGGAGGTTGTACAGGATTTTGTTAGCCTCAAGAAACGCGGTGTCAACTATATTGGATGCTGTCCGTTCCACAACGAAAAAACACCATCGTTCATAGTAAGTCCGGCCAAAGGCATATACAAGTGCTTCGGTTGCGGAAAATCGGGAAATGCCGTAGGATTTGTCATGGAGCACGAGCAAATGACCTACCCCGAAGCACTGAAGTACATTGCAAGAAAATACGGCATTGAAGTCGTAGAGAAGGAATTGTCGCCCGAAGAGCAACAGCAGAACGATGACCGCGAAAGCATGCGCATGCTTAACGAATATGCAGCAAAATACTTCCAGAACAACCTGCTGAACGATCCCGAAGGCATAGCAATAGGACTTTCCTACTTCCGCGAACGAGGATTCACTGACGAGGCAATAAAGACATTCGGACTTGGCTACAGCCTCGAAAAACGCGATGCTTTTACCGAACACGCCTTGAAAAACGGCTACAAGCTCGACTTCATGACTCGCACCGGACTTACTATTGTCAACGAGGAAACCAAAAGGCGATACGACCGCTTCTTCGGAAGGGTTATGTTCCCTGTTTACAGCATTTCGGGACAAGTGATAGGCTTTGGTGGTCGAATACTGAAGACAGCCGAAAAGACAGCAAAATATGTCAACTCGCCAGAATCGGAAATTTACAACAAAAGCAAAACCCTATATGGTTTATACCAGGCTCGTACCGAAATTGTAAGGCAAAAGAAATGCTACCTCGTAGAAGGCTATGCCGATGTAATTTCGCTGTATATGGCAGGAGTCCACAATGTTGTCGCCTCATCGGGAACATCCCTAACCGAAGACCAGATTAGAATTATCCATCGTCTAACCGATGATATAACCGTACTTTACGATGGCGATAGCGCTGGAATACACGCATCTATACGAGGAATCGACATGCTTCTTGCCCAAGGACTTAATGTAAGGGTCCTGCTTCTTCCCGATGGCGAAGACCCCGACTCCTTTGCAAAGAAATACGGTAGCGAAAAGACAATAGAATACCTCAATACCCACGAGGAGGACTTCATAAGATTCAAGACACGATTGTCGAAAACGGAAGCAGACAAAGACCCACTTAAACGCGCTGCAATGATAACCGACATTGTAAGGACCATTTCTGTTATTGAAGATCAAATAAAGCAGACCGTTTACCTGCAGGAATGTAGCAAAATTCTTGAAATTGACGAGAATACGCTCTACTCCGAACTAATGAAGCTTCGTAGAAAAAAAATAATGGACGGCAAAGGTCCTGCTGGTCAGTCTTTTCCTTCAAAGCCAGAGCCAAAACTACCTGAGCCAAAACAAGTTCCTACAGCAACGGGCAACAAGGAAATCGGTTTTTTGTCGAAAGAGCATGAAATAATCAGAATTTTGCTTCTGTACGGCAACAAGGAAATAAACAATCCTCTCGACCACAACCGCGAAAATCCACAAAGACTGAAAGCCGCAGAACTCATGGTTGCACTAATGCTACAGGGAAACATCACGGAACTTCGCAACAAAGTGAACCAGCAAATTTTCAAGGAAATATCTGATGCCGTGATTAACGGACGCGAAATATCGGAAAAAGAGTTCATCAATAGTCCCGATCCTGCAATTAGTAGCGTAGCTGCAGATGCATGCGCATCCTCATACGAATTAAGCAAAATGTGGGAAAAGCATGGTTCCGTGTATTACAAGGAGGAAAACAAACTTGGTGAAATAATCACCGATGTTTACAGAAAATACCTCTTAGAAATCAGGAAGGACGAAAAAAGACAGCTTTCGGTAGAATTGAAAGAGCAGATGGAAACGGGCAAAAAACTTAAGTCTGAACTTGCATCACTTGAAGCAAATGGAAATTCTGAAGATGAGATTGAAAAACTAAGGTCAGAAGCCACAGAAATCGACAACAAAAACATTGAAATTCTGAAAAGAATAAACGAGATTACTCAGGAAATAAAGGAACTATCAATAACACAAGGACGGGTAACAATATGATAGACAAGACAATCGGCTTTCCAAATGCAAAAATAAACATCGGGCTTGACATCGTACGCAGACGCGCCGACGGATACCACGACATCAGCACCCTGTTCTACCCCATCAACATTACCGATGCGATGGAAATTATGCCGAGCGACAAATTCATCTTCGACAACCGTGGCATAAAAATCGACTGCGAAATCGAGAAAAACCTTTGCTACAAGGCATACAAGATGCTAAAGGACGATTTCGACTTGCCACCCGTCAAGTTCGTGCTGTACAAGCACATACCTTTCGGAAGCGGACTTGGTGCAGGTTCGGCGGATGCAGCATTTACTATAAAGATGCTCAACGATATGTTTTCATTGAAACTATCTGTAGAACAAATGGTTGCATACGCCTCGCGACTTGGTGCCGACTGTGCATTTTTCATCCACAATCGCCCTATGCTTGCCGAAGGAACGGGAAATATACTCCACGAAGCAGAAGTGAACCTGTCTGGAAAAACTCTTGTCCTTGTTTTGCCACCAATTTCGGTAAACACAGCAAAGGCATACGCAAACTGCCATCCCGCCGAACCGGAATTCACTCTCGAGGAATCGATAAAACTTCCTTTGGCACAATGGAAAAACCGCATAAAAAACGACTTTGAACCTACAGTTTTTGCAGAAAATCCACTTCTTGCCGAAATAAAGCACAAACTTTACGAAAGCGGTGCAATTTTCGCACAAATGTCCGGTTCTGGCTCCACAATGTACGGCATTTTCGACAAAAAGCCACAAGTGGATTTCGCTGGTTGCAAAACGGAATTAATTGAATTGCAATGAGAAAAATTTTAACCACTATTGCCGCAATTTTTACCACATTTTTGTCGCTTTTTTCGCAACAGAATTACGACACCACTGGCAATGCCGAATACTACCGCAAGTTTGCATTTCGTTCATTTTCAAACGAAAACCTAACACTTCCATATCGCGAAGCCTCACTTTGCCAAAACGAAAACGAAATGTCAGCATTAGTGATTTTCCTGCACAGCAGTTCGCATCGTGGCGACGACAACAAGTCGCAGATGCGAGGTACGGCACTAAAGAATATTGTCAACTATTTGGAAAACAACAAGATAAAATCGGTTATCGTTGCCCCGCAATGCGACAAGAACCATTTCTGGAACGACAGCGACTCAAAGGCAAGTTCGGCAGTCAAGCAACTGATAGACAAGCTAATTGCCGACAATCCCGACATCGACAGCAAAAGGGTTTATATTTTCGGATACTCAAGTGGCGGTGCGGGCGTATGGCGCATGGTTTCCGACTATCCTGGCACCTTTGCAGCCGCAATGACGGCAGCTTCGTATCCATACAAGGTGTATCCGAAGCACATTGCGCAGACTCCACTTTGCGTAGTAGTCGGCACAAAGGACGACAAGACAAAAGTTTCGTCGGTAAAACCGACAATCAAGGAAATTCAGAAATACGGAGGCATAGTAAACCTAATCGTCGAAAAAGGAAGCGACCACCTTGCCACCTGCATCAACGCCTTCAGCGACAACAATTTGAAATGGGTATTTGACAAACGGAAATAGTATAAACATAAAATAAATAAGGTATGATTTTAGCAAGCATTGACACAATTCCGGGAAAAAACTTTGAAGTTTTGGGAATTGTTAAAGGAACAGTAGTACAGTCGAAACACATCGGGCGTGACATCTTGGCTGGATTGAAAACAATAGTCGGCGGTGAAATACAAGGCTACACCGATATGCTTATCGAAGCACGCAACATTGCAACCGAACGCATGACAAAAGAAGCAGAATCGCTTGGCGCTGACGCAGTTATCGGTATGCGTTATTGCACCTCGGCAGTTATGGAAGGTGCAGCCGAAATAGTTGCCTACGGCACAGCGGTGAAGTTTGTATAGGCTGACGCCAGTTTCAATGGCTAATGCCGTTTGAAAGTTTCTAAGTTTCAATGGCTTCGCCGTTTGAATTGGCTGCGCCCGTTTCTTGTTGAATCGCGCCATGGCACGATTGTACAAGAATCCAAAAAAATCAAATAGTAGCGGCGCAATGATTTGCGCCGATTAAGACGCACATATTTTTAAGCAAAAAAATGCAAGTTTCTCAAAACACATCACATAATTAATAATCAGCCATTTAACTATTTCAATTTGGCAATTTGAGGCAATTTCACTTGGCAATTTGTGGCTATTTTGCTTGGCAATTTGAGGAAAAAATCCACATATTGCTTAATCCTTGAGACTACCCAGAGGCACTACGACAACCCCATCGGTACGCTTATAAGCACGGTCGCCAACAGCAGTCAATATCATACGGAACGATGGATTTTTCATTCGTGTCGTATCGATTTTGGATGCAAGCAGATTTAATGTTGCCGCACCTTCTTCTATCAAGTTGGCACCACCTAGCTTTATCTCAATCAGACCATACTTCCCGTTTGGAAGATGCACGACAGCATCGCATTCAAGCCCATTACCGTCGCGATAGTGATACACATTTCCGCCCAAAGCATCGGCATATACATGCAAGTCGCGGACACACAAGGTCTCGAACAACAGTCCGAAAGTGTTCAGGTCGGCCATTAAATCGGCGGGACCTATGCCCAAGGCAGCTACAGCCACCGACGGATCGACAAAATAGCGGGTGTCGGCGGTTCTGATAGCAGTCTTGCTACGCAGGTTTGGATTCCAAGCCAACACATCCTCGATTACAAATATCTTACGCAAGGCACCCAGATACGACTCGATTGTAACATCGCTCATTTCGGTAGCCTCGTTTGCCGCCAAATCGGCCTTGATGACCGAAATGCTGGCTTGCGTTCCCTGATGACGGGCATACGAACGCATCAACCTGTGGGCTCGCTCAAAATTGCGGTTAACGGAATCGACACGCGAAATATCCGACCTTATAATAGCTTGGTAATACTCCGAAACTTGTGCAAGTGCCGCCTTCTCCGACTTCTTCTGCAACGACTTAGGCCATCCGCCCCTGCTTACAAGAAAAGCCATCTGCTCAAGCGAGATATTATTGCTGCCTTCCACCGCAGAATCGTCAGAAAACAATTGCGACAGACTGACATCGCCTGTCGATTCGCCCGACTCCCATAGGCTCATCGGACGCATTGTGAGCCAACCGAAGCGACCAGCCCCCGAATGGTTGATTTTGCTTACATCGGCAGGAACAGCGGAGCCCGTAAGCATAAAAAGTCCGTCCTCGCCGCGATGGTCAACCTCGAAGCGAATAGCATCCCACAACTGCGGAGCAAGCTGCCACTCGTCAATAAGACGCGGATTAGCCCCTTTCAGCAACTGTCCGATGTTGGTCTGAGCCATTTGCAGGTTCTGCTCCATATCCGAAGGCGCATCCATATACAACACACTTTCTGCCAATTGCTCGGCAGTGGTCGTCTTTCCGCAAGCCTTTGGCCCTTCGATAAGCACCGCTCCGACCGCCTCCAGTTTGTCGCGAAGCAAAGCATCTGCTATCCTATTTTTATACTCTTTCATACCGATATTTTTTCAACTCCACAAAATTACACAAAATATTATAAACAAACAAATTAAAAATAATATTTGGCAATTTGAGGCAATTTTGCTTGGCAATTTGAGGCAAATTCGTTTGGCAATTTGAGGCAATTTTACTTGGCAATTTGAGGCAAAAAAAACGCGTAAGGCGATGTATAACGAAATACTTTGCCTTACGCATTAGGGAATTGCATTATGCTTCAATCTCCCTTTCAACCATCATTTTTGCTTCCTCAAGTAATCGCTTACTTTCTGCTTGCAATGCAAAACTCTCTTGGATTTTTGCAGAAATGGTTTCTTGAATTGGTTTTGGTAATTTTGGAATTATAACTTGTTCTATTTCTGAGGGTTTCCAGTGTTGAATGATGGCACCGTTGGAATCGCGCTCTGCCTGCATTTGTACAACAATAGAGTTCAATACAAGCGTTAGATAATCTGGTGTGTAGTCTTTGTTGAAAACGGACAGATGAAGCAATGCGCCCGATGTGATGCAATCCAAATCTTCCTCTACCTTGTACGCAATACCGACGCTGCCATCTTTCGAGAGCAAAATAGTATCTTTCTTTGGTTGCAAGTCGTTTAAATCGAAATCGTTTGGCGATAAGAATATTTGGGGTTCTGAGATACCAAATTTGGATATATCAGAAACTCTGACAAATGGGATGCCACAGTCTTGATATGCCTCACTACCAGGTTCAACAGATTTTTTTGTGTTTGCTATATGTATGAGTGTGTCACATTCATATTTCGACAATTTTTTTAATAATTCATCATATTTCTGCTGATAATACTCAGCATCCAATCTTCCACTTGCGAGGAACGAATCTTTTAATTGCTTGATGTTGACGGGGGCATTATTGGGTCGCCAACCTTTTAAACCAAGTTCAGACAAAAGTATGTCTTCTGCTTCGGAATATAAAGATCTGGATTGCTGTAATTTAGAATGAGCAGATTTGACTATTTGTTCAATTTGTGACTGAAAAATGTTTGAAAATTGCGGAATAAATATCTGATTTGCATCCTCTAAGATAAAACCCATTTGAACAGCACCGCGAATAAATTTCTTAATCTGGTTTTGACCATATTTTGATTGTAAGAAGATAGCTATTATTTCAGATTTATATTGCGCTTTAGGTCTTAAAATAGCTAATTTACAACTACATGTCGCGTTATTATCAAAATTTACCAAAGACACTTCTCCAATAGTCCCAACTATAGAAAGTAGTACATCTCCTTTTTTTAAATGAGACCTATACATTGTTGGTATTCGGAATACAGATTCAGGAATGCAAATTGGTGTTGCATTTTCAATAAAAAAATCATGAATGTCTTGACCGCGATAATATGGAATTCCTGTTTCACAAAAATTATCACTTATTGACATATGATTACCATCTGAAACACCAACCATATCAGTAAGTTTGATGGCATTATTGTTCTTTAATAACTCTTGAATAGAAAGATTTTCTTTTTGATAAAATTCAGAATCAATTCTGCATGTTCGTTCCAATTCACTCAACATCACCTCACTCACTTCCAGCCCTTTCAACAGCTCTTTGTATTTCATTTCGTTGAAAGGGCTACTCAAAAAAAACTTAGCCCTTCCTTTTTGGCAAATTCAGCAAAAGCCTCGGCAATGCCGTCTTTGGTTAATCCATCATGATTGAAAAGGTCGTGCTTTACGATAAGATGCCCGTGCGAATCCAAAAGATATTCGTTAGTCTCCTTTGTAGACACATCATAATGTGCAGGAGGATCACAAACAACACTGTTTTGTAAAGACGCAAAATTTTGCGTCTCCACATGCGGAAAATCACCTTTTTTCACAAAAATCTTTTCTCCGCTGTTGTCTTTGCTCGGTTCCTGCATAGTGGCAAAGAAGATCGGATAATCATCTTTCTTCGGACAAAGTTCATCATCCCATTTCTGAACGAAAAGTACACTTGTCTTTGTTCCTGTATGTGGTTTGAAAACATTTCCGTGCAAACCAACAACTGCCAAAATACGGCAACGTTCGGCAATATAATCACGGATATATTTATCGCTGCTGTTGTTGAATCGTCCTTGTGGCAATACAATAGCCATACGTCCACCAGGTTTTAGGAAATCAAGATTACGCTCAATGAAAAGAATATCGCGGCCTACTTTGCTTGCCATTTTTCCTGCCGAGTTTTTGCTCAATTCGTATTTGGACAGGATACGGCTTTCCTTAATATCGCCAGCAAACGGTGGATTTGCCATTAAGATGTCAAATTTGAAGTCGCGATTAGACGATTTGTCCAAGCGCATCTTTTTCAACTTGTTCCACCCGTTGAAATATGTTTCCTGCCAATTTTCATCTTTCAGGTTCTCGTCCCAACGTTCGTAATCCAAAGTGTTAAGGTGCAAAACATTTGTCTGTCCGTCACCAGCAATCAAATTCAAAGTTCTTGCTACACGGACAGCCTTTTCGTCAAAATCAATTGCAAAAACCTTATTCTGTACATAATCGACACACTCTTGTGGTTTTTGTTCCAATGTAAACAGATGACTTTTCTTCATACCCTTGCTTTCCAAAATCTTCTGCCAAACATAGAAAATGGTGTGTACAGGAAATCCACAACTGCCAGAAGCCGTGTCAATCATTGTTTCTTTTTCCGATGGATTAAGCATACGCACACACATGTCAATTACATAACGCGGTGTAAAATATTGCCCCTTTTCACCCTTACTGCTTTTGTTTATCAGATATTCAAATGCTTCATCAACAACATCAAGGTTAGAATTAAATAATTTCACATCCTGCAAGGAACTTACACACACTGACAAATGCGAAGGTGTAAGCATGATTTTTGCGTCTTCAGTAAAAACACCCGACCATTTCTCTTTGGCTTCGTTGAAAAGATTTTGAAGTTTTTCCTTTAACTCAGTTTCTGTATCGCCATAGTTACGGAACTCAAGATGACGGTCATTCTTGCGACCACTTTCCATTTCATCATACAGCTTTGTGAAAATAAGTTTGAAAACCTCTTCAAAAACATCAACACCAGCGTTGGCGAGGACTTCGTCTTCCATTTCCAGAATCAAGTCCTTCAGTGATTTGCGTTCATTAACCAACTTGTCTTTTGCAACCAAGTCTTCAATTGTCCAGCGTTCACTCAGGACATCTGATAGTTTTTCGCCTGACTTTGGAATGGTTGGTATATCCTCAAAGAAATTCGGATCTTTGCGGTGATAGTATGATATGCTCTCGCCATTTGTCCAAACTCCAATTGGTGCGCCAGTAGCATTACAATAACTTTTTAATTGCTCCTTTCCATCTTTGAGTTTCGGTTTTTTAAGTTCAACAATGATATATTCGGAGTTTTGGCTATTCTTGTCGAAAATCACAATATCAGCACGCTTCTTTTCTCGTCCGAAAGAAATTTCACGCTCTAACTCCATACGATTAAAAGAGTATTGGTATTCCTTATTGAGTTTGAGCAGAAACATTTGCCTTACACATTCTTCAGGTGTAAGTTTTATCTCTTTGTTTCTAACGAGACAGATAACAGAATAAGTAATTTTTTCCCCTACTTCTTTGACTGAAATGCGTTCTTCTAATTCATTTCTTATTTCTTCGGAAAATTGCGTAAGGTTATATTCCGAACCTTTAAGGATTTCTGATAGTTTCATTTTATGCGTTTTTTAGGTGCGCATGGTAATCTGATTTCGGTCTAACGAACGTTTCTATTGGGCAAATAAAAAGTGGACCTGAACATTATCCACAATCTTAGGCCCTGAGAATCGCCCGTCTTTACAGATAAGCCAAGCCCACGCAAGCGCAGGCATTTACTTGACTTATTCGTGTAAAGACTATTCTAAAATTTCTCAGGTTTCAGATTGTTACCGAATAATTAGCAAACGCTATGATTAATAATATGTTACTTCAATCAACTATGTTTCATTAAGTTTAATATTTTCGTTTTTATTCTTCGCAAAAGTACACAAATTATCGACACAAAATATATATCGCAAATTCATATTGCAAAAAAGGGAGTAATTGCATATAAAAACCTTAATTAATCGTTAGTGCAATTTACAGTGCAATTTACAGTGCAATTTACAGTGCAATTTACAGTGCAATTTATTGCGCAGTTTATTGCGCAGTTTATTGCGCAACACTACTTACTAACCAAAACTTCCCAACATCCATTTTTATCACTTCCTAATCTTCGTATTATTCCCTTTTCTTTCAATATTGTAACTTCTGCCGCTATTGTTCTTCTTGATATAGATATTTTTTCTGATAATTCAACTAAACTTATTTTTGGATTAGCTGTAATATAAGAAATTATTTGTCTTTGTCTCTCCGTAATATTTACATCATTCACAACATCTGGTTTTGCTTCCACTTTTCGCTGAATATGGACAGAAGTACCACCAAATTCATTCTCCACGACTGGTAATTCAATACCTGCCACCCTAAAACCTTTTATTACCTTGTCGAATCCACGACCCCAGTTTTCAATAAACCCAGCCTTATAGAACACATTTGCAATCAACTTGTTACGGGGAATTGACAGATGTTCTTTCAACAATGCTTCTGTACTATAGCCTGCTGGCAGTTCACCTTCGTTCCACAACCAGATATGGTCGTCATATACTTTCATCTGAATGTCAGTCCCCTTATAGTCACGATGTACAATCGCATTGTAAATCAGTTCTCGCATAGCAGGTTCTGGGATTTCCAAATCTTCAATTCGGTGCAAGCCCTCGTAGCGGATAGGTGTTTTCAAGTACTTGCTGCGTAGAAGCCATATCACACGGTCGGCCATTTGCAGGATATTGCCGTTAACTTCGTCCTGAAATATCAAATCGGACGGACTTGTGCCAAATCGTCCAATACGGAAGCGCGCACTTATAAAAAAGCGTTGTGGGTCTTTTGTAAAAAGCAGAACAGCGGCATTGGTCAAATTTCCATCATCAGCTACAAGGTTAAGATTATGCAAGATTTTCTCTGTTGTATCGTGCATAACTTCGCTCGAAATACGACCTGCAGCAACGGCACTACGCAAGAAAAAGTCAATCGCATCCCTGTCGATGTCTTCTATCGTTGCCCGCGAATTTGGAAAAGCGTCAAAAGACAATCCCATTTTGTTGATTAGAAAGACCTGCAATGCATATCCGTTCATTTCCTGCAAAGTGGAACCACTACGATAATAAAACTTTCCACGATAGGAAACTGGTTGCTTGGACGGTTTAACAACTATTGTGATGTACTCTTTAGCATTTTCTGTCAACAAATTGACTTCTGCAAGAACTCCAGTTGTGCTATTGATTTGATTAGGTAATTTTTCCAATAGTGCTGCTGCATTTTTTACTCCGCAGATATTGCCGTTGTCATCAACACCGATATACAATGTTCCTCCCTGAGCGTTGGCAAAACCACTTATATATTGCAGATATTCATCCTTCCAGTTTTGCTTAAACTCAACTATTTGGTTTTCTTTCAATTCCATTCTAAGGCAAATACTATTGTTATACCATTACACACTAAATTGTGTATAACTATCATTTTTTCTTCTTCGCAAAAGTACACAAAATTTCGACACAATATATATATCGCAAATTCATATTGTAAAAAAACGGGACAATTGCATCAATTGTGATATTGAAACCACAAATTATTGAGTATCTTTAGCCATTTGAAAATCATAAAGCACAAACCACTAGCATACAACAATATACGATTCATATTTTGAAAATATACTGCACAAATCCAAACATAAAATCAAAAAATTTTGTAACAAATCCAAACATAAAACCCCTTCCCTTCGATAGGTCGCGCCATGGCACGACTCTACGCAGGAACGGAAAATTGAGAAATTGATTTTGCTCCCACGTACAGACGCAATTCATTGCGTCTCAAACGGCGAAGCCTAAAAATAAAATCGTAAATCGTATTTCGTAAATCGTAAATAAATTGTATTTTTGCACTCTCAAAATTTTATTTGCAATGAGCGAAGGACTATACTCAATGGAAGCCAAGGATTTCGACAAAACCTTGGACTTGACGAAAATAAAGCCGTACGGCGATACAATGAACGACGGTAAGACCCAGTTAAGTTTTACCTTGCCGGTACCTGCCGGCGCCGAAGCCGAAGAAGCAGCAAAACAGCTCCTCAAGAAGATGGGCTTCGAGAATCCGCTGGTCGTTTATGCAAAGGAACTTACCGAAGGATTCACATTCTTCAACTGCTACGGCAGCAGCACCCACACCGTTGACTATACCAACATCCACGTTCCGAAGGTAGAATCTACCGTAATGAGCATGAAGGAAACTGATGACTTCATCCGCGAACACATTGGTCGCAAGATAGTTGTCGTTGGCGCAAGCACAGGAACCGATGCTCACACCGTAGGTATCGACGCCATAATGAACATGAAAGGCTATGCAGGTCACTATGGTATTGAGCGTTACGATATGTTTGAGGCTCTGAACATGGGAAGCCAGGTGCCGAACGAAGAATTCATCGCCAAGGCCATCGAGATGCACGCCGACGCACTGCTCGTTTCGCAGACCGTAACCCAGAAGGACGTACACATCAAGAATATGACCGAGCTTGTCGAAATGCTTGAAGCCGAAGGTCTTCGCGACAAGGTCATTCTCGTTTGCGGCGGTCCGCGTATCAGCCACGAACTTGCACAGGAACTCGGTTATGATGCAGGGTTCGGAGCAAACTCCTACGCCGACGATGTTGCTTCGTACGTCGCACAGGAACTTGCCAAACGCTTGAGCAACAAATAGTGCCGATGCTTAAAACTGGAACGGTTATACAGTCGAACGGCAGCAACTGCATAGTTGCCAGCGACAACCAAAAGTACGACTGCGTAATCAAAGGAAAGCTGAGGCAAAAAGGTTACAACTCGACAAATCCCGTAGCAGTCGGCGATATTGTCGAGTTTGACATTTCTATAGAGCCCGCGACAATCGCCAGCATACACGAACGACGCAACTGCATAATCCGCAAATCGACCAACCTCTCGAAGCAGTCGCACATCATCGCCGCCAACATCGACCAGGCGGTATTCGTATTCACAATGCACCATCCCGAAACCACAACCGTCTTCCTCGACCGCTTTCTTGTTTCGGCAGAATCGTACAGCATACCTACCATAATCATCTTCAACAAGATAGACATCTACAAACCTGAGGAATTCGACCAAGTTGCCGAACTTATGGCAACATACGCCGAGATTGGATACAAGGTGCTTGATGTTTCGGTGACGAAAAACCACAACATAGATGCCGTGCGCGAAATTCTGAAGGACAAGGTAAGCCTAATTTCGGGACAAAGCGGAGTGGGAAAAACCTCGATTGTGAATGCGGTGTCGGGACTGAATCTCAAGACAGCAAGCATTTCGGAATCGCACGACTCGGGCAAGCATACCACTTCGTTTGCTCAAATGCTACCCCTCGACTTTGGCGGTTACATTATTGATACTCCTGGAGTTCGCGCATTCGGACTGGTGGAACTAGAGCGCAACTGCATCTCGCATTATTTCCCCGAGATCTTCAAGACCGCCGAAAACTGCCGATTCTACAACTGCACCCACACCAACGAACCGGGCTGCGCCGTGAAGGAAGCCGTAGAAAATGGAGAAATCGCGTGGAGCCGATACCACTCGTACACAAATATTTATTTCGACGAGGACGAAAAACACAGACGAGAAGACTATTGATTCACCTGAATAAAAAATATAATCCCAAACAATATTTTTCGTAAACTTGCACTTTGATAAAAATAAAGCACAAACGCAGTAACATCTTATGAAAGACCGCCTTATACTAATATCAAACGACGACGGGATTGCCTCGAAAGGCATTGATACACTTATACGCATAGCACAGCCATACGGAAAACTCGTGGTTGTTGCACCTGTAAACGCACAGTCGGGAAAATCGCATTCCGTATCACTCACTACACCAATCAGATATGAAATAAGACACAGCAGCAAAAATCTTGAAAAATATGTACTATACGGGACTCCTGTTGATTGCGTAAAAGGAGCTCTCACAAAAATTCTCCCACGCAAGCCCGACCTCATGCTATCGGGAATAAACCATGGTTCAAACTCTGCAATAAGTGTTGTTTACTCGGGAACTATGGGCGCCGCTATCGAAGCATCATTCTACGGAATCCCATCAATAGGACTTTCTATTATAACACACGATGCAGATGCTGATTTTGAAACAATAGAAAAAACCGCGCCTGCTCTCATCGAAAAGGTTCTCGAACATGGTCTTCCTGATCAGGTAAGCCTCAATGTAAACTACCCTGTCACAACGCCTGACAAATTCAAGGGATTCAAAATATGTACGCAAACAAAGAGCTACTGGTACGAGGACTTTGAGGAAACAACCGATAGATTTGGAAACATAGCATACTATCAGCGCGGACATATAATAAACATGGAACCCGAAAATCCCGACTGCGACGAAAATGCTCTTGCAGAGAATTACGCAGCAATCGTTCCCGTACGAGCCGACTTCACAGAATACAAGATGATTAACGAACTAAAAAATTGGAATTTATAATATGGAAGCAAGACCTAACATGATAAAACGCTTCAACAAGCCCATCTTCGGACTGTTGATTGGTATAATCGTACCGATAATCGCATTCTTCATATATTTCATAATCGAGCACTTCATGTACGGATGGGGATTTGTCGATTTCATTAACAGGCTTATCGAAATCAAGTCGATTCTACCGCCAAGCCTCTGCGTTTTTGCCGACCTTATCCCCTACTTCATTTTCAAGAAGTTGGATTACTGGTACGCCGTTAAAGGTCTGGTATTCTCGCTGGTAATCTACACACTGATATTTGTCGTCCTCACATTCATGAAATATTAAATGAGGTATTTCGTAATTGCCGGCGAAGCATCTGGCGACCTGCACGGGTCATTTCTTGTGGAGCAGATAAAAATTGCAGACACTAATGCCACCATTGAAGGCTGGGGTGGCGATTTAATGTCGGCACAAGGCGTAAAAATACACAAGCACATCAAGGACTTGGCATTCATGGGTTTTGTCGAGGTTGCCAAAAATCTGTCGACAATTTTTGCAAACATAAAGCTTGTAAAACAGCAGATTACAGACTTCAAACCCGATGCCCTAGTGCTTGTCGATTACCCCGGATTCAACTTCCGCATTGCGAAATGGGCAAAGAAACAAGGATTCAAGGTGCTGTACTTCATTTCTCCTAATGTCTGGGCATGGAAGTCGAACCGCGTGTACAAGGTTCGCGACAACACCGACCGGATGTACACTATTCTTCCGTTCGAGAAGGCTTTTTATGCAAAATATAACATCGATGTCGAATATTTCGGACATCCGCTTGTCGATGTGATAGCATCGTACAAGGCAAAAAGCATTGACGAATTCCGCCAAATGCACAATCTTCCCGACAAGCCCATAATTGCAACAATGGCAGGCAGCCGCCGTCAGGAAATCAGCCGCATGCTTCCGATAATGGTCGAAACAGCACGAAAATTCCCACAATACCAGTTCCTAATCACAGGCGCACCTGCAATCGACAGGGAATTCTACAACCAATTTCTGACCGCAAAGCCAGAAAACATGGAACTTCTTTTCAACAGCACCTACGAAATTCTCTCCCATGCCGAAGCAGGAATTGTAACATCGGGCACTGCAACGCTTGAAGCCGCCTTGTTTGGCGTCCCGCAGGTTGTTTGCTACAAGGCAGATGCTTTTTCTGTGTTCATAGCTCGGCAGGTGTCAAGATTTTCGGGAGTAAAGTACATTTCGCTGGTAAACCTAATCCTCGACAAGCCAAGCGTCCGCGAGCTTATCCAGGACGACCTTACAGTGCAAAACGCAACCGATGAACTTAGCCAAATTATCGTAGGTGGCACAAAACGCCCATCCATCGAAAGCGACTACGCCGAACTTTATGGAAAACTAGGAGAAAAGGGAGTTTACAAACGAATTGCCGAAGATATTTGCAGAAGGACATCTGCAAAACAATAAGACTGCTAGATTTTTCTCAGCAGCTCGAAATCGTTTTTCTTTATTCTTTCGAATATATTACGCACAATCGGACAAGTTTCTGCATTTAATTCGCAAATCTTCAATATGCTCCTGATATTCTTCGAATCGGTGTGCGGATATTCACGACATGCCTTTGTGCGTGAATTGTATAGCATGCAATAATTGTCGGGCATAAGGAAAGGGCATGGCATTTCCTTGAAAACATAGTCGCCATCCTCATCAATGCGGAGATACTGTGAAATAAATGCCGATTCCTTCATTTTCAAATGGGTAGCCATGCGAGCAATATCATTTTGTATGAAGCGAGGTCCAAGCGTACGACAGCAATTGGCACATTGCAGACAATCTACTTTCTCCGATTCTTCATCGTGCAAACGATGAAACAAAGCATCTAACTTCTTGCCATCCAAACGCTTAAGGCGTTTCATCAAATCGGAGTATTCACCGTCCATACTATTCAACCTTTACCACCCTGTGCGACACCGAAACGCCTTCGGACTTTATGCTCACAATGTAAACACCATTAGGCAAATCCGAGACATTATGCGCAATAACTTCATCATCTGCAACTTGAACAGAATACGAAAGCACAATCCTTCCAAGTGAAGAATATACATTTACATCAACCTCGCGTGGTTTTTCGGTTCTTAGTCTCACTACAAGTTCATCATCCACAGGATTTTGCACTATGGAGAAAAAACCAGCATCTGTAGATTCCGAAGCATAACCTACATTGTTGAATGCCAACTCCGCAACGACTGGCAAATGGTCGCTCATATTGTACAAGGCATCAATCACATTGCTTGGCAGTGTATTATTTGCCGGTGAATTTATCGCACCATTGAATCTATTACCATCCTGACCTACAGCCCAGTACGAGCCATCGCAATATGTTATGCCTTTTGTTCCATTTATAATGCTTCCCGACATAAGTATGAAGTCAAAGCGGTCATCCATACCACCACCAGAAAAACAGTCGCCACTACCACTATGTGTCGATTGCGTGTGATATTCGCTGAAATTCCAGCTATTGGTCCACTCTCCCATCTGGTTTACAGGGTCGTAGAAAGCAATAGGCAAATACGATGGATTTACAAGATTCTGGAAAGCCGGTTCCGATGCTCTATACACATTGAAATCGCCACAGATGATAAAATTGTCGTTATTGCCTTGAGCTGTTATATAATTCATAAACTGTTGAATCTCGGTGCCTCTGTCTGCAGCATACTCTGTTCCTGCTTTAAGGTGGGCAATGGCAACCTTGAGAGTATCATTGCTGGCCTTGTGCTTCAGTTTGTAAATATTTATCTCACGAATGTCCGTATCAACTTTTGTCTGTGCTACAAGCAAGAACTTTGTCTGGTCGTAAAATAGAGCATTGTTAAGATAAGTATTACCTGATGCGTTTGCATTTTTCCATCTTGTTACACCGTTTACATTCAGCGAATTACCAAGAATATACGAAATAGAATATGCCAAATTAGGATTTCTTCCACCGACCTCGCAACAGCAAAGAATATCTGGTTGCTGGTTGGCAACAATCGTCGCCAAATATCCAGCCTTTGCCTCATGAGGATTGTTTTCAGTTGTACAATAGGTTGGATAATTATTAAAATTCAGCAAGTTATAACTCATAACCTTTATTCTTCCCTGCGAATAGCCATACAGGGAAAACAAGATTACAACGGCAAGCAATATTCCGAACCTACAGCGCATGATTTCTAATTAGTTCAACACGGTTTTCTGCTTTACTTCCACAATCTTACCATATTTAGCAAGTTCCTTCATGTCGATTTTCTTCTTGTTGCCAACAATAGTAATAAGCATCGGACGTCCATGAATATTTTGCTTATAGAAATCAACTATGTTGTCAAATTCCAATGTCTTGTAAATATCGTACTGCATAATGCGCGGATCTTCCTTATAACCGAAAAGCCTCCATTTTTCAACAGTTTCGGTAACATCACGCTCGTCGGGCTTAGATGTCAGCAACGACTGCATCAAATAATCCTTAACGCCACGCATACGCTTCTCTTTCATAGGCATATCGTTAATGAGTCCTGTCATTACCGAAATAGCATCTAGGGTCTTGTCGGACTGTGTTCCGATAAAAGCCAAGAACTTGGATTTATCCTTCTGTGTCAAACCTGTACGGCTAACAGCATACGCCGTATAAGCCATCGAGCGGAATTCCCTAATCTCTTGGAATACAAGCGACGACATTCCTGTGCCGAAATACTGGTTGAATGCATCCATGTTTGCCATCTGCTTTTCATCCAGCACCTCACCCTCGATGTAGAAATAAATCTTGCTCTGAGCAGCCTTCGAATCGTTGATAAACATTATAGTATTCTCGGTATATTGCTTTGTGGGCAAAACCTTCGGGAATTCACCATCCGCTGTCACCGAGCTAAAATCCATAGTTTTCATCATGGAAATAACATCATCCACACTCATATTGCCAGAATAATGCACAGTAAACGGATGAGCCATGACAAGCGAAAGAGCTTCCATCATATCGTCTGATGTAATTTTCGACACTTGTTTTGCACTTGTACGACGCAAATACTTTGAATTTTCGCCAAAAATACCATATTGTAACAATGCAGATGCAATTTCATCAGTTGACTTGCGCTCCATCTTGCGATCCATGGCATCTTCCTCTGTTATCCTTTCGAGCTTTGAATCATCGGCTTTTGCATCGGTAAGCAGACTCATAATCAAACTAACCGACTCCTTGAAATACTTGTTAAAGCCATCGATTGAAACGGTAAAATAGTTATCATCGGCATAAACAGAGAACGATGTCGCATATTTCTGAAGAGCCTTGTTGAACTCATCGTTTGTGTATTTTGACGTACCAATATACTGAAGATAAGAAGCCAACTGCTCATATTTTGGATAGTCTTTCAATCCGGTCTTGAACTTTATCTCCATGTTGAAAATATCGTTCTGGTCGAACTTGGAATAATACAGGTCAACACCTTTTGCAATTCCGTAATACTCAAAATCTTCACCTTCCTTTACAAACTTAGGAGACATCGATTTCACTGGCATTTCCTCGAATTTCATAGCATAATCGGATGAAACCTCGGCATTTTCGGGCACAACGGGGTCGAAACCTGGCTTGTCCAACTTGTCTTTGTCGGGAAATCCCATTTTTGAATGATACGACAGATAGTTGTCGTTCAAATACTTTTCTGCAACTTTCTTGATGTCTTCGGGGGTTATGCTCTCGATATATTTCGGATAAGCAAGCACTTCGTCCCATTCCATACCTGTAAGAAAGCATTCGCCCATCCTATAAGCACGCATTTCGGGATCTTCCATCTCCGACTCGAAATTCTTTATCATCTCCAGCTTTATTGCCTCCAACTGTTCCTTGTCAACATCTTCGGTACGCAAGCGCTTTATCTCGTTAACAACCAGTGCTTCTGCATCTTCGAACTTCTGTCCGATAATTTTGGGAACATACAGCACCATCATTCCACCATGGTCGAGGCGCTCGTTGTTGATAGCCATTGCCGCCAACAACTTTCTGTCATTCGTAAGTTTATCAAGATATCCTGTTGAAGATGAATTATTTAGCAAAGTCTGGCATACCGAAAGCACATATCTATCATTGTCGCTCATTGTCACCGTACGATAGCCAAGTACGCCCATACGGACAGGTGTCAGAGAAACTTCAACAGACTCAACTCCATTGAAAGGCTTTTCCTCGTATTTTGGATATTCTGGGACATCGCCCTTACGCCATTCACCGAAATACTCTTCAATCATCGGCTTAATTTCCGGAACCTTGAAGTTTCCTGTCATTATCAAAGCCATATTGTTTGCGACATAATAGGTGTCGTACATTTTCTGCATGGTTGTAAGCGACGGATTCTTAATATGGTCGGCTTTTCCTATGACGGTCTGCGTTCCATAAGGATGGTTCTTGTAGAAATTTGCAAGGAACGACTCCATAAGGTTTGACGTGAACTCGTCGGCATACATGTTCTTCTCCTCGAAAACAGTTTCCAACTCCGACTGGAACAACCTGAAAACCGGATGTTTGAAACGATGCGAATACAACTCCATCCATTTTTCCATCTGTCCTACAGGAAATGCGTTGAAGTAGGCAACAACCTCATCAGACGTGAAGGCGTTTACCATTGTTGCCCCCATTCCATCTAGCAGCTTATCAAGTTCGTTTGGAATAGCGTACTTTCCTGCTTTCAACGACAATGCATTGATTTCCTTTTGTATTTCCTTACGGCGGGCATCATCGGTTGTCGCTGCGAGTTCGTCATATTTCATCGAAATGCTGTCCAAGTAAACCTTCTCCGCCTTATAGTCAACGGTTCCTATTTCATCGGTTCCCTTAAACATCATGTGCTCAAGGTAATGCGAAGTACCAGTATGGTCTTTAGGATCATATTTTCCACCAGTCTTAATTGCTACAGCACCAAGAACTACCGAAGCATTGGGATCCTCGTTAAGATATACATTCAGTCCGTTGGACAACTCGTAATGCACAACCTCAAGACTTTTATTCTTTTGCGAAAAAGCAACCATACATAAGGCTGTCGCCATGAGCAAGAAAGCTATTCTTTTCATATTCAATTATTTATATTTCTTTTTAAAATCTTTTTTCTTCAACACATTTGTGGAAACAATAGAAATTTCCTTCTTCGGACTACGGTTTAAATCTGTTTCGACCTTCGACAATTTGTCTAAAATATCCATTCCGACAACAATTTCCCCGAAAACCGTATAAAAATCCTCGAACATTGGTACACCGCCACGCTCAAGGTACTTGTCGATATTCTTTTCTGATATTGAAAACAACTCTACACCATCATTTTCTATCTGCGGCTTTACCTTTTTCATCACGGTGGCATATAGTTCATTGTACTGCTTCATGGTTGACATTGAACGCAAGGCTCCTAGACTATCCTTCAATGCCTTGTTTTCGGGCAAAGCCAAAAACTTATCTATATATATTTTATAGGTATCGCGATTTCGAATTGCCACCGATGCCTTTATTTCGTGGATGTCAAGATTCTTGCTTCCATCAACGAGGAAAAACAGGTTGGCATCGGACATTTTTTGCGGATTTTTTGCACCTTCCACGCGTTTCATCGCCACAGTGCCACGCAAAGGCAAAATCTTTTCGTTGAACTCAGCAGACAAAGTCCTGTCGCTTGCTAAATCAGCTGCAAGCATATCCCCTTCCGCAAAACCTCTTTGCAAACCAAAAGAATAGTCGCTATTTCGCACAGCATTATACATTAATGCACCATTGTACAACTGCGAAGAACTTTTTTGCATAAAATTATCGCGGTGAGACGGAGTACCTTCATAAAGGCCAATAACAAAATTGCCTGCAGTAGTCTCAATCTCAACATAATTCTTTATTTTCAACGGATTGTGCAACACACTACAAGACTGCAAAAAAAATGCAGCAACATAGCATCCGAAAAGAATCCGCAATAATTTTTTCACAAATAATTAATTTATATTGTTTTTTTTATTAATATTGTCGGCACAAAATTAGAAAAAAAAATTACGATTTGATATGAAAAAAAATGTTGTAATATTTCTGGCATTAGCCTTGGTTTTAGGAGGCATGATAGGTATGAACGGTTGCCGTCGTCCCGTACCACCAAAGGCTATCGTAAAAATTGTTGACACAGACAAACAGCCTGTTGAAAACGCAATGGTGATAGTAAAGGCCAACAACTCGGACAGCGCACACACCATGGTTTATTTCAAGGATGAAACCAAATCTGTTGCCGATACTCAGTATACGACATCTGATGGTACTCTTGAATACGAATTCAAGTACGAATCAATATTAAAGGTTGAAGCAACCAAAGATGCAGACAGAGCACACCCCTTCGTCAGAAGAGGCATGGGCGTTCTTGTTCTCGAAAACAACAAGACTGCAGAAGTAACTATCGAAATCAACGAACAAACTGTATTTAATTAGGATTTTGTATGAAAAAACTTTTTGCCGCTTTTGCCCTTGCCATAATATGTACAAGCGCATTTGCCCAAATATCAATTACTTCTACCAACTACTACGGAATAGGTAGCACAGTAAGAAACATATCCGTTGTCGGCAACGACCAAACCGACTCTGTGGCTATCACAAACATAGTCCAATCGCCGGTTATAATAGATTCTGCAGTATGCACTCTTTTCGAGGCATACTACATGATTGACACGGTTGTTTACAAGGAGCCGAGAACAGAAGGTGAATTTACAGAAGAAACCTTCTCGTTTACCGATGCCAACGGCATGAGCATGCACATAAAGGTAAGCGAAGAAAAGGCAGTCTGCATTGGTATCAGCGGTGCTTTGGCACAAATGGGACTTAACGACGACATGGAACTCAAATTCGAGGAGCCAATGGATGTAATATTGTTCCCTGCCGTACAAAACTCACATCTTGAAGATTCTGCACATGGAATTTACAAGAAGCATATAAGCGAAATGCAGGATGCGTTCAATTCATTTGACAGCCAAATGGGACCGATGATGTATTCATTCCTTGCCGCCGAATACGATTCTGTCTTAATCGATACCAAGGTAAATTATTCATCTAGGTTTAACGAAACTGGCATCTTAAAGCTTTTGGGCTATCACATGCAGAAAGGCAGATACGAATATCTTCGCGAAACCAGACAATATACTTACGTCACAAATATGCTCCTGCATAGAATTGGCGGAACAGAGTTCGTGGATATTAACCAATGTACATTGACTAACAATATGTTTGCAATGTATTTTGGCACACCTACAATAAACATTGGAGAAACATTGAGAGAATACATAAGCTTCCCGATTTCTTCAACCTCAACTACATTGAACTATTGGACAGCCAATGACAACTACCCTATTGTTGAAATGTCAACCAATGCAGATGTAACTGGAGCAAAGAAACTTGCTGTAAGGTACGGAGAAAACGAATTTGAAGATTTTGTTGCCACAAGCAACATTTCAACAAACATCTATCCTAATCCAGCCACAGACATTCTCAACATTGCTATTGAAGACATGGAGAATGGCATCATGAATATATATTCGACAAACGGTGCACTTGTTAAAGAAGTTAAGTTGGATGGTAGCCACAACAGCATAAGTGTAAACGATTTGCACAACGGATGCTATTTCTTCAGAATTTCCTACGGAGATAAAGAAATAAAAGGTAATTTTGCAAAGAATTAATAAAGGTCTGGGGTATTAGCTCAGTTGGCTAGAGTGCATGGCTGGCAGCCATGAGGTCATCGGTTCGACCCCGATATACTCCACCAGAAAAAAAGCGGCTGATTAGCCGCTTTTTTCGTTTACCATATATATATACCTAACAACCAACATATTAATTGTTTGTTAATATTTTTATATGAAATTCGGACATTTTTTAGTACCTTTGCAGTTTTAAAAATTTGCATGTTCATAGAAATGTTGTTATGACAATATTTACTGAAAGATTGACAATTAATGAGGTTGAAAAAATTCTATTTTCATCCGAAAACATCAATATATCCAAAGAATGGATTGACCGTGTTGATGCCTGCTATCATTTTCTGGAGAAATTTTCTGCAGAAAAAGTGATATACGGAATAAATACAGGATTCGGTCCTATGGCTCAATGGCGCGTTGACGACAGATACCTTTCTGATTTACAATACAATATCATCCGCAGTCACGCCACTGGAGCTGGAGATCCATTGGACGACATTTATGTAAAGTCGGCTATGATTGCCCGCCTCGGCACTGTATTACAGTGCCGTTCAGGTGTTCATCCCGATGTTGCAAAATTGCTCATTTCGTTCATAAACGAAGGCATATACCCATTCATTCCAATGCACGGTAGCGTTGGAGCAAGTGGCGACCTCGTACAATTGGCACACATAGCTCTATGTCTCATCGGCGAAGGCGAAGTCCACTACAAAGGCGAATGGCGCAAATCTGCCGATGTGATGAAGCAACTCGGACTTACCCCTTTGAAGATTCACATTCGCGAAGGTTTGTCAATCACTAATGGCACTTCTGTAATGACAGGAATTAGTGTCGTAAATCAGCTGTACGCCGAAAATCTTCTCGACTGGGCTACTCTCGCCGCAGTATGGATGAACGAAATCGCATCATCATTCGACGACTACATGGCACTAGAGGAAAACGAATGCCGCCGCCACGAAGGACAACAAGTAATTGCTCGCCGTATGCGCGAAATAGCCGAAGGTTCCCAATGCATGAAAAAACGCGCACACGAACTCTACGACTACGGTCACAAAGATGTAAAGGTGTTCGAACACAAGGTACAAGCTTACTATTCGCTTCGTTGCACACCTCAGATTTTGGGACCAATATACGACACGCTGCAATATGCTCGCAATATAATCGAAGACGAACTCAACTCGGCATGCGACAATCCAATAGTTGACCCCGAATCACAATATGTTTATCACGGAGGCAACTTCCATGGCGATTATATTTCGCTTGAAGAAGACAAGGTAAAAATAGCACTTGTCCGCCTTGCCATGACATCCGAACGTCAGCTCAACTACCTGTTCCACGACAGAATAAACGGCATTTTGCCGCCATTCCTCAACCTTGGAACTCTCGGTCTGAACTACGGAATGCAGGCTTGCCAGTTCACAGCAACTTCAACGACTGCAGAATGCCAAACCCTTGCAATGCCTAACTATGTACACAGCATCCCGAACAACAACGACAATCAGGACATCGTAAGCATGGGAACCAACACAGCTTTGATTTGCAAGCATGTAGTTGAAAACTGCTTCCAAGTTATGGCTATCCAATACATTGCATTGGCACAAGCTACCGATTGCCTAAAAATTGCAGACAAACTTTGTCCTACTTCGCGTAAAGTATATGAAGAAGTCCGTAAGATAGTACCTCTTTTCATCGAGGACACTCCATTTTACAAGGACATTGCAAACATAGAAAACTATTTGAAAACAAATAAATTGAATTTGAGATAATGAAATACGCTCTCATCACCGGTGCTTCTCGTGGTTTGGGCAGGGCTGTTGCCTTGCGCCTCGCCAAAGACGGATTTGCAGTTATTATCAACTACCAGTCGAATAAGGAGGCTGCCGAAGAAACATTGAAACAAGTTCAGGAAGCTGGCGGAAACGGAGAACTTCTACCTTTCGACGTATCCGACTCCAAAGCAATTGAAACTGCTCTGGAATCATGGCAGACATCGCATCCCGATGAATATATCTCGGTACTGGTCAACAATGCCGGAATTAGAAAAGACAACCTGATGATATTCATGCAGGAAAACGAATGGAATAATGTTATCGACACGACTCTGAACGGATTCTTCTACATCACACGCCGACTATTGAAAGACATGATGACCCATAGGAATGGTCGCATCATAAACATGTCTTCGCTTTCGGGTATGAAAGGACTTCCAGGACAAACAAACTATTCGGCAGCAAAAGCCGCTCTCATTGGAGCCACAAAGGCATTGGCACAAGAAGTAGCAGTCAGAAAAGTAACTGTCAACGCTATTGCTCCAGGGTTCATCTCTACTGACATGACAAAGGAACTCAACGAGGCTGAACTAAAAAAACTCATCCCGATGGGACGCTTCGGAAAACCGGAGGAAGTTGCCAGTCTGACATCGTTCCTTGCTTCTGATGAGGCAGCATATATCACAGGACAGGTAATATCAATAAACGGAGGCTTATACACATAAAAACAGGAAATTAGTATTATGACAAGAAGAGTAGTCATCACAGGCATAGGCATCTGGTCATGCATAGGAAAAAATAAGGAAGAAGTAACCGCATCTCTACACGAAGGTCGCTCTGGAATAGGCATCGACCCACAACGAATAGAATACGGATACCGCTCACCACTGACAGGAATCGTTGAAAAGCCACAACTTAAAGGTAAACTCGACCGTAAACTCAGAATGTATCTTGCCGAAGAAGGCGAATACGCATACGTAGCCACTCTAGAAGCTTTCCAACAGGCAGGTATTGACGATGAATACTTAAAGAACAACGAAGTAGGTGTAATTTTCGGCAACGACTCTTCGGCCAAGGCAGTCATCGAATCACACGAGATTGCAATGGAGAAAAAAGATACTACTCTGATTGGATCGTCAGCAATATTCCAGTCGATGAACTCAACCGTGACAATGAACCTATCCACAATTTTCCATCTAAAAGGAATCAACATGACTGTCAGTGCTGCATGCGCAAGTGGTTCCCACTCTATTGGACTAGGTGCATTACTGATTCGCAACGGTCTTCAGGATATGGTGCTTTGCGGAGGCGCTCAGGAAACCAACTACCTCTCAATGGGTAGTTTCGATGGCATAAGCGCATTCTCAACACGCATAGATGAACCGACAAAAGCATCAAGACCATTCGACCGCAATCGCGACGGACTTGTACCAAGCGGAGGTGCAGCAGCATTGGTTCTCGAAGAATACGAACATGCAGTAGCTCGCGGAGCAACAATACTAGCCGAAGTTTGTGGATACGGATTCTCGTCAAATGGCGAAAGCCACATATCACAGCCTAGCGAAGAAGGTTGCATGCGTGCAATGATGCGTGCAATAAATGAAGCAAGTGTAAAAATAGAAGACATCGACTATGTAAACGCTCACGCAACTTCTACCCCACAAGGCGACATGTTTGAGGCTTTGGCATTGAAACAACTGTTCGGAAAAACACAAACGCCAATATCATCGACAAAATCGATGACAGGTCATGAATGCTGGATGGCTGGCGCAAGCGAAATAGTTTACTGCATACTAATGATGCAGAACGGCTTTATCGCTCCGAATATAAACTTTGAAAATCCAGACGAATATTCAGACGGACTAAACATCGTTACAAAAGCTACAGACAAGCAACTTAACACCATACTATCCAATTCGTTCGGCTTTGGTGGAACAAATAGCGCATTGATAATAAAGAAGGTACAATAATATGAAACTATTTCCAGCACTCGAAAAGGCATATACCAAAGAGCACAAAAGGGCTGGCGAAGCTCAAGAAATGGCATATTTCATAGCTTTCGGTCCTATTGTCTTCCAAGTTGGTCGCCTAATGATAAAATTTGGAATACTCGATATGCTTCGCGACAGCGAAAAAGGCATGACACAAGAGGAAATTTGTCAAAAGACAGGTCTGTCTCAATATGCAGTAAAGGTTCTGCTCGAAGGCTCTCTTTGCATCGGCTTGGTTATTAACGACAAAGATTCGGACCGTTTCAGCCTATCAAAGACAGGATTTTTCCTTCTCACCGACCCCGCAATCCGTGCAAACATCGACTTCAACCACGATGTAAACTACGAAGGTTGGTTCCGACTTGAAGAAGCTCTGAAAGAAGGTCGTCCTGCAGGACTTGAACACTTTGGCAACTGGCCAACAATATATGAAGGGCTTTCGCAACTGCCAGAACAAGTGCAAAAAAGTTGGTTTGGATTCGACCATTTCTACTCAGACCATTCATTCGACCAAGCCTTGAAGATTGTATTCGACGGAAAACCGAAAACCTTGCTTGATGTTGGAGGCAATACAGGACGCTGGGCTTTGCGTTGCGTAGACTACAACGACGATGTAAAAGTAACAATAATGGACTTGCCGCAACAACTTGAGATGATGCGCAAATTCACAAATGGCAAAAAAGGATACGAACGCATCAATGGTTATGGAATAAACCTATTGGACATTAGTCAGCAGTTTCCCACCGACAAGCACTACGATATCATCTGGATGAGCCAGTTCCTTGATTGTTTCGGCGAAGACGAAATTCTCAGCATTGTATCAAGAGCCGCCAAAATAATGGATAACAATAGCCGCCTATGCATAATGGAAACTTTCTGGGACAGGCAGAATTATCCAGCAGCAGCATTTGCATTAACAATGACAAGCCTATATTTCACAGCATTAGCCAACGGAAATAGCAAAATGTACCATTCTGATGATATGGAACGTATAGTAAAAAAAGCGGGTCTGGAAGTTGAACATATACACGACGGACTCGGACATGGACATAGCATAATGATTTGTAAACGTAATAAATAATTATATGGATAGAAAAGAGATAGAAGCAAAAGTAAAAGAATTTTTGATTGAAGACCTTGAACTTGAAGAAGATAAGATAAAACCAGAAGCAAGGCTCAAAGAAGATATAGGAATTGACAGCCTCGATTTCGTTGACATCGTAGTTATAGTCGAAAAAAAATTCGGCTTCAAGATCAAGACGGAAGAAATGGCAAACATAAAGACATTCAGCCAATTCTGCGACTACATAGAGCAAAAGACGGCCTAAATAATGGCTGAAGAGTTGCAACATAACGAATGGTCAGGAAAAACCGATGGACAACCTTGGATGCAACGTTCTCTCATCGGTATGTTCCGTGTGTTGCCAATATGGGTAATGTACGGATTTATGGCAATTTTTATTGTTCCGTTCTACATGATATTCAGCAGAAAAGGTTATAAGGCCACATACTCGTTCTTCCGCAAACGTTTCCAATACGGACGATGGAAATCATTTTGCAAAGTATACGCTAACCATTTCCGTTTCGGTCAAGTAATATTGGACCGCTTTGGCGTATATGCAGGCAAGAAATACAATTTTTCTGTCGAAGGACAGGAATATTTGGATGAACTTGAGACTCATCCCGAAGGTTTTGTCCTGCTAAGCAGTCATGTTGGAAATTATGAGATTGCTGGTTATTCTCTAAAGCCTAAAACGAAGAGATTCAATGCATTGGTATTTGGAGGAGAAACAGCAACCGTCATGGAAAACAGACGGAGAATATTATCACAAAACAACATGAACATGATTCCGGTGATGGCCGATATGTCGCATCTGTTTGCACTAAACACTGCAATCGACAACGGAGAAATAATAAGTATGCCTGCCGACCGCATTTTCGGTTCTCAAAAAGCTTCTGAATGTACTTTTTTCGGAGAAACAGCTCGTTTTCCATTAGGTGCATTTGCATTGGCGACACAAAAAAACGTATCCGTTCTTGCTATTTTCGTAATGAAAGAAACGGCAAAGAAATATCATGCATACGTCCGTAAAATCCAATGCGACAGAACTGCAAAAATTCGCGAACAAATGAGCCAAATGGCACAGAATTTTGCAGAAAACCTAGAGGAAATCGTCAGGAAATACCCGACGCAATGGTTCAACTATTTTGATTTTTGGAAACAATGAAAGCAATAGACAAATTGACAATAGAAGAACTTATCCCGCAAAGACCGCCATTCGTAATGATTGACAGGCTGGTGTCGAGCGACGAGGTATATTCTGTAACGGAACTCTCTATCCGCGAAGACAATCTGTTCGTCGAAGAAGGACGGCTTTCTGCATCGGGACTAATTGAAAACATTGCGCAAACATGCGCAGCAAGAATCGGATACATAAACCTAAACCACGGCCAAACTGTCAAAATAGGCGTTATCGGTTCGATAAGCAACCTGAACATTGAGCGTACGCCAAAAGTCGGGGAAAAACTCACCACCACCATCAAGTTGCTGGAAGAAGTTTTCCAGATGACATTAGTCGAAGCCGTAATTGCCAGCGACAACGAAGAAATAGTTCATGCCAACATGAAAATAGCCTTGACTGACATTGACTCAAAAAATTGATGACTATGGGAAATGAAAAGATATTATCGGTAACCAAACCTTTTGAAATCCGCTTCAGCGAAGTAGATTCGATGGGTGTCGTATGGCACGGACACTACTCGGTTTACTTCGAGGATGCAAGAGAGGAATTTGGCAAAAAATACGATTTGGGCTACCTTATGATGTACGGCAAAGGTTTCTTTGAACCCATAGTTGACCTTTCAATAAAATACAAGAAACCTTTGATTTACGGCATGAAACCTGAAATTACAATCACCTATCGTCCGACCGAATCTGCAAAAATCATATTCGACTACGAAATACGCAATTCGGAAACTGGTGAAATACATGTAACTGGCCGTACTATTCAAGTATTTATGAACAAAGACAACTACCAGCTCGTACTTACGAATCCGAATTTCTACGAGGAATGGAAAAAAAGATGGGAGGTCGCAATATGATTGTTAGCATTGCAAATAACATAACCTCACCATTGGGCATGACCACAGCAGAAAACTACGCTGCTGTTAAAGCTGGAAAATCGGCGCTGAAGCGTTACGAAGGTCATTGGGGATTGCCGGAAGCATTCGTAGCCTCGCTAATTGATAGGAGCAATTTTACAGACAACAGATATACTATAGTCGAACAAACTGTAATACACTCTGTTGCAAAAGCATTGGAAAGTGCAAATATAGATACAGCATCACCAAAAGTATTGTTTACACTTTCCACCACCAAAGGCAATGTATTTTTGCTCGACAAGCGCGAAAAAGTATTTCCGCAAGAGCGCGTGAGACTTGGCATGATGGCTCGACAAATTGCCTCGTATTTTCACAATCCGAACGAACCCATTGTGGTTTCAAACGCTTGTATATCGGGAGTTTGCGCACAAATAGAAGCAATGAGGCATCTCGAAAGGGGAAATTACGACTATGTAATAGTTTCCGGAGTTGACATACAGTCAGCATTCATAGTATCGGGCTTCCAGTCGTTCAAGGCACTCTCGCCAGAAGAATGCAAGCCATTCGATGCAAACCGTCACGGCTTAAATCTTGGTGATGCCGCAGCAACAATAATATACACAAGAAAAGACTCTGTTTCCGAAAACAATTGGTGCGCTTATCGTGGAGCAATCCGCAACGATGCAAACCACATATCTGGTCCATCGCGTACAGGCGAAGGCAGTTACAGAGCTCTTAAATATGTCCTCGGTGACATCGACCTGCAAAAAATAGCATTCGTAAACGCTCACGGAACCGCTACACCATACAACGATGAAATGGAGTCGATTGCCATCGACAGAGCCGGACTATCAAATGTTCCTGTCAACTCACTCAAAGGATACTACGGACACACAATGGGTGCAGCCGGCGTACTCGAAACCATAATGTCGATGCAAGCAATAGACGACAACAACATTTTGGCGACCAGAGGCTTTGAGACTTTGGGAGTAAGCCGCAATATAAATGTTACAAACCAAAATCAACCGACAGAAAAAAAGGCTTTCATAAAGCTGTTGTCGGGATTCGGCGGTTGTAACGCTGCACTACTTATGACGAAAGGAGGCTTGCTATGACGATACAACACAGTGTTTACATATCAACAGACAAGGTCATAGTCGATGGTAAAGCATTGGAACTTACCGAAAAAGGCTCTGCCCTACTGACTCAGATTTATCGTAGCCACATTGGCGACTATCCTAAGTTTTTCAAAATGGACACCTTGTGCAAATTGGGCTTTGTCGCATCAGAATTGCTGCTCAATTCCGAAGGAAACAGAAATTTTGAGCCAAGAGAAGACCGCGCAGTAATCCTTTTCAACAGAAACGCATCGCTACAGGCCGACACTAACTACCAATCTACAATACAGGATTCCGAAAATTTCTTCCCAAGTCCAGCGGCATTCGTTTACACACTGCCCAACATTGTAACTGGAGAAATAGCTATCCGAAACAAGTATTACGGAGAAACATCGTTTATTGTAATTGAAGAAAACGATGAAAAACTCATGGAACAAAACCTGTCGGTTGCATTCCAAGACACCGATACAAAAAGCATAATCGGTGGTTGGCTCGACTGTACCGATGAAGAACATTTTGAAGCGAATATATTTATAATGGAAAAATAAATTTAATAAAAGTTATGGACGAATTGATTTACAAACTGAAACAGGAAATTATCGAAGCATTGAACCTCGAAGACATGACACCAGAAGACATTGATGAAAACGCATCACTATTTGGCGAAGGTCTTGGACTTGACTCAATTGATGCACTCGAACTCATAGTGCTGATGGAAAAGAACTACGGAATAAAACTTCAAGATCCTACTCAGGGCAAGGAAATTTTCAAGTCTGTAAAGGTAATGGCTGAGTTCATCCAAAAGAACAGAACAAAATAAATGACAGATCCGATTTACATAACAGGTTGTGGTGTAGTTTCGGCTATCGGACTTAACAAGGACGAATCATTGAATGCCTTGCTAAACAACAAGTCTGGTGTCGGTCCGCTTGCATACCTAAAAACCGAGCACAAGGAATTTCCTGTCGGAGAGGTAAAACTATCGGATGCCGAAATGCGCAAACTTTTGGGAATTAGCGAAAACGCCATAACCACGCGCACAGCGCTAATGGGAATGCTTGCTCTTGACGAGGCTATGAAACAAGCTGAGATTACCACCGAAATGCTCCCAGAAATCGGTTTCGTTTCGGGCACGACAGTAGGTGGAATGGACATGAGCGAGCAATTCTACCTCGACTACATAAGCAATGATGCCCACAAGGAATACATTTCTGTTCACGATTGTGGGAACTGTTCGGAAATGACGGCCAAGCACTTCGGCAACTTTGCATTTGTTACAACGCTTTCCACGGCTTGTTCCTCCGCAGCAAACGCAATCATACTGGGAGCCAACATGATACGCTGTGGCGAGGCGGAAATTGTAATCGTTGGAGGTAGCGAATGCATAACTAAGTTCCACCTTAACGGCTTCAACTCGCTTATGATTCTCGACACAAAGCCATGCCGCCCATTCGATGCAACAAGAAACGGACTGAACCTTGGAGAAGGTGCCGCCTACTTGGTTTTGGAATCGGAAAAAAGCGTCAAAAAACGCAATGCTAAAATCCAGGCTGTACTTTCGGGTTACGGCAATGCCTGCGATGCTTTCCATCAGACAGCATCATCGCCCGACGGCGAAGGCGCATACAGAGCAATGAAAGAAGCCTTGGAAATGGCAGGCATAAATACAACCGAAGTTGACTACATCAATGCTCACGGCACAGGAACGCCAAACAATGATGTCAGCGAAAGCCAAGCAATGAAACGTCTGTTCGGAGACAACGTTCCCCCTGCCTCATCGACAAAACCGTTTACTGGACATACCACAAGCGCATCGGGTTCAATAGAAGCGGTTTTCTGCATTCTTGCACTGCAAAACGGATTCCTGCCAGTCAACCTAAACTACTCACAGGCAATGGACGATGGAATAATACCAGTTCACCAGTCGACAAAAAAAGACTTAAAGCATATCCTATGCAATGCATTCGGCTTTGGTGGTAACGATTCTTCATTATTACTTTCAAAATTTGAGCAGAAATGACGAACAAAGAGATATATGTACTTTCTGCAAAGCAGATTTCGATACAGCAACCACTAAGCGAGGAGTGGATGACTAATCCAACCTTGTACGATGTGCCGTTTAGCCGTTCCATTGACCCAAGTTTCAAGGAATATGTATCCCCTATTGAAGCACGGCGCATGGGAAAAATCCTAAAACGCGCACTTGCAACGTCAAAGGAAGCTCTGAAAGAATCGGGACTTGAAACGGTTGATGCTATTGTCACTGGAACCGGTTATGGATGCATCGAAAACACCGAATTTTTCCTTGATGCCCTTTCAAAAGAAGGTGAACAACTGCTGAAACCGACATATTTCATGCAATCAACGCATAATACAATAAGTTCGCTGATTGCAATCCAGACCAAAAACCACGGATACAACGCAACCTATGCCCACAAGGGAATCTCGTTCGACAGCGCACTATACGACGCTTACCTGCAATTCAAACTAAATAAGATTAACTCGGCTTTAGTCGGTGGACACGACGAGATGACCGAGACCTTCTATCACATTCTGAGAAAAGGCGGAGTAATGGGTTTCGACAACGAAATTTGCGGAGAAGCAGCAATATCGGTGGTATTGTCCGACAAGCAGGAAAATGCACTATGTAAACTGGCAGGACACAAAATAATACATCAGCAAGGAATTGATTCGTTGAAGGAAAAAGTCGCAAATTTCCTACAGGAAAATGGAAAAACTTGTTCCGACATCGATCTCATACTCACTGGAATAAGTGGCTATAAAGAAAACGATGAAGCATACTTGTCCGAAACAAAAACACTCTTTGGCGACAGACCTTTGCTGAAATACAAAAATCTGTTCGGTGAAAGCTTCACAGCATCGGGAATCGGCTTTTATGTCGCTGCACAATGCCTGAAATCTGGTTTCGTTCCTAAGCACCTGTTCGTAAACGAAAAGGACATCACCGACAAGAAACCAAATAACATTTTAATTTTCAACCGTTCCGACGGAACGAACTATTCATTAACGCTATTGGAGAAATAACCGTGTGGAAAATTTTTGGATTAGTATCGCTGCAAACGTTTTTCCTCGCAGGAGGACAGGTTCTGCTTAAGCTTGCATTGGAAAAACTGGGCAAATTCGAGTGGTCGTGGGCTTACTTCAAGACAGTCCTTACCGACTGGTGGCTACTTGCGTGTGGCATCAGTTTCGGAGCAGCGACTATACTATGGTTTTACATTCTGAAAAAATTTCCATTCAGCCAAGCTTATCCACTGACCAGCTTGTCGTTCGTATTCGGAATGATTGCCGCATGGTTAGTTTTTGGTGAAAGTATTCCTTTTTCGCGATGGATTGGCTTGATTCTTGTCGTATCTGGATGTTTCTTAATTTTAAAATGATATGAAAAGGATAACTCTTATAATAATCGCTCTGGTCGCTAGCATTTCCTGTTTCGCTCAATCGAACGACGAAATAATGGCGAAGTTGACACAAGCCGCTGCTTCTATGAAATCGATGCAATGCAACTTCACGCAGAACAAAACAATGTCGATGCTTGCAGAACCTACGGTTTCGAAAGGCAGAATGTGCTATGTTTCACCCGACAAGATGAAATGGGAATACACCGACCCATACCCATTTGCAATCAAAGTTAACGGTGATAAGATGACAAAGGTCGCCGATGGAAAAGAGGAAATTCTTGACACAAAAAACAGAATGTACCAAGGCATGATGAAAATTATCATGAGCAGTGCCACTGGCAAAAATCTGTTCGACAAGTCAACTTTTGATGTCACAATTTCCAGCGACGGCAACTTCTGGCGTGCCGACATGAAACCGAAAAAGAGCGACATGAAACGAATGTTCAGCACAATGACATTCTATTTCGAAAAGAAAAGGGACATCATCAACAAGGTTGTCCTCACCGAAGCCAACGGCGACAATACCACAATACAGTTTACCGACATCATACTGAACGCAAACACCGAAACATGCAAATGACAGACAACCTATATACAACCATCAATGTCGAAGACAACGAAAACGGATTTGTAGCTGAAATAGAAACAAATCCGTCTCACATAATATATAAGGCACATTTTCCAGGAAATCCAATCACTCCTGGCGTGTGCATCATTAAGACCGCAGGAGAACTTCTTGAAAACAAAATAAACCGTAAATTGTGGCTCAAAAACGTTAAAAATGTAAAATTTCTATCGGTAATTATTCCTGCCGAAGGCAAAAGAATCAAATACGCATTCTCAAACTTCAAGGAGGAGGAAAACGGCTGCAAGGTGCAGGTACAAGTAAACGACGAAACAACAATATACGCCAAAATATCACTTTTATTCAGCTATGAAAGAATCTGACGCATTGAAACTGTGCGTAATAATGCCAACCTACAACAACGGCGGAACTCTGCGGAATGTCGCGGAGCGCGTGTTGACGTTTACAAATGATTTAATCATTGTAAACGACGGCTGCACAGACAATACACCAGAAATTATAGCATCGCTGGGCGACAAAATCACTGTCGTCGACTACGGCAAGAATCGTGGCAAAGGATATGCCTTGAAAAAAGGCTTTGAAAAGGCAAGAGAACTCGGTTTCGACTATGCAATTACAATCGACTCGGACGGACAGCATTTTCCTGAAGACATTCCCTTGTTCATTGATGCCATAAGGCAAAAACCAAATGCATTAGTAGTCGGAAGCAGGAATCTGAAACAGGAAAACATGCCTGGTGGCAATACATTTGCCAACAAGTTCTCTAACTTCTGGTTCAGAGTTCAAACAGGCATCAATTTACCCGACACCCAGACCGGCTACAGGCTATATCCGCTCAAAAACATGCCGAGTCTTTGTATGATTACATCACGATACGAAGCCGAATTAGAGTTGCTTGTTTTCTCAGCATGGCGCAACATACCGCTGATTCCCATCAAGATAAATGTATTCTATCCCAAAGCCGAGGAACGCATTTCGCATTTCAGGCCTTTCTGGGACTTCTTCAGAATCAGCGTACTGAACACAATACTTTGCTTCGTGGCGATTTTCTACGGATGGCCGTCTCGACTAATAAGGAAATGGAGGTCGCATGAATAGATTTTTCCTATCGATATACGACTACCTGTCAAAGCGCAAAGTTCTTTCAATAATCATATTATTGACAATTACCGCATTGTGCGTACTTTCAGCATTGCAACTAGACTATAAGGAAAACATTGCCGACTTCCTGCCCACCGACCCCGAAAAGGAAAAATACACCTCGGTTTACAACGACTTAAGCAATCAAGGACAAATAACAATAATCTTCTCATCTGACGATACAGACGAACTGATGTCGGCAGTTGACGACTTTGAAACAAACTGGGAAGAAGCCGACACTGCGCATCTAGTAAACGACCTAAGATGCAAGATTGATGACGGACAAGTTTTCGATGCAATTGATTTAATACGCGAGAACCAGCCATTGTTCCTTACCGAAAACGACTTCCAGAGAATGGATTCGCTACTTGCCGACACCAGCCATGTAGCCACCTGCCTGCAAAACATCAAGCGAATGCTTTCGTTTCCGACTGCCAGTTTCGTTGTTGAAGGAATAAAAGCCGACCCACTAAACCTATATTCACCGACCTTACAGCGACTAACCGCGCTGAACGCCACTGAAGGTTTTGTAATAAATGACGAATACCTGATGAACGAAAGTGGCGACAAGGCTTTTGCATTCTTCTCCTCTCCTTTCGCAGGTAGCGACACAAAAAACAACGCCATACTGGTCGAACTGATAAACAATGTCATTGATACAACAATAAAAAGCCATCCGGAAGTAAAGATTTCGGCTGTTGGAGCTCCAACCATAGCCGTCACCAATGCCCAGCAAATAAAAAGAGACAGTTTTCTATCCATAGCACTCGCCTTGGTTCTGATTTTCGGCATACTGATGTTCACTATGGCAAGGAAACGAAACCTCATTTGGCTCGGAGTATCAATTCTTTTCGGCTGGATTTTCGCATTGGCAATCATTGCCTTATTCAAGACAAGCATATCGATAATTGTCATCGGTATCGGTTCGGTAATACTAGGCATTGCGGTAAACTATCCGCTTCATTATCTCGACCACATTAAGCAGCAACCAGACAAGCGCGAAGCCCTGAAAGATGTAATCCAACCTCTGGTCATCGGAAACATCACTACAGTTGCAGCATTTGCCTGCCTGATATTCGTAAAGGCCGAAGCTATGCATGACCTTGGTCTTTTCGGTGCACTAATGCTTATTGGCACAATACTTTTCGTTATGGTCTTCCTGCCATTGCTGGCTGTTGTCCCCAAAAAGAAGCACAAACTTTTCGTCGATAGCGGAAAAGAACCGAACGAAAAATGGAGAAAGGCAAAGATTTTCGCTTTCTGGCCATTGGTAATCGTAACCATCATTCTCGGCTACTACAGCCAAGAGACGACCTTTGATTCCGACCTGCACAACATCAACTACATGACAGAGCAACAGAAGGAAGACATTGCCCTGCTCAACGAATCGATACAAAAGGAAGGCAAGACCGACCTAATTTATGTAGTATCGGAAAGCAACGACTTGCAACAGGCACTGCAACAAAACGAAAAAATAATTGACAACCTGAAAAAATCTATTCCGCAGAATGTAAATGTAAGCATTTCGGGTCCAGACGGACTTTTGCCGTCAACCGAAAAGCAAAAGGAATCGATTGAAAGATGGAACGAATTCTGGCAACGGCATGCCGACATTGCCAACAAAATAAACACAGAAGCCATAGCAAACGGATTTACGGCCAGTGCATTCGCACCATTTACAGACAATCTCGGAAAGCAATACGATACGAAGTCGCAAAGCGAAATGCAACCGCTACTTGAACTATGCAAAACATATACCTTACAACACGATTCATTAACTCGCGTTGTAAACTTTGTGCGTGTACCCGTCGAATTTTCCGACACATTGAAACAGCAACTTCGCCAAACATTGCCCGACAACGGTTTTGCATTCAGCATGTCGGATATTGGAAGCAATCTGGTAACGGTTCTATCCGAAGATTTCGACTACATACTGTATGTATGCAGTATTGTCGTTTTCTTCTTCCTATGCATCTCATTCGGACGACTTGAACTGTCGATACTCGCCTTCCTGCCTCTTACAATCGGTTGGGCTTGGATATTGGGCTTGATGTACTTCTTCGGAATAAAGTTCAACATCGTAAACATAATTCTGGCGACATTCATATTCGGGCAAGGCGACGATTACACAATTTTCATAACCGAAGGACTTCTATACGAATACTCGTACGGCAAAAAGATGCTAAAGAACTACCGCAACAGCGTCATTCTTTCCGGAATACTGATGTTTATCGGTATTGGAACGCTTATTTTTGCAAAGCATCCTGCCATGAAGTCGCTGGCCGAAGTCGCAATTGTGGGCATGATGACAGTAGTCTTGATGGCATGCTACATTCCGCCTGTCATTTTCAACTGGCTGACAAAGAAGAAAGGTCAACTTCGCGATGTGCCGGTAACAATCAAGAGACTTTTGTACACATTCATTTCGCTACTTGTCTTTTTCGTGTCGGCATTTGTTCTTGTAACACCATTTACCCTGATATACAGGCTTATTGGTCGCGACAGCGAACGCAAACGACTATGGTTCCATAAGCTTATTGTCGTTTTCAACAGATTTGCTATCCTACGCCTTCCTGGTGTAAAATATTCGCTTGACAATCCAAACGGAGAAGACTTTGAAAAGCCAGCAGTCATCATTGCCAACCACCAGTCGCACCTAGACTTGTCGTGCATAATGATGCAGTCGCACAAGATAGTGATACTCACCAACGACTGGGTTTGGAAAAATCCAATATACGGATTAATTATCCGATATGCAGAATTTTATCCTGTATCGGATGGCTACGACAAGAATATAGAACGACTGAGAAAACTTGTCGCAAGAGGTTATTCGGTTGTTATTTTCCCCGAAGGCACACGTTCTGTAACAGGAGAAATAATGCGATTCCACAAGGGAGCATTCCAACTAGCACAATCGCTCAACATCGACATTCTGCCTATATTCATACATGGAGCCAACCATGCAATGCCCAAAAATGACATTATCCTGCGCGAAGGCGCTCTACACATTGAAATTGGTCCTAGATATTCTGCAGAAAAAGTACAATCAGTTACCGCAAGAGAGTTGACATCATATTTCCACAACTATTATGTAGAACATTTCGAAGAAATACGCAACAAGTGCGAAGACACTGAATATGTATCGAAATATGTTCGCTACAAATACATCTACAAGGGCAACGATGTGGAACGCTCCTGCCGTGCAAACCTAAGGAAAATAAAGGCACATTCGGAAGATATCAACACCTTGCAAGGCGGTAGCATAGCAATAAGAAACAGCGGATACGGAGAACTTGCATGGACAATTGCCCTTGTACACAGGCAAACAGAAGTTTACGCCTTGGAAACCGATGTCGACAAGTTCCTGATTGCTTCACATTGTACCTACATTCCGCAGAATCTACACTTCATCAACGATGAAAACGAATTACCAACTTGTGAACTAACAATTGATTGCCAAACGTTTCTGAAATGAAAAAATGCATTGTCATAGGAAGTGGACTTGGAGGACTTTCCACAGGCGTAATTCTGGCAAAAAACGGCTATGAAGTAACCATTCTTGAACAGGCAAAACAAATTGGCGGTTGCCTGCAGTGCTTCCAACGAAACGGTGTAAAGTTCGAAACAGGAATGCACTTTGTTGGCAGTCTCGATGATGGCGAAGTGCTTTCAAACTACTTCAACTTCCTTGGTATCAAGGACAAGGTTGAAGTTTCGCGCATGGACACCAGTTCGTACAATACCATTTCGCTCAATGGCGAACGTTTTTCCATAGCAAACGGACACGAACAGATGATTGAAAGTCTGGCGGAAAGATTTCCAAATGAAAAGGACAATCTTCGCCGCTACTGGCAACTTGTTGATACAGTTGCGCAGGAGTCCCCTTTTTACGACTTGAACCACATCGACAGGAATGCACAGCTTGACTTACGTCTATTCACAACAAGTATCAACGAGGTAATCGACGAGGTAATATCAGACCCCACATTGCGCAATGTGCTTGTGGGCGACATGTCGCTTTATGCTGCGCAACGCGACCGCACACCATTTTCCACATACGCCTTTGTGTCGAATTTCTACAATAAAAGCGCATTCAGATTTGTAGGTGGCAGCGACAATCTTGCAAAGGCACTTGCTGAAGTAGTAAAATCAAACGGAGGTAAAATTTATACAGGTTGCCGCGTAGTAAGAGCGCATAGCAACAACGGTTTGGTAACCAGTGTGGAACTGGAAAACGGAGAATTGGTAGAGGGCGACATATTTATTTCCGATGTACATCCAATGCAATTGAGCAGTATGTTTACTGGAAAAGAATTGCGTCCTTCGTTCTATTCAAGGATAGAGTCTATAAAGAATACACCATCGGTTTTTTCCCTTTTCCTTAAGTTCAAACCCGGTGCAATGCGGTATATGAACACCAATTTCTACGGATATTCATGCGAATCGCCGTGGAATATGGAATTGTACGATAAATCAACATGGCCACGTGGTTATCTGTATATGCACCATTGCCACGAGAAAAAACAAGAGTTTGCTAGAAGCGGTGTTATTCTCGCCTATATGCTTGCCGATGAACTGTCGGAATGGGCGCAAACAACTGTTGGTAAACGTGGGGAATCATACAAGGAATTTAAACATGCAAAGGCAGAAAAATTACTTGATGCCGTTGAAAGGGATTTCCCAGGACTAAGAACTCAAATAGAAGAATATTACACGGCAACACCCCTAACTTACCGCGACTACACCTTATCGCCTGGCGGTTCGATGTACGGTATGGCAAAGGACCTGACTTTAGGCTTGGCAGGACGTGTGTCGTACAAGACAAAGTTGCCTAACTTCTACCTGGTGGGACAAAACATAAACGCACACGGAATACTTGGCGTAATGGTCGGGACATTGAATGTTTGTTCGGCATTGCTTGGCGAGGATGTAATTAAGAAACAAATGCTTGAGACCAATGCTTTCGTCAAACCAGTCGAACAAAAGTCGGTGCTGATTATCGGAGGTGGACTTGGAGGTCTTGTAACTGGTGCGCTACTCGCAAAGGAAGACTACAAAGTTACAATTCTTGAGAAAAATGCCATAATCGGTGGCGGATTGCAGACGATAAGGCGTAAAGGCGTTGATTTTGCAACAGGAATGCATATTTTTGGCGGATTCAACAAAGATGGTAACCTGTACAAATTATTTGACTACCTTGGCATTGCCGCCAAACTGAACCTAATGCCAACCGACGAAAAGGCCTGCGATGTAGTGACAATTGCAGAAGACAATGCAACATATTATCTTCCAAAAGGCAAAGAAAATCTTGTAGAATACCTTTCGGGAATCTTCCCCGACGAGGCTGAAAACATTAGGCAATACATTGATAAACTGTTTGAACTTTCGCAGGAAGAAGACCTTTTCTACATTCGTGAAAGGTCGATGGAACCAAATTTCGCATCTTTGAGCGAAGATTTTATGAATCCATATAACGAACTAATTGACAAACATATACATAATCCCAAATTAAAAAGACTGCTTTGTTACTTGAGTCCACTTTTTGGTGGAATAGAAGACATGACACCTGCCTTCTTCAATGCACTGCTAAGCGTACTGCACATTAATGGAACATTCCAGTTTATAGGCAGCGGACAACAAATGGTTGACCTGCTGAAAAAAGCCATCGAGGACAAAGGCGGAAAAGTAATAGCAAACGAGGAAGTTGTCAATATTGATGTCGAGGAACACTTAATTACAAAAGTCACAACCAAGAACGGCAATTCATACAAAGCCGACAGTTACATTTCCGATGTCCATCCCGATGTTTTGCTGAAAATCATCAGCGACAAAGCATTCCCTGCGGCTTATAAGAATCGTCTGAGATCCATTCCTGAATCACCATCTAGTTTCAAGGTTCATATAATATTCAAGGAGAATACATTTCCATTCCTCAACCATGCCAATTTCTATTACAACAATAATATAGACTGGCCGAAAGGAATTATGTATGTCACCACTCCCATCCAAAACCAAGGAAAATATGCCAAGACAATGATAATCATCAGCACGATGGATTTTAATGAGGTAAAAAAATGGGAAAACACCAAAACTGGTCACAGAGGCGAAGAATACGAACAATGGAAGCATAATACCACAGAAAAAGTATTAGACTTGATGGAGAAAATTTATCCAGATTTCCGAAACTGCATCGAATTTTCGTTCTCCTCATCGCCACTCACAATTCGCGACTACCTAGGCAACAAGGAAGGTTCCAACTATGGCTTCCAGAAGGACAGCCACAACCTGATGCTTTCGCAAATGTCGGTAGCTACCAAGGTAAAAAATCTTTTCCTTACAGGGCAAAATGTTAACATTCACGGATTTTGCGGGGTGTCGCTTACAGCGATAGAAACAGCGGAAGCCCTTGTCGGACACAATGAGATAGTAAAAAAAATCAACGAGCATTGCTCTATAAAAAATAACATATAAATTTGTAATTTTAAGAAAACGATATCATAATGGATAAAGTAAAACTGAAACTGATTTACCCGAAATGGAATAAGCTGCCCGGACAGACAACCTTCAACCTACCGCCTCACGGACCGGTGGCTTTTGCAGCAACACTACCCGAATACGTTGATATTTCGTTTACCGACGAAAATGTTGAGGCAATTGACTTCGACGAGGAATGCGACCTTGTGGCACTGTCGATGATGCTTACCACACAAGTAAAGCGCGGATGGGCGATTGCCGACGAATATCACAAGCGTGGCAAAAAGGTCATCGCTGGCGGTATTTCCACTATGCTTCATGCAGAGGAGATGGTAAACCACGTTGACAGCGTATTTCTTGGTGAATCGGAAGGTCGTTCCGAGCAGGTTATTATCGACTGGAAGAACGGCTGCCTGAAAAAGATTTACAACTATATGGGCAACCAGCCGCCAATCGAATCGGTAGGTCCTTGCCGCCGCGACCTTTACAAGCGCGAGCTGTACAACCACAAGGGTGTGCAGATGGTTGACCTGTTCCACGCTTCGCGCGGATGCCGTTTCAGTTGCTATCCATGTGCTGTGTCGTATCTTGGCGGTCGTAAGTTCCGTCCGCGTCCAATCGACAAGGTGGTTGAGGATATGGCAAGCATCGACAACAACCGCCTGTTTATCGTCGATAACTCATTGGCGCAGGACAAGCAGTGGGAAATGGAACTTTTCAAGGCTATTGCACCGCTGAAGAAAAAGTGGATAAGCCACACCATTGAGGACGACCCCGAAGTGCTCGACCTTGCAGCAAAGGCTGGCGCGTGGTATGTGTATCAGGCTGTTTACGATACTTCCGACTACATCAAGGAGCGTGTAAAGAGATACCACGACTACGGAATAGGCGTTGAAGGTACAATCTTGCTCGGTCTTGATAACCAGTCGGTTGACGACTGCAAGCGACTGATTGACTTCCTTGGCGAAATCGACTTGGACTTGGCTGAGTTTACAGTAATGACGCCTTTCCCGCACACCAAGGCCTACGACGACCTATTGCGTCAGGGTCGTATCTTCGATTTCGACTGGAACCACTACAATGCAGGTCAGGTTGTTTTCCAGCCTAAGCTTATGACTCCCGAACAGTTGCAGGATGTTTACGAATACGCATGGAAGAGTTTCTATGCAGCTGAAACCCAGGAATCGAAGATGTTCAGGCTGTTCTGCAATGTTGCGCTTCGCGAGATGGAAGAAGGTACATACCGTCCGCGTAACAGGAAGCTGGCAAACAAGTCGTTTGGTAAAGATGTTGACAGAAGTAAGAGAAATGTAAATGTAAGAGCTGAAAATTAATTACAACAATGAAAGTTTCAAAAGAATATTACGATGAGATTTTCCCTTTCAAGGGCGAATGGGACATGGAATCGTCTTGCGGACTTAAAATAAGGGAAATTGACGGCAAAAAATATGTAATTGTAACCGAATTGTACCAAGAAAACCCAGGCACATCGGTAACATACGCAGGCAAAAAACTAGCAGACCAGATTTGTGAAGCAAAAAATCTGAAACTTGAGGATATTGTTTACTTGGAATGCACGCCAAACACCAACTCAAAGTTGTCATTTTACGACGAGGAATATTTTCAGGTGGACTTCAATGCAGACATGCAGCACAAGTACCGCCAACTATCGAAAGAGGAAGTTTTGAAAATATTAGGAAGATAATGTTGAAGAAGTTTGTGTTTTATACCCTGCTTGTTTTTCTTGTCGGAACAACCACCGCACAAGAAAAAATCTTTTTGTGGCAGGACACGAACATAAAAAATTGGAAACAAGTAACATTGACACCTTACTTATCCCAAAACAACACTTCTGGCACTGCCATAATCGTATGTCCTGGCGGAAGTTATTTCTGGCTTGATATGGAAACCGAAGGCGATGGTGTAGCCAGATGGTTGCAATCGAATGGAATTTCTGCCTTTGTGTTAAAATACCGTGTTGCAGGTTTTTCTGCATTTTTCTGGAATCACCGTAGCAAAAAACACGGCAACCAGTACCCCGACATGCTCAACGATGCACAGCAAGCAATAAAATGGGTTCGCAATCACGCAAAAGAGTATCATATAAAACCGAATAAGGTAGGCATAATGGGATTTTCGGCTGGCGGACATTTGTCGATGTCGACAATATGTTACAGCAGCAAGGAACAACGCCCGTCGTTTGCTGCACCAATCTACCCTGTTGTCACAATGAACCCGCCATACGTTCACAAACGCTCGCGCCGTGCCTTGCTAAGCGAACGAAGACAAAACGACCAAACCATGCGCGACTCTCTCTCGCTCGAGTTGCACGTACCAGCCGACTGTCCGCCTGTGTTCATTGTAAACTGCGTAGACGACCCCACCGTAGAATACCACAACTCGATGCTACTCGATTCGGCACTGACGGCAAAAAATATCAAGCACAAATACATACAATACCAGACTGGTGGCCACGGATTTGGAGCCAGCGAGGAAAAAGGAAGCGAAGAATGTCGACAATGGAAAAACGAGTTTCTAAAATGGCTTAAAGAAAATATTTATTAATGACATTGAACGATGAATAACAACGATATAGAATACAAATCGGTTGAAGAAATAAAAGCATTTCAGGAAGAATTGCTACACAAGGCTTTGACATACTTGCAGGCAAATTCGCCATATTACCAGCGAATGTTCAAAAGCTACGGAATCAACATCAACAAGATAAAGCACATCGAAGATCTTGTGAAGATTCCTTTTACAGAAAAAAAAGACCTTCAATTGTTCAACGAGGAGTTTCTGTGTTGCGACAAATCGAAAATCATCGACTACATTACCACATCCGGAACCTTGGGCGATCCTGTGACATTTGGCTGCTCAGAAAAAGACCTACAGCGACTTGCATACAACGAAAAGAAATCTTTTGAATGTGCCAATGTACATCAGGGCAATGTCGTACAGCTTATGACCACACTGGACAAACGCTTCATGGCAGGACTTGCATATTTCCTTGGACTTCGTGAACTTGGCGCAGGCATTATCCGCGTGGGAAACGGAATTCCCGAACTGCAATGGGACACGATTAAGCGCATCAAGCCCGACACAATAATGTGCGTTCCATCGTTCATTCTACGCCTTATACAATATGCCGAGGAACACAACATCGACTACAAGAACAGTAGCATCAAACGAATAATAGGCATAGGCGAAGGTTTACGCGACCAGAATTTCGAACTCAATTTATTGGGCAAGAAAATAAAGGAGAAATGGGATGTCCAGTTGTTCGCCACCTACTCATCCACAGAGATGGGCGCAACCTTCTCGGAGTGCGAATACGGAATGGGCGGTCATGTTCATCCGGAACTTATCATAGTCGAAATTATAGGTGAAGACGGTCTGCCAGTACCCGATGGACAACCCGGTGAAATTGTAGTGACAACACTAGGCGTGGAAGCAATGCCATTGCTTCGCTTCCGCACAGGCGACATTGCAGCAAAAATTGTTGACAAGTGCAAATGCGGACGAAACTCATACCGCCTCACCCCTCTCGTAGGCCGTATGAACAACATGATTAAACTCAAAGGCACAACCCTATATCCACCGGCAATAAACGATGTGCTTGACAATACCGATTATGTTGAGAACTATGTCATCGAGGTAAGGCAAAATGAAGCAGGAACCGATGATGTAACAATAAAGATTGGACTTAAGGAACAGCCAGATTTCGATGTTGTAAAGGAACTGAAAGACAGTTTCCGCTCGCGCATCCGCGTAGCCCCGCAGATCGAGATTCTCCCTGTTGAGGAAATCCAGAAAATAAATTTCCCTGCCAAGAGCCGCAAACCAATAAAATTTATTGACTTAAGAAAAAAATAACCGTAATAATGTTTGATGATATAAGGCCATATTACCCAGAAGAAATTCCTGCCGCAATGCAAAAAATTGCCGACAGCGAAATTATTCCGTCCATAGTAAACTATATTATGCCTGGAACTGATGTCGAACTATTTCGCGACAGGTTGAGAAAAGTAAAGACGACATACGAATTCCAAAAGGGCATCATTTTGGAAATCATCGACATAATACTCGAAAAGACAACAACTCAATTCAAATGGTCGGGAATAGAAAACATCAGCAACGACAAGCCATACATATTTATTTCCAACCACCGCGACATTGTACTCGATGCAATGCTCCTGCAATATTTGTTCATTAAAGAAGGAATAAATACCTGCCAGATAACATTCGGCAGCAACCTAATGCAACATCCGTTCATTGTTGACTTCGGAAAAGTAAACAAGATGTTCAAGACAGAACGAGGTGGCAATAGGGTTGAATTTTACAACAACCTGACATATATGTCAAAATACATCAGGCATGTCGTAACCGAAAACAAAGAATCGGTGTGGATAGCACAGCGCAATGGACGCACAAAGGACGGCCTTGATGTTACCGATCCTGCCATAATAAAGATGTTCTGGTCAAGTCGTAGGGACGACAAGGTACTTTCGCTAGCAGAAATGAACATTACACCAGTCTCTGTTTCGTACGAATGGGAACCTTGCGACAAGTTGAAAACTCTGGAACTTTATCACACGAAAATCAACGGTGCATACAAAAAAGCACAGGGCGAAGACATCAATAGTATCCTGACCGGCATAAAGCAACAGAAAGGAAAGATAAACTTCCATATTGGAAAACCACTCACAGAAGATGCCTTACGCTATGTAGACAGCAAAAAAGGAAACTTTTTCTCGAACATTGCAGAACAAATTGATGAGCAGATAAACTCAAACTATGCAATAAATCCGAACAACTATATAGCACACGACATTCGTAGCGGTGAATCAAGATATGCAAGCCACTATACAGACGAGCAAAAAAATCAATTCGTACAGTACATGAACTGGATTGATGAGTATAAAGACCTGGACAAGAATCTGTTGAAAGAAATTTTCCTCGGCATTTACGCCAACTGCATAAGATAAGCAGAAACATTCAGTCACAATTGCATGCTATTACATTTTGTAATAAATTTGCAAAAACTATTTAAACATGACTGTTGAAATTTGCGCCAATTCGGTTCAGTCGGCAATAAACGCCGAAAAAGGCGGAGCTGACCGCATAGAACTTTGCCAGAACCTTAACGAAGGCGGCACTACCCCATCGTATGCAGCAATAAAATATTGTGCAGAAAAACTTTCGCTCAAGACAATGGTACTCATAAGGCCTCGCCCGGGAGATTTCTGCTACAACGATGCCGAATACGAAGCTATTAAGGAAGATGTACTGGTTTGCAGAGAACTTGGTGTTCATGGAGTTGTTGTCGGATTCCTCGACAAGAACCTCGACATTGACACAAAACGCACCGCAGAAATCGTAAAGCTCGCCCATCCTATGGAAGTAACCTTCCATCGCGCCTTCGACCGTTGCCGCGACTGGCGCACCGCATTGGAACAAATTATCGAATGCGGCTGCGATAGAATTCTGACATCAGGTCAACGCAAAACCGCACCCGAAGGAGCCGACACACTGCGTGAAATTCAAAAACAAGCCAACGGACGCATAAAAATCCTTGCTGGCAGCGGAGTAAATTCGCAGAATGTTGCCGATCTAATACGAACGACTGGTGTAAGCGAAGTACATTCGTCGTGCAAGCATACCGTAGAGAATCCGCAGAAGACCAATATCGAGGACTCAAGCCGCTACATGGAAACCGACCTCGAAGAAGTTAAAAGGTTTGTTGGAAACGCAAAGCTATCAAAATAAGGAAACATAAAACGATTCCGCTCGTGCCGCGGGGGCATTTACTTTTTTTGTCACCAAAAACAGTAAACCAAAAAAGTGTGTCCGCTGAGTCTGCTTCGCTAAAAATCGTTTGCACTACGCTAAAAGTCAGAAACTTGCCTTATGTGCGTGTTGCGTTTTAGACGCGAACCATCACAACGGTTTCAAACAGACTGACTTTTTACGCTTCGTTCCACCGATTTTCTTAACGCTCACCAGCCAATGCGGCAATCAAGGTATACTCCGCTTTGCTTCGTATTTGTTTAAAAGGTCTCAGAAATTCGTCTTAGCGAAAAAAATATTGCCTATTTATTAGTTCAAAATTTTTGTTATATTTGCGGCGTCGTTACGTCATACAGCGCAGACGGTAAAATTGTCAGCGACAACGATTTTGGCAATTCCGACATTTTTCAGCCGCCTATTTTGCGGCTTTTTTTATGTCCATTCGGATTTAAAATCCGAATGGCATGAATATAAGGATTTTCAATCCGCATTACAAATGCTAATATTCAAACGTGTCGGATTACAACCTTTAGCTCACTGCCTATGGCAGTAAATCCGACACAACAAAAAAAGAATCGCCCTCCAAAACGCAGTACAATTCCGCGGACGTTGGAAGGCGACTCAAGTAAGCCACAAAATAGTGGCGTTAAAAGCGGCCCTGGTACTGCACCCCATGCAATCTGTACCACTATTAGTTTGCTAACCCGATTACGGTGCTACTCTACTATTATTGTGACCTACAATAAGTTCCGCTGCTCAAATTTCCACCTTTCTGTAAAAGGTATTTTCCCAATCGGGGTCTTTCTCGATTTCTTCTCTTCGATAGTCAACAACAAGGCTAATAGCCTCCTTCATGTTCGACAAAAGTTCCTCGAGCGTGCGACCTTGACTAAGCGCACCCGCCACCTCAACGCATTGACCGATGTACCATTTGGACTTTGGGTCTTTTGAAACAGCAACTGTGAATTCCATAATCGTTATCTATTAATATTTCACTACGTCTATTCTTACTTCTAAAATTTTACGACTTTAGCCATCTTATAGCATCTGTCGCATCCTTTGCCACATAACCTTTCTCTTTCCAGAACTCTTCCAAAGCCTTCAGAGAAGATTCACTCGGTTCATCTTCCTTCAACAGAATAAAAAGGCCAGAATCTTCCATCATCTTTACTATCGACCTTGCAATTATGTTTCTTACATCATAACTTAATGTTATTGTTGCCATATATTCAGATGTTTTCTTCATATTCAATATTTATCCCAAAAACGACACACCTACATTATATAGGCAATCAAGACACCAATATCTCTCATGCAACTAACGAACTACAATATAAAGATAATAGCAACGATGTGAATTAGTCATATTACCAGCCGAACCTTGTTTAATGTTGTCGTTGCCACTACTTCCGCAATATTTGGAGTTGTAGTATGCTTCGAGAATATCAATACTGCTCTTTCTGCCTTTGCAGAGCAGGTACATCCTCGAATAGCGGCGGTATGCGTTTGCACGATTGCCAGGATCACCGGTCTTGCCGATTTTGAAACCTCTACAACTACTTATGATTGCATTGATATTGGTTGTGATAACACGCTTGAGAGCAGACACATTGTCGTAATCTTTTTCTTTCACTAGACAGTCTGTATGGATCTGCTCCCTTGGTATTCCCTCGGCATCATTGTTGCCAAATATTCTTACGAGAGTGTCGTAATTTTTTTTTGAAATATTCATAACTTTATGTATTTAAATAAACTACTTTCAAAAATATAAAAAAAACTTGTGAAGAACCTGTCTCTTGCTTGTATCGTTTTAACACAATCTCTTACCAGTTTCCTGCACTGTAACATCCTCCAATTCAACAATATAATCTACAGCCTCCCATTCGCCATCTGTAACTTCAGTATTTCCGTCAACATAATCCAGCTTTACAAATTTTTCCTCGTCCTGAATCATCATTTTGTTGACTTCCTTAAATGTACAGTAATGAACTGTTATCGACTTTACAACGCCCTTTATTTCCGACATCAACTCGTAACAATAATGTCTTTGATGATGATAATCAACCATATCCTTATAGTCAGGCAAATATTTGTCGGTAATCTTTGCTCCAAACCACTCAATGCGGCTACCAATCTTAAATGGTTCTCCACAACATTGCATCTCCCATACATCATACAAAACCTTGCAAGTTTCCATATTCACAATCGGAAACGGCAGTTTCTTCTTTGACTTACATTCCAAACAATACCGATTTTCATCATGTCCTGATTCCATACTTGTTTCTCCTATTTTTCAATCCCACAAATGGTCATAAAATTTTGCAAACAATTTCAAGCCTTTACGAATTCTTTTTTGTTCTTCTTCTGTCAAATGTTCAACAAAATGCTTTGATTCCATATCAAACGCCCATATCATTTCGTCAAGCACCTTGCACCAGTTTTTGTCGTTGTGCAGTTCATCCGGATAGCCGTGATGGTTTCGTCTAAGTACCTTCAGCCGCGGAACAATAAACCACCCGAATGTGCAATCCAGATTCCAGCATTCCGTATCGTCAAAACCGCGTTCCAAACGCTGCTTTTTCCACAGGCGAAGGCATTCCCTTTTGTTGCCTTTTTCAATGACCGAAAAGTTTACATTCCTTATCCCCAACGGGTCTTTCTTATTCATTTTGTTCATTTTCAAATCCTTTCAGTTTCTTACATATTGCAAATTTATTTGCAAACATACCTTGTTTCGTTACATTTTACATAGCCGTTGCAAACAACCCGCAAACATCTGTAAAAATCAAAACAAATTCTGTAAACAAATTTTCGCCGCAAAATAAATACGCCAGTGCGCAACCTATTTGCGTAGCCGAAAATATTTTTCATTTTTTTTGAAATAAGTTTTGCAAACATATAATACAGAGGTGAATATAGAATCGGCAATGTAACAATTACACCTACTTTTGTAAAAATCGAAGGAAAATATGTAAACAAAAAAATCACTGCAAAATAAACATGCAACAGCACAACCTATATGCTCGGTATAAAATTTCATTGCGAAAAAAAACTATTCGACCTCTCCGAGGTCGCTGTAAACATCCGACAAACATCCTATAAATATCCGACCTCGCTGAGGTCGTGGCGTTTGCGGACATTTGAGAACAGACCTTGGAGAATCGTTGTCATTAGTGATGTATTTTTCGCGGTGGTATCATTTGAAGACATGACCTCGGAGAGGTCAAATATCTATAGAACATAAAGGTAATGAAGGAAACGACCTCAGCGAGGTCGCACACATTTGAACGAAACAATGTGGCGGAATGGGATTTAGAAACGAAAAACACATAACATATCATCTCATTGAAATATTTTTCATAATTTTGGCGAGGTAAAAATGGCAAAAAAAGAACTAGGCATATTGGCATCATTGTCCGACAGCGATTATAGAAAGTTGCTTGATGAATTGCGCACCAGCATAACGGGTACGCGCATTTCGCTTGCCAGAAGGATTAACGAAACTATGATGCAGCTGTACTGGAACATTGGCAAATCAATTTCGGAACGTAAAATTGAAGAAGGCTATGGTGCCGCTGTGATTAATCGCCTTTCAGCCGACCTCAAAAACGAATTTCCCAATATGGGCTTTTCTGCTCGCAATTTGTGGGACATGAAAAGGTTCTACGAACGCTTTTCGGTAGCAGAACAAAAACTGCGACAACTTGTCGCAGTTTTACCATGGGGACACAACCTATTGCTTATGAACAAGTTGACATCGTATTAAGATATTTAAACAACTAATTATTGACGAAATAAAAAGAAATAAATGATATATTTTTGGCAATCAAAATAATTAAGGTATTAACTAAAAAACGAAATTTTTGAAGTAGACAAATTAAAATATTATTAACCAAAGCATTAGCTATTATTCGCGTTCAAGAAAAAAGCCTGAGAAACTGATTTCAAGAAAGTCGGATTAAAAGCAAAGCTCACGGAATGCCTGTACTTGGCTGACCTACAATGTCAAAAGGTTAATGTTTGCACCAAAAGGTGTGGACAGAATCTATAGACATTGGCGGGTTTCTTCTCAGGCTTCCCGTGAACGCGAGTAGAAAGGTTCACGCCTTTCTTGTTTCCGATAAGTGATTGATAGCATTGCAAAAAACTATCAATCGGTATGGCAGGAAATAAAAACCTTAATGTAGCAGGCAAGGCGAAGAAAGACGAATTCTATACACAACTCCCAGATATAGAAAACGAACTGAAACATTACGAAAAACATTTTAATGGCAAAACTGTTTTATGCAACTGCGACGACCCGTACGAAAGCAATTTCTTCAAATATTTTGCAATGCGTTTCAATCAGTTGGGATTGAAGAAATTGATAGCCACCTGTTATGCTGGTTCTCCAATAGCAGATACGCAGATGTCGCTTTTCGACAACAACGAACAAATAAAACAGACTCGCACTGGCGTTCCACACAAAATAGTTATTTCCGAGGTTACCGACCTTAATGGCGATGGAGCAATTAATCTTACTGATGTTGAGTGTCTTATAAAGAATGACAAGAATGTGCTTACTCGACTGGATGGAAATGGCGATTTTCGTAGCAATGAGTGCATAGAACTTTTAAAAGAGGCAGATATCGTTGTTACCAATCCTCCCTTTTCTCTTTTCCGCGAATATGTAGCACAACTTATGAAATACGAAAAGAAGTTTTTGATTGTTGGAAATGTAAATGCCATAACATATAAAGAAGTTTTTCCTTTAATAATGGAAAACAAAATGTGGCTAGGTCCAAGCATAACAAGTGGAGACCGCAAATTCAATGTTCCAGATTATTATCCGTTAAATGCAGCAGGGTGTGGAACCGATCCAGATGGAAAACATTATATTAGAGTAAAAGGTGTTAGGTGGTTTACTAATCTTGACCACAACAAACGACACGAGTATCTTGACCTATATAAACACTATACACCAGAAGAATTTCCGAACTACGACAATTACAATGCAATAAATGTTGATAAAACTTCCGACATCCCTAGGGATTACAACGGGATGATGGGTGTTCCAATTACTTTTTTGGATAAATATTGTCCTGAACAATTTGAAATATTAGGGATTACACAGAGAAATGATGATCCTTTTAAAATAAAAAAATATACAACAGAAGAATATCCCAATGCTAATGACTTGAATGCAAGGAGCGTAATTATAATAAATGGAGTTCCTAAACCAATGTATGCACGAATCCTAATCAAAAGAAAATAAATCATGGAAATAAAACTATCAGAAATTCGAATCAAAGACCTTTTCGAAGGCTATGAAAACAATGACGAGGCAGGAGTAAAAGCATTTGGTGGCAAGTTAGATATTCGTCCACCTTATCAAAGAGAATTCATTTATAAGCCAGATCAACAGAGGGCAGTTATTGATACAGTACATAAAGGTTTTCCGCTAAATGTGATGTATTGGGCAGTACGCGATGACGGAACATTCGAAGTCATTGATGGTCAGCAGCGGACAATCAGCATTTGCGAATATTTGCAAAATCATTTTTCTGTGGATTTCAATAGGAATGGCAAACCTGTTGTTTTCGGAGGACTCACATCAGACCTACAAGAACGAATAAATAACTATAAACTAACAATCTACCAATGTAGTGGTACTGCTAGTGAAAAATTGGATTGGTTTCGCACGATTAACATTGCTGGCGAAAAACTTACCGAACAGGAACTTCGCAATGCAGTTTATTCAGGACCTTTTGTAACCGAAGCAAAAAAGAAGTTCAGCAAGACTAATTGTTTGGCTTACAAGATTGGCAACAAGTACATGAGTGGCACTTGCATCCGACAGGACTACCTTGAAACTGCAATAAAGTGGATAAATGAAGGCAAAGTGTCTGAATATATGGCAGAACATCAACAAGACCCAAATGCCGATGAACTTTGGCTTTATTTCCAAAATGTAATCAACTGGGTGACAGCAAAATTCACCAAATACCGCAAAGAGATGAAATCTGTGCCTTGGGGCGAACTCTACAATACGCACAAGGATGACAAACTTGATGCTACCGAACTCGAAAAACGCATTGCCAAACTAATGCAAGACAGCGATGTTCAGAAGAAATCGGGTATCTATGCGTATGTTTTGGACGGCGACGAGAAACATCTTGGGATTCGTGCATTCGATGACAACACCAAACGCGAAGTTTACGAAAAACAGAAAGGCATTTGCAAAATATGCGGAAAGCATTTCGAAATAGAAGAAATGGAAGCCGACCACATAACACCGTGGTGCAAAGGCGGTCGTACTATCGCCGACAATTGCCAGATGCTATGTAGGGAATGTAACAGACGGAAAAGCGGAAAGTAAGCTTTTTGAGGGGCTTGCAGGCTCACAGGCTTGCAGGCTCACAGACTTGCAGACTCACAGCCTTGCCCGACTGGTCTTCTGTGGGACTGGTCCTCTTTCAGCCTTTCTGCCTTTTAGCCCTTGGGGGGTGATGTTGTTTGAATTTGTTTGAGGTTGTTTGAAATGGTTTGAGGTTGGCTTTTAGCCTTTCAGCCTTTTAGCCTGTTCGCCATTTCAAAACCTCCGAAAATCTGCATCTACATTAATAATAACCTCCAAAAATCTGCATCTATAAAGAAAATAACCTCCGAAAATCTGCAAAAGTTTTTAAAATAACCTTTGGAAATCTGCAAATAGGTTTGTAATTTTGCGGCAATCAAATAATTAGGCATATATGTTAAAACGAAAGTTTACAGACTATCTAAAACAATGGAAAAGTACCAAGCAGAAGGAGTGTCTTCTTGTGCGTGGTGCGCGTCAAATTGGCAAGACATTTATCATAGAGGATTTTGCCCGAAACAATTACGAATCGTTTGTTGAAATCAATTTCGAGCAGTATCCAGCATTGAAGTCTGCATTCAATGGAGAATTGACTGTGCCAGAAATGATTAAGGGAATTTCTGTATATATTCCAGAAGCCCGCTTTGTTCCTCACAAGACCTTGATTTTCCTTGACGAAATACAAGCTTGCCCACAAGCAAGAGCATCGCTTAAATTCTGGGCGATAGACGATAATTACGATGTTATTGCATCGGGGTCATTGTTGGGCATTAACTATAAGGCAGTACCGTCTTTCCCTGTAGGTTATGAACGGCAGGTCGATATGTTTTCGCTTGATTTCGAGGAATATCTGTGGGCAGTCGGATTTTCGCAGGATACAATAAATTCGCTTAAGGAACACTTCGTGAAACAAGAAAAGATAGAAGAACCTATTCATCGAAAGATGATAAGCTATCTTCGTGAATATATGGTGGTTGGGGGAATGCCAGCGGTTGTAAACCAGTTCCTTGCCACCAAGAATTTCGGCATTGTCCATCAGGAGCAGGAAAAAATAATTTCAGCCTATCTGAACGACATTGCCAAGTATGCAGAAACGGCAGACCGTCCCAAAGCGCGTAGCTGTTTCCTGTCGATTCCTAAGCAGTTGGCGAAGGAAAACACCAAATTCCAGTATTCGGTAGTTGAACATAACGGAACAGCACGGAAATTTGCCAACTCCCTTGATTGGCTTCGCGATGCTGGCATTGTGGCGTATTGCTACAATTTGTCCGCCTTGCAGTTCCCGTTGTCGGCGTACGTCAGGGATGATCAATTCCGCATATATATGGGTGATATTGGGCTACTGATTTCGATGTATGGCTTTGAAATGAAGGCTGCATTGATAGACGATACGCTTGAAGGCCCTGCGAAAGGTGGTATATACGAGAATCTTATGGCCGACATTCTACACAAGAAGAAGTATCCGCTCTATTTCTACAAGAAGGACGATTCGTCGGTTGAGATTGAATTCGTGCTAACGCATGGGACTAGTCCATTGCCGTTGGAAGTGAAGTCTAAAAAAGGCAGGTCGCAGTCGCTCAATACCGTGCTTATGTGGAAGGGCATTGAAAAAGGCTACAAATTTGGCATGTCTAATGTCGGTGTGGTTGACAATAAGATAACGATGCCGTTGTATCTGGCGATGTTTCTGTAAAAAAGGGCACATTAGCGTTGGGCAGTTTAGCTTAGGACAAAACCTCCGAAAATCTGCATCTGTATCAAAAATAACCTCCGAAAATCTGCAACAATCTTGTAAGCAACTGATAATCAATTACACTTGACTCCATATAAAATATGCTTAATTTTAGTCTATCTGCAAGCTGAAATTGACATTTTCTAATTTTGGCTTATTAATAGACCAAAATAAAAATTTTAGTTAATTTTCTATATATCAGAAAATAATATTATTTTTGCACAAATCTAAAGTTGAACTTTATTTTTGTACAAATTATGGATTATATATACCGAACTATCTCAGAATCAATAAAAAACGATTTGCAATACTATAAAGTAATCGTTATCACGGGTCCGCGTCAGGTTGGCAAAACTACGCTTTGCAAGATGCTTTTTCCTGATTACAATTATGTAAACCTTGAGAATATTCCGACGAGGGAAATTATTCGTGACGATATGCAAAAGTTTATCGACAACATAAAAGGCGGAGTAATAATTGATGAAGTACACCATTTGCCCGACTTGTTCTCGTATATTCAGGTAGCTGTCGATAAAGGCACCGACAAGCGTTTTATACTTACAGGAAGTAACAATTTCGGCATGTTGCAGAATGTTACACAATCGTTGGCAGGAAGAGCATCACTCTTTACTCTGCCACCATTTAGCATTGGGGAGGTTTTCGGTTCTATTTCTGAAATGACAACAGATGAACTTATTTTCAAAGGGCTATACCCTGCTGCATACTCACTAGAAACTCCACCTACGCGCCTGTATTCAAATTATTACAGCACCTACATTGAACGCGATATGCACCAGCTAATCAAGGTCAAGGACTTGTCTCAATTTCAACTATTCGTCAGACTCTGTGCTGGAAGGGTTGGTTCTGAGTGCAATTTCGCTGCGCTATCAAACGAAACTGGAGTTTCGGCACCGACAATTAAGGAATGGCTCAGTGTATTGGAAGCATCGTACATTGTGTTTAAATTGCCTCCATTTTATGCAAACATCAGCAAAAGGCTGGTAAAATCGCCCAAAATATACTTCTACGACACAGGAATTTTGTGTCTTTTACTCGGAATAGAAAGCCCTAGACAATTAGAAACACACCCATTGCGTGGTGCGATCTTTGAAAATCTTGTTGTTGCAGAATTTATCAAATCAAACCTTAACGCCGGCAAATTGCCTAACTGCTATTTTTACCGCGATAGTCGAGGAACAGAGGTTGACCTCGTCCAACAACAAGGAAACGAATTTGGTTTATATGAAATAAAATCATCAAGGACTTTTAATTCTAATTTCTTTGAGAACCTCAGGGCTGTCAGCAAGATTTTTGGCGGAAGTGTGCATGAATCTGCAGTTTTGTACGATGGTGAAGATATTCGCGAGTCACAATTGGAAGGAATATACAACTTCCGCAATTTTACATATTAGATAAATCATTAATTATCAGCGACAAAACAATCAGTTGCACAAATTTAAAGTTGAACTTTAAATTTGCACACACTTCCATCAATTATCCCTTCAATAAGCCTTGCATACCCTCTGTTCTCTGTTCTTTCGGATTTGTAATCCGAAAGACATGAATATAAGGATTTTTAATCCGTATAATATCTGTATCGCATTTCAAATGCTGATATTCACACGTATCGGATTGCCCATAGGGCGAGCTAAAGGTTGCAAATCCGATACAACCACAATGTATAGAAATTATTGTCGTGGAAATAAGACGGATGACAAATTAAAAGAATAGAGAAACATACAATTAGTCAGCAACAATACATAACCTAGATTCAGATATATTTGTTACTTTTGCTTGACGTTTTAAACATATAAATATATGGTAATACCAGACAGAATAAAGCAGCTTACCGAAATCGCCTTGAAGGACAAAGTCCTGACTTTTGTAGAGCGTGAAACCATAATAAACGAGGGAATCAAGGAAGGAATTCCCGCCGAAGAGATTAACGAATACCTCAACAAGTCGCTAGAGGCAAAAATAAGCAGCATGGCAAAGGAAGACCTCGACCACTGCCCCAGCTGCGGAGCGCAGATTCCGCTAATTTCGGACACCTGCCCGTATTGCGGCTACGAGTACGACAAATTCAAACATAGCAGCGGACACGGCAACTCAAGCAGAATTACCGGCGATGATGTAAATGTCATCGCAAACGAAAACGCAAAAACCTGCCCCGACTGTGGAACACCATTTCCGCTCATCAGCAACATCTGCCCCACCTGCGGACACATTCTGCACGAGCAAACCGACTCGGACCTGAACATCCGAAACCTTATAAACTCAATGAACGAGCTCATCGACGGAATGAAAAAAACACACAAGACTACTTTCAAGGAAGTCCTTTCGTTCCGAAAAGAAATGGTGATGCTTTATGTCGGTGCGCTTGTATTCCTAATGGCCATAATATCGCAATTCGAAGTCAGCGACACAATTACGGGAATCTTTGGAATAATATCAATAGTGCTCTTCGTTCTTGCATTCAGGGGACTTAAGAACAGAAACGTTGAAGAATCGCCAGTTGCAAAAGAGGACTCGCAATTCTACCTTTTCCTTAGCTTCTACGAAATGTACACCCGCCATGTAGATTCGCTTTACGGGAAAAACCATGAAGCCAAAGAAGTCCTTGCCCAATTCGGCAAAATGATAGACGATGTAAAGGAAAACAAAAGGAAAAACCGCAACAAACTCGTGCTAATGCTTGTGGCTATTACCTTGGTATCTATACCGATACCATTCCTGCTGCCTCATCATAAATATGAATATGACACTAATTTGCCAAAAGAGGTTCTCACCCAAGATCCTATATTGTACGAAGAAAACAAGACAGAATTCGCGAAATACTATGAACTGAGCAGCCGAACAACCACAATCAAGGCAACCAACGAAATCAACTACCCCACAAGTAGAACAACATACCTGAGAGCTAATTCTACTGCCAATCTACATATCGATATAATATCACGCAACTGGCTACTTAACGATAGCGCAATCACACATTTCAAGATTAGGCTCGATAATGTTGAATTGTCGTCAACCGGACTGGCAAACCACAGCGCCGACACGCTTTTGCCATTCGGCATAGTATTATTTACAAAGGACTACGAAGTAATAACAGACCTGCCTCCTATTTTGCTGGATGTGTATGCAGGTGACAGTACCGACTTTTATAACACCAAAGGCATTATCGAAAAAGGCAAAGGCAAATGCCGAGTTAACTTTGTCAGCTACAAAACTACCAACGACTTCGAACTCGTAAAGCAAGCCCTAGACAGCGCATATTATTTTATGATAATGTAATAAGCAACCTTAAAACCGAAGAAAATGGACGCAAATAAAAATAATTTCCAGATAACGATGCAAAAAAACGAGGGCATACTTACAGCCTTCAAAAACAAGTATCCCCGCAACATGAGCGATGTAATCGAGCATAATGTTCCCAAAATAGTTATAACATTGTCTATCATATTGTTCGCTGGCATTCTGACTTTCAACATAATTATTGGAGCAATGGCGATATTGATGGGTCCTATGCTTCTTTCGTTCGGCTTAAAGCTAAAGAAAAAGGAGGCGAACAAGCCTAAAGACGTAGGCATAACAGCCAAGGAAATGATGGCATATACCGACGACATCCAGAAATCATACGGCGACTACCCCGACGTCAAGGATTACATTGAAAAATTCAAAGCCCAAACAAGGCAAGTGGATATGCAGAAGAAAAAACTAATCAGCAGATTCAACACCTGGTACACCATTGTGATTATTGCAATATCTGTGACCTTCTTCTGTATGATGATAGTAAACTTGAAGGATCGCCTTTCACATTTTAGTATTCCACAGAAATCAGACGTATTCTCCAGTATCCTTAAAATCGAAGACAACGAGCCTTTGCTAACACTTACACCTTTCGACTCTCAGATTGCAGATGGCTACGAAATCGAAAATCAAAACCTTGATTTCTACATGACAGACTATCGCTACATAAGCACAAAGGGTGTAAAAATCGATGGTGCTACTCCCGACGACGAATTCATTCTGTGGATTGTTGACAGCACTGGCAACAGTTTCGACAGATGCCCGCAATTCAACTTTAAATGCACCGACGAAATTATCGAAGCCCAGCCAAGATACTACAAAAGCGACTTCACATTGCTGAACGCCTTTGTAAATTTAAAGGATAATGCTAAAAATCTGAAATTCAAGATTGAAAAAGTTGAGGAATAATACCATGAAACGACTGATTTCTCTCGCAATCGCAGCAACATTATTTTCTCTTGTCTCCTGCAAGAAGGACAACGAGCAACATTTTATTACCGACGAGGCATATCGTTCTCAGGTAGAAACCGACTTTGAGGCACGCAAGGAACTTGCTCAAGGTCGCAGCACCGAACTTTTTTCGGTTTTCGACGATAATCTTTCGCTCGAGGAAACCGAAGCCTTGAAATTCTTATACGCCTACATGCCCTACAGCGACCTTGCCGACTACGACGGCAATTTTTTCCTTGACCAAGTGAAATACGCATTCAAGGCACGCGACTTTTTCTCGTGGGGGAAAACTGTTCCAGAAGACATTTTCCGCCATTTTGTGCTTGTATATCGTGTCAACAACGAAAACCTTGATACCGCCAGAATGTTCATTTTCAACGAGATAAAAGACCGTATAAAAGATTTGTCAATGTACGATGCTGCCTTGGAAGTAAACCACTGGTGCCACGAAAAGGTATGCTACAGGGCTGCAGATGCACGAACTTCCGCGCCATTGGCAACAATACGGACCTCGTTCGGACGCTGCGGCGAAGAATCGACATTCACCGTTACAGCTCTGCGAGCCGTAGGCATTCCTGCACGCCAATGCTACACACCGCGCTGGGCACACACCGACGACAACCACGCCTGGGTGGAAGTATGGGTCGATGGCCAATGGTATTTCCTCGGTGCCTGCGAACCCGATGCAAAACTCGACATGGGATGGTTTGCCGCTCCATCAACCCGCTGCATGATGGTACACTCGAACGCTTTCGGCAAGTACAAGGGCGACGAGGAAATAAACTTCAGAGGAGAATTGTTCTCGAAAATCAACATGCTTCCCAACTACACCGATACCAAGAAGATAACAGTGACAGTCACCGACGAAAGCGGAAACCTTGTAGAAAATGCCAAGGTTAAATTCAAACTTTACAACTATGCCGAATATTATCCTATTTCGTCTGGCGAAACAGACAGCGAAGGCAAGGCAAGCCTTACAACCGGACTTGGCGACCTGCTTATCTGGGCAAGCAAGGACGGCAAATACGACTATGCCAAGATTGATGTCAGGGAAAATGACGCTATAACATTGAAACTCAACCGTAAATCGGGAGAAGAATACGAAGAGGACATCGACATTGTTCCGCCGGCAGGAAAACCAGTAACTACAAATGTCACTCCCGACGAAGCCGACAAAAACAACAAGCGACTGGCTTTCGAAGATTCGATACGCAACGCCTACCTAAAGACTTTCCCTACCGACGAAGAGATTGCCAAGATCACAAACGAAAACCTTACGGCAGAGCAAATCCACGAAATTGTTAAGAAAAGCGAAGGCAACTACAAGGAAATCATTGCCTTTATGGATGCACATGCCGAAAAGAACGAAAATCTTTTCCTATACGACTTTATAAAATCATTGTCGGACAAGGATTTACGCGACTGCGAAGCCGAAACGCTCAACCAGCATTTAGTTGAATACGACGGCAAATATCCAGTTGAAATTTTCAAGAAAGGCATTTTGCCAGCACGCATCGAAGTGGAGATGATTCGTCCGTGGAGACAGTTCCTAAGCGAAAATCTCGGGAAAATTCTTGGCGCAAATCCCTCCTACTCAGCCATTTTGGAATGGACAAAAGCCAACATCCAAACCGACACCGAAGGCAATTATTTCAACTGCCCCATTTCGCCACGCGGAGTATTCGAACTTCGCCATGCCGACAGTCGCTCTCGCGACATTTTCTTCGTCGCAGCCTGCCGTTCGCTGAATATTCCAGCATACCTAGACAATGCAACACGCCAGATTTTCGTTTACGACAACAACGACTGGCAGATTGTTGCCATGGAAGATGCAAAGCCAGCTGCAAAAACTGGCAAACTTGTCCTGAAATACAATGATACAGACGAACTTAAGCCGCAATACTGGACACATTACACCATTGCCAAGTTCGAAGATGGCGACTTTACAACCTTCGACTACGAAGACGACCCGCGCGTTGCTGAGTTCCCTGTAGAACTTGAACTCGAAGAAGGCTACTACATGCTATCGACCGGCAACCGCTACAGCGACGGCGAAGTTTTGTCACATCTTGTATTTTTCAACTTAAAGCAAGGCGAAACCACAGAGCAGGAACTGACAATCAAGCCATTGGTTCCACGTCAAGCCGAAACTTACGGAACTATCGCCGACGATACCGAAATTAAGATTGATAGCAAGACGGTAAATCTGAAATCAATGGCAAAGGACAAACCTCTGGTTCTCTGCTTTATTGACCCCAACCGCGAACCGACCAAGCACACCCTGAAAGAATTTGGAGCAATGCGCGAAACCTATGAAAATTGGGGTGGCAATATACTGATGGTTGTCCCGCAGGAAAAACTTACCGAACCATTCTCGGCAACGAAATGGAATCTTCCAAAACAAACCATTATTGCCACCGACAGCAACGGTCTTATGGACAAGATTTTACGCGACACAAAGCAGCAATACAACGACAATCCGCCACTAATTTTCATTGTTGATGCGGAAGGCAGACTGACTTTCCGTTCCGACGGCTACAGGATTGGCACTGCGGAATTAATATACAAAGAACTTAACAGTTCTTCACAAGACTAATTTTGACTGATTACTTGGAAAACTACATCAATTCTTCATCCAAATCGTTGAAGAAATGATATTCCATGTATGAATATGCCATCATTGGCAAGACTTCAATCTTGCATCCATATAACTTTTGCCATTGCTTACGCAACGACTTGAAAATACCTTTGTTAATATATGCCTCGACAAACGGATGCGTCCTAATTACAATCTTGTCAACCTGGTTTTTCCGGAGAATGTACTTCAACTGGTTTTCAATTTCATCGGTAAGGTTAAGGCTGGCTTGGATTTTACCAGTTCCGTTGCAACACGGACATGTTTCGGCGGTTTTCATATCGGTAGCAGGACGAACACGCTGGCGCGTGATTTCCATTAGGCAGAATCGGCTCAACTGTGTAAGATGATACTTGGCACGGTCATTTGCCATGCATTCCTTCATCTTGTCATAAATGGCCTTCTTGCTATCACTGCTATGCACATCAATGAAATCGACAACAATGATGCCGCCCATATCGCGAAGCCTTAACTGCCGTGCAATTTCTTCGGCGGCAATCAAGTTAACCTCCAATGCATTTGTTTCCTGATCGTTCTTTGAGTTTGCCCTGTTGCCCGAATTTACATCAATGACATGCCCCGCCTCGGTATGGTCGATAACAATATACGCACCCGAACGCATAGGAACTGTACGACCAAAAGCGGTTTTTATTTGTTTTTCTATGCCATAATTGTCGAATATTGGAGTTCTGTCGGTGTATAGTTTAACAATCTTTGATTTCTCCGGGGCAATTTCAGAGATGAATTTCTTTACCTCATTATATAAATCGACATCATTAACGACAATCTGATGAAACGAAGAGTTGAGCATATCGCGCAGAAATGCCGTAGTTCTATTCATTTCACCAAGAACGATATTGGGAGCCTCTACAGTAGACAAATGCTCAAACAAACTTTTCCACTTGTCGAGCAATGAAGTAAGTTCCTTGTCGAGTTCAACAACATTCTTGTCCTGTGCAACAGTACGTACTATTGCGCCGAAATTTTTAGGAACCAAACCTTCAATCCAGCTACGCAGACGCTTGCGTGTTTCAGTTGACTTTATCTTTTGGCTTACAGAAACCTTATCGGTAAATGGTAACAACACAAGGTTACGTCCCGCTATTGAAATTTCGCAAGTAAGGCGTGGACCTTTCGACGATATTGGTTCCTTGGCTATCTGCACGAGAACATATTCGCCGACCTTCAGCATATCGCTAATCTTACCACGCTTGTCGATTTCTGGTTCGGGCTTAAGATTGGTAAGTGCATTGACATTCTTTGTCATTCCCATCCTGACGAACTTCTTCAAAGTCAAGAAGCCAGAACCCAAGTCGAGATAATGCAGGAATGCATCCTTCCTATATCCCACATCAACGAAAGCGGCATTCAATCCGGGCATAAGCTTATTTACCCGTCCAAGATATATATCACCGACAGAAAAATCAACATTGCTATATTCAGTGCTCAATTCAACAAGCCTCTTGTTGTTAAGCAAAGCAATATTGACTTCGGAGCTTCTTACATCCAGGAATAACTCGCTACATACTTCCTCTTTCTCTACGTCAACTGCGTCCACTTTCGCCTTTTCTTTTGATTTCTTTCAAAAAATCAAACCTTCGGAAATGTCTCCGAAGGTTTGGATAAAATCTTAATTCAAAAAAAGAAAAATACTATTTTTTCTTTTTATGTCTGTTCTTACGAAGACGTTTTTTCCTCTTGTGAGTAGACATTTTATGTCTTTTTCTCTTCTTTCCGCTTGGCATAATCGTAATTATTTAACCTTGTTGTTATCCTTTACTTCTGCTACAAAAGATTTAGCCGGCTTGAAAGCTGGAATATTGTGAGCTGGGATTGTTATAGTTGTGTTCTTAGCCATATCCCTTGCAGTCTTTTCTGCTCTAGTCTTAACTACAAAACTTCCAAATCCTCTTAGAAATACGTCTTCGCCCTTAATCAAAGAACCTTTAACTGACTCCATGAAAGCTTCAACAGTCTTCTGGACTACCATTTTTTCGATTCCGGTATTTTCGGAAATTGCATTTACAATGTCTGCCTTAGTCATTTTCTTAATATTTAATTGTTTATAAATAATTTATCAATTCAATTCCCCATGATTTTTTGGGACTGCAAATGTAATAACTTTTTTTGACTTACAAAAGATTTTTATTTTTTTTTTCATTTTGTGACCGTTTTTGTCACAAACCCTTACCAAGAATCACAATCTTCACCGTATATATAAGGATTTTTATGTCCATGAGCAAAGATCGGTTCTCAATGTACAGTATGTCGTACTTTAGACGTTCGACCATCTGATCCACATTTTCTGCATAACCATATTTCACTTGTCCCCAAGAAGTTATACCAGGACGAACCGACAACAAATGCAGGTAATGCGGTGCCTTCTGCACAATCTGCTGGATATAGAATTCGCGTTCAGGTCGAGGACCTACAAGACTCATATCACCACGCAGTACATTGAAGAACTGAGGAGTCTCATCCAGACGGGTTTTCCTCATAAACTTACCTATTTTTGTTATACGCGGGTCATCCTTCTTGCTCAACGCCGGTCCATTTTGCTCCGAATCGACATACATAGACCGAAACTTGTATATCTTAAACGGCTTATGATGAAGGCCAATACGCTCATGACTATAAATTACCGGTCCTGGCGAACTCATCTTAACGGCAATCGACAGCACCAAGTAAAGTGGCGACAAAACTATCATAGCCAGAAGACTCAGCACAATGTCGAAAAACCTTTTTGCAAAGAGCTGCCAAACAGGCATTATGTTCTGGTTGATCTGGATAAGCGGCATACCTATTATAGAAGATATGCGCACCTTGCCAATTAGCATGTCGTACATGTCGGGGACAACCTTCACAGAAACATTCACGCCATACAACTTATTGATAATACGCGTTATCTTGCAATGTTCCTTTGACTCTATGGCTATTACAATTTCCTCGATCTTGTACTTAGATATTATTTCACGGATATTGTCAACGCTTCCGAAATTAGGAACGAACTTTTCCATCTGGTAGCTGTCCTGCTCATCAACATATACGAACCCAATGAAATTTAGTCCTGACGATATTTTCTGCGACTCAAGTTCACGATATAATTCAACAGCCTTATCGTTGCTTCCAACCATAAGCGTATTGAATCGAAGCTTACGTGTATGAACGCGATTGTTGGTGACCGTAGTTATAATTACACGTGGAATGTATGTGAATGCGAACTGCATAAAAAGCAAAAGTCCGAACATACTGTAATATTGCTTGTAATTTCCAACCCAGTCGTCGAGGACGAAAACGAAGAACAGTATTACCACTCCTATCAATGTAACAACCGCCGTAGTCCCAAGTTCGTGAACCCTCGACTTGCGGAACGGTGTACGATAGTATCCGCTCATAAGGTGAAGCAACAGCCAAAAGACAGGAATCGCCACCATCGACACATAGAATTTCCAGTCAAGGTCAACAGGAATCGAATATCCAAGGCGTAACGGCTCAACATAAAGCTTCCTATAGCAATAGAAAAGCCCCCATGTGGCTGCCGCCGCCAGATAATCGAACACTATATATTTCAAATTTTGCCTTGCCTTCCGCATTTCTTGTCTTAATTTTCGAGATGCAACAACTTAATGTTATCTATATATATTTCTGAATTCTGGCCGACAGGACTTAGTGTATCAATTCTCACTGCAGTATAGAAAGGCTGGAACTGTCCGCAATTGGAACTGGAATTTGTAACTGCATAGTTCAAATTTATGTATATGCGTTTCCATTTTCCATCAGTAGGATACAAAGTCATTACATTCTCGCGGACTCCAGTTGTGGCAGTTGCACTTTCCACCACGCCAAACATTCCGAAGTTAAAGTAATCGTTGCACTTATAGCTCATCTCAAGGAATGTCACACCATTTTCCGAAATAGGATACACATTTGACGTACGGCATTCAAAATGTCCAGTATAGTCATCTTGCGGGATTTCAATCTTCATTGAAAGCCCTTCGAGTGCGCCATCCTGCGTAATTTCAAACCCATACGTACTTGAATCAGACTTCTCGAACTTGGAACCTAACTGGTCAAAACTCTCGACCAAGATGAAATTAACTCCCTGACGATAAGAATAATGTGGCGTTAAAACCATCGTAGTATTGGGTGTCAGCACCGTATCAATATAATAATTAGTCAACATGGTATACACATCCCTGTCGGCATCAAGTCCCGATGTCTTTATTCCCGGTTCAATTTCAACACGCACCTTGCCTGACGAAAGAACTGGAACCTCAAAAGGAATTTCGAAAACACCGATCAAATCCAACTTCTCCCCTTCTTTCGACTGTGCATATAGCCAGCAGTCGGAAATATTGTGCAAAGCCGAACCTTGCGACGGGTCAACAATGTCAACAAATGCCTCATCGACACGGATATATGTAGGAACCCCCTCCATGGGGTCATTTTCTTTACACGAACAGAAAGCCAACGCAAACATGAACGCCAATAACAATATTCTCTTCATCCGTTAACTATTCCTTTTTATAAAATTACAAGAAGGCAAAGGTAGATAAAATTTCCGAGAGACAGGCAAAGAATCAAATAAATTTCACGCACGAAGCTACAAAGGCTTGCAGGCGAACAGGCTAAAAGGCGAACAGGCGAACAGGCTCAAAGCCGAAAAGTCTATAAGGCAGTTAGACAGCCAGACTGATAGGCAGCATGACCGTTTGCCTGCCAGACTGCTAGCCTGTTAGACCGTTAAACTGTTAGCCTTTATTCTTTCTTCGGTAACATTACAAACTCTGATACCTTAAACAATTCAACAGGCTTGGTACTATCTGGATATATTGCCATGATAGTCGGCTCGAAATCTTCAACATCAGCCATAAAATTTGCGATGTAAAGGAAAGTTCCGTCATCAAGCCATGCCATCGAAGGACCTTCATCATACGAAATATCAGTACCATCCAATACCATCTGGTATTTTCCGTCGAGACTTGCAATGCAGTACGGACCATGTGGAAAATCGCCCCACCCAGTAACAGCACCAAAGACAACCCTGTCGCCCTTGGGAGAAATTCCGCTAAAATTGAATTCTTCAGGAGTCGACTCAAACTTCATCTTGTTGGTAAGGCAAACTCCGCCGTCTCCCTCCGATCCGTAATAGTAGTTATACGACGAGCCTTCACTTTCTTCATCGTCATCATCAGCACCAGCCTCGTAAAAACTGGAGTAAGTAATTATTTCATCATCTTCGTCTTCCTCATCGTTTGACGAGCTTTCAAAATAACGATACAGTTTTTCTGTATTCTGGGAAGTCACAAACTTGTGCGATTCATTGTCGTACACCTTTATCTTGGTAAACCAGTAACCATCCCAGCTGAAATCGTAGTTCACGCCGAAATATCTGCCGTCGTCACTCACCCTCAGCGCCGAATATGTACCGTATGTCTCGGTTATGCAATCATTACAGGACAAGTCCCAGTTGACAATGTGCTTTGGCGTTGGCTCTTCCGAATCGAAATCAATATATTTCAACACCATGGAACTATCCTTGCATACCGAATAATACAAGCCCAAGGTTCCCGGCACAAAACTGTAATTTACGATTTCATCCGTTTCTCCTTCATACATTATCGAATCCATGCGTTCAATACTGAAAAAACAGAACTTATTTCCTCTAAAATACATGAAATCACAATTGGCAATCTTCAGCGAGGTATCTTCCACTATGCTGTCCTCGACAATGCTGTCGGCAACAACCTTATCATCCTTTTGCGCTTCTGCCTTGTCATTCGACTTGCACGAAAACGAAACAACAGACATCATCAGCACTGCACCGAACAAAAAACCGCTTGCCAGATATTTTTCAAAATTCTTTATCATACCTATTTATAATTAATCAAACAATGTTTAAATTTTTTGCAAAGATAAAATATTATTTACGATTTACGATTTTAGATTTACGATTGAACTATTGAATTGTTGAATCGCGCCATGGCGCGATTCAACAAGAAACGGCGTAGCCACAGAAAGTACAGACGCAAAATTTTGCGTCTCAACAGAAACGGCGTCAGCCATATAAACGGGCTTTTGCCCTAAAATCCCAATTTTATCTTGTCCTTTATCTTCTTCACCACCTCGTAGGTCTTGAGAATGGTATCGACATTGACTTCGGGCGACTTGTTATAAAGGATTGATTTTGCGAAGGATGTAAACTCGTCGTAATAGACATTGTTTGGCCGCACCATAATCTGCTCGACACTCAAATCGCCTACAGACTTGCTGAAAAACGACGGATCGTCCACATCACCACGTTTTTTCACCAGCGATGCCTTGTTTGCTAGCATGTCGATATTGGTATAGCTGTCGCGGCAGTAGAAAGTCATCTTGTGCGAATCGTCCTCGGCGATACGGCTTGCTACGAAATGCGCCACGCAACCGTTGTAGAACTCGATGCGAGCATTTATGACATCTGGAGCGACCGATGGCATCTGCGTTATGGCAGAAGCACTTGCATAGATGTTCTTCACATTCGACTTCACCACGCTCAACACAATGTCGACATCGTTTATAAGCATATCCATCAGCACCGAGCAATATTCGTTACTGGTGTTGAAACGCCTATGGTTTACCGACTGAATGAATCGTGGCGAAACAATGAACGGCTTTGCCGAAAGAAAAGTATTGTTGAAACGATGGTGGAAGCCCGCCTGCACCTTTACATTAGCCTCATCAACTATGCTCGACAACTTGGTGACATCGGTACTGCAATATGATGAAGCAGGCTCGAAAAACACATGTTTCGACGACTTTACCAATGTTTTTATCTCTTCAAGACTTGTTGCAGGCGAAACGGCGATTACCGCATCTACATTATTGAGGAATGTGCCTTCCTCGTCGAACTCGCGCAGATGCAATTTGGTGTCGCCATGCTCTGGCTTTGCCGAATACATGCCAACGACATCCAGTTCGGCCACATCGAGAATGTTCTCCACCATTCCCACAGTGCTCGAATCAATGCTTCCGTAAACGCCAGTCCTTATCATTCTTAAAATTTGATGCACAAAAATATCTTGGCTTTCGTTCTCATTTTCAACCTTTCGACATCTTTTTTCAACTGCATGATGTTAAAGCGAAAAAAATACAAAAATCCGCATCCCATCAAGTCATTCCCACGACAAGGACAACAATTGCAATTGGAGACTGATGGAATAGTACACAATAATTTATACAAAACTCCGTTATTTTATTAATCATCAAATTTTACAATATTATGAATAAAATAATAATAGCAATAATGATTGTTGCAACAATTGCGACAGGATGTACAGAATATAAGATGAATCATTGCAACTGTGACAATATGCCACAATCAAAGGATTCTGGTCTTATTGTTGAAAATGTAATATTAAGACGTTTCAATCAAGACCCTAACATACAATATACATTTCCAAAAGAATTTTCTGAACTTAAAATAACTAACGATCAGGAAAACGAAAAGTATAATTATATGGTTAGTTTTGACAATGGGGTATCATTCGAACCTATAGACTTTAACAAGTATTCTATTTTAGGATATCCAATAAGCGGTTCGTCACCCCAAACTTTTGAAAGAGATGTAATAAAAGACGATACCAATCACAAGTACATATATAAAATTAATGCTATAACGTGTGCCTATTTTTTGGATATAGTGCTAGATTCTAATATTGTACTTATCCCGAAAATTGAAGATGGATATACCACAGAATTTGTTATAAATTATGTCAGATGGCAAAATGGCAAAAGGAAAAATGTTAGCAAAGAAAATTGGTAACCATTAATTACATCATAAATACTACCGGATACAAATACGACAAGGAGAACAACTGCACTTGGAGACTGGTGGAATAGCATATCGAAAAAATATAAAGTTTTTTTTGTTTCGTGATTTGTAATATAAAATTTGTAGTATATTTGTCGCATAAAAAATTATTATCATGAAACGAATAGCATTAATATTTACAATTTTGGTTTTAGTTTTTATTAATGTGTCATGCAATAAGAACAAATGCGAAATTGCAGCAGTTAGATTGTGTTATCCAGAAATAAAGGATAATGAAAATCTAAAAATTCATATAATTCGAACAGAGATGAACGATCTGGCATCGATTATTGATACCGTAAACCTTGAAGTAAATCATAATTATTTCTCACTAGAACTCACTGGTTATGAACAACACGATGGCTATATCGGACATTTTGACAACTACATTGTATATATTGAAAATACCGAATATAGAGATACTGTTACAGACATTAAAATAGAATGGGAAGAGCCATGCAAAGTTGCTAGTTGCCAATATAGATTTAACGGTGAACTTCACAATGGTAATGGCGGCTTTATAAACATTTATCCAAGGGTAAAATAATGACAGTCTATCAGCAACTGGGTGTTTCAAAATAATCGTTGTATCACCTCGCGCAAAAAAATCAAAAAATTATTTGCCACTTCGGTAAAAAGATGTACTTTTGCAGTCCAAAATGATGGTCCAGTAGCTCAGCTGGATAGAGCAACGGCCTTCTAAGCCGTAGGCCACAGGTTCGAATCCTGTCTGGATCACAAAAGCACTGGGAATCAGTGCTTTTTTTGTTAAGTCAAAGACATGGGAACGATATTGCAGCCGAATTTTCAGGAAATAGCGAAAGGCATCGGAATCGACCTAACGGGCTTCGAAAAATTGCTGATTGACACCATAAATTCCGACAACAGCGACTTCAAGCCTATGCTACAGCACGTTTTCAACGCAAAAGGCAAACGCATCCGTCCCCTGCTAGTCTATCTGTCGGCAAAGATTTTCGACAAGGCAACACTAAGCACCGACCGCGCCGCCCTAATAGTCGAAATACTGCACAACGCAACACTTATCCACGACGACATTGTAGACGAGTCGGACATCCGCCGCAACCAGCCCACGCTCAACGCCACACAAGGCAACAAGGTGGCCGTACTCGCAGGCGACTACCTGTTTGCAAAAGCAATAAGCATAGCCGCACAGAATGGCGAACACGCAATCGTCGACATGCTTATGCCAACCGTCTGCGCAATGAGCGAAGGCGAACTGCAACAGCTTGATTCAAAAGACTTCAGCACCGACGAAGCAAGGTACTACGAAATCATTTTCAAGAAAACCGCTTCACTGATAGCATCGTGCCTGAAAGTCGGTGCATTTACCGCTGGAGCAAGCGAACAGCAGACCGAACAGATTTGTAAAATCGGTGAGAAAATCGGTTACATCTTCCAAATAAAGGACGACATGCTCGACTATTCAGCTAACGGCAAGACCGGCAAGGAAAGCGGCAACGACATCAAGGAATGCAAGGTCACAATGCCGCTAATCTGCGCATGGAACAATATGACCGACAGCGAACAAGACAAGTTTTTGTCGCTTTGGAACAGCCCACGCTCAGCCGAAAACATTGAGCAGATTCGCAAGGCAGTCATCGCAAAAGGCGGAATTGAAGGAAGCCACAAACGCATAATAGAAATAAAGGAAGAAGTTTTCTCCCTTATCGGGAATCTGCCACAAAGCGACTACTGCACTTATTTAAAGCAAATTACAGAATACATTATCGAACGCGAAAATTAAAATGTCATGAAGCAAGTTGAGATAACCCACGCAAAGAACGGATTCGGCAAAGCCCTGGCCGACCTTGCCGACACCGACAAGCGAATCGTATGCCTAGGACTCGACATTACCAATTCCGTCGGCATGAACTTTTTCAAGGAACGCCATCCCGAAAGGTTCTTCTCGATGGGCATTGCCGAACAGAACGCCGCAGCAACGGCAGCAGGACTTGCATTGTCGGGCAAGATTCCGGCATTTTCGACCTACGCGGTATTCTCAGCTTTGCGTAGTATCGACCAGATACGCGTCTCGGTGTGCTACAACAACCTTCATGTAATTATCGGCGGTGCACACGCTGGAATCTCAGTCGGACCCGACGGCGCAACACATCAGGCTCTCGAAGACCTTGCCATAATGCGTGCGATGCCAAATATGACAGTCCTTAGTCCTTGCGACGAGAACCAGACCTACCTTGCCACAGTTGCTGCCGTAAAGCAGTTGAACACGCCTTGTTACATCCGCTACGGACGCGAGGCTGTTCCGAACTTCACCGACAAGAACGACAAGTATGAAATAGGCAAGGCTCAGTGGCTCCGACACGGCAAGGATGTCGGACTGATAGCTACAGGTTCGATGGTCTGGACAGCTCTAGAAACAGCAGAACGCCTTGAGGCAAACGGAATTTCAGCCGCTGTGATGAATATTCATACGCTGAAGCCAATCGACAAGCAGGCGATTGTTGACATTGCGAACGAAACCGGCAGAATCGTCACCATCGAGGAACACCAGATTACAGGCGGACTTGGCGGAGCTGTTGCCGAAGTTCTTGGCGAACACCGTCCTACCCCAATGAAAATAATCGGTATGCCCGACTGCTTTGGTGAATCAGGAAAGCCAAGCGAACTGCTGAAAATGTTCGGTCTCGATGCAGAAACCATTACAGCAAAGACAATTGCATTTATAAACAAATGAAAAACAATGAAACAAAACGTAACCGTCATTCCGCAAATTAGAATGTTTTTTAAAGACGAAGATAGAACAAATTCATTTGTTATGTTGAGGCAAAAAAAACATCTGCGAAAGCAAACATACACGCGATACAGAATGGGGAGCGTTGTAATGTTCAATTGTGCGGAATCTCCCATGAAAACGATTTCAGAAGGAGATTCCGTACAGACAGGCTCACAAGGCTCGTACCTGCGCCTGTTCGCATTGTCTTACGGAATGACAGGTAGAGTGAGGACATAATAAAACCAAAATATGTGTAAAATCATCGTAAACGACATAAGCGAGCTTCGCAGCGCAGCCAAGCGTTTCCTTGAAATTGTTGGCGATGCGAAGATTTTTGCATTCTATGGTGAAATGGGCGTTGGCAAAACGACCTTTCTGAAGGAACTTTGCCGCGAAATGGAAGTCGAGGACGAAATTACCAGTCCTACATTTGCCATCGTAAACGAGTACTACTCAAAGAAATACGGACAGATTTTTCATTTTGACTTCTACCGCATCGACGACCTTCGCGAAGTATATGACATGGGCTTTGAGGAGTACCTCGAAAGCGGTGCCTACATCTTCATGGAATGGTCGGAAAAAATTGACAACATCCTTCCCGACGGTATCACCAAAGTCATTATCACACAAGACGATAAGAAGGTTAGAACGATAGAGGTGATTTTCAATTGAAAATTGATAATTGACAATTGATAATGGACAATTTATTATGTCGTTTCGGATTTATAATCCGAAACGCCCGAATATCAGCATTTGCAATGCGGAAAGAACATTATAATCGGATTGAAAATCCTTATATTCATATTGTCTGGATTGTTGCCGTTGGCAACGAGCTGAAGGTTGCAAATCCAGACAACATTACCCCCTATTTCGATGCCATATTGTCGAAAATCAAACAATAAAATCATCGCATTGAAATATTTTTTCTAATTTTGGCGATGTAAAATAAATTTGGACACTACACGGCTATAATGGTAGAAACAAACCGCATAGAATTCAAAAGCCAATTGACTGATGACCTTGATATTGAGAAGGAAGTCATTTCTTTTCTTAATTATCGGGAAGGCGGTATCATATATATCGGCATTGATAAAGATGGTCATCCTATTGGCGTGGACAACATTGACGCTGCCGTTCTGAAGATTAAGGACAGGATTCGCCTGAATGTCAAGCCGTCGCCTATGGGTTTGTTTGATGTTCTGGTCGAGAATATTGATGGTGTCGATGTGATTAAGATTTTCTTGGCATCGGGAACGGAAAAGCCTTACTACAAAACAAAGTACGGCATGAGTACGCGTGGTTGCTATATTCGTGTGGGAACTGCTGCCGAACCAATGCCGACGGCTATGATTGAAGACCTTTTCTCTCATAGGGTACGCAACTCGTTGAGAAACATTCCGTCACCACGGCAAAAACTGACATTCCGCCAACTTCATATCTATTATGATTCGAAGGGCTTAGTGCTGAACAATGCATTTGAACAGACATTGGACCTTCTTACCGATGATGGTAGATACAATTATGTAGCGTTTCTTTTGGCCGACGAAAACAATGTTTCGATAAAAGTTGCCAAATATTCGGGAACCGAGCGTTTTGATTTGATTTCGAACAACGAATACGGGTATTGCAGTTTGCTCAAGGCTACCGATTTGGTTCTAGATAAACTAAATACTGAAAACTACATATTCACCCGGAAGACAGAAAAATTTAGGGAAGACACCCCGATGTGGGATAAGCTAGCTGTTCGTGAGGCCGTGATAAACGCCATTGTACACAACGATTACACTAACGAGGTTGCTCCCAAGTTTGAGATTTTTTCCGATCGGCTTGAGATAACCTCATACGGAACAATTCCTGTGGGATTGTCCAAAGATGAATTTTTCAGCGGAGTAAGCATTCCACGCAACAAGGAACTGATGCGAGTTTTCCGTGATGTTGAAATGGTAGAGGCGTTGGGTTCGGGCATGCCGGTTATACTGCGAAAGTATGGCCGTGAAGCATACGAATTTTCGGAACATTTTATTCACTTGATAATGCCAGCGAATGAAAATGTCCCTAAAAATGTCCCTAAAAATGAGCCCAAAAATGAGCCCAAAAATGAGCCCAAAAATGAGCCCAAAAATGATACCAAATATGATACCAAAAATGATACCAAAAAACGACGCGAACTCATTGTAAATCTGATAAAAGCAGATAATAAGATACCATTGACAGCGATTGCAAAAAAAATGGGACTTGGACGGGAAACCATAAAGCGTGAACTTGCCGAGATGCGGCACATAGTTCAGCATGTTGGACCAACCCGTGGAGGACATTGGGAATTTTTGTAACAATAAATAATAAACTGAATAATAAGAATAACTATAAAAAACAAATGATATAACTTAACTTAAAATATTAACATTCTGAGCTTTACGCTCTTATTCTCTACTCTGTAAAATCTGGTAAATTTTAATTTGTGGGAGAATAAGTCTGCGAATGGTTCACGTCTATAGGCGTGAGTTGTTTCGTGCTTATTACCACAACAGGTTTACCAGAGCCTTCAGAGTTTAATAGGCATCAAAAACGAAATGGCTTACGCTTTTTTATGGACACGACCGACGAAATACATATAGGAAAACAAATCAGACAAGTTCTTGAAAGACAAGGACGGACAATAACTTGGCTAGCAAAAGAAATCGGATGTTCACGCGAAAATCTGTACAAGGTTTTTCGTCGCAAATGGATTCATACCGACATGCTACAGAAAATCAGCCTAGCACTTGGCTACGATTTCTTCAAGGTATATACTGAATGGTACGAACGGCAACAAAATAAATGATTTGATTGCTTGTAGCGGCGCAATGCATTGCGCCGCTACATATTAATATTCTGCTCGGCGAAGCCAACCTTCAGCTCTGCGTAGCAAATTGTTAATTGGGTTTTTGTTAACTAAAATTCCAATCTATTATACCAAAAGTCAACAAAAATCGTGACAACTAGCACCACTGATGTTATCTGCAAAAGGATGGCATTTTGTTTCTTTGTGAAAAACTTCGTAAAAATGAAAACGAATATAGCAATAGTTTGTATATCAATTATCATTGCATATACATTTAACGCTTGTGGATTAAGCGAGAAAAAATTTGATATGATTCCTGTACAACTAGGAGAGAAATGGGGATACATTGATAAGGATGGCAATTATCTGATAAATCCACAATTCACAAACGCAGATTATTTTAGAGAAGGATTGGCATTGGTCGAATCTGCTGATGGGAAGATGGGCTTCATTAATACTAATGGTGAATATGTGATTTCGCCACAATACAAACGAGCGACTCCATTTTCTTGTGGATTGGCTTTTGTCGTTTCAGAAGGAGGTCATCCAACTTGTATTGAAAAATCTGGCGATGTTAAATTTATACTGAAGCAAGCTAAGATAGTCGGTTGTTTTTCTGAGGACTTGGCAATGTTTGTTACTGAGGATGAACTACATAGTGCGGAATTAGGCTATGTTGATAAAACTGGGAATGTAGTTATTCCTGCGCAATACAAAGTGGCAGGTAACTTTCACGAAGGATTGGCAGTGGTATGTGAGGGCACAAAGTTCGGATATATTGACAATTCGGGGAATATGGTAATAAAACCACAATTTGACTATGCAAGTAATTTTAGGGATGGTGTTGCTGTGTTTTCAAACGACTTTAAACAATACGGATACATTGATAAAAAAGGAACCTATATTATTAATCCGCAATTTGATGCAGCTGGTTTGTTTAGTGAAGAAATGGCTCTAGTTAAGATTGGCGACCAAACAGGTTATATTGGCAATGATGGTAAAATCGTTATTAATCCGCAATTTGATAATAATTCTGGATATTTTCATAGCGGTCTGGCTTTAATTAAAAGCAATGATAGGTATGGCTATATCAATAAGAAAGGTAAAATTGAAATTAATCCACAATTTGATTACGCAACTAGATTTTACGATGATATTGCTTTCGTAAAAATTGGAGAAAAATATGGAATAATTGACAAAAATGGCAAATACATTGTTAATCCGCAGTATGACAATATAAAATCTTATGTTGAGAATGATGATGGAGAAAATTACGGGTTGGAAATATTTTATGTTGCAAGCGATTATTATGATGCTACATTATTCTGTGAAACTATAGGGGAAAAAGCAGGAGCCAATTCGTTTGATGGTTTTGATTCAAATTCAAATTTGCTTGATATTGCGAACAATTCATTGTATGAGGACATTAAAGAGGATGGTATGTATGAAGCGTATATTTTTGACAAACAGAAATTGACAGATGACATATCAATATATACAACTAGATTTTACTTTAATAATCCAATTTACGAAAAAGTAACAACATATAGTACCTACTGGTGGGGAGAAAGATACGCTACAGGTTCAGTAAACAAATATAATTTCGAAGAAAAAGTTGCTGCTATTAAATATTCGTTCAGTTTAAGCAATGATGCAAAGGGAAAAGAAGGTGCTATAGCGGCCGCATTAAAAGCAGAACTGGAAAAATTATATGATGTAAAAATGGAAACAACAACTGGTCAATATAAAGTTATTAGAGAAAATGAAATAAGCTTTGCCATTGAATATACAGACTTTGAATTGACATTATTTGTCAGTTTTGACAGCAAGAAACTAAATGATTTATTGGCAAAACAAGAATAAATTTTAACGATATACATTATGATATTATTAAGGAGAACAATATTTATAATCATATTGTTGCTTTGTGGGTTATTCTGTAAAGCACAAGGGATAAAGAACCAGCTTAGGCAGCAGCAACAAAAGCAGCAAAACGAGCAGAGGCAGAGAGAAAACGAACTAAAGGAACAGGCACGCAAAAATAGGGCATTTTTGAATCTAAAGGATCTTGAAGCCATATTGGAGATGTCGGATTTGGAAGACATTGATATTTTTCTAACAGAACACGAATGGGTATTAAAAACGACGGACATGTATGACAAATCATTTGATAAATTATCAAGAGTCACATGGGTGTTCAATCAAAATAAATGGGATGAAGAACTGGCAAGTGGATGGTTTTATTTTTATACTTACCCGGTGAATATGATTATTTATGGGATTGCGGAAGAACCACAAGTCGCAAAGATTAAATCCAGTCTAAGCAGTATGGGCTATAAAAGATACTATCCTACTGATGCTGTCGAAACTGGGATTGAAAGTGTATTCAGAAACGATAAATATGAAATTTCTTTCGGAAAGAAAGCAAAAGATTATAATGATAAAGGTGCTGATATACAATATTATGTTGAAATATTTAATTATAAACAGAGAGATGCTATATTGGCAGAAGCAGAACGCATATTACGAGAAGCTGCGGAGTTGGAAGAAAAATATAAAGACGCTATTAACAGAGGGGAACAAGCTTATATTGCGAAAAATTATTCTGCAGCTAAACAGGCATATAACGAAGCTATTGCTTTAAAACCAGAAATGTATGAAGAACTTGAAGACAGTATTGCCCAGATAGACATAAGTGCCATTTGTGATGAAGCCGAAATTCTATATGGCAATAAAGAATATATTTCGGCGAAAATGAAATACACCGAAGCATTGTGCATTACTCCAAACAATAAAAGCGAGTATATAAAGGATAAAATTAATGGTATAGAAAAACTTATTGAGTTTCTACAGAAAAGGGCTTATACATATTACGATTACAATACAATTAATCCAAGCGATTACACAAACAAAAAAACATACTTGGAAAATGAATTAAACATAAGACTGCAAGCAAGTGACGAGAACTTGACACAGACACGCGTTAGAATCATATGCACTATCGACACACTGAACAATTGCACAACTGATTATAGTACGATGCCAGAAAACGAAACACTAAATCAGATTATTGAAGGCATTTTGAAAGGAATGAAGATTGACCCGTATATAATTAACGGTTACACAGCAATGGCTAAAGCGGAATTTTCATTTGTGGTAAAAAGAGAAAGATTCACAATAAAAGTAAAGAAAACTCCTTTTGAAATCGCGTCAAAAGACCAAAACTTTAGCCTTATTGAGAAATCTATCAGAGAGGAGCTTCACAATGCACCAATCGGAAGATATACTTTGGATATGAATATGACAAATATAAATGGAAAAACCATAGATGATAATAGGCTTATAAAAGCTCGTCCAATATATGGAGCATCAAACGCATGGTTATCGCTTCTTGTGCCAGGACTTGGAGATCATAGGGTATCGTTTGGCAAGCGAAAGGGCATAGTAATAGGTTTAGCTACCTACACGATGATTGGAACGGGAATCGGACTGAAAGTTTATTCTAACAAAGAATACAAGATGTACCATAATGCTACAGAGCAAGCACAAATGGACGCTCATTATAACATAGCAAATGCGGCTAATAAACTTTTCTATACTTGCATATTTGCGGCTGGAGTAACTTGGATTTACGACATTATATGGGTCGCTTGTAAAGGAGCCGAGAATGCTAAAGAAACAAAGCAATATCGTAAATATCATTTGAGTGCATACTATAATAATGAATTTAATGCAAATGGAGTGTCTATTGTTCTAAATTTCTAAGGCTATGACTAAATATTTCATATTCATAACAATCATGCTTTTATCATTAACTGCATGTGAGAAATTCGATTTTATGAATCTAAAGAGAGATAATCCCCTTGATGAAAAGAACGATGCAAATAAAAAGGGTGGAGTCTATTTGGTATTTAATGATGTATATGTCTATTCAGATAACAATGGAGATAAGATTATAAACAAAGGGGAAACTGTAAAATTGAATGTAGCGTTAAAAAACAACGGTATAAGTGATGCTAAAGGCGTAAAGGTTAAATTTTCTACAACAAGTCAATATCTGTCAGGCTTCAGTCCGACAAACCAAACAGATTACGGAGTCATATCGGCAGAATCAATAAAATGGTATAATTACTCACAGTATTCCGACTGGGTTATTCAGTTTACTGTATCTAATACAACTCCAGACAATACACAGATTCCGATAAACATCGATAAACATTGCCATTGAAGACGATAATGGTAATGCATGGACAAGTAGTTTCAATGTAACAGTCTCCGCAACAGGAGCGAATATTGCCTATGACAATTTCCATGTCTATTCAGATAACAATGGAGACAAGATTATAAACAAGGGGGAAACGGTAAAGTTGAATGTGTCGTTAAGAAATAATGGAACAAGCACCGCAAAAGGCGTAAAGGCAACATTTTCTACAACAAGTCAATATCTGTCAAGAGATTACGGAGATATATCGGTAGGATCAATAAAATGGTATAATTACTCACAGTATTCCGACTGGGTTATTCAGTTTACTGTATCTAATACAACTCCAGACAATACACAGATTCCGATAAATATTTCAATTGTAGATGAATGTAATAATACATGGAATAGCTGTTTCAATATTGTAGTACATTAATTTAATACATTAAATACAGTTATTATGATTACAATTGCACAAGCAGAAAGCATCATCAATGCATTGCAGGATGAATTTGATTCTTATGTCATGTCGGATTTACAGCCTAGGCAGTGAGCTAAAGATTACAAATCCAGACAACATCGACAACATCCATTTGTTCTCCAAAACAATCATAGTCGGAATCGTGAAAAAATATTGAGATTCTTATGTCGTGTCGGATTTATGTCGTGCCGGATTTATAATCCGACACGATTGAATATCAGCATTTGCAATGCGGATTATAAATCCTTATATTCATATAGTCTGGATTACAAATCCAGACAACATTGTGACAACATTAATTTGTTCTTCTAAACGATGATAGTCGGAATCGCGAAAAAAAAAGTGCGATTCCGACTATGATGGTTTAATGGCAAAATATACTTGTCCATATTTTTTACCTATGTTTTGAAACAATATTCTCCACATTTTACCTATGTTTTGAAACAAAAATATCAACATTTTACCTATGTTTTGAAACAAAAATATCAACATTTTACCTATGTTTTGAAACAAATTATTATCTTTGCGGCGTGATTTAAAATTGATGTTCAGATGTTTAGACGAAAGATAACAGAATCTCTGGAAAAATGGGCAAACAAAGAAGACCGCAAGCCCCTTGTGCTAAGAGGTGCTCGACAGGTTGGAAAGACCACTGCCGTAAACGAATTCGGCAAACAGTTCGACAACTACCTATATGTAAATATGGAGCGCGATGCCAACCTAAAGCTATTCGAGGAGACAGATGATGTGCATGCGCTGCTCGAAATGTTATTTCTGAGTTGCAATGTAAAAAAGAAAAACGGACGGACTCTGCTGTTTATCGACGAGATACAAAATTCGCCAAAGGCAGTTGCCAAACTGCGCTATTTCTACGAGGACAGCCCCGAGATATTCGTCATAGCCGCAGGCTCGCTGCTGGAGACAATGCTCGACAGACACATATCGTTTCCTGTAGGCAGGGTGGAGTATATGGCAATGCATCCTTGCTCGTTTCACGAATACTTGTGGGCAATAGGCGAAGAACGCTTTGCCGACCCAATAATGGACGCATCGCTGCCTTCGGCATTCCACGACACCATGAACGGACTTTTCAATACATACGCACTTATAGGCGGAATGCCAGAAGTAGTAAAGACATACGCAGCAAAAAGAGATGTGTTGTCGCTGTCGGAAAAATACAGCCAGCTAATAACTTCGTACAAGGACGATGTAGAAAAGTACGCACAGCGCTCGTCGCAGATAAATGTGATAAGATACATACTCGAAAATGGCTGGGCATTCGCAGGAGAGGCAATAACTCTCGGAAACTTTGCCGAATCTTCGTACAAGGCACGCGAAACTGGTGATGCTTTCAGAACCATGGAGAAAGCTATGTTGCTAGAACTTGTTTATCCGATAACCAATGAAAATATTCCTATAGTTCCAGATTTAAAAAGGTCGCCAAAACTTATATGGCTCGACATAGGACTGGTAAACTATGCATCGCACATACAAAAGGAATACCTGTATAGCAACGACCTTCTGGACACATGGAAAGGAAAGTCGGCGGAACAAGTTGCCGCACAGGAACTTGCAACGCTTACCGATGATTTCGGACAGAAACGCAACTTCTGGGTAAGAGCTCAGAAAGGCGCAACTTCGGAAATAGATTTGGTATATCCATACGAGAACAACATAATACCGATAGAAATAAAAAGCGGACACAATGCACATCTAAAATCGTTGCACCAATATATGATAAAGGCGCAGCATCGACTTGCAATAAGGATATGGTCGGGCAAATTTTCTGTCGATACCGTAAACGATGCCAGTGGCAAACCTTTCAAATTGGTGAACATGCCATTCTATTTTATGTCGGCACTCCCGAAGATAGTAGAGCGGGAAATATAATTCTTTTTTGCACTCATCGTATCTTATAACACATGTCGTGTCGGATTACAAATCCGACACGGTTGAATATCAGCATTTGCAATGCGGATTTAAAATCCTTATATTCGAATCGTCTGGATTGCAAATCCAGACAACATCGCAGACAACATCGCATTGTCCCAAAACTTAACACATAGTAAACCAACTCGACATAGTGTAATTATTTATAAATCAACAATAAAGCAACGCTGCAACAATCATCCATATTCCCCACAGAAAAAAAACACCAATATTGAATTTCCTATCGAAAAAAGTTGTATCTTTGCACCGCAATTCGCGGATGTGGCGTAATTGGTAGCCGCGCTAGACTTAGGATCTAGTGCCGAAAGGCGTGGGGGTTCGAGTCCCTTCATCCGTACAACCGACCGCATGACATTTTAAGTGCGGTTTTTTAGATTATATGATTTTGTAATTTAGTAATTTTTCAAAAAAACGACCTAATGGAAGTTGTAAAAAACCAAATTGACGATTTAAATCTTACACTGAATATCAGCGTAAGCAGAGAAGACATTGAAGAAAGCGTAGAAAAGACCTTGAAAGCTTACCGCCAGAAGGCAGAAATAAAAGGTTTCAGAAAAGGTAACGCCCCTATGGGACTGATTAGAAAAATGTACGCTCAGGCTGTATTGGCTGACGAACTCAACAAGTCCGTAGGAAAGGCTCTCAGCGATTACATTGAAAACGAAAAGCTTAACATCCTCGGCGAACCTCTACCAAACGAAGGCACAAAGACCATCGACCTTGCAAAGGACGAAAAGTTTGAATTTGCATTCGACCTCGGTATTGCTCCCGAATTTGAAATCAAGCTCTCGAAGAGAGATAAGCTCAACAAGTACATCGTAAAGGCTGAAGAAAAGGACATCGAAAAATACATCGAAGGATACAGAAGCCAGTACGGAAAATACGAGGATGTTGAAAAGGCAACCGAAAAGTCGCTCCTGACAGGAAGCCTTACACAAATTGGCGAAGACGGTTCAGAAATTGAAGGTGGAATAAAGAACGAGGAAGCAAACCTCGCAATCGAATTCATCAAAGATAAGAAGATAAAGAAACAATTCATCGGCTCGACCGTTGACACAATCATCGACTTCGACATCAAGAAGGCATTCGAGGAAGAAGCTAAGATTGCTGTTATGCTGAAGACCAAGAAGGAAGAAGTTGCCAATATGACACCTAACTTCCGTCTCGTAGTCAAGACCGTAAAGGAATACAAGCAGGCAGAAATCAATCAGGAATTGTTCGACAAGTGCTTCGGCAAGGACACAGTAAAGAACGAAGATGAATTTAAGACTCGCATCGCTGAAGACATCGCAGCTTCATTCAAGCGCGAAAGCAAGTACAAGATGATGCTCGACCTTAAGGAAAAGCTCACCAAGAAACTAGACCTCAAGCTTCCGGAAGAATTCTTGAAACGCTGGGTTAAGGTTACCAACGAAAAGCTCACACAGGAAGAAATCGACAACGAATTCCCGAAATTCCTCGACGACCTCCGCTGGACTCTCATCAAGACCAAGGTTGCTAAGGACAACGACATAAAGGTTGAGAAGGAAGAACTCGAAAAGGCAGCAAAGGACATGGTTCTAATGCAGTTCGCTCAGTACGGAATGTCATATATTCCTGACGAATATGCCGACAAGTACGCAAAGGAACTCCTCCAGAAGGAAGACGAAGTTCGTCGCATCTACGAACACGAACTCGAAGACAAGGTTGTTGACTTCCTCGCTGAACAAGTAAAGCTCGAAGACAACGAAATTTCAGTTGACGAATTCATGAAATTGTTCAAGTAAACATTAGTTTATGCCAAATAAAAAAGGTCTCGATTGAGACCTTTTTTTTATTTCTACATCTTCAGGAATTTTGACCGAAAGACTTTTCCATCATCAGAAACAAATTTCAAAATATATTGCCCACGTTGCAACATCGACACGTCAACAAAGCCGATAACGTTTTCATTCGACACCAGCAATCTGCCTGAAACATCATAAATCTCAATGTTTGAAAAATGCTCGTTGCTACCTATGTACAATTTGTCGGCAACAGGATTGGGATACAGAGAAAATTGCAATGATTCCTCTTCTACCATCTCCGGATCGTAACCTTGAACTAGTTGAACATCAAGATTTTGAATAGCATCATCGGAAATATCAACCGATATGGTCTTATGTATATAACCATCGGCATAAAATGAAACATTATAGTGTCCTGCCTTCAAAAAACGGTAATATTCGCCTGAAGGAAGGAAAGAATACACATGAGAATTGAAATAGTCGTGACCATTAATGAAGACTTTTGCTTTCAATGGCTCGCCACTGACAGAATCGGTAACAAAACCACGAAGCCCCAATGTCGCGCGCTTCATATATGCCAGCATAGGCGGAATGTTGCGAGATGTGTAACTATCAAGCAAGTCATTAGCCAATCTTTTTTCGATGCTAAGCTCCAAAGTAACCTCGCGGCAATGTTTGAAATAATTCATATAGTCCTGACGACTACCAGTAATCGTGTACCAAGCAAAACCATTGATGTAACCACTCGGAAAATCAGAAGTCATATACGACTCGCCGCCATACTGCCGCGCCAATGCAACATATTCAGCAGATACCATTTCCCACCAGGCATTGTCGGCAGGAAGCGAAGGGTCGGTGTCGAACGGATAGTTAACGACCTCGGCTCCGCTGTGCAGATTTGCAGACATCACAAAATGATGGCTGTCAGCATATTGCATAAATGCTTCCGTTTCAAATGCATAATCACTTTCATCAGGGTGCTCACCGGCAATGGCATCGGGGAAGTTGCGATTCATGTCGATTAAATGATTCAAACCATAACCATTACGCGTATATCTAATTGAAAAATTAACAGAATCGGGTCCTGCAATATAGGTTCCTTCGGGATTCGACAGCGGATTTATGAATATTTCCATATTGTCAACCAGATTTGTAACTTCCGGATTAGTTCCGTACTCGCGCAACAACTTGTCAATAAGCCTCAGGCAAACCATTCCGCCAATAAGTTCGTCACCATGCATTTGCCCGCCAAGGAAAAATTCGGGTTCAGTTTCGTCGCTGTTTACATTGTCGGAAATCTTTACAGCGAGCAACTTGTAATTCGAAAAAGTACTTCCAATAGTATCCAACTTGCATATTTCTGGATAAGTTTCTGCAAAATACTGCATCATTTCACAGTAAATGCTATATGTCGGATATACATTCCATGCGAACATATCGTTTAACGACCCCGCCATTTGCAAACCGTCTTTTGCTTCGTAGTACTCGCGCACAGGCTCACAAGAAATTCCAAACTTGCGGAACTCGGCAAACTCGCGTTTATTGGCGTACGCATAGCAGTAACCATTGCGGTAACCATCTATGGAAACCACACGTGAAAATTCATTGAGCCGCTGCTGTTCAACGGGAAACCTAAAATACAATTCTCCCCTACTGTCAAGTATTTCCTTAGGTGAGAATTGAGCCGCTACCGTCAATGACAGCAAAAGCATAACAAGTATAAAGTATAATCTTTTCATTTGACAACTTTTTGTTGTGCAAACTTACAAAAAAAGTCAAAAATAAGTCTACCCTGGAACATAAAAAAAGGGAAAGCCGAAACCTTCCCTTTCCGTTGTATGAAAAATAATTCCTTAGTCTTCTTCCTGCTTGTTTGCTTCGTATTCCTTGAGCAATGCATCCTGTACATCAGGTGGAACCTGCTGGTATTCAGCAAAGCTCATGCTGTACATTGCACGACCGCCGGTATTTGCGCGAAGTGAAGTCGAGAAAGTTGCCATTTCTGCCAGAGGAACGCGAGCGGTAATCTTCTGGAATCCCTTTTCGCTCGACATACCCTGAACGATAGCACGACGACCATTCAAGTCGCTGATAACATCACCCATTCTGTCGCCCGGAACAAGAACCTCAAGGTCGTAAACAGGTTCCATGATCTTTGGACCTGCCAACTTGAATGCCTGGCTGAATGCATTACGAGCAGCAATGATGAATGCGATTTCCTTTGAATCAACTGGGTGCATCTTACCATCGTAAACAAATACTCTAATGTCGCGAGCGTAAGAACCTGTCAAAGGACCTTCTTCCATCTTCTGCATCAAACCCTTCTTGATTGCTGGCATGAAGCTAGCATCGATAGCACCACCTACAACGCAGTTGTAGAACTCGAGGCGACCACCCCACTTCAGAGGAATTTCTTCCTTAGCCTTGATGGTCATAACCTGTTCCTTGCCATCAATCTTAAACTTACCTGTTGTGTCAACACCTTCTACGATAGGTTCAATGAGGAGTGCAACTTCACCAAACTGACCTGCACCACCCGACTGCTTCTTGTGACGGTAGGTTGCGTTAGCCACCTTAGTAATAGTTTCACGGTATTCGATTCTTGGCTTGTCGAACTGAGCAGCAATCTTGTAAACATTGTCAAGGTGCCACTTCATAATATTAATATGGTATTCGCCCTGGCCCATAACGATGAGCTGACGCAATTCGATGTTGTTTTCAGAAAGCAATGTTGGATCTTCGTCCTTCATGCTATTGATAGCAGCGATGAGCTTTTCAGATTCGCTTTCGTTTACTGCCTTGACTGCTACTCTGTACTTGTATGCAGGGTACTGGATTGGTGGAATTTCGTTGTCTTCGCCTATTGCAACAAGTGTCTGTCCGTACTTTGTGCCTTTCAGCTTAACGGTAGCACCTATATCACCTGCTACGAGCTGGTCAACCTTGTTCTTTGTCTTACCTGCGCAAGCGTAGATAGCCGAAAGTCTTTCCTTGGTGTTGGTCTTCGGGTTGTAGAGGTCGATACCTTCGGTAATAGTACCGCTGAGAACCTTGAAGTAGCAAATTTCACCGATATGCTCTTCGGTTGATGTCTTGAAGATATAAAGAACTGGCTTAGCGCTGGAGTCGCACTTGATTTCGCGGCCTTCGGTATCCTTTACAGGAGCCATCTTGTCTGGTGATGGAGCAACGTCGGCGATGAATTCCATAAGTCTCTTAACACCAAGGTCGGTACGAGCGTTCACGCAGAAAATCGGGAAAATACCTCTTGCTGGCAAACCTTTTACGATACCTCTCATCATTTCTTCTTCGGTAAGAGTGTCGTTTGAGAAGAAGATGTCCATGAGTTCCTCGTCAGCTTCAGCAGCAATTTCTATGATTTGGCTCTTGTATTCCTGTGCCTTATCTTCGTATTCTGCAGGGATGTCCTTAACTTCGATATTGTTGCCATTCTGAACATACATCTTGTGGCTGATAACATCGATGAAAGAGGTGCAGCCAACGCCAGGATTAACTGGGAACTGAGCAACAACTGCATTCTGACCAAAAGCTTCGCGGATAGATTCGATTGTGTGATCGAAATTAGTCTTTTCATGGTCAAGCTGGTTGAGGGCGATAATCATAGGCTTACCTGCCTGTTCGAGGTAACGACCGTGGATTTCGGTACCAACTTCAACGCCGTTCTGAGCGTTAACGACCATAAGTGCTATATCTGTAGCGAACAAAGAAGAAACAACGCCACCGATGAAATCGTCCATACCAGGGCAATCGAGGATGTTGAACTTGGTGTTGCCGAGTTCCGAATACATTACGGTTGAATAAAGCGAGTTGCCGTTTTCCTGCTCGATGAGACGGTAGTCGGATACGGTGTTCTTGCTAGCAATGTCGCCCTTGCGGGTGATGACACCGCCAACCTGCAGCATACTTTCAGCCAAAGTCGTTTTTCCTGCACCAGAATTACCGACCAGCGAAATGTTTCTAATTTGTTGGGTTTGATAATTTTTCATACAATTTCTTTACTTTTTATTAATGAATATATTTTCTAAAATTTGGGTTGCAAAGGTAATTATAAATAATTGATAATGCAAGGGAATATTTTAGATAATTCAAGTTCAATTTATGGAAATTATAATCAACCACCTTCGCCATTCCCTAGAAGATATGGGACATTTGCATTAGTCGCGAACTGCATACTTCGCAATTTACTATCATATTCTACGGCTTTCTCTTCATTTCCCATATCCGAATAAGTAACGCTTATTGCATGAAGTACCTGCGGATTGTCGGGCGTACATTCATCTGCCATCATAAGGTATTTTATTGCCGAATCGTAATCTTTCAGATGACGGTACGAAACTGCCATATTGTAGTACAAGGATGTTGTGTCGGGATAACCGTACTGCAGCGCCCTGTTGAACTTACCAATGGCTTCTTCGTCCCTCTTCTGTATCTGTCCAAGCACAACAGCCTGACAATAATACACTTCGGCAATATCAGGGGCAATCGCATTTATCATGTCCAACTCGTTCATAAGTGCATCAAGAGGATAATCCTTCAGCATGTTAGTTAGCAACAGTTGATTTACGGTGTTCTGAATCTTGTACTTGACAATATCCCTGTTGTTCTGGTCGGGACAATAGACAAGGGCAACCCTATAATTACTAAGTGTTTCCAAAACATGCACTCCGTAATCAAGTTCCTCCCACGCACGCCCCAAGTCGCGATGGGCATCGGCCATTGTGGGGTCAAGTTCGATGCAACGCTCGAGCCATTGCTTGGCAATAAGGCAATTCTTGTTGTGTTCCTCGGCATTGTACATTATTCCAGGCGAAGTAGCAATTCCAAGATACGCGCCACCAGCATGAAGTGTGCTCTTTATCGAATTGGGGTTCACATCCTTGCTGAAAAGTTCAACGTTGTCGCGCCATACTTCGTTACGAGTAACAGTCTTATAAGTATAAAGAGACAATATCACAGCAATTACCAGCAACATCGGCACAACCAACGGCTTCTTTGTCCACTTTGGAATCTTTTCGACAAACAGCCATGCCAAAAGTATACAGAAAGCAACCGACGAAATAAAAGCAAACCTTTCCGCCATAAATGCGCCTATCACAAAAAACAGGTTTGAAACTATCGAAAGCGGAATAAGATAAGCCCAAATACAATACGAAAGCAAATCCCTCTTCTTTATCAGGCCATACAAAGCATAAATGCCCATTGCCAAATAAAGCAGGAACGGAAGGATTGCACGCACATCCCACACGCCAATAATCGGAATATGACAGGGATAGTAGTCCCAAGTGAGCGGATGCGGGAAAATAAGAAGCTTAATGTAAATCCACAGAGTGTAGAAAATAGTTGCGTACTTTCCCGACGGACTTGCATACAGGAACGGGTCGTTTAGCAGAAGCGGAACTGTTTCTTCCTTCGAGAAATAAAATCCTACAGCCCAGCCTCTTACTACAAAAAATATCACGCAAGCCAAAAACATTGGTATTACCGTTATAAGGTTGCGCTTTATGCTATAATCGGAAAAATAATATACAGTCAGAGGTATCAGTGCAATGAAAGTTACAGCGTTTTCCTTTGAAAACACGCCAAAAAGCATCCAGAAGAAGGAAACGAACAGATACCAGATTTTGTTTCTGTCGAGATACCTGAAAGTGTATTTGGTAGTAAGCACCACCCCGAGCAGAGCCATTATCTCGTCGCGGCTCTTGATGTTGGCAACGACTTCGGTATGTAACGGATGCGCTAAAAACAACAATACGGCAATAAAAGGCACTGAAAAATACCATTTTTCGGTTGACTTTTCTCCATACTTAATGTTGAAAAGATACACCAGCAGCCTGTACAATGTCATGGCCGTTATGATATAGAGCAGTATATTAATGAAATGACTGATATGCGGACGGTTTGAGCCGAAAATCTCAACTTCCAACGCCAACATAGCAACCGAAAGCGGACGATACCTGCCGCCAGCAAGCTCCTTCATGTTGGCTTGAACTTCATCGGCATCCCTGTCGGGCAACTGGTTGAGCGTACTGCCGACAAAAGTGTCGTAACTGAAAATCTCGGGAATGCCCTTTATGCCTTTCTGTGTGAAGACATTGTATTGTACCACGACGGCATCGTCGAATGCATAGTCGAACATTATCGTATTGCCATAAAGGACAAACGAGAATACAATGACTATCAAGTCGGGCAGCAGGAACTTATGCCGTGAAAAAAAATTCTTGAAAGACATTATTCAACCGATATTTCAAAAATTAAAGGTGTATATGGCGGAATGCCTTGCCAGCCGAAATCACCGTAAGCCAATTTTGACGGAACAACCAGCTTTACTGCATCACCGTGCTTCATCCTCAGGAAGGCATAGTTCAAAGCAGGCAATACATCATCGTTACCGACAATGCACTGTGCTTTCTCATAAATGATTTCGGGATTATAGATGCCGTTTTCACGAGCCTTGTTTTCATCATTGGTATTTACCAAGACTTCATCAAGCGAGTAAATGGAGAAGTCGAAGTTGATGCTTTCGCCTGTTTCCAAAAGGTTTCCCAAACCTTCCTTTTGCTTTATCATATACATTCCATTCTCGCAACTATCCTGTGCTATATGCTTGTCCTCGATGTACTTGGCAATAGCCTTTGGTTCGTTTTGTCGTGCATACTCAAGTTGAGCCATCATCTGGTTCTGCTCGTTCTGCAAGTCCTTCTGCGAAACAATTTCGTGCAATGCTATGCGGTAGTGCATACGCTGACCCGTACCGACCTTGTACGATGGAGGCATTTCGATACCATTTTTTACAAGCGTATCTGCCCACAATGCAAAATTAGCAATATCGCCACGGTGCATCATAAGAAGCCCTTCGTTGAGGTCACCAGGGAATTTGGGTTCTTCTACAAGCAATATCCGCTGTGGATTACCAAAATTTGAGAATATCAAAGAATCATTGAATTTCACTTCCATTTCAGCAAAGAGCACATCTCCTACTTTGGGTTGTATTGCCCCGCTGTTTTCCTTCTCAAACTTGTAATGGATTTCTGTTCTTGTCTTGCGGTAGCCTGTCAAATCACTTCTGTCGCACGACATAAGAAAAGTTGCTGCTGAAAGAATCAGCAGAAACAAGGAAATTGTCCGTACCATTTCGTTAAAACCCTTCAAAATCATTTCAATTTTTTTGTGGTTGTTGTAGGGTTTGGTTTCAAACCGAACCCTACAATACACCACAAACATTATTGTTTTACCACGTTCTTGTTTATCACAAAATCATTTGTGCTAACCCTTATGTTGTAGGCTGCCGGAGGCAGATTGCTGAGGTTCAAGATTGTCTCATAATAATTCTGCGGTGCAGCAACCTTGCCAGTATAAATCAGCTTGCCAAGCATATCGTAAACCTCGATACGAGCTGGACGATTGCCAAAGTTTTCAAGTTCCAAGGTCAACTCGCCATTGAACGGATTCGGGTATGCCTGAACATCCGGCTCGCCGACTTCGGGTTCGATGCAGTTTGCAACCACGATTTCCGAAACCGTGCGTGTGCCGTCGTAGTCAACCTGAACGAGGCGGTAGTAGTTGTAGCCGCCATGCATACCATAGTCGGTGTATGCATAGTTGAGTGGTTCAATCGAATTGCCAGCACCTGCCACGCGTGCAATCTCAGTGAAATTGATTGCATCGTCGGAACGCTCAAGCGAGAAGTAATCGTTGTTCTTCTCGGTAGCGGTTGTCCACTCAACGAGTGCCGAATGACCATCGCAGGTTGCGGTAAAGGAAGTGAGTTCGATTGGAAGCAAGGTTTCGTGATTCTTGGAACCAAGTGACAACCACTGCGGTTCGCTAGCACGAGTAGAAACTGCTGGTATAGTAACTCCACTTATCGTTATTGTCTTCGGGTCTGAAACTACAGCGTGGTCGCTTACCTTCTTCCAGCAACCGCCCTGCCACATTGCTCCGAAAATATCTTCACCGTCGTATGATACTGCATTTGTGCTGAAATGTGCATTCTTATTATTTGCCGAAACGGTAATGTCGGCGGTCAAAGCTGAATTAGTGCTTACATTCCAGAACTCGAAATTGCTTATATGATCGAAAAGCGGATCGTTGCCTTCGCAGTTGTTGTTCTGATTCCACCAGCGTGGCATTTCAGATTCGCTGAAACCGCCGCCATTGGATTTCTGGTTGAAGACAACGAATGTTTCACTGTTTGCTGGTAGCGAGGCTACTTTTATGCTACCGAGTACCTTTGGCTGTCCTTCGCCTGCACTACCTGTCGGGAATGTGAAATTCGTTTCGGCAGATGCGCCTGTCTGTTTTGTCACTTTGCCAGCAACAAAACTTGCCGAATCGGTAACATTCGCTGCGGTTGCTCCGGCTTTAAAAGTCATCTCTCCCATTACAATACCTTTGTTAAATGTTGCTGTACCGTTAACTGTTATTCCGTTTGGAGCCTTTATAGTATCCAATGCCGTCTGAGCAAAGGTTACATTGCCGAAAGTCATTGCACTGCTCAAGGTCTGTGTTGCAGAACCCTTGAAAACTATAGTACTGCTGCTGTTTGCAGTAAATGTTCCGTTGTTGGTTATGCTTCCTGCAATGTTGAGGGTTTTGCTTGCGGGTATGGTAAGGCTTGCTCCCGAAGCGATAGTAATGTTGTTGGCATTTGCCTCGCCAGTCTGCGATGGCCAGATGGATGAAGTCAAGCAACGGCCCGAACCTATATATATGTTCTTTGTAATTGAAGGAAGTTCTGTCGCAACATTGTAGTTTCCTGCACTGTAGACATACCAGTTGGATTCTGTATTCCAGTCGGTACTAACACCTCGCCAAATGTAGTCGTACGAAGAGGCATCAATGTTTGGAGTCTTGACGGTAACAGTACGCGATGCTGTCGCAGAACAATTGTTTCTGCTGTCGGTGGTTGTTACGCTATATGTGGTGGTAGTATTTGGCGAAACCGTATTATTGTATGTTTCTACGCTATTAGACCATAAGTATGTATAGTTTGCATTGCTTGTTGTCTGCAAGGTTGTAGATTCGCCGAGACAGATATCATTATTGCCTGTAAGGGTTACATCTGGAGTGCTGACATCCTTAGTCAGTGTGATGCTCTCCGTGTCGGTGCAGCCGCTGGAGGCCTTGGTAACCGTGACGGTGTAGGTGCCGGCTGTCGTCAGGCCGTTGTTCTCCGCAGTGCTGACGCTGTTGCTCCATGCGTAGGTGCCACCGCCGGTAGCAGTCAGGTTGATGCTCGTGTTGCGGCAGTCTATCTGCGTGACGCCCGTGCGGTTCGTGATGCCTGCCGTTGGTACGCTGACATCCTTAGTCAGTGTGATGCTCTCCGTGTCGGTGCAGCCGCTGGAGGCCTTGGTAACCGTAACTGTGTAGGTGCCGGCTGCCGTCAGGCCGTTGTTCTCCGCAGTG
>CADAXK010000005.1 GCA_902791865.1 uncultured Bacteroidia bacterium
GTCAGTGTGATGCTCTCCGTGTCGGTGCAGCCGCTGGAGGCCTTGGTAACCGTAACTGTGTAGGTGCCGGCTGCCGTCAGGCCGTTGTTCTCCGCAGTGTTGACGCTGTTGCTCCATGCGTAGGTGCCACCGCCGGTCGCCGTGAGGTTGATGCTCGTGTTGCGGCAGTCTATCTGCGTGACGCCCGTGTTGTTGGTGATACCCGCTGTTGGCGGAGTCGTGTTAGAACCTATCGTATATCCGCTTGATGTTCCTGTACATCCATCTTTAGTCTCGGTAACTGTATATGTCCCTTGTGCATTTGCAGAAAGTGCATTCCCCGTTCCTGTTACAGGACCTGACCACGAGAACGTTCCTCCGCTGCCATTTGCCGTAAGTGTGATGCTTGTGCGCGAGCAAGTTAGTTCTGTATAATTGTTAGCCTGAGTAATGCTAGGTGTAGGATTTGCATTCACCCTCACCGGGAACTCCATCGTACTTGCACACACACCGCCACTTGCATCATTAGGGATGGTAAAGCCTTTGCGGCTGGAGGTTTGTGTACCGCCATTCACTACAAGCGCTTCCTTTATATTATTGTCGGTGATAGATATTGGATCGCCAGAGCAACCTGCCGCTATGGCATCGGTCAAGGCGACAGCCGTACCTGCCGACGATGCAGTTGGGGCGGTTACGACAATACCCTTCTTGCCGTCTATCTCTATGTAGTCGTATTTCTTGTAGGGAACATTTGTAACTGTAAATGTGTAGGTAGTAGTACCCGACGATGAAGTAGGTGGATTTATTTCCAAAGAGGATTCTCCTGTACTCCAACTATACGATTGTGTTTCGCACGAGGAAACGCCAGAAATCGAAGGACTTAGTGTTACGCTTCCACCAACACATACCGAAACTGCCGAAGGCGTGGTAATTGTGGGCGACTGACCTACTGTTATGGAAGTTGAAGCAGAAATGCTAGATGAAACCGAAAGAGTCTTGGCAACATGTATGCCGCCTCCTGCATAGTTAGTAGTATTGAAAGTAATGGGAGAACCCGTAAGATAATACAAATACGCCTTATTACTCTGGTACATGGAACCGCTATATGTAGAAGACCCATAACCATTTGAAACACTTCCATTGACCGCATTATAATAATCTTGCAACTGACCAATTGCAGGAATAAACCAACTATTGTCTGCAGTATATAGTGATTTAAAATACGTAAAGACCGAACCTCCCGTAGCACCTGATACCAAAACTGCTGTATTAGCAGCGCCATTAGTTGTACTGGTTGCTCCAGTCGGAGCTGAACCCTCATAAAATATTCCACCACTTCCAGTTGTTCCACAAACTGTTATGTTACTACCAGAAACATTCACAACCTTGCATGATATTGCATCCGCGGAATTATCAACTATCAATCCTGTTGATTTGCTAACATATACACCGTCTCCGAGAGAATAAGGATTTCCGCCACTCACCACGCAGGTATATGTATAGCTTCCTGCCGCATTGGGGGTTACGGTTATAGTATTTCCATTAAGAATGTTGGTACAGTTTTGTGGCAGACCTGCACCAGCGCTTGGCGATGCGCTCCACGAATAGTACAATCCGCTTGCTCCGTCCGATACGGTAGCCCTAAGGGTGGTTCCTCCCGCACCCACACAGTTAACAGATTCTGCGGCAACCGTTACGGTACGGCTAACCGGCGTTGCCGAAACAGCACTAGACTTTGTATTTTCCGTGCAAAATGTTCCGCTTCCTACAGCCATCACCTTGAAATAATATAGTGTACCAATCGTAAGTCCAGTTACCTGATCCGATGTACCTGTTATTCCACTGTGCGAACCTCCAGAGCAAGTATTGTCTGTACCCCAATAAACGGTATATGATGATGCATTGGAAACAGAATTCCACGAAACATTTGCACCTTGGTATATTGCAGATGCAGCAACTCCTGTGGGAGCACCAAGTGAAGTACAAGGCGGTGCGGACGTAGTAAAAGTATATGTTGAACCATAACTGGTTCCTGCACTGTTGGTGGCGTATGCACGGCAACGATAACTAGTGCTGGCCGTAAGACCTGAAAGTGTTACAGAGAAAGAACCTGTAGAAGTAGTGCTACCTGCTGAAACTTTGGAATTGCTTATGGTTGGATTACCACTGGTGCCTTGCATATAGCAGATTCCACGCTCCGTACTGGCGCCACCTGTACTGCTCAAGTCGCCGCCACAGGTAATGGAGTTGTGAGTGGTACTTGTGGCTGAGGTGTTGGTTGTTACCGTAGGAGCAACTGGAGCCGTTGTATAGGTAATTTGGATGTTGCTACGATTTCCATCAACAGTGCCTGTTGCACTTGTGCCAGGGTCGGTAGAACCGTCTGCGTGCTTGTACCAGTGCGTATTTGAAGCCGATGTATATTGGCAGTTACGGCTACAACCGCCACTAGTACTACAGCCAACGCCTTTTACGGCAACGAGCAATGCCTTACCGGCTTGGTGTGAAAAACTTGATGAAAAACTATAAGTGTTCCACGCACTATTAGTTGTTGTTCTGGAACCGCTATACACTTGAGTGGCACCCGAAGTGAAGGATGAGAATGTGGAGCTTGTCGACAAGGAAGTTAAATCCACATCCTTTACCCAGATGGTCATTTGGGCACTATTAGTGCTACCAGAACTAACATAATAGGCGATGCTGCTGATTGTGCATGAATTGTTCAAGAATGATGCTGCACTGGGTGTGTAAAGATATACATCATATTGCCAGCCATAGAAACCAGGCATTGGGTAATAAGTGGTGCTAGTTCCAGTGCCGATAGCCACCGTTGTTTGCCCCAAAGCTGTATTGCCACAAAATAAACAGCAAACAATAATTAATAATGCACAATGGACAATGGACAATTTTTTTCCAATTGATAATGGATAATGGACAATGGACAATGGATAATGCACAATTGATAATGCACAATGGACAATTTTTTCCATAGTAGCGCCACGGATGCTGCCATTGGGCAGGGTTTTCTCTCCGAGATTTTTACTCATCGGCACCTCGCGACATGATGCATTTATTCTCTGTTCCACATCTCCTACATTCTGCTGGGAATTCCGAATTGATAATATGCTGTTCATATATATGTTGTTTTTCATGATAAGCTAATTCAAAGTTCAATGTTTAAAGTTTCTATGTTTCACGTTTCTATGGCTTCGCCGTTTCTTGAAGAATTGCGCCATGGTGCGATTGTACAAAGATTCCGTTTTTATTTGTTTTTAATGTTCAATGTTTCAGGTTTAAAGTTCAAAGTTTGGTGGTTGCAGCGAACTGCGACACCACTGTTGATACTTGCTATATTCATATATTTCTTGTTTTTCATCATTGTATTCCTTTCGTTATTGGCAATTAGGTGTTAAATAAATCTTTGTCGATAGCTGCGTATCGCAATAGCCGCTTGCACCTATCGCCTGTATTTGGAAAAAGTAAGACCGTCCGTTGGTAAGTCGCTCGATAAGCTTGCTTGTGGCATTTCCCGCCACCGTGACTTCCTTGAAACTTACTCCGCCATCCACACCGTAGCGTATTACAAAGTGGTCAACATGATCCATGCCACTCCACTGGAGATTTACACTGCGGTCTCTCACCTGAGTTGCAGAAAATGAAGGACTGCTGCCAAGGGAAGTACAGCATTGGGAAACGTATATGCTTCCAGGATTGCAGAAAGTTATGCTATATGAACTGGCTTTGGTTTCGAGCGTATTGTTGGACATCATATTTATCGATTGGTTGTACTTATACCAAATAGCCCCAGTGTTCGACGGGGCGGTTACAGCGAAGGTGGATGCATTGGTGCTACCTATCGGCGAATATGCTCCATTGCTGGCAGTTGCGCTGTACCATGCCCACGATGTTGGCGTAATTGAAACGTAGTTGGTATTGACCGACTGCGATGCAGTAAGTGTAAAAACACCATCGTTGGCACATACCGATGAAGTATTGGGACTTGCAGAAGGAGTGATGGCACACGACCAAGGTGCAGAATAAGCAATTGCCATAGATGGGTCATATCCCAAAGAACTAGCATTATTATTAGTCCATGGAGCATAATAAGTAAGAGTACTTGGTGTTATTTCTCTCCTAAATGCAATTCCATAAGAAGTAACGCCATTGCGAAGATTGTCATTCATTTGATTCTTGGCCGCATTATTAAGCGTATATGCATATCGCCCATACGTATTAATGCTATAAGATCCGTAATTTGTGTTTGACAACAAATTCCAATCAGATTGAGAGACGCCACCTGGTATTTGTGGCAAATATCCCATCGAATATTGATAATGCTGTCCGTACAATTCAAACTCCACTTCGGACACCGTGCCACAAGCAGGAATTCTTGTCAGTGGAAAATTTATGTAGGCTCTATAAAATGTCGTGGCAGTATAAACCGATGAATACCCCCATGACTCTGTTTTCGGTTGACTCCATCTTGTAACTTTATATGTCAGATTATTAGCAACTGTACTAGTCCTAGTCGTTTTCATGCCTACTGATATATTGGCAGCTGCATTAAAACTAGTTGATAGACTATAATTTTCTCTAGATCCCCAAAAAGCAGTGTAGAAGCCAGGAGGAGGAGTTGTAGAACTATAAGTGCCCGTAGTCAATGATATTGTTTTCCATCCTGTACTTTTTAATTGGTTATTTACGTATACTCCAGTAAATTGTTTTGTGCTATAGCTTTGAGTTCCTGTCGAATACATACGGGTCATCTGCCCACCCGCAATCTGATTTATAGCTTTCACCACAACTGTATAGTTGTCCTGCGCGAAGAGGGAGCTGGCGAAGAGGAAAAACGGCATCGCCACCGTAACAATTATCAATATTTTTATTATTCTGTCTGTCATAAGGTTAAAATTTGTTTTTTATATTATGGGCAATTAGGTGTTAAATAAGTCTTTGTCGATAGCTGCGTATCGCAATAGCCGCTTGCACCTATCGCCTGTATCTGGAAATAGTAAGACCGTCCGTTGGTAAGTCGCTCGATAAGCTTGCTTGTGGCATTTCCTGCCACCGTGATTTCCTTGAAGCCTACTCCGCCTTCCACGCCGTAGCGGATTACATAGTGATCGACAACATTGGCGCCCAAGTTGTTCCAAGAGAGCGTTACACTGCGGTCGGAGGGAGTAGCAGAAAAAGATGGCGGATTGTTGCTGTTAATCGGTTCACAGGCCGGAGCGTAATAAATGCTCTGAGGATTGCAAAGTGCCGTCCCTACAACCGACGAAGTGTTAAGTAAAGATAAGGTGGAATTTGATGCAGCTACAACTGTTCTGTCATAACGATACCATACTGTACCTGGCATACTAGGCGGCGACACCTGATATGTACTCAAATTTGTTGTTGCCATCGAATTATATGGACCTCCACTTGCTGTGGCACTATACCATTTCCACGATTGTCCTGGTGTTACTGGTAGATATGTTGTTGTTGGAGTCTGAGAAGTTGCACTAAGCATAGGAGACACAGTAAGCGATTCTGTAGCACGAGTTGTTGCAACCCCCCATCCTACAACTTTAGACCAAGGAGCCGAGTACTTGATTGCAAGATAAGGCTTCTTTGTAATATCTGCTGTGGACCATGTAAAATTAAACATTGACTGTGTCAATAAAGGTTCGAATGCCAGCATATATGAGTTATTGGTGGTGGGCAATCCTGCACCTGCAAACTGGAATGTTCGTGTAGAACCAGCAGAAATACTAACATTTGCCAAACTATTAGAAAACATACTATTATATACATTGCTATTTGCTGCGCTAGGCGTTATCGAAGGATGATAAATTCTAATAGAATTCGAATTAGTGTTACCTCCTGAATACACATACATTGTCAAATTTCCGTTCACAGTTCCGTATGTAGGTGCATTAGTTACTCCAGTAAAATTTAACCAACCAATGTATAAAGACATCAAACTCGAACATGGCGAACCTTTAGAAGTAATTGCAATAGGTTTTTGAGATGTAGCAAAACTATATGTACTACCTGGATAAGAACCTGACACCGTATATGAAAAAACAGACATTGTTGTAGCTGTTGAATATGAATATGCTCGCGTTTGAAAAGATGTTTTAGTCCCAAATGATGTTGCGGTAAAATTACCAACACCAGATTGCCCCATCGGTGGTCCTCCTGTAGTATATGCTGAGGTAGTATACTGTATGCTTAAATACGATGAATTAACAAACTTTTCCACATACCCACCTTTTTCTGGATAGCATTTTACTACCACGGTATAGTTGTCCTGTGCGGAGAGGGAGCCCACAAAGAGGAAACTGCAAAGAATTAACAATGCACAATGTACAATGGACAATTTTTTGCCAATTGACAATTGTGGTGGTCGTGGTTGTCGTGGACACCGCGAGACCCCGAATTTTTTCACTTGGGTAATGTTATTCATTTGTATAGAGTTTTTCATTTATGTTCAAAGTTTAAGGTTCAAAGTTAAAGTATAATAGTTCAAAGTTGCGGTGCGGCAAGCCTATACAACACGACACAATCATTAGCAACACTGCCACTTACAATATTTGCTTGTGCAACCTGCGCAACGCCTATCCTATACAACTCCATTTTACAAAATCTTCAATTAGCGAGCAAATTTAAATAATACATCTATATTATAAGAGTTTTTTGTTTATAAATTAGACAATTAAAAATAATACGTGGATAAGCACACCGTACAGAGATACAAAAACAACAACATAATACTTTGTGCTATAAAAACATCTAGAAATAGAGACAGGCTCGCTTCGGCTGTCGCGTATTTCGACTTGGCGCAATACTATGCACCGATAAAGACATTACATTATGGTGCGAAAAAATATTCTTTTATAATCCGTGGCGCGATGGTGGTGCGATTTACCAAAACAAAAATCGCAAGCACCTGATTTTTAGATGTTTGCGATTTATATCCAGTTGCCCAATCAGGACTCGAACCCGAACTATCAGAGCCAGAATCTGGGATGCTACCATTACACCATTGGGCAATTTTGCGAGTGCAAAAGTACAACATTTTTTCTAATCATCAATCAAAAATTTTAAAAAATGTTTTAAAAATTATTTTTATATCGACACCTAAGGACATATCATTGATATACTGCAAGTTAAGTTTCAACTTTGCTGGCATCACCTCGTCAATGTAAGTCTGCTCGGGATTGTCGGATTTAGCAAGAATGTCGTTTTCGTTGCGATATTCAATCGAAGCATAGTCGGTAATGCCCGGACGAACCGACAAAACCTTACGTTGTTCGTCGTTGTACATCTCCACGTACTTTGGCACCTCGGGACGCGGACCGACAAAGCTCATATCGCCGACAAGTACATTTATCAGCTGCGGCAACTCGTCAATCTTGTACTTGCGGATAAAATAGCCGACTTTCGTCACACGATTGTCCTTGGAACCAACGGTAAGCAGACCTTTCTTGTCGGAATCGGGACGCATGGAACGGAACTTCAGAATCTTAAAGTTGCGAAAGTCCTTCCCTACCCTTATCTGCTTGTAGAAAACACCGCCACGCGAAGTTGTCGCTACCAGCAATGCCACAATCAGAAACAATGGCGACAATACCAAAAGTCCCAAAAACGAACAAAATATATCAAAAACTCGCTTCATAACCATACCTATTATATTTTTATTCTTTTACGAGCAACTGCACGAACCATCAAATTTGGAGAAATTAGTCCTACCAATTGGCGGACCTGCTGGTTTATATCAGACATCTTTTCATTGAAATCACTATGTTTTATGGTAACATCTATCTGTTGCTTGCCTCCCAAAATCTCGATATACACATGCGACAAGTACTTCTTGTGGTCAAACCAGATATTTTCCTCACCAAAATCCTTGAACATCTGCTTTACAAGCGACTCTATTGCAATGACATTCATCGAAATCAACTTCTCCTTCTTTCGCAGTTCCAACCTCAAATCGTCAATGCTTTTCTTGAGTTTCTTTTCAATCTCCTGACGAACAATATCAACATTGCCAAGAAATTCCTGCATCTTATTATTTATGCTCATAATAAAATCGCAAGCATCATGCATAGAACATCTAAAATATATCGGTTTGTTCAAAACAATAGGCGACTTAACCCACAAACTATAACAACTCCAATATGAATAAGTTTCTACGGCAAACGAAACATTAGACAAGATTACGGCCAAATATTTTGTTCCAAGTTTCAAGTTGGCATTTGGGATATTATTCCACATCAAGAAATTATACAACTCAACAAGAGTCGCTCTTTCCTGGCTCTTACCTTCCATGAATTTAGAAGTGTAATCGTACAACTGATTAAAGACTATCTCCTTTTTAAGGTCTTCGTCAGTCGCACCCTTTTTCAGCATCTTGATGTAATCGTTTACCATATAGAACAAATTTCGAACACAAAAATACAAAAAAAGAGCCGTATGCAAGCATACGGCTCCAAATATAAAAAGAACAATTTTTTACCAGATTTTTGCCCATTCAGACTCAGGGATGTACATTGCATCGCCATCCTTGATTCCGAATGCCTTGTGGAAGTCATCAATACCGATGAGCTGACCGTTTACTCTCCACTTGCCGAGCGAATGAACATCTTCCTTTGTACGACGGATGATTTCCTCGTCGCGGATGTTGTTAGCCCAAACTTTTGCGTATGAGAGATAGAAGCGCTGTTCGGGAGTGAAACCATTGATTGTCGGCTGTTCCTTGCCTTCCGAAGCCTTCTTGAATGCATCGAACGAAATCTTCAAGCCTCCATAGTCGGCAATGTTTTCACCAAGCGAATATTCGCCATTTGCATGCAGAGTGTCGATAACAACTATTGAGTTATACCTGTCAATCAACACTTTTGCTCTTTCGTTAAACTTGGCAGCATCTTCTTCTGTCCACCAGCAAGCAAGATTACCATCCTTGTCGAAGTTGCGGCCCTGATCGTCGAATCCGTGAGTCATCTCGTGTCCGATAACTACACCTATTGCGCCATAGTTTACAGCATCGTCGGCATCCATATAGAAGAACGGCGGCTGAAGAATACCTGCCGGGAAGCAGATTTCGTTTGTGCTCGGATTATAGTAGGCATTTACAGTCTGCGGAGTCATACCCCATTCGGTCTTGTCAACCGGCTTGCCAATCTTGCTAACCATGTCGTCGAACTCGAACTCGTTGCATCTTACAACATTAGCATAGTATGAATCTTCCTTCAACTGAAGCTTCGAATAATCTTTCCACTTGTCTGGATAACCGATTTTTACAGTGATAGCAGCAAGTTTTTCCAATGCCTTAGCCTTGGTCTCCTCGCTCATCCAATCAAGATTCTTGATTCTTTCGCCGAAAGCCGAACGCAGATTTTCAACCAAAGTTACCATACGTTCCTTTGCCTCTGGCGGGAAATACTTCTGTACGAAGATTTCACCAACACATTCACCAAGACTGCCGTTTACAACCCTTACTACGCGTTTCCATCTGTCCTGCTGAACAGGAACGCCCGACAAAGTCTTGCCATAGAATTCAAAATTCTGCTTGTTGAGGTCTTCGCTCAAGAACGAAGCCGATGAATTTACAACATTCCACTTCAAATACTGTTTCAGGTTGTCAAGCGACTGCTTTGCAATTATATCGGAAACACCTGCCAAAAACAAAGGCTGGCATACATTGATGTTTTCCTTTTCAGCAATGCCCTGAAGTTCAAAATACTTTGCAATATCAAAGTTAGGAGACTTAGCAGACATTTCTTCAATAGTCATCTTGTTCGTTGTCTTAAACGGGTCACGCTCCTCAACGCTTCCCATCGAAACATTAGCAAGCTGGTCTTCGATTTCAAACACATTCTTTGCAGCTGCCTTGGCATCTTCTTCCGAATAGCCAATCAAAGCGAACATCTTTCCTACATGCTCAACATACTGCTGACGGACCAAATCTTCCCTTTCGCCCTTGTCGGTGTAATATTCCTTGTTTGCAAGACCAAGTCCACTCTGGTAGTACCAAGGAATATTAAGGTCGCTATTAGCCGGATCGCTAGTTCCGAACAAGCCGAAGAAAGCGGAAACACCTTGACGGTGCATCTTGGCAACCATGTCAACAATCTGAGCCTTGTCGGTGATAGCATCAATCTCGTCAAGCATAGGCTTTATTGGAGAAATGCCGTCAGCGTTGAGTTTAGCCTCGTCCATACCAAGATTGTAAAGAGTAGCAATCTTCCACTCTACCGAATTTTCTTCATTCTTCTGGTTTGCCAAGTCCTGAATTAAGGTATTAACCTTCTTGTCGGTTTCCTCGCCTAGAATGTCGAACGAGCCATAACGTGACTTGTCGTTTGGCAACGGATTGTTCTTCTGCCAACCACCTGTTGCGTAAGCATAAAAATCAGCCGATGCCGATACTGTTGTATCGAGGTCGGCCATACTCAAAGCCTTGTCTTCCATACTTTGATTCTGATTTGAGTTGCAGGCGGTAAGACCAAACGCCAGTCCACACGCCATTAGTTTAAATATAGATTTCATCGATAACATTTTTTTTGCAAAATTATTCCTTTTTTGCAATCGTTATCTTTGGTTCCTCATGGTTTAACAATCTTTTAATATTCTTGCGATGAGTGACAATCAGCAATATGGCTACAAGTATTGAAAATACGGTCATTGTAATGCTATGACCAGCCTCACGGAAAATGCCAAGTACATACACCACAATCGGGAAAGCCACTGCCGCCGACATCGACGAAACGGAAACTATCCTTGTTATCAGCACAACGATGATGAATACACACAATGCTATCGCCGCCGACAACGGGTCAAGAGCTAGCACAAGTCCGAGCATCGAAGCGACGCCCTTTCCGCCCTTGAATCCTGAGAAAATCGGGAAAATATGTCCCACAATCGCCATCATACCGAACAGAAGCTGATACAGATAATAGGCTTCGGAACCCTGTGCAACATAAACCGAACCTTCTGGCGATGCAAACTTGTTGAGCAGCATCACAAAGAACATCGTCGGCACGAAACTCTTTATCACATCGGTGATGAACACTGGTATCGCACATTTCCAGCCAAGTACGCGCAGAACATTGGTCGAACCAGCATTCTTGCTTCCGTGTTCGCGAATGTCGATTCCGTAGAACCATTTGCCGTACCACAATGCCGAACTGAATGAACCAATCAAATAAGCGGCGATTGCAAGCAATATTATTATAAGTATATTCATGTCTTAATGTTTTTTCTACTTCATCTTCTTTGTTCTGTCGAGGTCGCGCTTGGTGTCGCGGTCCTTGATGTCCTCGCGCTTGTCGTGCAGTTTCTTACCGCGTGCCAACGCAATTTCCATCTTTGCGATTCCTACCTCGTTGAGGAAAAGCGACACCGGCACAATAGTCAAGCCCTTCTCAGCAACCTTTTTCTGTAACTTGTTAAGTTCCCTACGATTAAGCAACAATTTACGGTCGCGCTTGGGGTCGTGATTGTTGCAGGTGCCAAGCGAATACTCAGAAATATGCACCGAGGTAACCCACAATTCACTCTCCTTGAAAACACAATACGAATCGGTGAAATTTATCTTACCTTCGCGAATCGACTTAATTTCCGTCCCCGTAAGCACAATTCCCGCAGTGAACCGCTCGATAAATTCAAACTTGAAAGATGCCTTCTTATTTTTATATTCAATTTTTTTCATTGTCAATTACAAATTGTTCTTTGTCACACATTTAAAAAGAAACCCATAATTATGCCATCCATCGTAAGCGAAACTGCAATGCCTAATACGACAAGGAGAACCGTCAATATCATGAACACAATAACCCTATCTTCTTGTATTTTCAGAAAATACAACGCACCGAAGTACATGAGATACAATCCGTACACCACTAGTACCCAGAAGAAAAACAGACTTGGGAACACTGCCAAAATCGCATACAGCATATAGAACGGAAGCATACTCTCCAGCAGCAACATCGATGACTTCCGATACTCAATGTTTCCATAAAGCCGACAAATCCAATTTTCCAGGAAAGTTACCAGCAAGTAAGTTAGCGCAAAAAACAGCGTGATAACAACCGTATCCAGCAGTACAATCGGGAAACCTTCTTCGGGCATACGGTTAAGGGCGGAACCGAACAGCACAATCACAAAGAATATGGACATCAGCACAGGATAGACCTTGCCATGCAAGTCTTTCGCTGTCATTGATGAAAACTCGTAACGCTGCCAATAATGGCGCGGATTAGCGAAAATCTTCATCATTTTTCCGATGACACTTTTTACAACCATAGTCTTTGCAAAATCTTGCAAAGATAGTGTTTTTTCTGAAATGTTGAAAATTTAGTTTTGGAAGCAACAAGCAAATATTTCTGGCAATGCAAATCGTATCTTATACGCCGCAAAGCATTGCGGTGCTACTGATTTTCCTTTATAAATCAATCATATATCCCTTTTGCTTATGTCTGCAAAATCGTAAATCGTAAATCTAAATTCGTAAATCAATCTTACATTCCTGCCTCCATCTTCGACTGCGCTGCGTACTGCTGCACTATCGGGTCGTTGGGATTCAGTTGTGCCGACTTTGAGAAATATTTGTATGCTTCAGCAGGATTGCCTTCGGTGCCGTAGATTATACCCAGGAACTTCTTCACTTCGGCATCTTCCTTCATTGCATCAGCCTTGAGCAGATACTCCTTTGCTTTAGCAAAGTCACCCAAATTTCCATACGACATACCTAGATGGAACGGAATCTCAAACTTGCTCGTATTCAACGAATATGCCTTCGACAGATAATAAACCGCAGAGTCATTCTGCTTCGGATTTGCCGAATAGTAAATCTCGCCAAGCTGATAATAGGATTCGTAGTAGTCGGGCGAAAGAACTGCATAATCAAGCCATATTGCCTTTTCATATTCAGGATTGTCGATGTTGTAAGTCAGCACGCCGACGGTATTGTTCCACACATCACGGTTTAGCGGATTGGAATGCAGAGCCTGCTTGTAATATTTGAACATCGTATTGTAGTCGTTATCAAGCTTGTAGTAAATATTGCCAATACGCACCAACGATTCGGAATTAAGGCTGTCGAAACTCAACGCTTTCTCGAAATATGGGATTGCTTCGCGCATAATGCTGTCGCGCTGAGCAATATAGGCAAGACTATCGGCACCGTGGCACTTTGCAGCACGCTTCTCCGCCCCTTCCGACTGCGTGTAAAGGTCGCTGGCATACGAACTGTTGCCCTTTATGCTGTTTACGCTGACGTGCACATCGTGGGCAAAAAGCGTTGACGAATCCTTCCAGTCCATATTGCGGGTAACCGTCTTTGCCGAAAATGCCAGTGCAGCAATGCCAAGCACCGCAACTGTGACATTACGCCACATATTTTCCCTTTCGGGAAACTTTTCGGGCAAAACCTCGGCAAATGTGTATGCAATGGCAAGGCTAAATCCAAGCGATGGCATAAACAGGAACCTTTCTGCCATAAATGCACCCACATTGAACAGCAGGTTCGACGGCAGAATCAGCGTTGCACCATAGAAAAATATCGCATACGAATACACCGACTTGCGCTTAGGCATCAGGTAAACTATTGCAACCACAATCATTCCAAGGTGAAGCAATAAACTCAAAATCACCTGCCAGTCGGTCCAATGCATAGTAGGAATCTGGTACGGATAGTAGTCCCATGTAAGCGGATGCGGGAAAACGAGCAACTTCAAGTACAGAAGCAACGTGTATGTCACTGTAGCATACCTTTCTCCGCCTGTCATATTGAGGAAAGGATTGTTGAGCAGAAGTTCCGCCTCGTTACCAAACTGGTTTACAATGACATTTGCCCTAATTATCACATAAAGCAAAGCACCGAGGAAAGCTGGAATTGTCACTTTTACATAATCGGAAACCTTTGGCTCGTAGAAGAAATACAGCGAAAGCGGAATAAGGAATACGAACGCCAGTGTGGTTTCCTTCGACATCGAGCCGAGGAAAATGCAAGCAAAAATAGCGACCAACAGCAATATACTTTTTGTCAAATCTCTCTTTTCCAAGAACTTGATTGCACAGTCCAATGCCAGCAGACCGAAGACGAACGCCATAATTTCATCGCGGCTCTTGATGTTGGCAACCACCTCGGTATGAAGCGGATGCGCGGCAAACAGCATTACCGTAAGGAAAGGAATGCTCAGGAACCAGTAGCGCGGCTTGTGGTTGCGGAACAGCTTTTTCAGCACATGGTACATCAGCAGCAGAAGCAGGCAGTAATATATCACATTGAAGAAATGCCCAACGAAAGGAGCCGCCACAATGTCGCCTGAAAAGTCGGGAGCTTCGGTCTTCTTGCCAAAAATCTCAAGTTCGATGGCGAACATCACCACCGACAGCGGACGGTAACGACCGCCGGCGACTTCGTCCATGTCCTTGCCGAACATTCCTGCCATAGTATCGTAGCTCAGAATGTCCTTTACGCCCGCGAAACCTTGCTGCGTAAACTCGTTTTTCCAAATGGTTACGGTGTCATCGAGGGCATAGCCATGTCCGAGAGTGTTGGCATAGAGCAAAAAGCCGAACACAACGATTATCACTTTCAGTATAATGTCGCGCTTACGAGCCAAGACATTGTCCTTCAACATCGCACCTACAGCAACTGGCTGGTTTTCCTTGCGCGGAGTATCTTTTTTCCTAATGGCATTCATCTGTCAAAAAATTCAAAACACAAAGAAAATGAAAATATGGCGAAATAGGAAAAAAATTTGTAGCGGCGCAATGCATTGCACCGCTACAGATTCATTACATCATTGTCAATTGTTAATTCTCAATTGTCAATTATTTTCTATCACCGCATACATCCTAAACGTAACCTTGTCATCATCAACCGAATCAAGGATTTTACCGTCCTTTACGAACTTGCCATCGGAAGTGATTTCGGCATAGCCATCGACAAACGACTTGGCAAACCATTTATGCTTCAACAGTTCAGCATACTGCTCGGATGACAGCATAAAGTATTCTAAATTCACACCTTTGTACTGCTCATTTTTGCTGTAATTGTTATAAAGGTCCATTACTGCGGCAGCACGATAATCTGCGTATATTTTGCACTGTTTCAACGAAAATCCTACAACAGGAGACTCATCAATACGTATATAATTATCAATCTTCTTCCAATCATCACCATTAACGCTTTTCCATACTGCCGAATCGATAATGGTTTCTGAAACCGAACCGGCAAATATTTCAGGTTTATTCTTAAAATGCCACTGCATTTCTCGCCAATCAAGATTGGTCATACAAGTTTTATCAACATAAATCACCTTGCCACCAACTTCACACTTCTTGCCGTTGGGCGGAAAATGACCGCCGGCAAACGACACAAGCGCATTAGCCACGAAAAGGACAATAAAAATTCCAATAACAATTTTCTGATTCATAACATTCCTATATTTTGTCTACATCAATACAACTGCAAACTTACAAAAATATTGTGTGTACCACAAATATTTATCAAAATATCTATGGTGTTTTTTTTTATACATATTTTGCCGTATCAAAAATATTCGCTATCATTGCAGCGTAAATTTAAAACAGACATACAATGGAAAAGGAAAAACCAAAACTTTCATTCTGGAGAATTGTGTTGATATTCACACTTGTTGCTTGGCCTTTGACTTTCATTCTAAAGCAATCATACAACTTGCTCCAGTCGGATGGCGTATATGAACTTACTGTAAACGAATGGGCAAGCAATCATATAATTGGCATTATAGGCAGTTTTACGGCAGGTGTAATTGTGTATTTCTTCTTAAAGAAAAGAGAAAGCAACAAGTAAAGGTCCTTTGTAGCGGCGCAATGCATTACGCTCGCTAGATGAAATGTTTTGAGTACCTTACGGCAGAAATCTTACAAATCCATTCAAATCAAACAAATTTCTCAAGCAACAAATGAGCCGTAGGCGGTCGCTAATTTCTGCGAAGACGGATTTCTGCGACCTTTTAAACAAATACGAAGCGGAGCGAAGTATACCTTGATTGCCGCCTTGGCTGGTGAGCGTTTAGAAAATCGATGGAACGAAGCGTAAAAAATCAGTCTGTTTGAAGCCGTTTTGCGGGTTCGCGTCTTAAACGCAACGCGCATAAAACGGCAAGTTTCTGATTTTTAGCGAAGTGTAACCGATTTTTAGCGAAGCAGACTCAGCGGACATGGTTTTTTGTTTACTTTTTTGCCAACAATTGTCGAAGACAATCATGAGCACCGCTGAAAATCATTTGTAGGGGCGAATAACAAGTAAAAGCCTCCGCGGCTGGAGCGGAATGTAAAAAAAGCTGATAATTATTTCCCTTTACATATGATAGGATATTCTTATCCTTTCACTACACCCGATATGTTGGCTGACCCACCAAACAAACAGCCCAAACCAGCCTCAACAAAAAAAACGCAAAAAACTCTACTTTTTTTTATTTTTGATATAAAACATGCTAAATTTGCATGACTAAATAACAACGCATTAGACTATGATTTCACGACTTACAAACAAATATGCCGACTTCAAGGAAAGCCTGGCTCCAGCACAACTGATGTTTTATCGGTTTATATGCCTGATTGTGTTCGTATTGCTATACATTGTTGACGGGCATTTCGGACTGACATTCTCAAAATTGCTAGGCGAAATTTCGTTTGGCGGTGTGATATGCTTTTCGTATGTGCTGATAATGATGCTGCTGAATGTCTCGTACATGCTGCGCAGGTTGAAATGGTGGCAGGTGCTAATTTGCTACTACATTATCCCCATTTCATTCGTTGTCGCATTTGTGGGATTTTATGATGTGTTTTTTGCTTGGTAAAAATCAGAAAATATTTTTTCCAGTTCCGAAGCAACCATTTCATATTTTCATCGTTCAACTTATGGTCATAATTTCAAAATGATATATAAACGACATAATTCCATATCCAACATACAGACGCAAAAAGCTGTGTCTCAATTCATTTCAAACAAACAGAACCATAGAAATCAGATATTTATAAACGTTAAATTTTAATCACATGAAGAATTTTATTTCATTTTTGTTTTTTATCGTCTTTTGTTCCTCGTACATCTTTTCACAGGACACAAGGCTAACTTTTACCGCTGTTGACAACGATGGCAACTTTGTAAAACTAGACAGCGTAAGGGCTGAAAAATATTATTCTGACCCATCTACTGCTTGGTGGGCTGAAATGCTCAGGTATCCCGATACCGTCATTGTTATTCCAGCAACATCGGTACAGGATTTTGCCGCAAAGGCTGAATTTGATGTCGTGGCAAACGAAAATCCATTTATCGGCAAGACATCGGTAATCGTAAATATGCCAGATGAAAGTGTTGCAAATGTCACGCTTGCCGGCGTTGACGGCAGAGTTGTCGCTACTTTTTCTAAAAATCTTCACGAAGGCGGCAATCTGATTGAAGTAAACGCAAAGAATGCAAAGCCATATATTCTGACAGTAAACTGCAAGTTCGGCTCAAAGAGCGTAAAACTGCTTAATATTGAAAGCAGCACAGCAAATTCACTATCTCATGCAGGAAGTTACGATTACATTCCGCAGCCTAAACTCACTGTAAACGAAGGCCTTTCTGTTGGAGATACCTTGTGGCTCACGGCATATATTGATATTGACGGCTTCAGGTACATGCTAAATAAGGAACATATAATAAATGGCAGCGCCGACATAGTTTTCACTTTTGCCGACATCCGCCATTATGAAACTATTACCGATGAGCGCGATGGAAATGTATATAGATATGTGCAGATTGGATCGCAGGTATGGATGGCGGAGAATCTTCGCTATTTGCCATCTGTAAACGGAAATCCATCAATCAATTCCAGCAACAGCCAGCCAATGTATTATGTGTACAACTATACAGGCGAAAACATTGAAGATGCGAAAAACCATTTGTGTGAACTAGATGGCTACTATGAAGGCGTAAATTGCTACAGGCAATTCGGTGTATATTACAATGGTCCTGCTACTATCGGGACTTGTCCGTCTGGTTGGCATCTGCCTACCGATGCCGAGTGGACACAACTTGAAATCTATTTACAGAACAACGGCTACAATTCAAATGGAACAAACGACACTGACGAAGACAGGGAAACCAACAATTTCACCGCAAAAGCACTTGCTTCTGGTTGTGGTTGGGAACTGAACGGCAATTCGTTTGCTGTTGGCAACAATCCGGAAGAAAACAATTCGACAGGTTTTTGTGGCTATCAGTGTGGAGTTTCGCTTTCATCAGGTGAAATATATTTAGGCGGTGCATATTGGTGGACAGATACCGATGCAGAAATTGGTGCCTACTACAGGGCAATTTCTAATGGTTCGTATTTCGTCGATAGAAACAGCACTCAATATAAAAGCGCAATTAATGTAAGATGTGTAAGAGATTGAAGGATTGCGACAAAATTTGTCGAATTATTAACTAAAAAATTTATATAGTATGAAGAACAAGCTTTTTCTTGTAGTACTTGCAATGTTTGTTGCAATGCTTTTGTCGGCAGGATGCCAGAAACAAAAATCGTGTGAATCGGCATTTTCCAATGACGGGCGTATAGTTCGCGGTTTCATCCAGAAACTTGACGAACCGTACAAGACGGACGATACCTTTGTGTTGGAGGGTTACAAGATTACCGCACATTTTACCGATGTTGACGGAAATGTATTTTATTTGGCAGGTAAAGTTCCCAAAGGCATAAACTCCAATACTCCTGTCAGTGTGATATTGGCGGAAGTTGGTGATTACGACAATCTTTACCACACCAAGAAAATGATTTACACATTGTCTTGCGTTAGCGAAGACGAATAGGCTGGAAGAGAAAGGAAAGGAGAATTAACATTTTATAAAATCTAAATTGTACAGACGCAAAATTTTGCGTCTCATAATAAACAATGATAAAGAAATTACTTCTATACGCCCTGACATTTTCCTGCCTTGCAATTGGCGGTTGCAAGATATACATCTTGACTGCCGAATGGGAAAAAGTAGAAAATTATAAGATGAGTCCCGACAAAAAGCCATCAGAAATAATAAATGAATATCTTGGCGATAAGGGTTTTGCTGTTGACCCGGAAAAAAAATATTGCATAGACATTTTTGACCCGTATTGCGGAGTGAGATATGCAGAAGTTCCATATCAAAATAGGCTGTACCGAGAAACAAAAGATGAATATGAATGGGTGGCTGTAACAAACTATAGTCCTAAGCAAGTTGCTCACGGAATTGATGTTCAGGTCGAAACAAAATGCACCAAGAAATCGGGAATTGACCCGGAAAAATACCGTAAAAAAGTAACACCAGAATATCCTGTTTACGACAGCATAGTGGGGCTAAGGTCATCCCTGCGCAATTTGTTCCACGCCAACAATCCGCCAAGAGACTATTCGTCCATGCTAGTAATAATAGTAAACGACTCCATTATAAGGATAACAACATTTGAAGAACCAATAGTCAATGAAGAAAGGTACATTGCCTTCAAAAATTATCTCGATTCGGTAGCAACATCTCAAACAACATTAAAACAACCATAAAATAATCTAAATTGTACAGACGCAAAATTTTGCGTCTCAACCAGAAACGGCGAAGCCCTCAACGAAGTTAACCTTTAGCTCGGCGCAAGCCAAACAGCGTAGCGAGAAACTAAGAAACTTTAAAACATAAAATATCATGAAATACTTTTTGAAATGTTGGAAGCATTTCTACGATTTTAAGGGAATTGCAGATAAAAAGGAAATAGATAGTTTCAACTTCTACAACACCACAATAATTATTGTCTGCATTGTTGTTGACATATTCTGTCATATTCCTAACATTTACAATTTGCCTAACATTTATTTCGGCACATTGACAATTTCATATTTCATTCTTTCATTTTTGCCATCGATAGCAGTAGAAACAAGGCACTACAATTATTCAAAAAAATCTTTTAGGCTAATTTGGATTGCCATTCTTGAACTGATATTCATTGGTATGATTGTATATGGGATTATATGCAGGATATGATTTAAAACAACCAAACCACAAATATACACCGTTCTGACATAAATTAAAAATATTTTTACTGCATAATGATGTAATATCAAATTAATATTTTATCTTTGCAAAAAATATTGATTATGGCACAGGTATCGATGACAGTCCGCATGGACTCAAACTTAAAGGCAACATTTGATGAGTTGTGCTCCCAGTTTGGTATGAGCGCAAACACGGCCATGAATGTTTTCGCAAAGGCAGTAGTTTTGTACAGAAAGATTCCGTTCGAGATAAAAGCCCCGGAAAAAGACGAATCAATGGGCGCTTTGGAAGCATTCCGAGAAATACGAAATATGGCAGAAAACGGACAGTTGCCCGATCTCTCGCTTGAAGACATTAACGAGGAAATCAAATTGGCAAGGAAAGAAAGAAAACAAAAATTATGATTTACGCAGTAATTGACACCAATGTGCTTGTTTCTGCACTATTGTCTCGTAATCCATATTCTGCTACGGTTTTGGTTGTCAATGCAATTTCCAAAACAGGAATTTGTCCGTTATACAATTATGAGATTATTACAGAATACAAGGATGTACTGAGTCGGGCGAAATTTAATTTTCCTGCTCAGGCAGTAGAGAGCATCATAAATAAAATTTTAGAGATAGGCACAAATGCAAACCGCGTACATAGTCCAGAGATTTTCCAAGATGCAGACGATGTTGTATTCTACGAAGTTGCTCTTTCAAAGGAAGATGCTTTTTTGGTAACAGGAAACACAAAACACTTTCCTAAAAATCCCATCGTTGTTACTCCCGCCGAAATGCTGGAAATACTGAAACAACTTGAAACCCAGAAACTTTAAAACATAAAATACTATGAAATACTTTTTGAAATGTTGGAAGCACTATGCCGACTTTAAGGGCAGGGCAAGAAGAAAGGAATATTGGATGTTCCTGTTGTTCAACTATATCATATCCTTTATCATAGGGACGGTTTATTACATTGGAGTAATGTTCCAGGCATTCGCAAAATTTTCAAGCGGAGAAATGTACAATATGGCACTCAGCGGGCTGTATTTTGGAACTGGCTGGGTAATGGTGATTTTCTGCATTTTGATGGCATATAGCCTTGCCGTATTGCTACCGACGCTTGCCGTGATTGTGCGTCGATTGCACGACATCGGCAGAAAGGGTACTTGGCTTTTATTACTACTCGTTCCAATACCGCTATATTGCATATTCTATTTCTGCATGTTTTCGCTTGTTGCCGTAATCATATTGGGAATCCTGATGATGATATGCAGTCTTGGAATCACAGTCCTTTACATCGTTCTCGGTTGCATTGATGGTCAGAAAGGCGAAAACCAGTATGGTCCGAATCCGAAGGAAGAAGAGGCAATGAACAATTGATAATGGACAATGAATAATGTAGCGGCGCAATGCTTTGCGCTCGCTAAATGAAATGTTTTGGAGTGCCTGACGGCAGAAATTTAACAAATCAAGGGCAAATTAAACAAATAAGATTTGATAGATTTGTGTAGATTTGTTCAATTTCTCTCCGTAGGAGACTAAAAAAGATAATCAAGGATGGTTGAATGCCGTCCTTTTGTTATAAATCTTCGAATTATCGAATCATCAAATCATCGAATCAATCGTAAATCGTACATTATAAATCGTAAATTCCTTTTATCTTTGTGCCATATTAACTAAACACACAAACAATGAGAAAAAATTCATGGATAATTGCCTTATGTATGTTGCTAGCAATAAGTTGCAACAATTCAAACAATGCTGACCAACAAGAAGATAACACCGCTGTGGATTCGCTTGAATTAGCTCGTCAGGATTCCATACAGAAGGCCGAAGCCGAGGCAAAGTTGAACGAGGAACGCGAAGCCGCCGAACAGCAGAAACGAGACGAAGAAGCCGAACAATTCTGCAGGCAATTCAGCATCGAAGACCTACTCGACCTGCTGGAGCATTACGGAGGTGCAAAAATTGTACAAAATGGCGGACTGACATTCATTTACGAAGATGAAATAGAAAGTACAGATGGTGATGTTGGCGAAGATAGAATCGTCTATGGCAGGGAAATAGAAAAGGGCGACAAGAAAGATTTCGGCTACAACCTGATAAGCACCAGCAAACATTCCTGCTATTACGAACTCAACCTTGACACATCTACAAATCCATACCTGTACTTCGCCAACAAGGACGATGCCGATAGTTTCTACGACAGGGTTGCAAATCATAAACCTTTTGAATACGAAGGCAAAACCTACTACATAAACAATAACAACGGCGTACTTTACATCGATACAAAATACGATGAAGATTCCTTCGAAACACATTATGTCCTTTACCCTCTGGAACTCGAAGAAGGTTTCTACAAAATAAAAATTGGGGTGTGGATGTAACAAAGGCTAAAAGGCGAACAGGCTGAAAGAAGAAAAGGCCAAAAGCCGTCATCAAGCCTTTGAGCCTTCAAGCCCCAATTCCCCTTTTGCATATATAAAATACATTTCTTACCTTTGCTCAAAATTTCAGTTAAAAATATGAAGGAGTTTTCGCTCAATCTTAATCGCCATTGCCTTGTTCCAGGTCTTGTTTTGTTGGTTTTAGGCATTATTGGCACCAGCATTTATCCGCTGCTTGTCGGAGAAACGCAAACTTTGATTGATTCCAGCAGTTTCATGAATCTGCTTATCGATGAAATGCCGTTGGCTATGTTGATAATGACATTGCTTTTCGCCCCTATCGTAGAGGAATTTAGCTACAGAAGCTGGACGATGAAAAGCCTCATTTGGAAATATTTTTCACTAATCGCCATTACTGCATATACATATTTGGCACTTAGTAGCATAATTGTAACCTGCGTGGCATTTGTCATTCTGCTGTTCCTGTTCTGCATTTTCAATGGCGACAAGCAAAAGGACCTGATACAATTCCTTCGCATTCTGGTGACAAGCATTTTGTTTTCGCTTGCACATTACCAGAACGAAAGCGGATGGTTTTCGGTGATAGCATTTTTAGACAGGCTTGGATTGGCGCTAATTGCTTGCTACTTGGCATTGCGATTCCGCTTTATCTATGCCATTCTGTTTCATTTCGCCAACAATCTGCTAGCATTTGCATTGTCGTATTTCTTTGTCACCGACTACACATTCGAAATAAATGACGAAACTCACACCGCCAAACTTACGGAAATATCAATGTTCGACAAAGAGATGGACCACTGGGATGATGGAGACATTGTTTACACGGGATGCCTGCCTGTTGTTGCATACGACCTTAACTGGGGTTATGAATATCAAAACGACCAGATGTTTTATCCATTGGTTTCAAGGTATAACCATTACTGCTATTGTGCAACGGCAAAAGACAGCACAAAACCAGTCCACGGCAGACAACTTTTTGACGAATTTTTACAGCGAACAAATCTGAGGCTCGACACTGTTATTCCCGAAAAGATTTACTATTTGGAAATAACCGACACATCAAGGCTGGTTGAAATTGGAAAATACGAAAACGACATGGGTAATTTCGTGAGAAATTTGCGCTATGCATACGGGAAAATGTTTGTGATTGACGATGGCGCAGAGGACATCAAGATTACCAACACCAAAACTTCATACTGGCTGATAGATATGGAAAATCTAGTTCCGCACCTTGAAGAACAATATGGCATAAAGGTCGAGGAGCGCGACAACAAAGACTGTAAGATTATTTACATATCAGAACCATAACAAAGGCTAACAGGCTAACTGACCCAAAGGCTAACAGTCATCTTCAAGCCAGCAAGTCTTCAAGGCTGTCAGACTGCAAGACTGTCAGAGTGTTAGACTGTCAGCCTGTTAGCCTGTCAGCCTGTTAGCCTGTCTGCCTGCGAGCCAGTCAGCCCCCTTCACATCAAATTAACTTTACATTAATCTTTAATTAACTCATACCAACATCATATTTCTTTAGATTTGTCAAAACGAAAAAACTTTTAGCCATGAAAACAAATCTATTAAGAAACCAGAGGCACTACGCAATACCAATAATAGCGTTGACTGCCATATTTTTTGCATCATGCAATACCGATTTCAAGCAGGAGGAATGCCCGGAATACGCTGGAGCATACAGTGCGTTTACCAACCATTTGCAGACGAACATTGAGACATACAGAGCCGCCCAATTCGAAGACATTGAACGCTTTGTGGCTCTCGAACATACAAGCGACTCATGCCGTACCATCATCCAGACCTGCTGCGGAACATATTCACCCACATACTACGATTACGACGGTGACGGATATGGCGAAACTGAAATTTACGACGTTGCATACCCCGACGGCTATACAATAATCGGATATGTGAAAAAATACGCAGCAGACATTGTCAAGACACAAAACATAAAGGATATCGACAAGCGCAAAGCAAAGTTCGAAAGCCGCAAGAAAAAACTCATAAACTACATTGATAGGAAAGTGCTTTAGTAATGACAAACTCATCAAATGCTTGAAACAGAATACATGAATACTAATTATCAAATCATCGAATTATCAAATTATAAAATCATCAAACGGCGTTAACCCATCCTGTAAAATCGCGCCATGGCGCGATTCAAGAAACGGCGAAGCCATAGAAACTCAGAAACAGCGTAGCGAGAACGGCGCAGCCCTCAACGAAGTTAACCTTTAGCTCGGCGTAAGCCAAACTTAGAAACGTGAAACAAGAAACGGCGAAACCATTGAAACGGCGTCAGCCATAAAAACTTAGAAACCATGAGAAACTTAATTCTATTCATTTCATTCATTCTCTCCACATTCTGCGCCTTTTCGCAGAACATTACCGGCACTGTTGTCGATAGCGAAACCAAGCAGCCGCTGATGTACGCAAACATCTCGGTGAAGGGCAAAAGCATTGGCGCAATTACCGATTCTACCGGGCGTTTTGAGCTTTTGCGCAAAAACCTATCAAAATCCGATACTTTGGTTTTCTCTTATCTCGGCTATTCGGTGCAACCGCTTCCCGCAAAAGATTTCCTTGACGGAAAGACCGCCGTTTGCGAACTTTCCCCCTTTGCCGAAACCTTGCAGGATGTCGATGTGTATCCGTTCTCATACTGCCAGATAGCACACAAGTACGATTCCATAATTCGGATTAGCAGGAACTTGCCACCATTCAACACTACTGCTGTATTCAAAAAGTTAGTCATTGAAAACGACACAATACGCAACATATACGAAATCACGCTGCTAACTTACAACAATTACAGCGAAGACATTTTCCAATGCAAGGTTATCGGAGAAAAGTCGTACTCGTGCAACACGACATACCCAACGAATATAATCTATGCGGCGAAACTTCTTGATTTGAATCTGTACAAACGCTTGTTAGTTGAAAAGAATTGCGACAAATACAACTACGAAATTGCAGAGCGTTTTGGCAAGGATACAATAGGCGTAGTTGTTACACCAATGAAAAGGTCGCAGGAAAGGCATTTCGACTATGCACAGATAGTGTTCGACACGGTTCGTGGCATTCCGCTTTCGTATTCGTACCGCCGCAAGCAAAATATTATTCAAATTGGAGGCAAGGTACATGTTAAGTTTTTCGACTGCTACGAAACCGACCACAGCCAGTATGCGTATGTGGGCAACCGTCTGCTTATGCGATTTTCGAGTGTGCTTGAAGACCAGCACTACAAGGTAGGCAAACGGGTTGTACACAGGCAAACATACTGCACATACGAAAATGTATCGTTCAAATTCGACAATGTTGTACGACTTGAAGAAAGCGAATGTTACAACCACATGGACGCTTCCAATGCCAAATATTTTGAAGGAAAGGACTGCGACCGATGGGCTGGCTTGTCGTTGGACGAACTGAAAAATATATTTTGGATGAAACCGCGGATGCTTGGGGAAAAATGAGGATTATATAGTACAGACGCAAAATTTTGCGTCTCAACAGTTTTTTACCTTGCCAGCTAATTCAGACGAAAAATATTGACTTTATGGGGCGTTGATAACAAACAAAACTGCAGCAAAAATTCTTTCATTTCTGCAAAACCGAGGCATAACTCTTTGATTTACAACGATATACAACTAAACAAAAAAAACTCACCAAATACATTATTTTAACTACAAATTACTACATTTGCTTCGTTAAAATTATTATTCACTAAAAACGAAATCAGAATGAAAAAGAAATTAGCATCAGGAATTGTAGAACTGCTTATTGGTGCAGGTGGTTTTGTCGCGGTACTTCTTTGCGAACCTAAATTTTGGGGTGTTGCATTGTTAGGACTTGGACTATGGGTAATCATTGCATTGTTCATAAAGACAAACGAAGAAATGCCGGAAAAGGCAAAGAAATTCGCTAGGTCAACCAACATTATCTGCGCTTGTATATGGTTGCTGGTTGCGGCATACTTGTATTTCTGCCCAACGGAAAAATTCACCGACAATACGGTTTGGATTTATATTTCAACCTACATCTTCCTAATCGCGCACGGCGTATCGAGCATAGGCGTTGCCATCAGGATGAAGAAATAAATTGGCAAGGAAATAAACAATATCAAAACCATTTCAAACAACCATAAACAACTTGAAACTTAGAAACAATTAGAAACGGCGAAGCCATTGAACGGCGAAGCCCTCAACGAAGTTAACCTTTAGCTCGGCGTAAGCCAAACTTAGAAACCCAGAACCTTAGAAACAATATCAAACCATTTAAAAACCAACTAAAAACACAACATTATGTCACAAATTAAAATTGAACTTCTGCCTATTTGGATAAAATTTGTCGGACTTGCAATTATAGCAGTCGGAATCGTTTTACTGGTTATGTCCGCAATCGATGGTAACATATCTTGTTCTCAGCCCACATTGGACTTGCTGGCAGCAAACACAATTATTTTGGCGGGGCTGATATTGGTTGCTTTTTCAAAAGACAAAAACGAAAACGAATCAAACATGACATTCAGGCACAAGACATTCTTCTGGTCTGCTTTAGTGCATTGCTTATTTTTTATGTTCTTCTCGTTTTCACACACAACTGTACACCTGATTAGTTTCCCCGCAATAATGGGCATGAACTCATTGATTGCACTATATATCATACTTTATCGCATTTTCAAATTAAAAGGCAATCGATAAATCAAATCGGACGGTTGAATGCCGTCCTTTTTATTGTATTACTTGCTGTAAATGAAATCAAGATTAATAACCATTTGTTTGCTTCTTGGACTGCTATTTTCAAGTTGCTCTTCATTGATGTTCTGCATTATGGGCATAAAACAGCCAGCCGAGTGCGATATGGGAAAGATAATGGCTTGTTCCAATAAATTCGGAATCCCAGCCAACTCATCATACTGCCTGAACACGACCTACTTGTCCGACATTCTACAATCTGGAAAAAATGACACCGTACTACGGAACAACCTTATGCAACCGCTGCAAATCAGATTCTACCAAAAGACCGACACACTGTTATCATTGCAACTGAATTGTACTGCTGGTGGTTTCCCAAACCTGAAATGGAACAAGCGCGGTCAACTAAACACGATTCCACCAAATTTCACCGTGGATGTTGATACCTGCCTGTTGTTTTGCAAGGATGTAAAATATTTGATACCAATAAGTAACGATTGCCATTCCTTTGATTATTACAACAATGCCGACTACAACATAATTTTGTTCTGGTCGGTATTTATGAACAGGCAAAGCAAAATCCTAATCCGCGAAATACAGGATTACCAGAAGCGTTTCCCCGACAAGAAAATGAATGTCCTATATGTAAACACCGACAAGATTTTCAGCATATTGGAGAAATAGCGGGACAGAGACAACTTTTTAATTTTTTTCGCAAGTCATCATTGTAAATATTAAAAGATTATGTACTTTTGCAAAAAAGTAAAAGAATATGTGCAGAACCATCCGAATAACAGGTAATGACAAGATGTGCGACAGTCTTTTCTTCCTTGCAAGCGAATTGTCAAAGGAAAACGACAGCATAGTTGTTTTCGAAACGCAGGACGAAGCAGAAGACTATACGCCCAAAGAAGTAGAGGAAGCGTTTTTTGCAGGCTCGCGGATAGCAATGGCGGAAACCGTAGCCGATATTGTCGGATATAAATGCAAGTAATATGGAATATCATCAAAGGGACTTGGTAGAAGTGAATTTCCTAATGCCGGACGGAACTATGAAACCGCACCTGTCCGTGCTAATATCCAATGATGAACTGCAAGAAAATGACGATGGAACAATATATCTCGTCCTAATTACATCAAAAAGATACACTGACTATGTGTTTCCGATTACCGATGAGATGTTTATGTCGTTTAAATTTGACAAGCAGAGTTATATCGCCTGTCATATAATTTCGGGATACAAGGCTTCAAATATTGTCAGGAAATGTGGCCGCATGAAACTAGAACCGTTCAACGAAATGGTTGACAGGGTAATAGAAGCGATATTTTAATCAAACCAGCTTAAGGTCGTTTGAACTGTTCGGTAACGAGAAATAACAATAAAGGATGGTCAAAAACTGTCCTTTTTTGTTACAAACCTTCAAATTATCGAATCCTCAAATTATCAAATCAATCATCGAATCTACTAAATCATTCGTAAATCGTAAATTATTATTACTTTTGCCATCGCTATGGAACAAATAAAATTGACGGTTAACGGACTTGCCGACAGCAACAATATGACTGGCGCGTATGTTGTTGTGCTCTCGGTTGCACACAGCAAAAAACGTATCCCTGTAGTCATCGACGCCACCGAAGCGCAATCCATAGCAAAGAAAATAACAAGCATGGACACACCGCGTCCGCTAATCCACGAAGTGTTCTCCATTTCGATGCGGAAGTTCGACATAACTGCCGAAGAAGTGCTGATATACAAGTTCGAAGAAGGCATCTTCTACTCGCGCGTATTCTTCAGCCGTGGCGAACAGCACGAATTTGTAGAAACAAAGACTTCTGATGCCATTGCGCTCGCACTAATCTTCAACTGCCCCATTTTCACCACATCGGAAGTCGTTGACAAGGCTGGCGTAATACTCGCCGAAGACGAGAAATACCTCAACTCCGAACGCTACTGCTTCAACCTCAAGGAAGCCGACATTGACGCGCTTAACCAGTTGATGCAAAACGCTATAGACGAAGAAGACTACGAATACGCATCTATCATCAGGGACGAAATAAATTCAAGAAACAACAAAAAGGATAAAAATGAATAACAGCGGAATCAAATTCAGACTTATCGTGATGAATTTTCTCCAGTTCGCAATCTGGGGAGCCTACCTCACATGTATGGGAACCTACCTATTCATACACGGAATGGCAGGAAAAATTGGAATTTTCTACTCTATACAGGGTATTGTGTCAATTTTTATGCCTGCACTCATGGGTATAATCGCCGACACAAAACTTCCTGCACAAAAAACTCTCGGTCTCTGCCACGGCATTTCAGGCATTGCAATGCTTTGCGCCGGACTGTACGGACTTATGGCTGGCGATGCGGTAGAATTCGGCACACTATTCTCAATATATACCGTTGCAGTTGCATTCTATATGCCGACACTTGCACTATCGAACTCTGTGGCTTACAACGCATTGGAAAAGGCAAACCTCGATACCGTCAAGGAATTTCCGCCAATAAGGATTTTCGGAACTATCGGTTTCATCTGCACAATGTGGATTGTTGACCTACTCGGATTCCAACCAACTGCTGCTCAGTTTGTTGTCAGTGGCGGAATTGGAATTGTCCTTGCAATTTACTCGTTCACATTGCCACACTGCCCGACAAAGATGGAAAGAAAAGAAATAGGAAGCAACGAAACTCTCATGGACAAACTTGGATTCAGCGCATTCAAGTTATTCAAACAGAAGAAGATGGCTCTGTTTTTCATTTTTTCAATGCTACTAGGCGTTTCGTTACAGATAACCAACGGATTCGCAAATCCTTTCCTCACAAGTTTCGAAGGCATAAACGAATATGCCGACACCTTCGGTGTTCAGCACGCAAACATACTTATTTCGCTGTCGCAGATTTCCGAAACCTTGTGCATATTGCTAATTCCATTCTTCCTCAAGCGATTCGGCATCAAGAAGGTTATGCTTATTGCAATGTTCGCTTGGGTACTTCGTTTCGGGCTTTTTGGACTTGGAAACCCGGGGTCGGGAGTATGGATGTTCATCCTTTCGTGCATAGTTTACGGTGTGGCATTCGACTTCTTCAACATCAGCGGTTCGCTCTTCGTCGATAAGGAAACCGACACATCTATCCGCTCATCTGCTCAGGGACTTTTCTTCCTGATGACCAACGGAATAGGTGCAACAATCGGAACATTGGGAGCTCAGGCTATAGTAAACCACTTTGTATATTCGCAGGAAGGAGCCATGAACGTTTGGAACGGCTGGCAGACAAGCTGGTATATCTTTGCCGCATACGCACTTATCGTTGCCGTATTGTTCGCAATCTGCTTCAAGTACAAACACGAAACAGAAACGAAATAATATGAAAGTCTTATTGACATACATCGGTCCCGAAAACGCCATAAAGGTTGATTTTCCTATTGTCCCAGACTACGACAGCAGAATTATACTATCCAGTGCCGATTACAAAAAGATGGTCAAGATAGTGTACGACCAATTCAAGCAGATTTCTTTGGATCTTGGTGCAACGAAAAAGGAAAAGGAAATGGCTGTCACAATGTATATCGAAAACGCAACTGTACAGCATATTGACATTGTCTGGGACGAAGAAGAACAAGCCTATCTCCCACTTATTTCGATGTTGCAACCTATGAATGACTTTGACGAAGACTTGGAAGATGACGATTTCATGGACGATGACATAGATGAAACTACTCAACAAAAGAACCATCCTCACGGTAAAAAAAGAAACTTATTCAACTGATGAAACAATATCTCGACCTACTACAGCGCGTACTTGATGAAGGCGTACGCAAAAGCGACCGCACCGGAACCGGCACAATAAGCGTGTTCGGACACCAGATGCGCTTCAACCTGCAGGACGGATTTCCCTGCCTAACAACCAAGAAGTTGCATTTGAAGTCAATAATCCACGAACTGCTATGGTTCCTCGCTGGCGACACAAACATTAAATACTTGAACGACAACGGAGTACGCATCTGGGACGAGTGGGCGGACGAAAACGGCGACCTCGGTCATGTATATGGATACCAGTGGCGTTCGTGGAAAACTCCAGATGGACAAACCATCGACCAGATTTCAAACCTTGTGAAATCGCTCAAGGAAAATCCCGACTCGCGCCGTCACATCGTTAGCGCATGGAATGTTGCCGACATCGACAATATGGCTTTGCCACCTTGCCACGCATTGTTCCAGTTCTATGTTGCAGATGGTAAACTATCGTGCCAACTGTACCAGCGCAGTGCCGACCTTTTCCTCGGTGTGCCGTTCAACATTGCATCGTATGCATTGCTAACCATGATGTTGGCACAAGTTTGCGACTACCAGTACGGTGAATTCATTCACACCTTCGGCGATGCTCATATTTATCTCAACCACCTTGAACAGGTTCACACCCAGCTCGAACGCACACCGCGTCCATTGCCCAAGATGAAGATAAATCCAAATGTAAAGGACATTTTCTCGTTCAAGTACGAGGACTTTGAATTGGTTGACTACAATCCATATCCACACATCAAAGCAGAAGTATCGGTATGACAGACAGACAGATAACTATGATAGTGGCCGTTGCCGAAAACGGAGCCATCGGCAAGGACAACAACCTGCTGTGGCACATCAGCGGCGACCTCAAGCGCTTCAAGGCGATAACTACGGGACATTCCATAATAATGGGACGCAAGACTTATCTTTCATTCCCGAAACGCCCCCTGCCCGACCGCAAGAACATAATCCTTACCACTGGCGATGCCGTTTTTGAAGGCGCTTACACCGCCAAGAACATCGAACAGGCATTTGCCCTTTGCGACAGCGACGAAGTGTTCATCATCGGTGGAGAATCAATCTATAGGCAATTTTTGCCGATGACAACCAAGATTTACCTCACACGCGTACACCGCACATACGAAGCCGACACCTTCTTCCCCACACTCAACATGGACGAATGGGAAACCATCGACTCGGAAGAACATCTTGACGGAGAACCACCGTTTACGTATATTACATTGAGAAGGAAAGGAATGTAAGGTTTCTAAGTTTAAATGGCAGGCGCCGTTTGTTGTAGAATCGCGCCATGGCACGATTGTACAAGAATCAGGCGCCAATGCCGTTTTATAGTAGCGATATCCATTGACAAATTATCAGCAAACACCTTGGCAATTCACATTTTCATAAAACACTTACTTTCAATAACATAACCACTATAACTTCGCATTTTCAAACAACGAAACAGGTCGCTAATGTACCAAATTATACACATTAGCGACCGATTTCGTTGGAAAGAATCTACTCCATTATCGCTTCTCTCACCCTTACCAACTTCTTCAGCAAGGCCTCTAGCAGGTCGAGACGCAACATGTTTGCGCCATCCGATTTTGCTACAGCTGGATTTGGATGCGTCTCCATAAACAAACCATCGGCACCGACAGCGACACCTGCCTTTGCCATTGCCTCAATCATCTGCGGAAGCCCACCAGTAACGCCACTAGTCTGGTTTGGTTGCTGAAGGCTATGAGTAACATCAAGCACAACGGGATAGCCCAATTGCCTCATCGTTGGAATACCACGGAAATCAATCACAAGGTCGGTATAGCCGAAAGTTGTACCTCGCTCAGTCAACATAACATTCGAATTTCCAGCCTCGACAACTTTCTGCGCAGCAAACTTCATAGCATCTGGAGAAAGGAACTGACCTTTCTTAATGTTGACAATCTTTCCCGTCTTTGCCGCTGCGACCAACAAGTCGGTCTGACGGCATAGAAATGCAGGAATCTGTACAATATCAGCAATCTGCACAGCAAATGCGGCCTCCTCTGGCGCATGAATATCTGTGCATATCGGCACATTAAGTTCCTGCTTTATCTTGGCTAGAATTTCCAATGCAGCCTCATCGCCTATACCAGTAAACGAACTTATACTACTGCGGTTTGCCTTACGATACGATGACTTGAACACAAACGGAATGTCAAGTTTTTCGCAAATCGCCTTCACCGTTACGGCTGTTTCGTATGTTATTTCAAAGTTTTCGACCACGCACGGACCCGCAATCAGGAAAAAGTTGCGATGTCCAGTCAAATCAGAAAGATTCATCATTTCGCTTTGTTTTAGTTTGCATTATAGCAATGGCAAAAGTAAAGAAAATTCTTTAACAGCATAATAGTCATGGTTAAGTTTTTAACAAAAACAGATTCAACAATAAATATAAGCCATCACAAAAAATCACAAATAAAGTCTTACCTTTGCGCAAAATAAAAACGAAATGATAACAAACGAAAAGTTGAAATACAATGTCGCTGTAATCGGTAGCGGAAGCTGGGCTACAGCGATAGTCAAGATACTCACAGCCAACCTTGAACGCACATCGTGGTGGGTAAGGAAAGAAGAAATTGTGGAAGGAATACAAAAGTACGGACACAATCCTAGATACCTAAGTTCCACTTTCATCAACCCCGACAGCGTTGAAATCAGCACAGACCTAAATGGCATTGCATCAAAGGCAGAATATCTAGTTATTGTAACGCCTGCAGCATTTCTTCATGAATCGCTGAAGCCGCTCAAAAACATCGACATATCCGGCAAAAAGATAATAACAGCCGTAAAAGGTATCATACCAGAGACAATGCAACTCATTTCCGACTACCTGCACAGTGAGTTCAACATTCCGCTTGAAAACATGTCGATGATAAGCGGTCCATCCCACGCAGAGGAAATCGCACAGGAAAAATACACATTCTTGACTGCCGTTTCGGAAAACAACGAGCTTGCCAAAACGGTTGCAAAAATGTTTGCCAACAGGTATGTACACACAACCACATCAAACGACATGCTTGGCACCGAAATAGCCATCGTGATGAAAAACATCTATGCTCTCGGAGCCGGAATATACAGCGGACTTGGCTACGGTGACAACTTCCTTGCCGCCTATATCGCCAACTGCGTAAACGAAATGAAGAACTTCGTTGAAAACATGTATCCTGGCAAACGCAACTTGAACGATTCGGTATATTTGGGCGACTTGCTTGTTACCGCTTACTCGCGTTATAGCCGTAACCGCTTGTTTGGAAACATGATAGGCCATGGACTTTCAGTACGCGTAGCACAACTCGAAATGAACATGATAGCAGAGGGCTACTACGCATGCCGCTGCGTACACGAAATCAACAAGCGCTCAAACTTCAGCATTCCGATTGCAGAAACAATCTACGGAATTCTCTACGAAGCAAAAAACGTCAACAGCGAAATGAAGAATTTGGCTGAAAATTATGTTTAAACGAACTTGAAAATGAAAAAGATAATAATCACTGGTGGTACTGGATACATTGGTTCTCATACAGTTGTAGAATTCATAAATGCAGGCTACGAACCAATAATAATCGACAATCTTTCAAACTCAAACATCAATGTCCTTGATGGAATTGAAAAGATTACAGGCAAACGCCCAACATTCTACAAGGCTGATGTTACCGACAACTTTGCAATGGACAAGATTTTCTACGAAAACAATGATGCTATTGCCGTTGTACACTTTGCTGCAAGCAAAGCCGTTGGCGAATCGGTACAGAAACCGCTGATGTACTACCGCAATAACCTTAACGGTCTTATCAATGTTTTGGAAATGATGGAAAAGCATGGTGTAAACGGACTTGTTTTCTCATCAAGTTGCACCGTTTATGGTCAGCCTGAAAAACTGCCAGTCACAGAAGAAACACCATTTGCCAAGGCAGAATCTCCATACGGAAACACAAAGAAGATTTCGGAAGAAATAATACAGGACACACTCAAGGCAACACCTACGCTCAAAGCAATAGCATTGCGCTACTTCAATCCAATAGGTGCACATCCATCGGCATACATTGGAGAACTTCCAAACGGCACGCCCAACAACCTGATGCCGTACATCACACAGACTGCCATAGGAATCCGCGAATGCCTCAGCGTTTTCGGCAACGACTACAACACTCCAGATGGCACTCCTATCCGCGACTACATAAATGTGGTTGACCTTGCAAAGGCACATGTTGCCGCCGTGAAATACCTGAACTCGCCCAAAAACGACAAGCAGTTCGACTTCTTCAACATTGGCACGGGCAAAGGTTCTACCGTACTTGAAGTCATAAATTCATTTGAACGAAGCACAGGCTTAAAACTGAACTACAAAATTGCAGGACGCCGTGCCGGTGACATCGAAAAGGTTTGGGCTGACACTACCAAAGCAAACAAAGTACTAGGCTGGAAAGCAGAAAAGACCCTTGATGAAACGACTTTGTCGGCATGGGAATGGGAAAAGCAGTTAAGAGTGAAGAGTTAAAAGTTGAGAGTTAAGAGTTTACAGTGTTTTGAATCTTTGAACCTTAAACATTGAACTTTGAACATTGAACCTAAAACCCTCTACAGCCTTTCCTCACCTCTATAAATTTCCTCGTTGTTTTCCCTGATTATAAATGTATAGTCGGCGTTTCGTTTGTAGAAATTCTCGAAAGTGTATGAAACATTGATTTCGCACTCGCATTCCAAATCCGCTTGCACCACAATCGGATCAACATCTATCTCAATTATTTTGTTCTCCTCATCAATTTTCGGTGATACAAGAACACCTTGAAAATTGCAATTGACTGGAAGATATTCGTGCAAAACTGAAATAGTATTGTTGTAATAGGTAATTGAGGTCTTTAGGTTTTTGGGACGCTCAAGGCAGTCGGTATATTCTAAATTTGTTACAACAAGTTCGTTATCTTCCTTATCGCATGAGACGAAAAGCAATACGCAAAAAACTGCAATCAAAAAGGTCCAAATACTTCTCATAATTTCTTATTTTTCAACAACTTCAATTTCATCGAGGAACAAATGCGTCTCGCCACCTGCACCGAGATGCCATTCGGGAAGCGTACCGTAATATTTTGCAAAAACCTTCACATAACGCGCCTTGCAATTAGCTGGTTCGCAACGGAAATTGTAAATCTGCTGTCGATAATCATTGTCGGCAACATTATGGGTTAAGGTTGCTATCTTTTTGAAATTCACGCCATCGTTAGATGTATAATACTCAACATACTTCGGGAACAATATCCACGATTTCACATCCTGAATGAAACCAGTTTCAATCGACTTGATGTCCTTTACTTCGCACAAATCAACTACAGCCTCGAAATCCTGTCCTTGATAGCCTTGCCATTCTCCGGTGCGGAAATCGTTGCCACCACGCAGATGGTCAACCAAAGCATCGTCGCCACCTGCAGTGTACATAGGGTTGTACTTGCTATGCAACTTTATGCGACGGTCTGCGTCAATCTTTATGTACTTGGCTTCCACTGGCTTGGACGAAACATAGCCATCGCGTTCCGAATGGAAAGTCAATGTGGTTGTCTCGTTGAGAATTAATGGTTCGGAATAAAGTTTTTCCTCGCCATTACCTATTGAGTAATAGATTTTTGCGCTGCCGTCGCTGCAAGCCAGCTCGATTTTGAGCGAATCGTGGAAGGTACGCACGCCAGTTTTTGCATACGGAGCAGGTACAACCTTAAATTCTTCGATGCGCGACGGATAAATGTCGGCGCTGTTGGTGCCGAAGCCGTTCTGCGGGTCGGCGGTCATATAGAAGTCAATTCGAGCACCGTCGGCAATGTCGGAATGCAGAATGTACGACTTGGTATATGGCTTTCCATTGATTTCCATCTTGGCAACATAAATGTTTTCGGGACTATTGTCGTGAGTGACAATCAGACATTTCTTGCCATTTTCGAGGTTAATCTGCACGGTGTCGAATATCGGGCTGCCAATATCATATACGCCGTTTGCAGGATTTATCGGATAAAATCCCATTGCGCTGAGGACATACCATGCCGACATCTGACCGCAGTCTTCGTTTCCGCAACTGCCGGCAGGTGTTGTGTTGTACATCTCCGACATTATCTGGCGGACAACCTTCTGCGTCTTGGTGGGCTTTCCGCAATAGTTGTACATATAGGCAATGTGGTGGCTCGGTTCGTTTCCGTGTACATACTGGCCGATTAGTCCGGTTATGTCCTTCAAATCCTTGCCGTGGGTTTCGCTGCCTGTCGAGAAAAGTTCGTCGAGTTTTGCCTCGAATGCCTCGTTACCGCCCATCAGCTCGATAAAACCGAGAATATCATGCGGAACATAGAAGGTATATTGCCACGAATTGGCCTCGGTGAAGTTGAAGTCAATCTCCTTGGGGTCGAAATTCTCCTTCCACGAACCGTTCTGACGAGGACACATAAAACCGCAACTCTTGTCGAAAATATGCTTGTAAGCCTGACTTCTAATCATATATTCGCGATAGGTTTCATTGTCGCCCTGCGATTTTGCAAACTGGGCAATGCACCAGTCGTCGAAGCCGTATTCGAGGTTTTTCGATACCGACTCGTGCTCCTCGTTCACCGACATAAATCCGTGACGGGCATAATCGCGCTTGCCAAGTTCGTCGGCGGTTGCTGTCGAAAGCATAGCCTCGAGTGCAAGACTTTCAAGATTTTTGAACTTTATGCCTTTGAAATATGCATCAACAATTGGCGGAACAGAGTGATAACCAATCATACAGCCCGTGTAGTTCGACGAAAGTTCCCACATTGGCAACCTTCCGCCCTGCGAATATTCGGCAATGAAAGTCTTGATGAAATCGACCGAGCGTGCCTGTTGCGTTATGGTATATAGCGGATGAGCAGCACGGTAGGTGTCCCACAGCGAGAAAACTGTATAAGTGGTAAAGTCTTCGCTTGAATGAACCTGCAGGTCGGTACCGCGATAGCGACGGTCAACATCTTGAGCCAAAGTCGGTTGTATGAACGAATGATACATTGCTGTGTAGAAAACCTTGCGCTGTTCCTCGCTTCCGCCCTTAACGACAATCTTGTTGAGTTCGCGGTTCCAAGCGTCGGAAGCATCCTTGCGCAGGGCATCGAAATCCCAATTTGGAACTTCCTGCTCCATATTCTTCAGCGCGCCTTCCTCGTCAACCTGCGAAATGGAAACCTTTACAAGCACCTCATTTACAGCACTATCGGTAACTTCAAAAACATACACGGCCTTGTCGGGACGGCAGAGCGAATCGCCTTCCCAGTCGAAGTCGGCAGGCTCTACAACGCTGACATCGGTTGAGAATAGCATTGCAAAGTACAGGTGCTGATTGTCTGCCCATGCGTGCGAACGGCGAACGCCAGTATAGCAGTTGTCGGAATGCTTGCGCAGACCGGCCTCAAGAACAACATCGCGGTGTTCGAGATCGAGGACAATATAGCGCTTGCCTTCGCGGTTGAACTTGTAGCGGTGCAAACCGACGCGTGGAGAAACGGTGAGTTCCACATCGATGTCGTCGTCGGAGAGTTTCACGGCGTAGTAGCCTGGTTCGGCGATTTCGGTATCGTGCGAGAAATGCGACGAATATTCCTTGTTGTCTGTCGAGAACTTTCCGCACATAGGCATAAGTAGCACATCGCCGTAGTCGGAACAACCTGTTCCGCTGAGGTGAGTATGCGTGAAACCGTAAATCTCCGAATCGGTATAATGATAGCCACTGCAACCGTCCCAGCCGTCGAGACGAGTGTCGGGACTAAGCTGAACCATTCCGAACGGCATAACAGCACCCGGAAATGTATGTCCGTGCACATCTGTTCCAACCATCGAGTTGACATATCCGACAAGATTTTCGTCCTGCAATTCGAAGCGTTCAGCCTTCTTGCTGCACGAAAACATAAGGCTTCCCATAAGAAGCGCTACGACAAAAAAGCGTAATTTATTCAACATCATAACAATTTTGTAACCACCGCAAAAATACATAAAAATTGCGCTGTGGGGAAAAATATTAGGGTGTTTTTTCTTCCCCATACAATCATCGCGTGACATTTGGACTGCTCAAAATCACTCTTGCTCAAGCCACGATGGTTTTTAGTTTTTGTTGTGCACAAGGATCGTATAGTCCAAAGTCCAAGGGGTTGAATGGCTTTGCCGTTTCCTTGCAGGAGCTTTGCCTCTGAATTGTGCAGGTCAATAGTGAGGAAATCTCACTTTTTTAGGTAGATTTCCTCACTATCGAAATTTTGTAAATTGATGTAATGTGCTGATAATTAAACTTGTGATACTTCTATTCAATGCGCTCCTTAAACAAGTCTTCCATTGTTACCTGACTGCTAATATCGTCGGAATAACCGCCCTTTGAAAGTCCGTAAGTGGTAATCATAGTTATCTGTACAGGTTTCTTTGTTTTGCTTTCGCGTACGAACACGGAACGGCGACGGCGTAGCTTTTGGTCGTCTTCCTTGCTTACGGAGTAGGTGTCGTCGGAATACTTCATTTCGCAAAGGTTGATAATGCCGTCGTTGCGGTCGATGAGCAGGTCAATCTGGACTCCTGTCTGGTCTGTGTCGTCTGGTTTTGGCTTGAATGTCCACGAATGTGCCGAACTTATTACTGCCGAAAATCCTAATGCCGCCTTGATTTCGGGAAGATGCTGCAGGCAAACCCTCTCAAATGCAAGTCCCGCCCAGGCATTATGTACCGATGTGTCGAGGCTCGAACTCCAGAAATGCGGGTTGCCGTTTTTGTTTTCCTGAATAAACTTGAAATAAAACAGGGTGAAATTGTCCATAAGCTGATACATTGCGTCTTTGCTTATTTTGCCTAGACAGGTGTACTTCCTGATGAATCCGCATTGCTCAAGTTCTTTCAGCGCCTTGGCAAATGTCTTGTTGTCGTCTAATTTTGTTTCGGATAGGATTTCATTTCTAGTTAGCCCCGATTTTTTTGTGGACAATGCTTTTATTACAGCGATATGCGGTTCGGGATTGCGGAAAAGTGAAGCGTAGAGCGCATCGAATTCCCTTGTCATTTCTCCGTTTTCGGCGAAAAACATCCTGTCGAAGTTCTGTGCAACGCTCTTTCCCTTTTGCAAAAAACTCCAGTAGTATGGAATGCCTCCAAGAACCATATAGGCATCAAGCAGTTGTTTGCGCGTGTAGTTGAGTTTCCTTGACTTGCAGTATTGCTCGCATTCCAAAAGCGTGAACGGACGCAAATAAATTTGGTGAGTAAGCCGGTTGTGCAAACCACCGTAATTCATTATTATCTTGTTGGTAATCCACGATGTAGCACTACCGCAAACAATTACAATAATGTCTTTTCGTGCCGATGCCCATCCATTCCAAAAGTGGTCGAGGGCGCGAATGAAATTTGAGTTTGGCGTATCCATCCACGGCAATTCGTCAATGAATACTACTTTTTTGTTTTCCTTTGACTTTAGCAACAGATTGCCAAGCTGGTGAAACGCCTCGTGCCAATTCGGCAGTTGCGGACATTTTCTAAGTCCGTATGCCACAAGCGAATGCTGGAATTCTGCCAACTGTTCCTGAAGGCTTGCTTCCAATATGCCAGTATGCTGAAATGCAAAACTACGATTAAATGTTTCTCTGATAAGGTATGTCTTTCCAACACGTCTGCGACCATATATGGCGACAAATTCCGACTGGTCTGATTCCAGAAGGTTGAGCAACTGCCGTTTCTCTTCATTTCTTCCCGTTAACATAACTGTATGTTTTTACGCCACAAAGATACAATTATTATTTTTCAATAGTGAGGAAATCTCAAAAAAAATCACACATTTCCTCACTGCCGAAAAATTAATTTTGCATTTAATTTATTTATATTCAATGTATTATGTATATTTTTATGTGTAAATATTTTTAGTGTTTAGAATGTTGTATTATTGTTTCTGATAATATATACATTCTGTAATGTATTTTTAATCAGTATTATAGTTGTATTTTACTATTTTAAATAGTGAGGAAATCTCAAAATTTTAGGTAGATTTCCTCACTATCCAGTTCACATAAATATATTGTAGCGACGCAATGCATTGTGTCGCTACAGATTGTTTTACACAAATATTTTTATTCCTTTGCAAATTGACATGATTGGGCTTTATTTCACCAATTTCTCAAAATACAATTTAAATTCTGAGCCAACGCCAACTTCGGTATCAAAGTCGATTTCGACACCATTGCCGAACAGGATATTCTTTACCATACTTAATCCGAGTCCCATTCCCGACGACTTTGTCGTAAAGTTGGGCTGGAAAATCTTTGCTTTTATTTCATCGGCAATGCCACATCCGTTGTCGCGGACAGACACGAAATAGCGGTCTCCATCGTCGGAAATAGAAATCACCACTTCGCCCTTGCGGTCTTCGGGAATTGCCTGTATACTGTTCTTTACCAAATTAGTAAAGACACGCAAAATCTGGTCACGATCAACCATGACAACAGCCTTGCCATCCACATTGCATTCCCTGCGAACCTCAACGCCGTTTGTTCCATTATGCAAATCGACAATGTTCTCAATCACCTCGCACAGATTGACTTCCTTCTTCTGTGGAAGCTGCATCTTGGCAAACTCGGAGAATTGCGATGCCGTTGCATCAAGCACATCAATCTGCTCGATGAGCATCTGCGGAAGCTGCTCTAGCATTTTTTCCCATCCGGGAGCATTCTCTTGGTACGCACGCTCAAGGTACTGTATACGCAACTTCATAGGTGTGAGCGGATTACGGATTTCATGAGCTATCTGCCTTGCCATCTCACGCCATGCCGATTCTCGCTCAGATGTTGCCAGTTTCTGCGCCGATTCAGCCAACTCGTCAACCTTACGGTTGTACTCATCAATAAGAAGACCTATTTCATCGTTGCTACCATAGTTTATCTTCATGGCACGGTTTATCTCCATATTGCGGATTGAATTCTGCAACATCGAAAGTGGAATAGTAACCCGCCGCGACACCAAAAGTCCGATTACCAACGCCAAGAAAATCACAAGCAGGAAAATGGAAGCAAACACCGAAATATAGTTAGACATCTCCTCCTCCACCTCAGCTTCTGCTGCAAAATACGGCAGGTTAAGATAGCCAACAACCTTGTTGCTCTTATCTTTAAGTGGCAAATAAACCGAAAGATATTCCACCTTGTCAATTCGCTCCTTGTGCGAAAATAGCTCATCCTTGTTCATTATCAGATGCCTGTACGAACTCGGGTCCATGAACATCCCCTTCAGTCCCTTGTCGAAAAATTCGCGCCTCGACGATGACATCAGCACTCCGTGAACATCATAGATATTTATGTCAACATATAGGATATTAGACAGATACACCAACATATCGTTCACATACAGCGGGTCTTCATTCTTGAGGTTTGCAAGGTCGAACGAATGTTCCAACTCAACGGCTACCGAATGTACCTTATCGAGCACAAGTTCGTTCTGCCTTGTCTCGTAGGTATCGATTATGAAAAATACCGACACGACCATGGTAAGGAACAAACTGACAACCAACACGCTGATGAATGCCGCCCTAATACGCTGTCCGAGGCTTGAGGTAACTACTTTTTTTCTGCGACCAATTCTATAAATTGCATAAGCAAGCATATAGACTATGAATATCCCACATAGGACAAAGAAAAACATTATGAACGCATTGGAGAATCCCGAATCGCGCTTGCTAAGAATCACGGTGTTCTCCTTGTCTGGACAATACTTGAAATGCCTGTAGCCGTTGCTACTACTTACCGAATATTCTCGGAAATCGTTTTCTGGTGCAAGCGAGAAAAGATACTTGTACGAACCACGACTTGCCACAAGTATACCTTTGCTATAACGTGCAAAATCAAACTTCTTGTCGCTATGTTTCAACGCCATACGCTTGTCGAGAAGCAAATCTGGGTAACCTAGTCCCTCACTGAAAATCTTGCTGTTGAACTCGATGTAAACCTTTACGAATTCCGATTGGTTTACCATTATGCCATACACGCCAAGATACGACTGGCGCCCATTGTTATTGTCCAGATAGTAGAAATTTGTGTTAGGAATTACCACACCGTAATCGAGCAACATTGTCCTGAAATACTCGAAACACCCTGCCGACGTCTCGTCGTCTTCAAAAATAAGGCTATCGTTGTCGGTACAAATGGTAACCTGAGCATCGTAACGTTTCAGATATTTCTTTGTTGAAATTATCTTGTCAATTATGCTATCGGCACGCACAAAGTCGTATTCTTTCACGGCATCGGCAAGTTCCGTACTACTTCTCATTTCGCTGTCGAAACCAATGAAATTGAATTCAACATCGAAGTCTCGCTCTGCCGACATATTGTATGCAAGCACCTTGAATGCCTCGGCTTCCTTACGCATAGAATCTGCCGATATGGAATAAGCAACCAAAAACGAAACAATTATTGCAAGCACAGTCCTAAAGAGGAACGATGTTTTCCCCTTCTTTTGGCAGAACAGCAAGTACGACCATAGCAACCAAAGCAAACCCGTCTGCACAATCACATTATTATTATCAGAAAACCAACAAAATACAGCGTAACCGACAAATAGCAGCAATGTAATTGGCAATATCATGCCTATTTCGAGAAGGCTTCCACAAATGCGAATAATTTTTCTAACGGTAAATATCGCTATGAAAATCACCACCGTAACAACCACCAAGGCAATATAACCATACATGTCGGGGCTGGAAAGGTTGGCGAAATTAAACGGAATTGATGAGTCGTACACTATTTCGGCAAGGAAATCAATCAGCAGCATCGAAAATGCCGACACAAAAATCGAAAAAACGATGCTTGCAATCTGCCTATGGGACTTTTTCGATGACAAATGACTTGCATCAACATTGAAATGACGGCAGAAAAATATGCATCCTATACCGATAACAATCACTTTCAAAATCATATCGCCGAATGATGCCTGCATTGTCGATGTCGACAGCAGCTCTGGCGAAAACAATTTCAAGTTGTCCAAATCGTTGAAAAATCCCGTTGTTAGAAGCAAGAATCTTATTGCCATCAGCACCGACAAGAAAACAATCGTCACAATCCAAGATCGCGACTTGTTTTTTTGCGCAATCACCTCGAATACAGATGCCAGAAGCACAAGTGCCAACAGCAAGAAAGACAACCTCATTGCCTGCGGCAACGAAATCCTATCCTGAAGATAGCTATCATCGGCAACGCTGAAATAAATGTCCTTGTCGCTGGCAGGAAGTCGCACCGAGAGCGAATTTTCGCTACTATCAGCCGATACAGAAACCTTTGCTGGCAAATCTATGTCGCAACCATACGCCGACACAAGCATATCGTTTTCATAGGAATATTCCTTGCGTATCTGGTAAAGTCCGACCACGGCATTGTTGTCTGTCAACTTGATACAACAGAGATAAAGTCCATTTTCAAGTCTCACAATCCTATCGCCCAATGAAGACTTGAACTCCACTGGCACTGGAATATCGTTGGTCGACCAATGTTGCAACCGTCCGCGCTCGTAGTGGAAAAAGCCTATACCCTTCTCGGGAAAATCGCCAGCAAGAGAATCGAAGAACTCAACATTAACGCTGTCGGACTTGGTAGATGCAATCTTAAGGGCATCATCGCTCTTTTCCGACATGTAATTGTATTTGTCATCTAGAAGCGACTCAAGAGCATCAACATCAACGAGTTCGGAAATATCGGCATTTCCACCGCCACGAGGCAGAAATGCAAGCACTGCCGTCGCAATAGTAAGCAACGATAATAATGTAAAATACAATATGTAGCCAAATTTCCGCTTCATGCTATTCGTGATGGTATGGATCGTTGTTTAGTATGCTCAAGGCGCGGTATAGTTGTTCGGCGAATATAGCCCTCACAAGCTGGTGCGAAAATGTCATTCGCGACAGCGACAGCTTGTAGTTGGCACGTGCATATACATCTTCGGAAAATCCGTAGGGGCCGCCGATTACGAACACGAGGTTTTTCAGTCCCGATAGCGACTGCTTCTCGATGAAGGCAGCGAACTCCTTCGACGACGGATTTTTCCCATTTTCGTCGAGCAGAACGACAAAGTCTGATGGCGAAAGTTCATCGAGAATCTTCTCGCCCTCGAGTTTGTTCTGCACGGCCGTAGTCACACTTTTCGCGTTCTTGATGTCCTTTACCACCTTGAACTCGAAATTCATGTAACGCTTTATCCGCTTGAAATACTCCTCAACCGCTGCGTTTATATAGTCCTTGTCGGTCTTTCCGACCACAAGCAAAGTAATGTTCATAACTACTGAATAAAAAGCGTGTAAAGATAATTCTTTTTCTTACATTTCTTTAGTTCCAAATAAATCTTTTATAATGCTGATTTTCTGCATTTGAAGTCATTCAAAATCAATAGGCAACAATTCTCCATCTGCAAAGCGGTCAAAGTCAGATTTAAAAAGACGATCTTGTATTATTCGATACTTTTCAAACTCTGTTTCTGCAAAATCTTTAGCATCTTCCGCCGTTACTTTACCTGCATCATCCAAAACAGAATCACCGCCAGCAACAAGAATCGCATCTATTCGTTTAGACCAATCCTCCATCGTCAACGGAATATGCCTTTGTGCCATACGCTCGGCAATATCAAGTACTGCGTTAACTAAACGACCCATATCTTCCAGTTCGTTCTCCTTAAGATAGTTCTTGGCAATACTCACATCAGGTTTTACAATCTTCCCATTGGGTGCTTTTTCCCATGTTGTTAACCCCATATGTTCTTTCTTTGCATCGGCACGCTCCATAATTAGTTCAGCAGCCGTATGCCCATGAACGGCATAATGCATTTTGTTCTGAATTTTCTGGAAAAACAGGCGCGTAGTCGGAGCATTAAGGTTATAGTCAATGGCAGTTGCATAAATATCGGTAAGTTTTTGATAGAAACGGCGTTCGCTTAAACGAATCTCTCTAATTTCAGCCAGCAGATGCTCAAAATAATCCTCCCCAATAAAACTGCCATTCTCCATACGTTTCTTGTCTATAACATATCCCCTAATAGCAAACTGCCTCAAAATGCATGTACACCACTGCCTAAACTGGGTAGCACGCACCGAATTGACACGATAACCGACAGATATGATTGCATCGAGATTGTAAAACATAACCTCATGAGACTGCGTTTTACCTGTAATTGCGCCATGCTGAGTGGTTGTTCGGAATTTCCGAACAACCATATTCTCTGTCAACTCCCCACTGCTAAATATATTTTTTAGATGTTCGCTAATTGTTGATTTAGCCTTATCGAAAAGCATTGCGATAGCATCCTGCGTACACCAAATAGTTTCATCCCTATACAGCACCTGCACACCATCTTCCTTGCCTTCTATCTGAAAGATTAGAAACTCAGCCGTACTATTCCTTATTTCTATAGATTTAGACATATATTATCGAATCCTTTCTCGTACTTGACATTCCTATGTGATTCATATTCATTCAACCTTGTCGGTCTTTCCGACCACAAGCAAAGTAATGTTCATAACTACTGAATAAAAAGCGTGTAAAAATACTTCAAACTTTTGAAAGAAAGGACATGATTACCAAAAAAATTAGGCAATGCTGACATGATTGACAACAGCCAATTGTCCATTAGGCTTCATTGCTTGGAATATTAACAACATTGGTTAATATAATTACACACAAACTACCTTCAAAACACAAAATAAATTATTTACTTTGTAGTTTTAGTTAAAACTATCCAAAATAGGACTTAAGGAAATGGAAGTAACAAGACTTTTTGACATACTAGACAGATACTTACAGGAGTATCCAGAACAGAAGGTTGCCATCGCAGGCAAAGTGAATACAGAATGGAGAGAATATAGTCCGAAAGAATATTACGACCTAGTTAACTGCATTAGTTGCGGTCTTTTGGAAGACGGCATAAAGCCAGGTGACAAAATTGCTCTCATCAGCGGCAACAAACCCGAGTGGAACATGGTAGATATGGCTGTGATGCAACTCGGATGCATAATTGTCCCTGTATATCCGACAATTTCAGAATCGGACTACGAATACATATTGAATCATAGCGAAGCCAAGATTGCTATTGTCGAAGGCGCTAAAATCGCAGAAAAAATCAAGAATGTTTCTGCAAACCTGCAACATCTGCAGAAAATGTACACCTTCAACCATGTTGAGGGCTATCCCGAATTTACCGAACTTGTAGAAAACGGAAGGCAACATCTCAACCTTGATAAACTTAAGGAATTGAAGTCTGCAGTTAAACCAGAAGACTGCTCGACAATCATATACACATCAGGAACGACAGGAACGCCCAAAGGCGTAATGCTTTCGCACAAGAACATCGTTCACCAAATTATGGGTATCATAATGACGCCATCGCCATGGTCGAAACGAGCATTCAGTTTCCTACCGTTGTGCCACGCATACGAACGACTGCTTGTTTTCATGTACCAGTACCTTGGAATGTCGGTTTACTATGCACAAAACCTCGGCACAATTGGCGAAAACCTCAAGGAAGTCCACCCGACAATGATGACCGCCGTACCTCGCGTCTTGGAAAAGATGTTCGACAAGGTTTTCAATTCAGGCAAGAAGTTGAGCGGAATGAAGAAGAAAATTTTCTACTGGGCAATGGATCTCGCTCAGCAATACAAAATTCAAGATTTTGAACGCTCTGCATGGTACAATTTCAAGCTGAAAATTGCCGACAAGCTTGTATACAAGCAAATCCGCGCTGGTATCGGTGCCGAAAACTTCGACATCATCGTATCTGGCGCAGCAAGCATACAACCGAGAATCGCAGCATTCTTCTCGGCAATTAAGATGCCGGTGTTCGAAGGCTACGGACTTACAGAAACATCTCCCGTTATTTCGGTCAGCTGCCGTAAAAAATATGGTCGCGAAGTCGGCACTGTCGGTTTCCCGTTGCCAGGAATCGAAGTAAAGATCGACCCGAATACCAACGAGGTTATGTGCCGTGGAAACAATGTGATGATGGGCTACTACAAGAACCCCGAACTCACCAAGGAAGTCATAGACGAAGACGGATGGTTCCACACAGGCGACTGCGGTTACCTTACCGAACACAACCAACTTGTACTCACCGGACGATTGAAAAACATATTCAAGACATCGTTCGGAAAATATGTTAACCCGCAGGCAATCGAAAACAAGTTCGAGGAATCACCATTCATCGAAAACATGGTAGTATTCGGTGAAAACCAGAAATTCCCTGCTGCACTCATCTACCCCGATTTCTCATTCTTGAAACTCTGGTGCTCGAGACACAACGTAGAATACACCGACGAGAAACGAATAATTACCGACCCGACTATCATCGCACGTTTCAACCGCGAACTCGACAAGTACAACGCATTCTTCGGCGACACGGAAAAGGTTAAGAAAATAAAACTCATATCCGATGAATGGTCGCAGGCAACAGGCATTCTCACTCCTACCCTAAAAGTAAAGAGAAATGTCGTAAAGGAACGCTACAAAAAGGAAATTGAAGAATTGTTCGCATAATCTCCGATTCGCATGAACAAGGTAATCATTTCGCTTCTGCTTGTCGCATTCTTCTCTGCCAATGCATTGGCAATCAATCCGCCAGGCACCAAAAAGGTAAAGATTGACAAGGAAGTCATATATATTGACCAAAACGAAATCATCGTTGCCGACTGGCTCGAATACATCAATTACCTTGAACATCACTATGGAAAAGATTCCGAGGAACTTTTGTCAGCATATCCCGATGGTATTACCGCCAAGGAAATGATGGCTAAGGAAAAGTTGACACATCCGCTTACTGGTATTACCCACGAACAAGCTGTGGAATATTGCAAGTGGCGCACTGCTGCCGTCAATACAGTAAACGAAGAAACAGGCCTGGGAAAAGTTGAATACACACTACCAACCGAGGAACAATACCGTATGCTGATGAAGACTTTCGGAAGCTACGAAATTCTTTCCGAGAAAAACAAAACAGAACGCATAACTGGACTGCAAAGTAGTGTATGTGAACTTACAGCCGAAGGTTCTGTATTGAAAAACAATGGCGTTTTCTCAAAAGAGGAAACAGTTCCTAGTGCAAATATAGGATTCAGATGCGTGGCTACAATTGTAAAGCAAAAGAAATGAAGTCAATAAGGATAATCCTAGTAATCTTATCGCTTGCAGTAGCTGAATGTGCATTTGCCCAGTCGCCAAAATGTGAAGCACAACAGAATGCTTTTCTTGACAACAAGGAACTAAAAAATGCAGTAGTTGGACTATATGCAGAAAACCTTACCACTGGTGATATTGTCCTCGACTACAATTCAAATGCCTCGTTAACTCCAGCGTCCATACAAAAATTGTTTACCACGACAATGGCAATGGAAGCTCTAGGTTCGTCAACACGCTTCAAGACAAAAATTGCATATAGTGGCACCATAGAAGATAGTGTTGTAAACGGTGACCTATATATTATAGGAGGTGGAGATCCTTGCCTCGGTGCCGAACGGTATTCTAGCATCTATGGCGAAGACATCTTTGACACTTGGACAGAAAAAGTCAAGGAGGCGGGAATAAAAAAGATAAACGGCAACATTATCAGCGACATAACCTATTTTGGAGCAGTTCCTACACCTGGCAAATGGGTTTGGGAAGACCTCGGCTCGTATTATGGTTCACGAGGATTCTCAATAAACTACATGGACAACACCTACGAACTGTATTACAATACCGGCAACGACAAGGATACGGCAGTGCTTGTCAGGGTTGTCCCCGACGACCTAGAACTTAACGTTGTAAACAAGGTAACCGCTTCGTCAAGCGTAAGCGACGACAATACCGTGATTTACCGCGGATATGGTGAAAACGACATTGTTGTTTATGGGACACTTCCTTGCAACAAGACCGAATACAAGGTTAAGGGAGGATTCCCTAATCCGCCACATTATGTAGCACGCACACTATACTATCGTCTTCGCAACAATGGCGTAGCTGTAACTGGCACCTACATGGTAAGCGACAAAAAATACGAGGGAGAAGAAGAACGGACTGTGATACATACATTCTCGTCGCCAAATGTTGGGACAATAGTAAATTATACCAACCTTGTAAGCTACAACCTATATGCCGAGGTGCTAGCTCTACAGATTATGCGCAAGACAGGCAAATCGCTTGCTGATTACGGAAAAAAATTTCTAAGTGACCGCGGAATCGAAAGCGGAGGCTTCTACCCTGTAGATGGTAGCGGACTAAGCCATTTCGATGCAATTAACGCCAAGCAGACTGCACAACTGCTAAAACACATAGTCAAGAGCAAATACGGTGAAAGCTTCATTTCGGGAATGGCTGTCGCTGGCAAAAGCGGAACGCTCAAAAGCTACAAGTGCAGTGCCGACGGCACAATCAAGGTTCAGGCAAAAACTGGCAGCATGACTCGAGTGCGCTCGCTCGCTGGCATCATAACCAACACTCGCAAGGAAAAGATTGTCTTCTGCATCATCATCAACAACTACGACGGCAAAGGTCCGCAGATGAAGAATGTCATTGACAATTTCATAAAGGCGGTGGGGCACAATGGATAATGGGCAGAAAGGCTAAAAGGCTAACAGGCTTGAAGGCTAAAAGCCATAAACAATTAATAATGGATAATAAAAATATATAGGGGCAGGTTTGAACCAGCCCCTATATATTTTACATACAACCGTTTTATTCCTTAATGAATTTCCGTTGGATTTCCGCAACTTGCGGTCCGCTTACTAAGCCCATCGAAGATTCGAAGGAACGGATTTTCACCACATACACTCCACTAGCCAGCTCGCTCACATTGCAAGCAGCAGTGTTTCCATTTACATCCATTCTCCTTACAACCTGTCCCCTATCATTTACAATTTCGATCTCTGAAATTGCTTCCGATGAAGTTATTGTAAGCATATCGTTTACCGGATTAGGAAATACAAGAATATCATCGTCCGAAATCTCATCAATACCAGTTGCGGGCAATACATTCACATACAAGGTCGTATCGTAGGTACAACCAAAATTGTCGGTTGCCGAGAATGTATATTCTACCTGACCAACAGTTGTCGGTACTGCAAAATTGTTAGCCGCATAACCTTCATTCAATATGCTTTCGCCTTCCCACCACATTTCATTGCCGTAATTGTTCTGGAAACTTATTGTTGGTCTGATATTGTCGGCAAAATTCAATTCCGTTCTGAATACCGTACCATAACTAGCAAAATGATGGTTGACAAAAACTATACACCACTCGCCATTAATCGGACAACCAATCAATTCGCTGAAATTTCCAACTGGCTGATAACTACCAGAAGGCAACGAAAGTGCATTAGCCGTACAATTTTCCGACATCAGCCCATTGTTTTCTCCTTCAGTCCAATAATAATCGTATCCAATGCCAACCCATCCGTCGTCGCAAGGATATGGTTCATCTAAGTCAGTCGGTTCACCGAAATAAGCGCCACCACAAGATTGAGAAAACAATGAAACTCGCCTACCATCAGGACATTGCAAATACACATCAAGGTCGCTCATGTATGAATGGTTCATATTCACGCCTACCGATTGTATGTCTTCGGCAGATGTAATCGTCAAATTTGGAGCAAAACCAACAAAATTGAAACAACTGGATTGTTCTACATTTGCATTCTCGCCATTATTAAAACAAAAACGCTCGTTATTTACAGATACAGAAGACATATCAATATGCCATTCATCAGCAGGAACAACAATGCCATTCAACTCAACCGTATCACCAAGATATATAGAAGGCGTAACTATCGTTCCTATAAATGTCGGTGGTACTGATATGTAAAGAACTAAATTATCCGACAACACTTGACATCCATTTGCATCAGTCGTAGCAAGCGTTACAAAATATGCGCCATGCTCAAATGGTTCCGACAACTCATCCATGCCAAGTCCTGAAAAAATCTGCGTGCCATTACTGCCCAACACTTTCCATGAAAAATTAGTATTGTCGATTGTCTGCTCATAATTTTCATTATTGTGCGAAAAATTAATCTGAGCAGAAACCGTAGTACCATAACAACCAAGATATGCATTTTCCGATTCACTGTACTGTGCATCTGTTGTAATGCCAAGCGAATATTCTTGACACGGCATTTCATTTTCATCCCAAAGCGTTTCTTGCGAAAAAACTGCTGTTCCCAACAAAACAGAAACAAGCATCACAAATATCTTCTTGCTATTCATACATTTAATTCTTTGTTCAAATAACTAAACGCAAAATATACCCAATGGTTGCCTAAATCATTTATGTTTTTCAACATTCTTTCTCCATCTCCACTATCAGCATCGACAACGCTGATGCGGCAAACCTCTCGATATTTATTGCCCTGTCCTTGCCAAAAACATACTTGCGGCTTACAACTTTTGTTGGCGTAGCAACAGCAATCCACACTGTTCCGACAGGCTTTTCATCGCTGCCACCAGTAGGTCCTGCAATGCCAGTTGTAGCAACTGCATAATCGGTTTTCAGCAAACGGCGTACTCCCGAAGCCATCTGCTCGGCTACGGTACTGCTAACTGCACCATACTTTTCCAAGTCGGCACGGCTTACACCCAAGACATCGGCCTTTACCTCGTTGCAATACGACACAACCGAGCCCTTGTAGTACTCCGAACTTCCAGACACAGAAGTTATCAGCGAAGCAACCTTGCCACCAGTGCAACTTTCTGCTGTTGCAACAGTACAATGCCTATCCTTTAGCAACTTACCAACAAGTTCCTCCAACTTTATGTCCTCGTAAGCAATGATATTTTCGGGTACAATCCTTTTCAGTTCCTCGACTTTGGAATCTATGTAGCCTTCGGTAGTGTCATCTGGTTCGTAAACGCTCAAACGCAGACGAATGCTCGAATATGCAGGCAGATATGCTAATCGTACATTTTTGGCAAGAGAATCCTCCCAGCCGGAAATCTTTTCTGCAAGAATGGACTCGGCAATTCCTGTGAGCAACAAGGTCTTATGGAATACAGGCTTCAGATTGTAGTGTTTCTTTATCAGCGGAATTATCTCGTGTTCCATCAAGTAGCGCATCTCGAAAGGAACGCCAGGCATGGAGAAGAGGAGCTTTTGAGAAACCGACCCTTCGATACTTCGACTGCGCTCAGTAACCACAGGCTCAGGGTGCGAATCAGTACCGCCCGTTGCGGTGCATTGAGTTTGTCGAAATGAGCTTGTCGAAACGAAGGGAACAGAATGCGACAGAGACGACCCTTCGACAGGCTCAGGGTGCGAGATATTGGAAACTTCCATCATAATTCCGGGAGCCGTGCCAACAGCATTGTTAATCACCGTTGCGGTTGCGGGGACAAGTGCCTGACCACGATTGTTCTCGGTAAGAGCAATACCGCGGCGACCAAGCATTTCGGCGACATTGGCAAGAACCGCTTCGTTCAGAACCAACTCAGTACCAAACTTTTCGCAGATTACCTTCTTGGTGATGTCATCCTTTGTAGGACCAAGTCCGCCAGTCATAAACACCACATCGGCAACATCCAGACACCTGTCGATGGCATCCGAAATCGACTTGCCATCGTCGCCAACGGTAATCACGGTTTCGGTACGGAAACCAATCTTGTTCATCTCACGCGAAATCCACGACGAATTTATGTCAACGACCTGACCTATAAGGATTTCGTCACCTATAATTATTATTCCTGCATTCATATTAGTGATATTTACAGCTTTATTGAGTACAAATCTCAAAGGACAGAGAAATTTACCATATCCTATTAATATTTATTTCGTATTCATCATTTTCAGAGCATTTCCTATCAGTATAGAATATACCCAACCACCCACGAGCTTCATGACATGCTCCTTGCTGTACAACTACATCAATAATATTCTTTTGCATCTCACTTTTTTCAATTGTAAAACATATCTCATCATTTAGAGGGCATTGCGCTGTAGCAAGCATAAGGAAAACACTTGATTTATTAAAATCTATTATGGGAAGTTCAATTTCATGTGGGTACATTTGTTCACAATATCCTAATAAATCTTCGTATCTCTCTTCGTCATTAATAAGAAGCACCCAATAAGCATTGTAGCCATTTCCTTCCATGTCATAATCTGATATCAAGAACTCTTCGTCTGGAAATCGAGCTGCGCAATAATAAAAGTCCGGATTAATATTTATACGCGTTACACTTGCCGTATAAGTACCGACTGTATCTATCGTATCGGTAGTTAATCGTATAGTCCCATCGCTCGGGTCTATCGGGTCTGGCTTTTCGCAACCTACAAATGCAATCAACACCATTGTTACAGCGAATAATGATATTAAAATAGTCTTTTTCATAACCATACCTTTCATTTAAATATATTGTCACAAATATACACATTGTTTTGTAATGTGTAATAAGAATTTAGGATTGATGCAATGTTTTGTTTAGCGGATAAAATATCCTTATACTCACACCTTCGGAATTACAAATCCCGAAGGACGGAAAATCAGACTTCAAACATTGACAGCCGACAATGTTCTTTATACCATGGAAACTTAGTGTCATGGCTTACCAAAGTATATCCTCGTCGCAATGCGGTAGCAATAATAATTCGGTCGAAAGGGTCGGAATGAGTTCGTCCAGCAATATCCGGCATAGGTAAGTCGTAGAATGTCTCCATAATATCTGGGGCTATATGTAGTATGGCGATACCATTTGCCTCCACAACCGAACGAATCTTGTCGGGACGATTGGCTTCGAGGCGTCCAATCTGCTGCAACTGGATTATTTCAACAAGCGAAATTTCCGATATGGCAAACTCGTCCTCGTAATACTTGATACTATTGCGCAACGATTCAGGAAGCCGAGCTTCCTCGTGCGATATAAGCCATACAAGGGCATGGGTATCAAGAAGGTATCTCATAACTCCAAGCCAAACGGATCTGGAACAAGTTCTTTGTACTTGGTAAGTTTCACAAGTTTTCTTGGCACAGGCTTAAAGAACCTCTTGTCAATTTTACTCGATTTCCTTGCTTTCGTTGATGTTGTCTTCATTTCAAAAAAACTTTTGCAAATTGCAATATTACTATTAATTTTTGACACGACCATTTTTTCAAGTTCTTTTTTTCAAAAAAACGCCACAGGATTTTACGCATTACAAATGCTAATATTCAAGCGTGTCGGAATGCAACCTTTAGCTCACTGCCCGAAGATAGTAAATCCGACAGGACTGGATTTCGTCTCCTATAATTATGATTCCTGCATTCATATTACTGATATTTTCTGCCTTCAGGAGGACAAATCCCGAAGGACGGAGTAATTTTACTCCTTTATAAATTTAGTTGCTGTACTCAAATCTTCAAAGTATATAAAATACATTCCAGTTTCAATGCCTTGCAAATCAATGTCAAATACAGCAGAATTGCTATTCCCTCTTATTACAACACTACCAACAGCATTAACAATCTCGTAGTGATAATTATTCCTTAGCTCAAACGTCGACAAGTTAACTGTCATATTGTTTGCTATTGGATTTGGAAAGATTTCTATTTCTCTTTTATTTGCTACAACTTCATTTTTCCCAACAAGTCCACCCGTAGTGGTTTTGTATAAACGACCCTCCGTAAGAGCAAATCCATTATTTTCGTCAATGAAAAAGAATTTTATAGCATCAATTGGGAAATATTCTCCCCAAGTACGACCTCCATCATCGGTTCTATATAACCCTGTTCCGCCAACAAAACCAACATTTGGATTTACAAAATACACACCAGTATAATAGAACATTGGTTGTGCTGTTAACAAAACCTCTGTGTATCCATTAGTGTATTTGTAAACTGATTCTGAACGCTCTGGAAAATCATAGAAAAATGTATGTGTGTCAATCATATTTATATCACACATTCCGTAAGCAGTATTGTCATCCAAAGCGATTTCTTCATCAATGATTAATTCTGTTTCCTCGAAATGGAAAAGGTACTTACCAATCATTCCGACATTTTCATTCAGCATACCAACACTACCCCAAATTCCTTGCAGGAAATCCCACGAAACACCTCCATCTGTAGTGTAATACGTACCTTGGTTTGATATAATAACACCGTTGTTTTCGCTAAAAAAAAGAACTTGCCTAAAAGTGTTAGGATTAATTTGTGAAGATATCAAGAACGGAAACCATGTTGTACCTCCGTCAACAGTCTTTAGAACCATCGAATATGTAGAATCCGCTGTTTGTGGAATTTTGCCATGGTATCCACAAACATAACCAGTATCAAGACTCTGGAACGAAACAGATTGTATTGCAATATCATATCCTACATAAATTCTTTCCCACGAGTTGCCTCCATCAATCGTTTTTTCAACAATTCCTTTATTAACCCACGTTTCACGACCGTCATATCCTACAACATAACCTGTATTGATATTGCAAAATTGAATGTCGGTGTAATATATTTGACTGCCAGCATTCCTTATGTTCCCCCATTGTGCCTTCACTCCCAAGCACATTGCAAATAATGCAAAACATAATACAAACTTTTTCATAATTCTTTTGTTATAAGTTGATTGTGCAAAAATAGTTTTTTTTTAGAAGACGTAGGAAATTTGTGTATTTTTTGAGGCTAGCGTTTATTAAAAATCTTACTGATATTTTGAGAAATAACCGCCATTAAGGAATTCATCTACGGTCACCGATTCGAGTTTTCTGTCGTCGAGAAGCCAGATATGGGAACAATACTTTGCCGCAATTTCCAAATCGTGGCACGAGAAAATTATGCATCGGTTTTCCTCCGATGCAATTTTCTTCAAGTCGGACAAAAGTTTGCGTTTTGCAAAGAAATCAAGGAAAGCAGTCGGTTCATCGAGCAGAATCACAGGAGTCTGCTGCACCATAGCACGGCAAATCATAGCCTTCTGCCTTTCGCCGTCGCTCACTTCGGTAATCATCGAAGCGGCAATGTCCGACAAACCGAATTTCTGTATAAAGTCCTCAATTATAGCCTCATCGGCCTTTGTCCGACGGTCGAAAATGTTTGTGTAGGGACTTCTGCCGACAGCAATCAGGTCGCGGATGCGCATATTGAGCACAGCCTCCACCTTCGACGGCACAAAACTAATATAACGCGACTTCTCCCTTGCCGAAATTCGGTCGAAAGGCACACCGCAAATGCTTATATGTCCAGCCAAAGGCTTCTTTACACCGATGAGCGTACTCAGCATTGTCGTCTTTCCCGTGCCATTTCGTCCCACAAGGCAGATAAAATCGCCCGCACTTGCCGAAATATCAACCGCTTGCGACACCAACGGAGCCTTATGTCCGAAAACTAGTCCTTCGATATTCAGTACCACCTCTCCCATCATATCACTGTCCGCTGATTTTTAAACACAATCCAAATAATGAAAGGCGCACCGAGAATCGAAATTACCGCATTTATCGGCAGAACGCCTTGAGAATAAAGCGTATGCGAAAGAATATCGCCGCACAGCAGGAAGGCCGCACCAAGTATCATCGAAGCCGGCACAAGCACAAAATGGTCAGAAGTATTGAAAATCCACCTCGATATGTGCGGAACGGCAAGTCCGATGAAACCCAACGGTCCGCAGAAAGCGGTAACGGCACCCGTAAGCACGCTTACACCTATAAATATAATAACGCGCAACCACTTTATGTTAAGTCCCATACTCACGGCAAACTGCTCGCCAAGAAGCAGAATGTTGAGTTTCTTTGAAAACATATACAGCACGGCGCACATTATCAGGCACACGGGTATCAGCACAACCGAATCGTTGAACGACACCGAGTCGAGGCTGCCCATTGTCCACACAACATACGACTTTACATTGACCTCGTTGGAGAAAAACTGCATTACATTCACCACCGAAGCCACCACTCCCGACACAAGAATACCAACGATAAGTATGCTCAGAATGTCCCTCACGCGAAGGCTCACGGCGAGAATAAGCATCAGCACGGCGGCAGCACCTAGACCGGCAGCAATGAGTATTGCAAAGTTCGACACATCTGCCGACGGCAAAAACAAGCCGCTTCCGAGTACAATAACAGCCACGCCCAAACTTGCACCGTTGCTTATGCCAAGCACATACGGACCAGCCAGCGGATTTCGGAAGATTGTCTGCATCAGCAAGCCCGACACCGACAGCGCAGCACCAGCAATCATAGCCGTGATTAGTCGCGCCAAGCGGAACTCGCGGATGGTAAACTGGTAATCGACAGACATATCCGAACTGCCGAAAATGTAGTCCATAATGTCGGTCAGCGGAATTGGATTGGAACCGGTACACACATCGATAATTGCCAGTGCTATAAGCACAAGCGCAATTACCACAAACTTTATAATATTTACAACCGTCCTATTCAAGTCGTCTATAATAATGTAGGCTATCGTCGTCCTCCGTGAAAATCTTGCGCAAATCCTGCAGAATTATGTCTGGATGCACAATGCCCGACTCCCAGAAGTCGCTTCCGCCGTATTCGCTGGTAATCTTGTTGTTATTGTAAATGCGTGCATTCTTGTACGGAGCCAAGTTTTCGAGGCGCGAATCCACATCAAGTATCTGCGAACGCTTGGTCTTCTCGTTTGTATTGAGCCACACCTCGGCGTCGCTTGCCATAAGGAAAACCTGCTCGATGGAATACGGAAGGCTCTCGGTCGATTCGTTGTCGAAGACATACTGACCACCAGCCTCTTTTACAAAATTGGCGAAGAAACTGTTGCCACCAGGCACCCACCAAGTGCCTTTCCATGGCAGACTTACAAGTACCTTGGGGCTTTTATCGGTAGGCATAGCCTTGATTTCATTGTAGCGGTTTTCAACGCTGTCGAAATAGTGTTCTGCCAATTCCAACTTGTCGTAGAAGCAGCCGAAGAATTTCATCCATTCGGTCCTGCCCAACGGACGCGGTTCCAGATAATCGTCAACTATGACAATCGGAATACCTATCCTTTCAAGTTTCTGAAAACCCGAAATCGACTCGTTGTCAATTCCGTATGCAAAAACAACATCGGGTTTCAGCGAGATAATGCGTTCCATGTCGAGCTGCTTGTCGTAGCCGATTTCCTTAATCTTGCCATCGCGAATCATTTGCACGACAACAGGGTCACAAACGTATTCAGTTCCGCTCAGCCCCGTTATCGACGAAGCCTCGCCCAACTGCGAAATGAAAGCCGTGTGGGTTGTGGAAAAGCAGACTGCACTGCGAATTGGGATTTGTATTGCAGAATCGGACTTTTCGCGCGAGAGATGCAAAACGCGGTTATTGCGTGTAAGTGTAACATCGTAGCCATCGTCGGTAGCCACAATTCCAAAGTTCTGCGAGTAGCGATTTCCCTCCACCACGCTCTTTTCCTGTCTGTAATCCTTGCAGGAATACAGCAGAGAAAATGCCAACAATATGAATATCAACCTTTTCATAAAAAAAGAAACTTCCGACCACAAAGATAGTCGGAAGTTTTCAATTACTAACCTAATAAATTTTATTTTGTCAACATAATCTTTCTGTTTGCAAAAAATGTAGAACTGCTTATTCTAACAATGTAAAGACCTTCAGGATACGAAGAAATGTCCATTGAATAATCAGCAGCACCGCTTACCTTAATAGAAGAAACCATTCTGCCAAGAGCATCGTACATCTCTACATCATAACCATCAACGTCCTGCATATTTTCGAATGAGATATTCAGCAAACCAGACGTCGGGTTCGGGTAAACATCAATTGTGCCGTTGGCAGCCTCAAGATCCTCTATGTCGTTTTCCAAACACGAAACTGGTTCGATCGGCAAAGAAGTGTTGAACGATAACAGGTTGGTAGCAGAATACCAAACACCGTTCTTCTGTACCGACATGGTATTCAATCCGTCGTATGGTCTGTTTGTAACTACAGGAACAACAAATAAGTCATCGCTTACATCATCATTATTGTTGTCGGGATAGCTTACCTTGAAACCTACATGGAATGGACCCGGAACTTCAATAGGGCTATCAAATCTTACAAGAGCAGTCTGACCTGCAGACAAATCCCTTATATATACTTTCTTGCTTCCGAGTTCTTCGCCAGGCATACCATTGTCATCGTCCCACACACAGAAAGTTACTCTGGAATTAACTTCTCCGTATACCGACTGCGTAACTGGTACAAGCAAACCACGAACTTGTGAGAAAGTATAAGTGTGGAAATAATCTGCGTAAGCTTTGATTTTCTTTCCGTTCTGTCCTGCATAATATCCCCATGTGCCAGCAACCGACTTTGCGCCCAACACATCACCAGTAGAAATATTGCTCAACGTATCGCAATATGATGGAACATGACCATTATATACACGCACGTAATTCTCCTTTGTAATAGAAGACGAACCACATGAATTAGAAACCAACAATGTCACGCTGTATATACCAGGAGTAGCATACAACACACCATTTATTGGAGAATATTCCGTAGTTGTACGAGGAGAACCGCCTTCAAAAGTCCACTGGGCATATGCAGGATTATTTGTCGAAAGGTTTTCAAACATTACAACATCGCCATAGGCAATTAACCTTTCGGAAGCGGTGAAATCAGCCTGTGGAGCCGCTGTACATGGATCAGCCTCTGATACTACGATATACATTTCCTTGGTTATCTCATCTGTACCGATATTATTTCCCACGGTCAACTTTACATTGTAGGATCCTGGAGTATTGTAAACAACTGAAGGATTCGGCTGATTGCTAATAGCAGGGCTACCGCCTTCAAATTCCCATGTCCATCTATAAGGATATGCTGTACTTAGGTCAACAAAATTTACAGTTTCACCCGGACGAATAAGGGTTTTGTTTGATGTAAAGTTTGCAACAGGACTTTCATCTGATTCAGGAACAACTCTGATATAGTTTTCTTTCAATTCAATATCCTGAACACCATTAGTTTTACGGCACCTGAGTTCTACGTTGTACGTTCCTACTTCTGTATATGCAATTACAGGAGGAATAGAATCGGAGCTATTTGCTGGTGTTCCACCATCGAAATGCCAAGCCCACTGGTCAAATGGTCCATTTTGCGACAGGTTTGTAAATCTAACTACACCACCTACTGGAATAACAGTTATGCTAGCCTCGAAATCGGCAATCGGCAATGTCGGATTGTTTTCTACAATTATGCAACCTTCGCAAACTTCCGAATCATAATCGCCATCAGCATTCTGGACATACAAGGTAACATTGTAAGTGCCAGGGGTGTTGTAGCAAATATTTGTAGGATTCTGCTGGGTAGAACTTACAGTTTCAGCACCTTGGAAAGTCCAAGTCCACGATGTTGGAGAACCCGAAGATCTATCGGTAAAGTTAATGCAGTCACCAATTGTAATGTTGTACGACGAAGCAATAAATGCTGCTGTCAATTCGCCATTAGGATCTGGAGGAGGAACATCTCCGTTTTCATTAACAGTAATGTATGCGGTCTTAGTTTCCGAATCTTCATCTGTTCCGTTTGACACTGTCAACGAAACATTGTAAGTACCTGCTGTTGAATATACAACGCTCGGATTTTGTGAAGTCGATGTACTTGGGTTTCCTCCGGGGAAAGACCACGACCATGAAGTCGGGTTTCCTGTAGAAGCGTCACGGAATGCAACGGTTCCGCCTATAGCCACTGTTGTCGGATTTGCTGTAAAATCAGCAGTGATTGTTGATGGGCTAGGCGGATCAGGTGTTCCAGAATTCGGATAACGACCAGGACAAGTTTCAGCACCAGTATTATTCGGGTCGAGCCATGGTTTAAGTTGGTTTGCACTTGATGTACCACCATCTTCCCAATGCAGGTCGAAACGTCCATATACATCGTACAACATATTTGCAGAAGAAGAACAATTATAATATGGTCCACCCGACAATGTTCCCATTACAAGTTTATTAGCATCTCTGAACAAAGGAGAACCAGAAGAACCACCCTCGGTAAAGCCGGTAGATGCATTCCAAGTAGCCCTCCAGTGACCATTCTGCGTATTGGTCTGACCGAAAGTACTCAAAGTCAATTCACTTGTAACAATAGATATTTTTTTAATATCGCCACTAGGATGATGGATTCCTGTGGAATTCGGAGCTGCCACATCCGTTCTGTCCCAACCATTATAATAAGCACCTATTTGCTCTAGATTATCCTCTGTAGTATTAAGTAGGAGAAGCAAGAAATCGGTTCCAGATGCCTGAGCGCCAGAAGGCCTTGCTTTTATTTGGCAACCAGTAACGGTCTGATACTGCGGTTCCGATGTTGGATTTGTACAACCTGAAGCCTCAAAATTAAAGTAAAATTCCCATTGCCCAACAGAACTTGCAGCCTCAACACCACCACAATGGTCTGCGGTCAAGAAATATGGAGTACCATCGTTAGAGGTATTGTTCACAAGTGTACCAGAACAGAAACCTCCACTCCAACCGCTAATTATAAATATTTCGGCTACTCCTTTCTTCTGATCTTGCCAGTTTGCACCTGCAGGGCAATTTACATTAACCTCACAATCGTAAGACTCTCCAAAACCCGTTTCGCGTTTCTGTGCATAATACCCTACAAAAGCATCAACGCCACGATAGAAATACGAAAGAGCATCAATATTCAGAACTGGCTCTCCAACAACCGATGCAGGCTGTACATATTCCAAATACAAGGCATCACCTTGAATCATTTTCGGCGAATAGTAAGTGCCGAACTTTGGATTATTGCTTGCATCCACCTTTACGACCTGCTGTCTGTTCTCGTTATAAAGGAAAAGTTCTGCACCGTTAGGAATATAAAATTCCTCGCACATCACTTTCAAGGCCTTTGCTCCTTCGCACGATATACGAACACGCCATACCTTTGTGCCATCAGCAAGTATGTCGGTAGTACCGCAATTGTCCATATTCATATTTACATCAATGATTCGTGCGACCTTGTACATTTCGCCATTTTTCTCGTCGGAGGCATCCTCATTCATAATCTGAACCATATCGGGCGAAGCGACAACAACATTGTCAATTTCCGACAAAAGTTCCGAATGCTTAAAGCTAACTGGTTGATTCTGCGAATATACGGTTGCAGATACAAGCAATGCAGCTACACTTAAAACAAATAATACTATCTTCTTCATTTTAATAACTTTTATGTTAGTAAAAAACGGTGCAATTTAAGAAAAAGTTTTTAAACATAATTCTTGATTGCTATTTTTTTCAACGATTTTTTTTGCAAAGGGTTGCCTCGTTGCTGCATTTTTTAACACACTTATTTTCAAAGACTTCTAACTGCATCACATTTTTTTTCATTTTTTAGGCAAAAAAATTTGTCGAACCGATTTTTTGCTGTACTTTTGCAGTCCCAAATATTTGGGAGGAACGACCAATTAGCTCAGCAGGTAGAGCACCTGCCTTTTAAGCAGGGGGTCTGGGGTTCAAGTCCCCAATTGGTCACAAAAAGCACGATGAAAGTCGTGCTTTTTTTTACAAAAAAGGAAGCCACAGGGCTTCCTTTTTGCATATTTGAACCAATAACGGTTACTTTTCTAGTTTCTTTTTCATGCCATCAAGTAATGACTGAATTTCATTTATATCTTTCTCCATTTTGGATATTTCCTTCGAAAATTCGTCCAACTGCTGAATTTCCTTCATAGCATTCAATTGTGTCCTAAGCGTTACTAAAGCTTCCTCAAAAGATTTTACCGGACGAAAAATATACTTTTCCAAAGCCGACTCCAATGCTTCGCCACGGAGGTTCTTTGCTACTATAACACCATTGCCATCAATGAGAAAGTTACATGGAATGCTGTTGACCTGATACTGTCGTCCTGCAATAGAATTCCAATATTGCAAATCGCTTACATTGGTCCATGTCAGCTTATCCGATTCAATTGCTTTAGTCCAGTTTTCGGCAGACTTGTCAAGCGACACGCCATACACTGTAAAACCGTCTCCTGCCTGAAAATACTTGTCCTTATATGCATTGTATGCCTTTACAACATTCGGATTCTCCTTACGGCATGGTCCACACCACGATGCCCAAAAGTCAATAAGAACCATCTTGCCACGCAACGACGACAACTTTACCGTATCGCCATTAGGTGTTGGCAAACTTATTTCCGGAGCAATATCACCTACATTAATGCCTACATTTTGCGCACTCGCAATGAATGATAAAATCACAGCTACCGTCAAAACAAATATTCTTTTCATAACATCAATAATTTATTCTTTCAATTTTTGCGCCCAACTTATTCAGGCGTACGTCTATATTCTCGTAACCGCGGTCAATTTGCTCGATATTTCTAATAATGCTCGAGCCTTGTGCCGACATTGCAGCAATAAGCAAAGCCATACCTGCACGAATATCAGGTGAGTTCATCGTAGTACCGCGAAGCCTTATCTGATTGTCAAGGCCAATGACAGTAGCCCTGTGCGGGTCGCAAAGTATAATCTGCGCGCCCATATCAATCAGCTTATCAACAAAGAACAGACGGCTCTCGAACATTTTCTGGTGAATCAGCACGCTTCCCTTTGCTTGTGTCGCCACAACAAGGAAAACACTGAGCAAGTCGGGCGTAAGTCCCGGCCAGATTGCATCCGAAATATTCATAATAGAGCCATCAATGAAACTTTCAATCTGGTAATGATCGTGATGCGGTATATATATATCGTCGTTTATGTGTTCTAGTCTGATTCCAAGTCTGCGGAACGAATCCGGTATGATACCCAGCATATCGTAACGGACATTCTTGATTGTAATTTCCGAACCTGTCATAGCCGCCATACCGATGAAACTACCTACTTCAATCATATCGGGCAGGATGGTGTGTTCGGCGCCATGGAATTCGTCAACGCCCTCGATATGAAGCAAGTTGGAACCAATTCCTGTTATCTTTGCCCCCATCCTATTCAACAATTTGCACAACTGCTGTATATATGGTTCACAAGCGGCATTATAGATAGTAGTTTCTCCTTTTGCCCTAACAGCTGCCATAATAATGTTGGCAGTACCAGTTACCGAAGCTTCCTCGAGATGAATGTAAGTACCTTCAAGTTTTTCGGCTTCAAGGGTGTAGAAATTTTCTTCAAAACTATAGTTAAATTTTGCTCCAAGTTTTTGAAATCCAATAAAATGTGTATCCAAACGACGACGACCAATCTTATCGCCTCCAGGTTTTGGCATCCACACCTTTCCAAAGCGTGCCAACAATGGACCAAGAATCATTATTGAACCGCGAAGCGCAGCGCCATCGGCACGAAATGCTTCGGATTCCAGGTATCCAAGATTTACATCGTCGGCCTTGAATGTGTAAACTCCGTTTCCATGGCGTGTAACTTTTACACCCATCGCAATCAGTAGGTCAATAAGCTTGTTTACATCCAATATGTTTGGGACATTGCTGATTTTCACGCTTTCGCTTGTCAGCAATGTAGCGCAAATAACCTGCAATGCTTCATTTTTTGCACCCTGTGGCACAATTTCACCACTTAGGACATGTCCGCCTTCTATCTTAAAAGTACCCATTGATTCCTAATAAATTAATGTTTCTTTTTCTTCTTCTGAGGATTACCAGTAGGTTGCGGTTGTACAGCCTTTTTCTTCTTCTTAGATGTTGCAGGAACAACCTGTGCCTGCATCAGTACATCTTTGTAGTCGCCTAGCTTTATATTTTCGGGAACCTGCACACGACCTTCCGTTATGTATACTATTTCGCGGAATATAACATCGTCAGGAATCAATTCCCTTTTCCACTGTACATACGAACGCTTCATAAAGTTTGCTATGTCCGAAAACAAAGCGCGGTAACGTTCTTCATCGGTTTCTTCCTCCAACTTAGCAAGCATCGCTTCGATAATCTTGCCATAGTGACGGAACATTATTGAGTTGTCGGAATATGAAAGTCTATCCGGCTTTTGCGATTTTACATCCTCAGTTATAACAGGGAAGGGCCAGTCGACATCTAACTTGAAGCCAGACAACTCCGACAACTGATCCCATAACTTGCGCTTGTAATCGGCTTCTTCCTTTATGGCTGGATTCATATTCTCCATGATTCCAACGATAGTCCTAGCCGCCATATTGCGTTCGTTTCTGTCAGGAATAGAGCAACAATGGTCGACCATCTCCTGTATAATGCGACCGTACTCCGGAATCCTCAAACCTGTCCTCTGTGTATTATAATCCATACAATATTTTTGTTGCAAAGTTAGTCCAATATTTGCAATTTAGCAAACTTTAATAATAATGTTTTAGTGTCGCCACTATCGAACTCAACAATCAATTTTGTGTTCTCGCCGTCGCCAATTCTATCCACAATACGACCTTCACCAAACAACTTGTGCTTTATCCTCACGCCAGCAACAAGCTGACTTGCATCGGCTATTTCATCGGCCGGTTTCGACGATGCCTTACGGATAGGCACTAAATTTCTGTGAACAGGTTGCTGTACACTTGGCTGGCTTGCAGACTTCTTCTGCATAAAGTTACCATCGTACGAAGGCTTCCTCAGGAAACTAGTATACCCTTCAAATTCACTGTCAAACACTGCCGTGAACGGATTTACCGTAAGTCCATGCCAATCAACATACGAAACATCTATGTCCTTGAGAAAACGGCTAGGTGTCATTGGTGTAAGCTTCCCAAATCTGAATCTGTTCTCGGCATAATACAGCATGATTCTTTTCTTAGCCCTTGTAATCGCCACATAAAACAGACGGCGTTCCTCTTCAAGGTCTTTTGGATCCATGACGGTAAGTGCTCCAGGGAATAGATTTTCCTCCACACCTGTGACAAACACATTATCGTATTCGAGACCTTTTGACGAATGTATTGTCATCAGCGACACACGATTTAAATCGCCATCGTCAGGCTCTTCAAGATCAGTAAGCACCGAAACATTTTCCAGATAGTTCAATATTCCGTTAGGTTCACCCGTTTCGCGACGAGTGTCGCAGAACATTTTCACACCATTCAGCAATTCCTGTATGTTTTCACGACGATTTTCTCCTTCGGGAGTTTTGTCCGATTGTAAGTCACTAATAATTCCCGACTCCTTAAGCATCTCATCAACAAACGAATATGCATCGTATGAATCGATCCTTTCAGTAAAACCGTTTATCATCGTTGCAAACTCCTTCAAGCGCAAGCGCGTTGGAGCATTCACATCCATAGGATATTTGCCAGGATTGAAAATAATGTCCCATACCGATACCTGCAGCGATTCGGCAGCTGCAACCACCTTGTCGATAGTAGTCTGTCCTATTTTCCTTGATGGATAGTTTACAATCCTCTTGAACGACTGTACATCGTCGTGGTTTACCGAAAACCTGACATACGCCAGCGCATCCTTGATTTCCTTACGCTGGTAGAAGGACAATCCACCGAAAACCTTGTAAGGAATACCCTGCGAACGCATAGCTTCCTCCAAGATACGTGACTGAGCATTTGTTCTATACAGCACTGCAAAATCTGAATATTGTGCGCCATCATCATGAAGTTCGACAATTTTCTTAGCGATCATCACACCTTCCATATTGTCCGACACTGCCTTGTTTATCTGCACTTTGTCGCCGACTTCATTTTCGGAAAAAACATTCTTGCGGATCTGCCCCTTGTTCTTCTTTATAAGCGAATTGGCCGCATCTACAATATTCTGCGTACTACGATAGTTCTGCTCAAGCTTGAAAAGTTTATAGTCAGGATAGTCATTCTTGAAATTCAGTATGTTTTGAATTTCTGCACCACGGAACGAATAAATGCTCTGAGCATCATCGCCTACGACAAATAGCCGGCGGTTCTTCTCCGACAATCTCTTAACTATAAGGTACTGAGCAAAATTTGTGTCTTGATACTCATCTACGAGGAAATAATCGAACCGTTCCTGATACTTGGCAAGTGTCAGCGGGTCAACTTTGAAGAGAATATTGGTATACAATAGCAAATCATCAAAGTCCATTACATTGGAACGACGGCACCTCTGGTAGTACATCTTGTATATGTTTCCAAATTCAGGTATATGTGCAGCCCTGTCCTGGGTAACATAAGTACTATTCGCCATATATGGATCGGGAAGAACAAGACGGTTCTTGCATGCCGATATGCGTCCAAATATAGTCTTGTACTTGTAATGCTCCTCATCTAGCTTCATCTCCTTTATTATATCCTTTACTAGGTTCTGGGAGTCAGAGGTATCGTATATGGTAAAATTGCTTGTAAAACCTATTTTTTCGGCCTCAATCCTAAGCATACGACCGAAAATAGAATGGAATGTTCCCATCCACAATGCCTGGGATGCATTATATCCGAGAAGCGTATCGATACGCTCTTTCATTTCGGCAGCGGCCTTGTTGGTAAAAGTTAAAGCCATAATCCTATGCGGATCCATGCCCATTGAAATCAGGTAAGCGATTTTATGCGTCAGTACCCTTGTCTTACCCGAACCAGCGCCAGCAATAACCAGACTTGGTCCATCGCAATACAGGACAGCTTGCTTCTGCGGTGAGTTTAAACCTTTTACGAATATATTTTCCGTTTCCATCATCAATTTCTTTCGATGACAAAAATAGCAACGAAAAGGATTGGCACACTACGAAGCGAAATAAATTTATCAACAAATTTACTTTGTGAGTTTTCGCTGTTCGCGTCTGTACTCACGATTCAATGTGGGGTTATACTTTCTTCCGAACTGATATGCTATATACATAGACCACATGAAGTTATGCGGATGATTATACATTATGGTCACGGGGAAATAATAAAAGTCGACTATGCCACCAACTTCTATAGCACTTACAACCATTGCATTGCGGGCAAAGTCAAATGAGAAGTCCAATTTAATGTAGTTGCCAGGACGAATCTTTGTCTCCTTAATACCTGTAGAAAAAGGTGATTTAGTTATTATGTCCGACACTTTGCCTGTATAATAGTCCTCGAATCGATGTGGGCTGTAATGATAATTGGCCGTATTATTAAAAACAGTCACACTATCGACCATTTCATAATACACTGGTTTTTCGATAGCAAATGAAAAACCAGCATTTGCCTGCAAATGTATCGACACACTATTTTTGTCACGCTTTTCGAACAGCATCCAGTTGTAACCATAACCGACCCTAATATTATGTACAGAATTGTCCTTGCCGAAAATAAATCGTTTTACATTATTGCTATATGACGCAAAATACGTATTTATCATCTTAACCTCTTTAGGACTTCTCACATAATCGTATTCAACTTCATAATTGCGACGTAATCTATAAGTTACGCGCTGTGCAAAAGTATATATAAAACCAAATCCGTTGGTATTTACTTTTGCTCCAAATTGGTTCACATTATAGTGTAAGGATTCTCTGTCCTCAGAAAATTCTCCCTGTGCATTTGCCCAATAGCTTATGCACACAACGAAAAAAAGCAGCACTATGAAATTCCTAGCAAAAGTCATAATACCGCCACAAATAACAAACTAAGTCCAGATTAAAACTATGCGACATCTTCCGCCTCGAGTTCCACCTGAGAAGCATCGCTATATGCTGGACAATTTTCGACAGACCTACAAGATACTAGAACTGCCAAAGCAAACAATGCTGTTAATAATACGACCAAGAACTTTTTCATAATCAATGAATATTTAATGATGCAAATTTATAAATGAAATTTATGATATACAATGAAAATGTTGTTTTTTATTAACATAATTTATCAACCACAGAAAAAAGAAAAGGAATCCAACGGACTCCTTCTCTTTAAATTATGAAAATGTGTACAACTATTCAACAACAATCTTTCTTGCTGCAACCTTATCTCCAGAGATTATTCTCAAGAAGTAAGTTCCTGCAGACAAATTATTGTCAAAGCTTACTGTCTGTTCGCCATTTGTTGTCTTTTCGTACAACATAGAACCGCTTACGCCATAAATCTGGAAAGTAACATCACCTTCAAAATCTTCTGAACTAACAGTGAACTGTCCATTGTTTGGATTCGGGTAGATGCTAAGACCTGCAAATACTTCATCTTCTACAGAATTGGGGAAGAACGAAATCGAAACATTATGGTCTTCGTGAATATCGCGGAAGGTAATTTCGTTTGATGAATAGTTAGAAATCAAATTTCCATCGATTTCAAGCTGTGAAATATGATATCCAGAGTTTGGAGTTACTCTAAGTGTAACATCAGAACCAACAACTACAGAAGTATCTTTTGGTGTAACATTACCACCAGCAGTCATAACTTCAACATGTACATCATAGTATGGTCTAACATCCTTAAACTTAACTGTTATATACTGGTTTTCATTAATACTTTCGATTGTATATACACTATCAATAACATATTGAACAGTAGAAACAGTCGGGTACTTCATGATTCCATTAACCATTACTGTATCAAGAGCATAGTTCTCATCCGGAGTAAATACTACACGTTGTTCTGTACCTGCCTCAACTATAATGGTTCCTTCAGGATCAACAGTTCCGTGTCCACCCAATACCACTGTAGTAATTGTGTGTATTGTAGCTCCAGTAATAGTAATTTCTGCCATGTATTCGTTAAATGCACTTGGATTTGAACATGTTTCTGCAACCCTATCAATATGAGTCATATCATCACATTCTGGTGCTCTGAAATTAGTGGTCAACGCGTCACCACCATTTGAACATGAATACAATGTTGTCTTAAACTGATAACGTCCAGCAGTTGTGAACATCATGTTGTAATCTACTGTTCTATTTCTACCTGCAACTTCATCAAAAAGACCGAGGGTGAATGCTTCTACATTATAAGTTGTATTACCATCTTCCAATACATAGTTCAACATTCCGCGTCCATTTTCAATTATGCTTGTAACGAAATCTTCATCAGTAACATTTACATTGTATGAGAATACACCATATCTTGTTGCATCAGCAACAACTGTACTTGTTCCTGTGCTGTCAATGTAAACCATTTCATAACCAACACCACAAAGGTTTTCGTACATACAGTTTGCATGCATCTTCAAAGAGAAGTCAATGGTATCACCTACTTCATAACTATTAGATAGTCCAACATACTCAACATACGGACCTCTGAACTCTGAAAATTCGCCAACAATGGTATGATCAGCATCTACTACCAATGTGTAATTGTTACCATCGATACCTTCTGTTGTTGCTTCACCGTCAACTAAAACAGAACCCAATTTGTAACCAGCCTCCGGAACGAATGACAATGTAAGGCTTGTACCACATTCAACTTCAGTTTCTGCATCAGAAGCCAAACGTCCATGTTCACCTGCCGATGCTGTTACTGTATACCTATAGGTAATAAATTCAACTGATACTGTCGTGTCTCTTGTAACATTTATAGTGTATAAACCTTCGCCATTTGCGTCAAGTGTTGTTCCGTTTACAGAAACAGTCTCAACATAATGACATTTTTCTGGATTTATTGCAAAAACAAAGTCTTCACCATACAATACCGAGTCTACAACTGCAGAAGTGTGAAGATATGAAGAATCAGCATTAACAGGAACAACTATCGTATCGTTATCACCAAGACCTTCGAATGTTACGGCAAACATAGAACCTATATTCGTATCTACAGCGAAGAAGCCTTTTACAGCATGTACAGCTGTCACATTGGTCAATGTGAAATTATTTCCATTTACACCTGCAGTAACATGAGCATTATCAACAACTACTGAATCAAGGATATATCCTTCTTCAGGAACAAATGTTATTGTATAATCTATTCCACATTCAACATCGTGAGAAGCAAATCCTTCTGCAACTGCACCGTGCTCACCAGCTTCAGCGGTTACAGTATAGAAATACTTTGTAAATTCAACAGTTACTGTCGTGTCTGATACAACATTTTCAATCGTATATTGACCTTCAGTTGCAGTAAGTTCTGTACCGCCAACTGTTACAGAAGCAATTGCTTGCTGGCAGCTTGTAAGTGTTATACCGAATACATAATCTTCGCCCGACGCTACTGAATCAACTCTTGCGTTTTCAGGAACTGTAACTGTATTGCCTTCTTCCAAACCAACGAAGGTGATTCCGAACATTGTAGGTTCTGGAGTATCGTTATCTTCTTCAAATGTTACGCTTACTGTCATATCGCTAGTGATATTGAGTAACGGCAAATCTAATCCAAGCAACTCGTCGTCGTCAAGGACATACGGATTTTCATTAACGACAAGTTCGTCAATCTTGTATCCATTTTCAGGTGTAATTTCCAAAGACAAGTCATCGCCATGGTTTACAGTAATTACTCCAGCTTCAATTGTAACTGGGTTATCATCTCCATCAGTTGCTACGATTGTTCCGTGTTCTCCAACTGTAAGAGTAACAGTATGAGTGTTAGGAGTTGTATTTTCCTCAAATGTAATGTGCATAGTGTGGTTAGCAGTAACAGCCTCGAATGTGTAAACATTATCTTCAATAGCATCTGTTACATCTTCTTCACCTTCTTCATCTTCATCAATTATTGCACTTGCTACTCTGTAACCAGATTCTGGTGTGATTGTGAAAGCAGGTTCTGCGTTTTCATTTACAGTAACCGATGTTGTAACGGCTTCACCATTGTATGTTACTGTTCCGTGTTCACCAATAGTAAATGTAATGGTGTAGGTTGTTGGTATTGCTTCTGCCTCAAATGTTGCTGCAATAGTGTGGTTTGCTGTAACATTTGTGAATGTGTAAACACCATTTTCAAGTGCGTCTGTAACATTGGTTTCGCCATCAACAATTACGCTTACCAAATTGTAATGTTCGCTGGCTGCAATTGTGAAAGACTGGTCTGCTCCTTCGTTTACTGTCTGCGCTCCAGATGGAGTAATCGACCCTCCTTCACCTGCTGTTGCTGTAATTGTATAAGTGATAGCCTCAAATGTTGCTGCAATAGTATGGTTTGCTGTAACATTTTCGAATGTGTAAACGCCGTTTTCAAGTGCGTCTGTAACATTGGTTTCGCCATCAACAATTACGCTTACCAAATTATAATGTTCGCTGGCTGCAATTGTGAAAGACTGGTCTGCTCCTTCGTTTACTGTCTGCGCTCCAGATGGAGTAATCGACCCTCCTTCACCGGCTGTTGCCGTAATCGTATAGGTGATTGCTTCAAATGTTGCTGCAATTGTATGGTTTGCTGTAACATTTTCGAATGTGTAAACGCCGTTTTCAAGTGCGTCTGTAACATTGGTTTCGCCATCAACTATTACACTTACCAATCTGTTGTGTTCGTTGGCTGTGATAGTGAAAGACTGAGACTCTCCAGAGTCAACGGTTACTATACCGTATTCATCTCCAGCGGGGATAATTGTTCCTCCTCCTACTACGCTAACAGCGATTTCATAATTCTGGGCATTAGCGAATGCCGATAGCAGCAATGCCACACAAATTAAAATAAAACTTCTTCTCATAACAATTCTGAAAAATCGAAGACATAAATTTCTTGAGAACGCGCACCGTCCTCGGTTAAATGCACGCTCATCCTTAATTTACAATTATTTTCTAAATATCTGTTATACATAAATTTATAACCACAATCTTTTGCAACAAGGCTATAATCTCCTTCTATACAAAAAACCAGACAAAGAAAATACTTTTTATTGACAATGCAAAAAAATTATTAAGTGTTTCAAATAATTTTGTTAACAACACTATTATCAGCACAATCACACATATAAAATAAAAAGGGCTACCGTATTCTCGGCAGCCCTTAAAATCACACTTTTTTATTATTTCAAATGATCATCGAAGTATCTTGTAATCGTTCTCATAAGATGCACCCTATCCAATCCACGGACATTGTGTTCGTGGTTGGGATATACAAAGTAATCCACAAGGATCTTCTTTTCGATGCACTTGTTGAGGAACTGCAAACTGTGCTGCCAAACCACAACCGGATCGATGCATCCATGGATAATCATCAAACGACCTTTCAGTTTGTCGGCCTTGTTGAGCAGACTAGCCTTCTCGTAACCTTCGGGGTTTTCCTGAGGTGTATCCATATAGCGCTCGCCGTACATTACTTCGTAGTATTTCCAGTCGATAACTGGCCCGCCTGCCACACCGACCTTGAAAATGTCGGCGCAGTCGGTCATAAGAGTCGTAGTCATAAAACCGCCGAAGCTCCATCCGTGAACACCAAGCCTATCCATATCTACGTAACCAAGCGATTTAAGGAACTCAACACCAGTCATCTGGTCGCGAGTCTCAATAGTACCGAGTTGCCTGTGTATACAACTTTCGAACTCAAATCCACGGTTTGCAGAACCTCTGTTATCGAGAGTGAACATAACATAGCCCTCCTGAGCCATATACATGTCCCAACCTGCCGCACCGCCGAAACGAGAATTGGTAATCATTTGGGCATGAGGTCCTCCATATACATATACTATTGCCGGATATTTCTTGTTCGGATCAAAGTCCGGAGGCGTAATAAGACGATAGTACAGGTCGGTCTTACCGTCATCGGCCTTGATTGTTCCAATCTTCAAGGTTGGCATCTTGTATTTGGCAAGTGGATTTTCTGCCGTCAGCAATGTTGAGATTGCCTTCCCTGTAGATGTCTGGTATAGGATATATTCGCGCGGTACGGTTGTCGATTCATACGCATCGACCAGATATTCGCCATCGCCGGAAAGTATAGCATCATGCTTTCCGCTATTGCCCGAAATCAAAGTCATATTACCAGTTGCAATGTTCACCTTGTATATTGTAAAATCAATAGGAGTTTCCTTGTTAGCGTTAATAATCAAGTCCTGATTTTTGTTTGCAAAGCCGTATATTTCCTGCACTTCGAATTCGCCTTTTGTAATCTGCGAAATCTGCTTGCCATCTATATTATATAGGTATAGGTGCCAGAAGCCGTCCTTGCGCGACCAATAGATGAATTTTTCGGGGTCGTTGGGCAAGAATGTGAGCGGATGCTGAGGCTCTACATATCGGTCGTTCTTCTCCTCGAACAAAAGTTTTTCAAACTTACCTGTTGTAGCATTGTAGCGACGCATCTGCAAATGGTTCTGCTCGCGATTTAGCACACCGACATAAATCGACTTCTCGTCGGGGCTCCAAGTTACCATAGTAAGAAACTGGTCTTTGGGACCATCAACATCGAGATAAATTATCTTCTGCGTTTTCATGTCGAATACACCGACAGTCACCTCCTCGCTATCCATGCCTGCCATACAATACTTTTCCGGTTTCAACTTTGCCACACGCTCGTTGACATCAACAATCGGGTAATCCGAAACCTTGCTGTTGTCCTTGCGATAGAATGCCAAATAGTTACCATTTGGAGACCAGAAAATTCCACCGTCGATACCGAACTCGTTGCGATGAACGGTCTGACCATAAACGATATTGCTATCCTTTTCGTCACTTACCTTTATAATCTTACTGCCCGACCTTATGAGAAGATTGTTGTCAACAGTATATGCAATACTTGAATTTGCAGCACAATAGGTTGCATTCTCAACGTCATCGTCGCACCTTGCCGCCGATTTGATTTTCTTCTTTACGACATCGAATATACAAACTGAATTACCTACATGGATTTCCATTTCGCTCTTCGACAGCCATTTGTAATCCGGATACGACATCACTGGAGTAATGTCGTTACTCTTTAATTCGGCAACCAATTCTTCAAGAGCAAACAAAGTAGTTGTTTTTTTCTTGTCAAAAGAAAACTCTACGAGATTACGCCCATCCCACTTTGTACAGGTTTTTGTATCGGGACGTATTTGTATTCCATAAATCATTTCGGGGTATAAATTGCGCCATACTCCGACTACCGCATCGTCAATTGTTAAAGTTTTTGTCTGAGCCCCCACATAAAACGGCAACACACATAGAATTGCCGAAAGCAATAAAATTATTCTTCTTATCATATCCTTATTATTTTTATGCGACAAAAATAAGGAATGCCACGCGTTACAACAAACATATTATATATTTTTTAACACAATAAACGCACGAATCGCGCTTTCACGCAATTAGTACAAATAGCAAACAAGCTAAAAAGACATCGTGCAAAAGAATTACACAGAAAAACCAAAAGAATTACACTACCGCACATCTATCAGGTTTACAATAACTTACACTCACATGCAACAAAACAACCAAATATATAGCAAAAACTTTTTCAACAAACCATTGTTAATTAAAATAAAAGCCATACCTTTGCAGCGATTGTTTTTGAGTAAGAGTTTTGTGTATGGGTATTGCTTGATACCCATTTTTTTATTAACCTTGCAAAATGAAAAAAGCATTTCAAATATTCCTTGCCGTTGCATCTGCAATCATTTTATCTGCACCAGCATTCGCACAAAACGATACTGCAAATCAACGCATTAACTTACGGAAGATATCAGCAAGCATCATCCCGCCAAAACATTTTGTATACGATTCAATAACAGAAAAGATTTCACATCCAGGCTCATTGGCTACAATACAGATAAACGAAGTCAGGAATCGCAACTACAAAAAAATCACAGCAGCCATAACAGAAAAGTATATGGCGTCACAAGGATTTGAGCTTCTCGAAAGGAAGAATACGAAAATGCAAGACAATAGCGATGCAATAATATTCAGATGCAGGTTCAAATCTCACGACGACAAGGGCAACGAAATGGACTTCATAAGGTTAATGCTTTTCTTCGGAACAGAAAACACAATATGGGTCACCGCCGATTTTCCCGAATGCATGGAAAACCTCATAGAAAGCGCAATAACCAATAGCATCACAACAATCATTAAAAATTAATTTTGCGCTTTTTAAACTAATACTCAGCGACATACGCAGGAAGCGCACAAAAAATTTAACATTTTTTTATTAAATGTTTGTTTGTATTGAAATAATAGTTAAATTTGCACCTAGGACTAAAACCCTAAACATTGAAGATTATGAGTAAAGAGTTTAGAAAGAAGTTAATTGTAGTTGCAATAGCAATATTCCTGTGTAACAGTGCATTATTCGCCCAGCAACTACCATTGTTCAGCCAGTACATGATGAACGATTTCTACATAAACCCAGCAGTTGCAGGTACTAAGGATTACGCTCCAATAGTCATTGGCGTACACAAACAATGGGTAGGAATGAAAGAAGCTCCATCAACACAGACCTTATCAGGACACACATCCCTATACCATAAACAAATGGGTTTGGGTGGTATACTTTTCCATGACAAGTATGGACCTTCAAGCGAAATAGGATTCAAGGCAATATACTCCTACATTTTTAGGATAACAAGGCACGACAATATATCACTTGGTCTGTCAGCCGAATGTTACCAATACAAACTTGACCAGAGAAACTTCGATCCGACATGGTACGACGATCCATCGCTTACCTATTTGATTGAAAAGACAATAATTCCTGATGCATCGTTTGGTGTTTATGCTTTCGGTACTGGTCCTGGCAGACACTACTACGCTAGTGTTACTGTTGCCAATCTGTTCCAGTCGAAGATGAAGGTGAACCAGAACATTAAAGAAAACAAAATGGTTAGACACTATTTTATTTTCGGTGGTTACAAGTTTGAATTCAAGAAAAACAGAAAGACCGTAGATTTCGAACTCGAACCATCTGTCATGATTAAGACTACCGAAAAGACATTGCCACAGTTCGACATCAACCTCAAGTTCTTCATCAAGCAAGACTACTGGTTTGGCGTTTCGGTTCGTCCTGGTGACTCATTTATCGCAAACGTTGGTGTAAAGTACAAACAATATTACTTCGGATACGCCTACGACGTAACATTCAGCGATTTGTCTAACTACACCTGGGGATCTCAAGAATTTATCTTCGGTGTAAACATTGGCGAAAATGCACGTAAGCATCGTAGCTTCTTCTAGAAAATTCTAAAACAAAATAAAAAAGCACCCGTTTGGGTGCTTTTTTATTTTATGAACAGTTTCCAAAATCAAGCAAGGCTATTAATTATGTTTTGTATGTAGTCGAGAATCTCGTCTTGCCCCATTTTGCTAACAGCAGAACTTACTAGTATATCAGGAAGAGTCTCCCATGTCTGGAGAAGATGTTCCTTATATGCATCAATCTTAGATGCCAATACATTTGTTCCTATTTTGTCTGATTTTGTAAAAATTATTGTAAACGGAACTCTATTTGCCCCAAGCCAATTAATAAATTCAACATCAATCTGTTGTGGCTCAAGACGGCAATCCACTAGCACAAAAATATTGACTAAATTCTGACGATTTAGAATATATCCCTCAATCATCTTACGAAAAACCTCGCGTTGCGATTTCGAGACCTTTGCATAGCCATACCCAGGCAAATCGACAAGATACCACGAATTATTTATCACAAAGTGATTTATTTTCTGTGTTTTGCCAGGACTTGCCGAAGTTTTTGCCAGCTTCGAATTGGATGTAAGCATGTTTATGAGCGACGACTTACCGACATTTGAACGCCCGATGAAAGCAAATTCTGGCATATCGGGCTTAGGGCATTTGCGAAAGTCATCGTTTGACATGAGATATTGTGCTGTTTTTATCTGCATAAACAAAAAAGTTGAAAGTTAAAATTTTATCAGGCTTTCCACAGCATTAAACAACTGCTCACCTGTTATCGGCTTGGAAACTATATTCATATTCTTGTCGACAATAAACATCGATGGCGTAGCATATACAGCATAGTCCATGACAATTTTGCCCTCCCAGCCTAGCAAGTCAGATGCTACCTTAAATGAAATAGAGTTGTCTTTTACATACTTGCGAATATCGGCTTCATCCTCGTCAATACTAATTGCAATGATGTCAACTTTTGCGCGCTTAAACAACGATATAGCCTCGTTTATGCGTGGTATTTCCTCCTTGCAATTCTCACACCACGTAGCCCAAAATACCACCAAAGTATAATCAGATTTCATTTGCGACAACACAACATCTTCGCCGTCAATGGTTTCTATCTCAAAATCAGGAGCCTTGGCTCCAATACGCAGGTCGGTATAACTTTTTACCCTTGTCTTGAGATTTCCATCGGCAGAACACGAATTACCATATTCAACGCTTAACTGATATAGGTCTTCGTAGCGTCCCATTGTTTCAAAGCCTGTAAGTATATAATCAAAAATCTTGGAAAAGATTTCTTGGTTTCGCGGTTTAAGATAATCAAGAATTTCGCGTACAGCGTTAGTATATTCAGAAGGTTCGTATTTCTTTAAGTACGATACAACAAAATGATGATATGCATTGGAATTGAGAAGTTCGAGGTCGTCCATTGGAAAATTCTTGGCAAGAAAGTTCTTCTTTCTTTCCGACGACTCGGAGATATTTAAGTTTATTTCTCTAAAGTAAGACAAATAACGACTAGCAAAAGTTCCATTCTTCTGCTTTATAGCCTTTTCTAGACATGAATTTACCAATGCATTTTCTTTTCCCAACTCCTTCTCTGCTGTAGAAAGGAAATCACCACTAGGATAAATCTTAACCAACTCGCGAAGGATTCCAATCTTGTACTCTGCAAGTTCTGCTTGTGCTACGTAAGCATATAACTGCTGATTCTCGGCAGATTCAACAACCTTCATTGACGATTTCATATTACGGGCAGTGGTTTCCACCCTAATGTTCTCGCCACTATATATTATGTCGAAATAATCTTTGGTATCAGCATGTATGCGATATAATCCAATCTGCTGGTTTGTAAAGCTAAACATAAATTCTCCATTAGCATCTGTCGTTACTGTTGCCACGACTTTGCTATCGTCGCCAAACTGCTCGCATATATACAGCCTGCCAAAAGAATAGCCATCAATCTTACCGCTGAAAACACACTGAGCGGCAAGACCTACAGGCAAAAGGCAAAGTAATAATATCAAAAATTTTCTCATAATATATTAAAAAAGGAGACTGCATAAAATACAGTCTCCTTGTATTCAATAATATTAACTATTTACTGCAAGTTTCACAATATACCTTCTTTGCATTGGTATTGACAAATGTCTGCATTGAAAGTTTATCAGACTTGAACAAGTCGCAGAAATACTTGGAATCCATTTTTTTCAGACGCTCAAGTGCCTTAACAAAATTGTTTGAATGAACCTTGTATTCAACCTTTGAACAAACTGTAACATAAGTGCTTATGTAAACCAGCGGAACTCTTTCGTCTTCAATCCATGGTTCGAGCAGATGAATTGCATACTCATAATCGGAGTGATTGATGAAAATGCTAGCGAACTTAAGTGAGTTTTCCCAGTTAAGTTTATCGAACTTTATGATTTCCTTCATCTTTTCGAGGCACTTTACTACAGTCGGGTGATCGTATCCGCAAGAATCCTTGTAGATGTCCATTACCTGATACTGAAGTTCTATGTTAAGCATGTCTACTACATCCATGTTGATAGGTGTGTTGTACAACTTGTCGATTCTTGCCTGAAGCTTTTCAACATACGATTCGTTTGAAAGGTCGTTTACAACCACTTCGCAAAGAACATCATTGTAATCGACATAAGCATTTGCAAGATCCTGCTTGTTGAGTTCATCAACTCTGTCGCGATAGTCTTCGTCGAGAGGATCACTATAAATGAATTGGGTTAACCATACCTTGTTCATGTTGAGACCTACATAGTCGGCGCCTTCTGGAATATTCATCTCTGATACAGCTCTGTCGTTGTATCTGCCAGCAACAACTTGTTTCAGAATATACTTCTGGATTGACAATGCCAAGTCGAGTTGCTTTGCTTCAACAGCCTTGTTGAACTGCTTCAGAACAAACTTCTGCTCCTTCAGTGCATCGCGGAGGTCGTAAGTGATATCCATTGTAATATCAGCATAACGTGTCTGCTTCAAATAAGGTTCAAGTTTCTTCTGGTTGGAATTTACATAGCTGATTGCTGAATTCAAATCCATATCGCACAGACTTTGGAAAGAAGTACCTCTAACTGCATCCTGCAAATCCTTGAGGTTCGGAGCAGTTACAATAGAATCGATAATGCTTGCATTCTGGTTCTTTGCAAGTGCATCAACAATACTTTCGGCACGCTTCTGCTGGAGTCTCTTATTTGTTTCCATCGAACCCTCAAGTGATGAATAAGCACGGATGAAAATCTTGTCGATAAAGAAATCAGGCTCATCGAGAGCAGCAATAACATCACGCATATCTTCGGGCTTATAGTCCGACTTGCCTTGTTCAAACGGAATCTTGAACGAAAGTCTATCCTTTATTGCCTTGGGCGAATATTCCTTCATGCCACTTGCGAGAATAGTATCAGGAAGCAATCCAATTTTTGGAACAAAATCATAAATCTTGTTGTCGACATAGGAACGCGGGATATTTGCACATACCGACTTTTCCTTGATAACCATAAGGTTCATTTCTACATCTGACGGGTTAAGTCCTGCAGGGAACAAACCGAGAACGACTTCAAGTTTTGTCACCTTGTTCTTGCGGCCTTCACCAGGAGCCATGTTGTTCTTGTACAACTTCTTTGACCACAATCTCTTAGTCATGATGCCGATATTGTTGCGCGAATAATCTGCAATATTTTCGCTTCCGCAGGCAAACTGTTCCGGCTGAACAACATCCACTGCCAAACCGTCCTTCGAACCCTTCATGAAGCGTTTGAACTTCTTGAGATCGTTGTACTTGAAAACGATTTCGCCATTGTCGTTAACAGAAAGTCCCGACTGCAAATCCCATACATTAGGCATTTTGCGAGCAACCTTCTTGCATATCTTCTCATCGTATGGCTTTAGCCCGTACTTCTTTGTTGTCACAGGCACTGACAATGATGCCGAAGCTGTATTTTTTCCATCAACTCTGATTGGAGTGATTGAAGCGTAGTTACCGACGAACATTGATACGAAGATTTTCTTATCGGCAACCTGCGCACCTACACCTGCAAAGAAATACTTCTGTCCGGCAAGTATTTTCTGAGGCTTTCCAGCACCCCAGCGCGATACAAGCTGAGAAGCGACTTCGTCGTAAGTTATGAAATCGTTAGAAACCTTGATTGTGATTTTTCCCGCAACCTCAGCTCCAACACCAGTTCCACCAGCATCTACGAGATATTTCTTGTAGTCATCTGTCTTGGTATCCTGCTTGGCAACCATGTATAAAACATGTTCCTTTGCCGGTGATACAAAGAATTCATTCTGCACGAAACCTTCAAGTCCAAGTGAATCAAGATACTCGTTAACCCTGTTAATCAAGACTTTCTCAAAAAGTTTTTCCTTAAAGTTTGATGGATTAATCTTGTCTGTGCTGTAAACACCGTCCTCCATAAAACTCTCTTGCGAGAACGCTCTGTTACTCAAGCAAATAAGCAACATCATCGAGGACAACACAATAAAAAGTTTTCTCATTTGGAATGTATTTTATCAGTTAATATTATTTTTGCCGAAATTACAGCTTTTTAAGGAAATAACGTTAAAATTTTTAACTCTCTTTTAAACAATTTTACACAATGGACGAGATTAGGATAGACAAATACCTATGGACCGTAAGAATCTATAAAACAAGAAGTTTGGCTACCGAAGAATGCAAAAAGGGACATGTACTTATTAACAATTCGGAGGTAAAACCATCGCGACTTGTTAAAATCAACGAGCAAATAGATGTTAAATGTCCGCCGATTGTCCGGAGTTTTATAGTAACTGGTATTTCCCAGAACCGAGTGTCGGCTGCGATAGCAAAAACATTAGTCGAGGAAATAACTCCGCAGTCGGAATTCGATAGGCTGAAAATGCTAAGCAACACATTCGAAAAGAGAGATCCGGGGACTGGTCGCCCAACAAAAAAAGAACGCAGACTCATTGAAAAATTTAGGGAATTATGATAATAGCAGAACTGAAAAAGAAAGAAAATATTGTCGAGTACATCCTGTATATCAGGCAATTGATGGACATAATGAGAGCGAACAATCTGGAAATACAGAAGATTGACGAACTGCTTGTGTCAAAATTTGAAGTAAGCGAAAAAGAAAAATTGAAAATACACAACTGGTATCACGACCTTATCGTAAAGATGAGAAACGAAAATGTTGAACATAGCGGTGATATCCAGGAAATCAAGGATTTGATTGCTGTACTAAACAAAATTCACCAGACGCTTCTAAATGACGAAAACGAGTACCGCCATCACGAACTTTACAACTGGGCAAAACCAAACATCGACGAATACAAGCGTCTTTCAAGAAGCAATTCTGACAACGAAATCGAAATCTGCATTGATGCGATGTACGCACTTTTGCTACTAAAACTTCAGGGGAAAAGCATTTCGGAAGAAACTGCACAGGCAATGCAGACATTCGGTGCGCTGCTGGCAAACCTAGCGGATGTTTACAAAAAATTGACAATGAATAATTAATTGATAATCTGTAGCGACGCGCCATGGCACGTCGCTACAGATAATTGTCCATTATCCATTGTCAATTGTTAATTGTCAATTATCAATTTCACGATGTTTTCCACATGGTGCGTATGTGGAAACATGTCCACGGGCTGTATAGCTGTAACCTTGTACATGTCTGACAATAATGAAATGTCGCGCGCCTGAGTTGCAGGATTGCAACTGACATACACAATCTTACGTGGTGCAACCTTCTTTATGACATTTATCACATTCTCGTGGACACCAGCCCTTGGCGGGTCAAGAATTACAATGTCGGGACGACCATTTTCGGCAATAAACTTCTCTGTAAGCACATCCTTCATGTCGCCCACAAAGAACGATGTATTTGTTATTCCGTTGGTCTCAGAATTTATGCGGGCATCAACTATAGCCTCTGGCACCGACTCTATTCCTACGACCTTACGGCAATGACGAGCAACAAAGTTTGCAATGGTACCGGTTCCTGTATATAAGTCATACACAACATCATCGCTACCGACTTCTGCATATTCAACAGCCTTGCGATACAACTTCAATGTCTGCTCAGTATTTGTCTGGAAAAACGATTTTGCATTTATCTTGAACTTAAGTCCATCGAGTTCCTCGTAAATGAAATCGCGACCTTTCCAACAAACGACCTCCAGATCGTATATAGTATCGTTAAACTTTTCATTTACAACATATTGCAACGATGTCAAATCTGGAAATTTCTCATCTATATGGTTCATGACATCCTCTATCAGATGCATTTCGTGTTTTGCAAACACAACAACAACCATAGTTTCACCAACCGTCGAAGTCCTTACCATAAGGTTTCGCATCATGCCTTCATGCGAACGGCAATTATAGTAGTCGTAGCCATCCCTGCGCGTAAAGTTGCGAAGTTCATTTCTCACTTCATTTGACGGTTCGCGTTGCAACCAGCACTTGTCAATGTCTATTACCCTGTCGAACATTCCTTGCACGTGGAAACCAAGTCCTTCTGCATCACGGCTTTCCTTATCTACATTTGCATCCGAAGAATCGAACCAACGGCGGTCGCAGAATGTATATTCCAATTTGTTGCGATATTGTATTGTATTGTCGGCGCCCAATATATTATTAATAGGTACATCTGCCACCCTCCCTATTCGAGCCAACTGGTCGCTAACCTGCTTCTGCTTATAGTATAGTTGTTTCTCGTATGGCAGCATCTGCCACTTGCATCCGCCACACTCTCCAAAATAACGGCAAAACGGTTCAATCCTATCGGGCGATGGCTCCACAATCTCCAGAAGTTTCGATTCGGAATAGTTCTTGCGCTTGCGCGTAAGCATCACATTCACCACATCGCCTGGGATTACCCCTGCTACGAAAATCACATAATTATCGTGACGACCAATTGCCACACCCTCGGCGGCAATGTCCGTTATAAGCAGGTTCTCTACTATCTGTGCTTTTTTCTTCGACACCTAATATATATTAACCGTTGTTTGAAATCTTTTGAAGCTGATTAAAATTCAGCACCTTTATCTTGCGACCATCAAGAGCAATAACACCTTCCTCGGCAAACGACGAAAGCGTACGAATTGCATTGCTTGTAGTCATATTGCTAAGGTTCGCTATATTGTCGCGCGAAAACTGAGCGTTCAGAGTAACACCGTCATCGCAAAATCCGTATGTATCGATAAGCAGAATAAGGGCTTCGGCCAATCTGCCACGGATATGCTTCTGCGTAAGGTTTACCGTACGAATATTCGACACTCCGAGTTCGGTAGCCAACGACTTTAATATGGCAAATGTTAGGGTTGGGTCATTCTTCATGACATAGAACAATGCCGACTTCTCTATCGTACAAGCAACAGAAGGCTCCATAGCCATTGCCGATGCATGGTAGTTTTCGCCGGCGAACAAGGAACGATAACCGATAAAGCCACATGGACGCGACAAGCGAACAATCTGTTCGCGACCACCGGCACCTTCCTTGAATATCTTCACTTTGCCATCCGAAAGGCTTATCAGCCCATTAGGCTTTGCTCCCTCCTCAAAGACCATTTCGCCCTTCTTGTACGACTTGCAAGTAGTATGATCAATCAAGAAATCCTTCGCTTCCTTCGATATGCAATTGAAAATCGACTCGGGCGAATAAAACAATTTTTCTTTTGCAAACAGCTCAATATCCATGTCAATAATTTTTTGCAAAGATACAATATTATTTAGGATTTACGATTTTAGATTTAGGATTTACGATTTTAGATTGTTGTCATCATCAATTGCATTGCTACTGCTACGATGCTATACAATTGATGTTTTTATTCACGAACAACACATCCCAGCGAACAAATCGGCGAAACGACTGTTCTAGCGATGTCGCATAGTCCCCAAAGCCAGTAACAGGCATCTACCCAAGAAACCAAATACTTAGCTTCATTAAGCATCATTTTCTCAAAAAAAATTTTGCCACATGAAAAATTTCATCTAAATTCGCATTGTTAATTTTAAAAATTTTAAACGATGAAAAAACTTTATTTATTATTAGCAGCCAGTGTACTTCTTTGCGGTACATCTATGGCTCAGTTTAGCATCAAGGCTACGCCAGACCAAAAATTCTGCAAGGGTGAAGCAATAACACCAGTAAAACATGCAAAGAACATGCAGAAAGATGAAGCTACTCCATTGTGGGAATGCGACTTTGAAGCAGATGGTTATACTCTTACAGAAGGAAACGATGCTGCCAACGGAAAAGACCACTGGAAAATTGTAACATTATCCACTTTCCCATCAGCATTGGCAGATTTTCAAACAGGCCGCGCATATTTCCAGCCGTTTATCTGGCATAACGACACACTAAACGACACTCCTGAACACTGGGCAATGATTGACTTGCTAAGCGATCATGCACAATTTGGTGGAAATGGTCAGGTTGCAGAAGAAGCATGGATGCAGTTCTCAATGGACCTCAGCTCTTCAACTCACCCAAAAATTTGCTTCAAACAATTGTACAGACCTCTTAACAGAGTTAGCTCACACGTTAAAGTATCTATTGATGGCGGTGCAACATGGACAGACCACTTAATCAACGATGAAATTGCAAGCAACGATTACGCTCCTCTAAACATGGAAGTTATAATCACGGAAGCTGCAGGACAAGATAATGTATTAATCCGTTTCCAGCAAAGCGCCGAAGGTGCTGGTCTTCAGGGATATGGATGGCAAGTTGATGATATAAAGGTTGTTGAAACACCACAATATGACCTTACTATCGGAAACGGCAGAATGAACTTCTGGGGCTATAAAGATTACACAGATCCTCAAGTTCTCGCTGAATATACTGGCACTATGGATCCTGTTGAATTCTACTATCAGAACAATGACCCATACGCTCAGACTCCTCGTTCAAACTGGGTTAATGCAGAAAGCGAATGGAACGGATACATCGTATTCAATGTAGAATTGACAAACAACGGCTATGAAACTGTTACCCCGAAGGCAAATGTAAAAATAACCTCTCCTTCTGGCGATGTTATTTTTGACCGCACCCTCGCAGGCAAAATCACTGCATTAACAGGCAAAGATACTATTGATTTCTACACTGAGGACGCTGATATATTCGCATTCGATGTAACAAGCGCAGAACAAATTGAAATCGGTCGCTACATAGTAACATTCTCTGTATTTGCTGATGATGCAGAAGATGCAACTCCAGACGACAACAAAGCAGAATACTATTTTGACATTACTGAGAAAAACTACTCGATGGTTTATGACGAACCAGACAGATCATTCGGTATGTGCAACTACCAAGGTTCAGCATCTGGCGATGAAGTAGCAGAATACCTTTACTATTTCGCACTTCCAGACGATGAAATTGAAGTTGATGTATTCATTGATGACCAATCCTCAGCCAACAAGACCAGATTCCAGATAAAGATGTATGAAATCAACGAAGACGGTGACCTTACACAAGTTGCTGCTTCTGACCTTACAACCACAACCGAAGCAATGCTCGGTGCATGGACAACTGTTAAGTTCCAGGATCCTTTCTACATTGACGCATTTGATACCAACTACAAGTCAAAGACCGTTCTTGTAAGTGTAGTTTCACACTATGATACATCAGATGACGGATTGTACTTCGGTTCGACAGACAAACTGCCGAGCTTCCACCACAATGTACTTGGAAAACAAGGTGGCGAAGAAGACTGGGGCGGTTACGGATATTCACCAGTAGCATTGAGAATTCACACCAAAAACGAAACTGCTGTTGAATCTGTTTCTATGGACGACGCTATCATGTACCCGAACCCAACTAGCGGTATCGTTAACTTCTCCAATGTTGAAAACGCTACTATAGAAGTTATCAACATGATGGGACAGGTTGTTGCTAACGTTGAAAACGCAACTGAAAATACCACTATCGACCTTTCAGGTGTTGCTAATGGCAACTACATTGTAAGAGTTGTAAAGAACGGAAACGTTGCAACTTCAAAGTTGAACATTGTAAAGTAATTTACTAGCAATAACAAAATCAAAGGGCGGATTTTTCCGCCCTTTTTTTGTTGCCCACTCATACTAAAAATCATTCCCGAATAAAAAAATCAAATATTGCTATTCGGCATATAAAAATATGTATTATATTTGTAGTCTAATTACATTTGTAATCTAATTATATTATACTTTATTAATAATTAAATTATTATCTTATGAGAAGACTTTATTTACTTAGTGTATTGTGCTTGCTTATATGTGGCACAACTATGGCGCAATTTGCACCAAACAAGAACACAGCTAAGAAATCATCGCAAGGATTATCTAGCACTGTTAAACACAACCAAACCATCCAAAGAGATGCAGTAATCTGGTCGTGCGACTTCGAAGAAGGCTGCCCTGAATATGTACTGGCGAAAGCAGACGGATACGACATCGACTGGCAGATCGTAACCGAAGCTACTTTCCCAGAACAGATGTTCACTGCCTCAGGATGCTACTTCTACCCTATGAACTTCTCTGGACGTGAAGGTCTATCACAACAACCACAGCAGATAAGCGAAACTCCCGGACATTGGGCACTGCTTGATGTTGGCTCAGACCTCTATGATAACCCTGTTGCTGCTGATGCAAGTATTACATTCTCCAACATCGACCTGTCGTCATGTCAATTCCCAAAAGTATCATTCATGCAATCGTACAGGGAATTAAACAGCGCATCCGACTTCATGATCATTAAGACATCTACCAACGGTGGAGCCACTTGGACTGACCACGAAGTAAACACACAAGACATCCCTGACAAATCGTATGTCAACGGACTTGTTGAAGTTTTGATTCCTGAAGTTGGTAACGCATCAAATGTTACTCTCCGCTTCCAGTACCAGAACCTCGATGGCATATACACTAATGGCATTGCATGGAACTATGGCTGGCAGATCGATGACATCAAGATTATCGATGTACCACAAAACAACATGACTCTTGCTAATGCAAGAATGAACATGTTCGGATACTATGACTATACTGACCCTGAAGTATTGAGCCAATACTTCTCTAATGCTGAAGATCCAAGAGCTACAGCATACCAGCACAGCGATCCTTACGGACAAACCCCTCGTAAAAACTGGGTTAATGCAGAAAGCGAATGGCAAGGATCTATCGTTTTCAATATGGAAGTAATAAACAACGGTAGCAATACTGTTACTCCAAAAGCAAAAATCACTGTTACATCTCCATCAGGTGATGTAATTTACGATCGTACCTTGAGCGGAACATCAATGGCAATGGGAGCAAGAGATACTATTGATTTCTATACTGCTAATGAAGATATTTTCTTATTCGATGTTACAAGCCCAGAACAAATTGAAATTGGAAAATACATTGTTGACTATTCTGTATTTATCGATGGTGCAGAAGATCCTATCGCCGACAACTCAAGACAGGATTTCTTCTATATCACCGATAACAACTACTCGTTGGCTTACGATGAACCAACAGCAAAATTCGGAATGTGTGACTACACAAGCTCTGCAAGTGGTGACGAAATCGGCGAGTACTTCTATTATTTCTACATCCCAGAAGAAGATTTGAATGTTGATCTTTTTATCGCAAATGGAACGACAACTGGTTCATCTTTCATTGTTACCTTGTATGAAAACGGAGACGAAGATTTCATCCCAATGGCAGTTTCAAATTCAATACGCGTTACCGAGGATATGGTTGGCACATGGCAAACAATCCAATTCCAGGATGCATATAAAATTGATGCTTTTGATGAAAACTACAAGTCAAAATCACTCTTTGTAAGTGTAAAAATGTTCTATGACAATGAAGGTGACGACAAATTCTATTTAGGCAAGAACAACGAACTCTCAACATTTGGGCATAGATCAATCGCACGCAATGCCAACAGCGAAAGTTGGTACTATGGTTATGGTGCTCTCGCAATCAGAATACATGAAAAGGATGGAACTGCAATTGAATCTGTATCAATGAACGGAATTAACATGTACCCGAATCCTTCAAACGGCATCGTAAACTTCACAAACGCAGAAAACGCTACAATCGAAGTATACAACATGATGGGACAGGTTGTTGCTAGCATCGAAAATTCAAACGAAAACGCTTCCATCGATCTTTCAGGTGTTGCTAACGGCAACTACATTGTAAGAATTGTTAAGAACGGAAACGTTGCAACTTCAAAACTGAACATTGTTAAGTAATCGTTTAGAACATAAAATTGATAAGGGCGGATAATTCCGCCCTTTTTTGTTCCCCCGAAAAAGTGGCAAGAATTGCAAAACATTCCCCCGAAAAAGTGGCAAAAACAGCATAATATTCCCCCGAAAAAGTGGCATAAATCACAAAATATTCCCCCGAAAAAGTGGAATATTTTTTTTGTATATTATTTATAATTAATATCTTTGCAACATAAAACATTTTACTACAAATTTAGGCATGAAAAGAAAACTATATAATTTGCTTCTTGCGTGGAAAAATGACCCAGACCACAAACCACTAATACTAGAAGGAGCACGCCAGGTTGGCAAGACTTGGTTACTAAAGGAGTTTGGAAAGAACGAATATGACAATCTTGTATACATTAATTTCCAAGACTCTCCAGATGCACAATCCCTATTTACACAAAACCTAAACATAAAACGCATAATTGGCTCTCTGGAAGCATATACTGGCAAAAGAATCATAGCTGGCAAAACTCTAATATTCATGGATGAAATACAGGAGGCTCCCAACGGCTTAAACAGCCTTAAATATTTCTGTGAAGAAGCAAGAAACCAAGATGTCGTAGTAGCAGGCTCTTTGCTTGGAATCACACATAGGCAAGGCGAATCGTATCCAGTCGGCAAGGTAAACCTGTTATACCTGTATCCAATGTCATTTGAAGAATTCCTATGGGCTAAGGGAGAAGAAATTCTTGCTGATGCGATTTCCCACCTCGACTGGGAGATGATGAGAACTTTGGAAACTAAATTACAGGAATGTCTTAGGCAATATTACTATGTAGGAGGAATGCCCGAAGCCGTTTTACAATACACCCTTAAAGGTGATATCAACAAGGTACGTAAGATTCAAAACGAAATCCTCAAAACCTACGATAACGACTTTGCAAAACATGCTGGCAAGGAAACAGAACGAATTCGTATGGTATGGCAAAGCATTCCTGCCCAACTTGCCAAAGAAAACAAAAAATTCATATACGGTGCAGTAAAGGATGGCGGTCGCGCACGCGACTTTGAAATTGCCATACAATGGTTGGTGAAAACAGGATTGGTGTACAAGATACATAATTGCAAATCACCAGATATGCCACTTAAGTTCTATGAAGACTTTGACTCTTTCAAGTTGTATCTTATGGATGTCGGTTTGCTTGGTGCAATGTCAAACGCGTCCCCTAGATTAATGCTTATAAGCAATGATGTTTTCGTGGAATTCAAAGGCGCATTTACCGAAAACTATGTTCTCCAACAGTTGAAAACCATTGAAAACCTTGACATTTACTATTACAGCAAGGAAAAATCAACATTGGAAATAGATTTTCTAGTTCAGACAGAAAACCATATAACCCCAGTTGAAGTGAAAGCGGAAGAAAATGTAAAGAGTAAATCGCTATCGCAATTTGTTAATGTAGACTACGCAGATAGGCATTTCAAAGGACTTCGCTGTTCAATGAAACAATATATCGACCAAGAATGGATGATCAACATACCTCTTTGCAGTATTTATGCATATTTCTCAGGAAGCAATAATCTACTTCCCAATACAGAACTTTGAGAAAATACTTCCCAGCACCTCATCGGTACTGATAGCGCCTGTGATTTCGCCAAGATGATAATTTGCCTCGCGCAAATCCTGAGCAATGAAATCGGATGGAACGCCCTCACCTATCGCCTGCCGTGCCGACAATAGCAAATCGCGAGCTGACGTGAGCGATGCCACATGACGCACATTGGTAATAACGACATCGGCAGTTTCGGACTTTAACGACGAAACATATTCCACAAACCTCTGGCACAAGGCATCGACATTCGCACCATCGAGAGCAGAAATCAACAGAGAATCGCCATATCCATATTCGGCATCGCAAATATCCGACTTGTTGAGCACGACTATAAGTTTTGTCTCGCCAGAAATCTCCTTTTCAATAGATGTAACAATCTCATCGTTATGCCGCTTTTCTGCCGATGCATCAAGCACTAGCACTACAATCCGCGCCGACTTCAGCTTTGAATATGTGCGCTGGATACCTAGTTCCTCAACTTCGTTGTCGGCATTGCGGATGCCAGCCGTATCGATAAAGCGGAAGCGTATGCCATCAAGGACAAACTCCTCCTCTATCGTGTCGCGCGTTGTTCCTGCCACAGCTGAAACTATTGCCCTGTCCTCGTGCAATATGGCATTCAGAAGCGTTGATTTGCCAGCATTAGGCTCACCTACAATAGCAACAGGCACGCCCGACTTCACTGCGTTTCCATATTCGAAACTGCGAATAAGTTTATCGGTTTCGGCACAAATCTCGTCAATTAGTGCAACCAATTTTGTGCGGTCAGCAAATTCGACATTCTCCTCCGAAAAGTCGAGTTCCAGTTCAAGTAGCGAGGTAAGTTCCAGCATTCTGCCACGCAATTCGGAAATCTTTGATGAAACCTGACCTTTCAGCTGCGACATAGCCACACGATGCGACTCAGCCGAACTGCTTGAAATAAGGTCGGCAACCGCTTCCGACTGCGACAAGTCCATCTTTCCATTAAGGAAAGCCCTCTGCGTGAACTCACCAGGACGAGCAAGCACAGCACCATAATGCGTGAGCGCAGCTAGAATTTTCTGCTCAATATATTCGGAACCATGGCAATATATCTCGACCATATCTTCGCCCGAAAATGATGCTGGAGATGCGAACTTCACCACCATCGCCTCGTCGAGCAGAGTGCCTTTTTCGTCAACTATGCCAGTAAAAAGCATAGTACGCGGACTTTCCGCCTCAAAAATTGACTTGCGCACGACAATATTACGCGCAATGGCGAACGAATCGGCACCGCTAATCCTTACAATGCCTATTGCTCCTGCCCCCGAAGCCGTCGATATAGCGCATATTGTTGTCCCGAATGTCATTTTAGAAATTTTGTGCAAAGGTAAACAATTTAGGGGAAAGATTAATAAAAAGCACAAATTACCCGACAAAACCATTTATAAGAAAATCGCGAAGGCTAAGATGGATTATATTTTTATTGTTGATAGACTACAAAATCAAAAAAACACATTTTTATTGTTTACAGACAATAAAAAAGGTAACTATATACAAGTTGACTAATGTTTGCCACTCTTCTGTCATTACTCGCAAGCTTCGTGCGCTAAAGGGTCCACAAATCAGAACATACACGCGATACGGAACGGGGAGCGTTGTAATGTTCGACTATGCGGAATCTCCCATTAGTACACAAAAGAGATTCCGTACAGACAGGCTCACAAGCAACGCCTCTTTTGCTGTTCGCTTTGTCTTACGGAATGACGAAGCGGACTAATACAAAAAACTATGAGCCAACACGTATATAGTTCCCTAAAATATATTCTCAACAAAAAAAATGGTGGCACATAAAATGTCCACCATTTTTAATAGGTAATATCTGAAATTACAAACCGAGAACTTCTGCTCCCTGTCTGTAAACAATGTCCTTAGGAATGCCAGCGCCGGCAATCTTGTCGAGGCTCTTCTGGAGGTCTTCGGTAACAACGCTCTTTTCCTTAATCCACTTATCAACCTCAGGCTTGTTGCCGTCGCCCTGGAGAACGATAACCTTTGTAACGAACGACTTTACAGCTTCCTGCATCTTTTCAAGGTTAACAGAGTACTTTCCTGTTGCCTCATCGAAATTGAAACCACCGTTTTCCTTGATATATGCAAATTCCATCATGTTTGCCTTTCCGTGAGCCTCTGCAGCACCAAAACGAACCGAACGGAAGATTCCTGCAAGGAAGGTAACATAGTTGTTCATCAAATCCTGATCCTTGATTTCACCCATTTCGTGAAGCATTGTAACAAGGTAAAGACCAAGCATATCGGCCTTAGCTTCCTCGATTGTGCTATACGAATCGCCAAGAGCATCGCGAACTGACTTCTTATCAGGATTAATTGTGAACTTAACACCAAGTCCGTGAGCTACTTCGTGGAACATAACATTCTGGAAGAAAGCATTTTCGAAGTCGATGTTCTTCAACTGGTCATCAGCAATGAGGATTTCTGCAATAGGAACGAGAATCTTGTCGAATTTCAACTTCATAGCATTCTTCAACTGCAATTTACGCGAACCCTTTGTTGCATGTACATTCGGGTCATTCGGCAGGTTGATAGCAATGTTCTTGCTTGCAGAGTTGCAGTCGCCAGCAGAATAAACAACATCGTAAACATTCATGTCGCCCGAGTTGGTTGCGCTTTCGGCCTTATACTGCGGTTCAACAGGCAAATTCGACTGCAAAGTCTGGAGAATTGCATTGTAATGTTCAATCTTGCGTGTCCATTCCATGTTCTTAATAAGAATCTGACCAGAATGAGCAGCACGAGAACCATTGATTTCATCCTCGTAGCTCTCGATAGGACCGACAACAAAGTCAATCAAATTGGTCTTCATGTCCATCCATGCACAGTCGCTCTCGAAATACTTATCAGTACGGAAAGCCTCTGCACGGAGTTTCAAATAATTCTTGAAACCTTCGTCCTCGGCAAGTTCTGCAGCCTCATCTAGCAAATCGGCAGCCTTGAGCAATTCGGGATATTCCTCGTGATAAGGAACTTCCTTGAGCGAACCATCCTCGTTGCGACGAATAACCGAATACCAGCCGTTGCGAACTTCTTCTGGAAGTGCCTGGAATTCTTCATCGGTCATATCGGTTGGATAGAAGCAAGCACCCTTGGGCTTTTCGCCATAACCCTCGATGAAAGCCTTGTTGCAATCGAGACGATCCCAAGGACCATAGTTGATTTCGGCATAACGGCGAGCATCTTCGTCCTTTATAGATGACAAAAATGCCTGTTTTTCGCCAATTGCTTCCTTCCAGAAGACTTCTTCCATAATGTCGGCAACCTCTATGAGCTTCTTAAGCATCTGCTTCTGGTTGTCGGTCAATTCTGCTACCAAATCCGATGTCAAGTCAACCTCGGCGTAATTGTTTACCAATGCCTGCATTTCGGAAACCTCCTGCTTTGGCTCTTCTTTCTTTTCTTCCTTGTTGCTGCACGAACAAGCAAACAATGCAGCAGTTACAATCAAAATACTGATTTTTCCTTTCATGATATTTAATTTTAATTACAATTTACAATTCAAAATACAATCATAGTGGAGATTCCGCACAAGCGAACTCACAAGGCTCGTTCCTACGCCTGTTCGTTCTGCTTTACTTGCTTCGCTGCGTGAGCTGAAGGTTGTGGAATGACACCTTTATTATTACGATTCAAAATATTGATAAATATAGAAAATTCCAACAAGCACAGCGATTATTGCCAGTACGAAAAGTGTAATCTTCCACCAGCACCACGGACGGTCGCCAGCAACCTTTCCTGTACGGCCATTGACGATAAAGCGGTAAACTTTGGCATTGAAACGATATGCACTAATCCAAATTGGCAACAAAGTATGCTTGAAAGTGGTATCGGAGAACTGTATGCTCAAGCTTGTAATCTTCTGGTGATCACCACCAATATCGCGGCGAACCTCTTCTCTGATTCCTTGTTCCATTATTCCTTTTGCATCCTCGTATCCGTCCTTCAGTCCTACCTGATAAGTTTCAGTACGGAATCCCGACAAGAATTTTTCCTCGTAAGGCACAAGCTGTTCCAAATCCCATGGCTCAAGTTCATCCATCTTCTTGCGTTCCAATGTCTTTGATGCAGGAATAAGCACATCATCGAAGAACAGTCCGATATGTCCCGAAACTGGCGTCCAGCGCGTCTTTACAACGGTACGGGTTTCTGTCTTGCCGTTAACCGTTACAGTAACTGTGTCGGTATAGTCATCACCACGCAAACCGCGGTAGTCCGATTCGGTCTGAGCATCGTAGGTCCAGTACGGCATATACATGCCGGCAATCTTTTCGCACTGCGTAGCGTACTTTTTCAGTTTTGGCGGGGCAAACCACAAACCCTTTATCCACTTGCGGTAAGCCTGCAAGGCCTCTGAGTCCTTCACCTTGAACGGAAGCACCGACTTCGGCTTTATCATCTTTTTGGTCGATTCGTTGGCGACAACCAATTTTGTTCCACAGAACGGACATTCATCAGAAACTATGTTTGCATCGAGGGTAACCACAGCGCCGCACGAACTACAAGCAACTGTCGAAACTTCCTCCAATTTGTTTCCATCACCAGTTTCTCCACCCGACTCCAACTTTGCAAGATACTCATCGAGGTCAAGTTCCTCTATTGCCTCCTCGCTTATCTCAATTTCGTTTTCTGCACCGCAGTAAGGACATTTCATCGATGTGGTTCCCGGCTCAAAAACCAGCGAAGCACCGCAATTCTTGCATTTAAACTCTTTCTTTTCCGACAGTTCCGGTTCCTTGAACTCGTTGAACTCATCGGCAACATTCTGAGTTTCATCATATTCTGCCATAACTTTATTTATTTAGCATAATTCAAATTCAAAACTGATGCAAAAGTAAGAAAAGATTTGATGATTTGAAAATTCAAAGATTTAAAAATTCAACAATTTGATGATTCAATTGTCCATTATCAATTATCCATTGTTCATTAATTTATTATCTTTGCAAAGCAAACAAAAAACGACAATGGACAACAAAATCAATGCACCGACATTCTCGGCAAAGACAAAAATGTCGGAAATAATAACCAGCAGTTCACTGCTATCTATAATAGAAAGGCTTAACATAAAGTTGGGATTCGGCGAAGCCAGCATCAACGAAATATGCCACAGGAACAACCTGTCGACCGAACTTTTCCTGAAGATTTGCAAGGTCTATGCTGTAGAAACTTTTGTCCCAGACATCGAAAACCTGACAAGGGAGGACATTCCAGAAATCATCGGCTACCTGCAGCGCACGCACAAATACTGGACGGAAAGTTTCTTCCCAAACCTGCATTCAAACATTCATACCATGCTGGATTCGTGCGATGGCACAAGCAAACGAATGCTCAACAAGTTCTACGATGACTATGATGAAGAAATCAAGAAGCACCTCGACTACGAAGAAAACACCGTATTCCCTTACATTTTGTCGCTAAGCGACAGCGAGCAAAAGAATGCCAACAGCTACAGGATAAAGGACTTCGAGGAGAACCACAGCAATATCGAGGAAAAGCTCCAAGACCTTAAGAACATTGTGATAAAATACTTGCCGGAAAGCGCATCGCAACAATCACGCATAAATGTTCTCAACGAAATCTTCAAAATCGAGGACGACCTGAACAAGCATTCCATAATAGAAAACAAGATTTTGATTCCATTGGTTTCCAAATTCGAATAACATGAGCGCAAAACACAAGGTAACAATAATAGAACCATCTGAAATAGTTTCGGCAGGACTGAAACAGCTCGTAGAATACGGTGGAAACTTCCATGTCACGAAAATATTCAAATCCATACAGGACTACTCAGAAAACCTGAATGGAAATCCAGACATAATACTGATAAACCCAACGGTGCTGAACATAGGCGACTCCAACGACCCGCGAAACATTATCACGGCAAAAGACAATGTCGCTATCGTTGCCATCTGCTATCTGGCTTACAATGAAGAAACTTTGCGCAACTACGATAGTTGCATCGGTATGTTCTGCACGCAGGAACAGATAGAAAAGAAACTGCTGTCGGCACTGAAAACCACATCAGACAAGGAGCAGGACGACAACAGCAACGAACTCTCAACCCGCGAGTGCGAAATACTGACAGCCGTAGCCAAAGGCAAGACAAACAAGGAGATTGCCGATGAATTCAACATATCGATTCACACGGTAATTTCGCACCGCAAGAACATTTCGCACAAGTTGGGAATCAACAGTATCGCCGGTCTGACAATATACGCCGTAATGAACAAACTGCTTGATGTAGAAGACTTTTAACAAACAAAAATGAAACAGCCGAACAACCGCAAAATAACAATCTGGGTAATAGCTGCAATATGCGTTGCAGGATTCCTGCTATACGGCGGTTCGCTACAAAACGACTACAACCTTGATGACGACTATGTCTGCGAAAACCATGAACTTGTAAAACAAGGCATAAAGGGAATCCCCGAAATTTTTGCATCACGCTACAACAACAGCGGTGGTGTAATGTTCGGCTATCGTCCTGTCACAATTGCAATATACGCAATTGAATACCAAATATTTGGAGAATCAACGGCAATCGGACATTTCTTCAATGTAATCTACTACATTATAGCTTGCATAATCCTGTTTTTCTTCCTTCGCAAACTTCTGGAAACCAAGTTTTCATCAACAACCCTACTGATTTCCATAGTAGTCACTGCCATATTCATGGCACACGCCATACATTCAGAGGTGATACTAAGCCTAAAGAACAGAGAAGAAATACTTTGCCTCATTTTCTGCCTGTCATCTGCACTGCTGGCTTTGCGCTACTACGACAAACGCAAAATCATCGACATAATCTTTGCAATAATCCTTCTAGGAATCGGCTTTCTCACCAAGGAATCGGCAATAGTTTTCCTCGCCATCACTCCATTGGCAATCATATTCTTCCGCACCGACATTAAAATCCCATCTTTTTCAAATTCAGGCAAAAAAATCGCAACATATTTCAAGCGAAACATTTTCCTTGCAACATTCGGCTGCTTGGTTTTGGCATTACTAACGGCTAGAGTGATAATCAACTGGAAATTGGGCTATACTCCGGCATTCCTCAATGGCATAGTGCTTAGGACATTGTTCATTTTATTCACATTGTCATGCATAACAATCGGCATTGTAAAGCACAAGCGCACACCAAATCCATCAATTAAGCGCAACATAATATTATGGGTTCTGGCGGTTCTATTGATAGTGATTTGGAACTATTGGGCATTAATAGTTGCGACAATCATGCTTCTTGTCTCTCTTTCAGAAAACAATGAGATCGCAGCGACACCGAACTGGAAAATCAACAGGTCGTGGCAAAAGATAAAAGTCATTCTTCCTTTCGCTCTAATACTGATAATTGCCACAGCCACAATAGCAATAGCCTACTACATTCCCGATTTGATACTTCCAAAAAGCAACGCGGTAATGTCGAAATGGCAAAACCCGATTTTCACGGAAGAATCATCATCAAGCAGGTTCGCAATTGCAATGTACAGCCTTGCTTTCTACCTGAAACTATTGTTCGTTCCCTACCCTTTGCGCTATTACTACGGATACAGCCTTATTCCAGATGTCGGGCTTGAAAATCCAATTGCAATAATTTCCATAATCGTACATATTGCACTCATTGTCGTTGCCATTTGGCTGTTCAACAGACGCAACTTGATTTCATTCGGAATACTTTTCTACCTAATCGGAATATTTCCGTTTTCCAACCTGTTTTTCCCATTCACAGGGATCATCGGAGAAAGAATGCTTTTCGCTCCAAGCATAGGCTTTGCAATTGCAATTGGCTACATCATCATATTGATTTCCAAGTCAGAAAAAAGCGTTAGCAAAGGTAAAAAACTTGCAGTCTGCATTATGACGGCAATCATAGTAATTCCCAACGCAGTTATCGCCATAAACCGCAACCACGACTGGAAAGATCGCGAAACACTTTTTGCCCACGACATTGAATATTCAGCCGAGAGCGCCAAAGCAAATGTATTGTACGCCAATTTGTTAAGTCGAAACGCATACGATAAGTTGCCATCTGTTGCAGGAACTCCAGCACAGGAAAAATGCCTCAAGGACATAAAAAAGTCAGAAAATCTTTACCGACAGGCACTTGCAATAGATTCCACCTACGGAAATGCATGGTACAATCTTGCCTACCTTAAACAAATTGTATATCAGGATTATGACAATTCGGAAATTATGTTCGAAAAGGCGCTGAAATACGACAGCACGCTCAACAACAGCTACTATTTCCTCGGAATGGCAAAATCAATGAAAGGCAAGCACCGCGAAGCCATTGCAAACCTTGAAAGATACGATACAGCAACCATATACGACAGTAAATTTTACGACCTTACATATTTCTTCATCGGGAAGTCGTACTTTGAATTGGGAGAAAACACTAAAGCCACTGAATATTATAAACTTTGCATCGATAGCCTGCGCGATGAAAACTTCCAACATGTAGTTCCCGAATTGAGCAAATTCGTTGAAACGACAAAAGATTACGCACTCGGAATCCATCTTGGCAAGCAGGAAGTCAAGCATTTCCCCGACAAGGATTTGCCCTACGTTGACCTTGGCAACTACTATATGATGGCAGGAGATACCATTAATGCCATCGAAAACTGGGAAATAGCCTACGACAAGTTCAAGGGCAACAAAAACATAGCTGCGACACTATACAATTATTTCAAAGAAAAAGGAAACAAGGAAAAAGCAGATTACTATCTGAATCAATACAACACAAAGTAAAACAAGCAATATGAACATAAACGAAATACTTACAAAGCAATATCTTGAAAAAGACGACATTATACAACTTCTTTCAACCACTGGAGAGGAAATGCAGATGCTTTTCCGCAAGGCGCAGGAAGTAAAATTTTCGGTTCTCGACAATTATGTTCACCTGCGTGGACTAATCGAATATAGCAACCGCTGCAAGAAATCGTGCCTATATTGCGGTGTTAGAAGCAACAACCAAAACATCGAACGCTATACACTTTCGGAAGATGAAGTAATTGAATGTGCAAAACTATCGCACAAGCTTGGTTATGGTTCCGTTGCAATACAAAGTGGAGAACGAAGCGACAAGGAATTCATTGAGACCATAACCCGCATCATTAAGCGCATAAAGGAAATAGATGGAGGTTCTCTTGGCATAACACTTTCGCTTGGCGAACAGACCGATGAAGTTTACCGACAATGGTTTGAGGCGGGCGCACATCGCTACCTGCTTAGAATAGAATCGTCAAACGAGGAACTGTACTACAAGATTCATCCGCACAATGATCGCCACGACTTTCACAAGCGACTAGCATGCATCGATTCGTTGATTTCAATCGGCTACCAAACGGGAACTGGCGTAATGGTAGGATTACCATTCCAAACCATAGACATACTTGCTGATGACCTTATCTTCTTCAGGCAGAAAGATGTGGCTATGGTGGGCATGGGTCCGTTCATCCCTCACCCCGACACTCCTCTGTACAAATATGCCGACCAGATTCCAACGGCTATAGACAGAATGAACCTGACACTAAAAATGATTGCCACGCTCCGCCTGATGATGCCCGAAATAAACATGGTGGCTGCCACGGCAAACCAAACCATCGACCCGCTTGGTCGCGAGAAGGCGATAATGGCTGGAGCTAATGTCATAATGCCAAACCTAACCCCCAACGAATACCGCGAGGACTACCTCATTTATCCCGACAAGGCATGCGTAAGCGACAAGCCCGACCAATGTTCATCGTGCCTTGACCTGCGGATGAAGTCGATAAATCACAAAATATTGTACAATGCGTGGGGTGACTCAGTAGCGTTTACAAAGAAAAAGGAACGCTAAGAATTATTGTCCGCTAAATTGTGCGCTGTCACAGTTTTTGCATTGCAAAGCTGCAAAAACATGCGCCAGCACCGTGAAACACCGATATTCTTTCTCTATATATGTAACCTCTCCGAGGTTAATAAAATCACTAACGCACATCGTCAAACGCCATAGCAATCCTTTCCAAAGCCTCTTTCAGAATGGACCTCGGACAACCAATGTTCATACGGAAAAATCCAGCATAATCGTTGCCGCCAAAGGTAAGTCCGCTGTTAAGTGCAACTTTTGCCTTGTTTATAAGCCTATCCTGCAATTCCTCATGCAACAATCCAAGTCCGTTAAAATCAAGCCAGAGCAAGTATGATGCCTCGGGCAAAACCGCCTTTACCAATGGCATATTTTTCTTTATGAACTCATCGGCAAAAGCAATGTTTTCAACAAGATAGTCCTTCAAATGGGCAAGCCATTCCTCGCCATACCTAAATGCCGCTTCAGCACCAATATAGGCAAAGATATTACCATTTGCAAACTCCGATGCCTCAAGATACTCGAAATATGTGTCACGAATTGACTTTTCGGGAATGTAAGCCACAGAACTCGATAAGCCAGCAATGTTAAAGGTCTTGCTTGGCGCAATAAAAGTTATGCTGTTGCAATGCGCATCATCAGAAACCGTTGAGAATGATGTATGCTTGTAGTTTGGCAAGGTCAAATCGGCATGAATCTCATCGGAAATCACAAGAACACCATTGCGCTTGCAAATTTCAGCAACCCGTTGCAAATCCGCCTTCGACCAAACTGTTCCGCCCGGATTATGAGGATTGGAAAGCAACATCATCTTGCATCCTTTTGCCTTTTGTTCAAGGTCATCGAAATCAATCTCGAAACGACCATTCACAAGCTTCAACTTATTGGTAACAAGTTCACGAGCATTGTTTACTGGCAAGTTCACAAACGGCGGATACACCGGCGTATTGACCAGAATCCTGTCTCCCGGCTTTGTAAAGGCCTGAATGCAAAATGCTATTCCGACAACGATTCCGGGAATATAATGCAGTTCGTTTCTTTTTGCCTGGACAGAATAATGCCTGAACAGCCAATCGATTACAGCGCCAAAATACGATTCATCGCCAAATGTATAGCCTAAAAATCCTTGGTCGCAACGCTTCCTGATTGCATCAAGCACACATTCGGGTGCTTTGAAATCCATATCGGCAACCCACATCGGCAAAAGGTCATCAGTTCCGAAAAACGGTTTCATTAAATCGTGCTTCACACTCGCACTTCCCTTACGCGGGAACACCTCATCGAAGTTATATTTCATTGTTAACCAATTTATTTCTTTCTAAATGCATATATCACCAACCCTATTCCACCAATTACAGCAGGAATACTCAATATCTGTCCCATGTTCAGCGCCATGCCCTGCTCAAACGATTCCTGATTTTGCTTCAAGAACTCGATAAAAAACCGCGCCGAGAATACCATTATCAGGAACACTCCAAGCATAAGTCCGTGCATACGAGCATATTTTGGCTTACGATAAAGCAAAATCAGCACTACCGACACAACAATGTAGCAAATGGCCTCGTAAATCTGCGTAGGATGACATGGCAAAGTTTCGCCATTTCGGACAAAGAGAAATCCCCAAGGCAAGTCGGTTGGATACCCGTAGATCTCAGAATTCATAAGGTTGCCGAAACGAATCAAAGCACCTACAAAACCTGTAGGAATCACAATCTTGTCCAATATTGCCAGAAAACCAGCTTGCTGCGACTTAAACTTGAAAATAAAAACCGCCAACAGGACACCAATAGCACCGCCATGGCTAGCAAGTCCCTGATAACCCGTAAAGCGAAACGGACTAAACGAAAATGGCAATATCATTTCCATCCAATGCTCACGAGTGAGAAAATAAGACGGCTCGTAAAAAACACAATGTCCGATACGCGCTCCCAGAATTCCGCCGAGCACGACAAAAACCGTAAGGCGGTCAAGTTCTTTCTGCGGAATATTTTCCCGCTTGTAGTAATGCTTTATTACAAAATACGCCAATACAAACCCAATAGCAAAAAAAGCACTATAGTATCGAAGCGAAAATCCACCTGCAGTGAATATTTCAGGACTGACATTCCATGTAATAAAGCTTAACATCTGAAAAAATTTAGAGATTTAATTCTACACAACACTCAAGATATTCCTTGCTTTCGGGTCCCACATTGAAAATCAAGTCGAGAATACTAAGGTTTGGAACAAAGTCGAACCTATCGGCGAAGACTTGGATGTAGGGCTTGGGAACAAATGCATCATCAGGCTTATTCCTTGATGGCTTGGGACTTATACTGTCACGCATATCGCAAAATCCAGTAGGTGCAGAAACATAGTCGGTTGTAAACGACCAATCGGCATCAATCTTTAACATCGAAAATAGTGCATCAAGGATTTTTGCATTCAAATCGACAAGGAATGTTTCCTTTTGTTCAAAAAAACGCTCAATCTTATAAAAATAGTAGTCGTAGTAAGGTGAATTGCGATATGCGGACTTCAACGCGGTATAATGGTTGCGCTGCCACATTTCCGAATAGTCGATACGAATGTCCTTCGTGAGCGTGTGAAAGTTCTTCTGCACTGGGACCGACAAAGGCAATACACCATTTGCGCTCAGTATGTTGCAACGATTCCTGTATGTCTGCTTTGGATAGGTTTCATATTTCTCGATGGCAACCTTTCCTGCAAGGAACTTGCTCATATACTGAACATTGGGAAAATATGCGGTGGAAAGTAGCGTATCCATATCCTACCAGACCTTTCCTATGATATATTCCTGCGGTATTGGTCCGTAAATTCGCGAATCTCGCTTGTCTGTGCGGTCGTCGTTGAGGATGAAGCAATAGTTTTTCTTGGCGATGTATTCGTTTGTTTCCTGCTGGTTAACGCGCACATGGTAGGTGTCGGACTGGAAATCGTTTCCCTCAAAAAGACTTATTATATTTTTATATATAGGTGCAAGCCTCGGCGATAAATTCAAAGTGTCGCCAGCAACAGGCAAGTATATCGGTCCGAAATTGTCCTTGTTCCATGCCAAAAATGCACTCGATGGGAAAACATCAACATCCTTCCAATCATCACGGTCAACAATCTTGCGACATGCCAAAAAGGACTTTTCTGCATTTTGAATCTTCTCGAACTCAGCATCGGTGCAAACAAACTCGCACGCCTTGCCATCATTAAACAAGGCGCCAATTCTCACATCATACTTCGACAGGACAGCACTAAAATCAACCTTAGCAGAATCGACTGATGCTCGGAAACAATGATATGTATCATAATTTTCATCAACTTGCTTGTTGTTACGATAAAGCACACCGTCATCGATCATCATTACATCACCAGCAACACCAACCACCCGCGACACATACACATCGCGCGATGACAATTTAGTGTCATATTCCAAAGGATACCTATAAGCAACGACATCTCCAACATCAAAAGAACTTGTCTTGCGCACAAAGACATGGCTTTCGCTTCCATCGGATGCCTTCACGCTGTAGAATCCGAACATCATATAAAATGCCACTCCCCCACCAATAACGGCAAGCAGCAACACCGCAACAAATATCCTCTTAGTCTTCATTGTGAACAATCTTTCCTATTCTGTTCCAGCGTATTCCTCCATATTCCTTGTCCATCGACAACCAGATGAGCCATGCCTTGCCCACTATGTGATCTTCGGGAACAAAGCCCCAATAGCGCGAGTCGGCAGAATTGTGTCGGTTGTCACCCATCATCCAGTAATAGTTCATCTTAAAGGTATATTCGGTAGCTGGCTGACCATTTATGTACGCCTTGCCGTCCTTAACCTCAAGAGTATTTCCCTCGTAGTAACCGATTGCTCGACCATAAAGGATAAGGTTTTCTTCGGTAAGCTGAATCTTATCGCCAGCCTTCGGAATATACAGCGGACCAAACCAGTCAACATTCCATGGAAATTTCTCATTGTGAGGGAAAATTCGGAAACTGTCATCGCCAGTAAATCCCTTTGCAACTGTATTCTTTGTAATCGACTCTACAAACGACATTGTTTTGAACTTCTCGTAGTTTTCGGCAGTAAGCGGAACTATCTTGTAGTTGATACTGTCGGTACGCAAATCGTAAATGTCGGATGAATTTATTTCATTCTTTCGCAACACCTTTTCGGGAATGTTGGCGGTATTTATGGCAATGCGATAATTGAACTGCTTTGATGGAATATCTTTCTGTGGCTTTCCGTTTACAAAGACCTCACCGTCACGCACTTCCAATGTATCGCCGGCAATTGCCACACAACGCTTAATGTAGTTTTCGCGCTTGTCAACAGGACGAACGGTCAAATCGTACATATCGCGAACAATCTGACGTGCAAGACGATAGTATTTTTCATCATCTGAAATTGCAGGATTCTCCTTCGCCAATTTGGTTTCGTTTTCGCGCAGCTTTGTCGATGCTTCGTTAACAAACGAATTGGTATGAGCCACATTTACTGCAGGATTGAAAAGCGAATAGGCGAGATTCATGTAATAGTCGTTTGTTTTCTGCGAAACATTGCCAACCACAATCTTCTTGTTCATCATGGTCGAATACTGACGGTCGAAATCGGCCATACGGAACTGAGTAATCCTGATAATGTCGTAGTAGTCCTGAGCAGGAATCTGCAAAACCACGGTATCGCCAGTCGGATAGTTGAAAACCACCATGTCGTCACGCTTGATGTCGCCCCAGCCAGTCATACGGCGGTATTCGTTCTGAATCCAAGTCACATAAGATGGCGTACTTTGGGTAAATGGCAAAGTGTGATGCACAAACGGGAACGAAATCGGCGTCATAGGCACACGCGGTCCGTATGCTGTCTTGCTGACGAAAAGGTAGTCTCCCACGCGCAAGGTCTTTTCCATAGACGATGTCGGAATTGTAAACGCCTCGAAGAAGAAAATCCTGATGAAGGATGCAGCAATTACAGCAAAAATCAATGCATCAACCCATTCGAGGGTTTTGCGTTTTACCTTCGTGCAATTTTCTGGATTTTTCGGCTTCCAGAACGCCCAACGGACAAACTTGGTAATATAAATGTCGATTATCAGCAGTTCGCCGAGCAAAAACCAGTAGTTTCCGAGCCAAATCACCCATCCGATGTAGAAGATTGTCCAACAAGCAAACCATATCCAATTGCGACGCGATGGCATCTCGATGAACTTTTCGCATTTTCCAATTTTAAGGTTCCACCCCTTTTTCGGTTCATTTGGCTTGTTTACAGCCGTATTTTCAGTTTCGTTTTTCTTTTTGAATAGCATATTTCTTATAATCCAAGTAAATCATTCATTGTAAACATACCACATTTTCCTACAAGGAATTCGGCAGCTAGCACCGCTCCGTTTGCCAATCCGCAACGGCTTTTTGCCGAGTGTGCAATTGTGATGTCATCGTACTCGCTCGACCACAACACGCTATGGTCACCGAAGACCTCACCTTCCCTAAACGAATCTATTTCAAGAATATTGTCTGATCCTTCATCAAGTTTCCAATCCGAATAACGCGGATTGTTTTCGATAATACCTTTTGCAAGCGTTATAGCCGTTCCGCTAGGCTTGTCGAGTTTGTGAATATGGTGAGTTTCCTCGATGTGAGCCGAGTACTGCGGATAAGCCGCCAACTTCTGTGCAAGCATACGGTTAACTGCCATAAAGATGTTCATGCCAATGCTATAGTTAGACGAATAAAAGAAAGCCGACGAATTTTCACGGCACAACTTTTCCATCGTGGAAGCATCGAAAGTCCAGCCAGTAGTCCCAGACACCACGCGCAGACCACCTTTCACACAAGCCATCACATTTTGCTCAGCCGTCTTGGGAGTAGAAAACTCGATAGCAACATCGCCAAGTGATGCAATATTTCCGCAGGAGCATATATCGCGGTCAATATCAAAGATTTCGGAGATTCTGTGTCCGTGTTCAATAGCCACGCGCTCAATCTCCTTGCCCATCTTTCCGTATCCAATAAGAACAATATTCATTATATAAATCTTTGCGGTAAAAAGTTGCAAAGTTAGCAAAATCCCGAACAAAAACAAAACAGCATTTTTTTGCATAAAAAACAAAAAATATACACTACTTTTGCGGCGGATTCAGGTTTCCGAGGAATTAATAGGGAATCTTGTGAAAATCAAGAGCTATACCCGTAGCTGTAAGTTCAGGGAACGGCTTTTCGCACCAAGTCACTGGCATTGTCCGGGAAGACGCGGAAAGCTTGAACGAGCCAGAAGACCTGCCTGTTTTCCATAATCGCAGCCTTCGGGATTAAGGGCGTGGTGATAAAAGTATAGAAACCATAAATGTGCTGTATTCCGGCCGCTGCAAAATATATGTATGATTAAAATTATGTTCTAATGAAGAAGAAAAGTTATAGTGCAGTGACAGCGGAAGAAGCCGTAAAGGTGATAAAATCGGGGGATCACATCCATATTAGTTCGGTGTCGAATGTACCGCAGTGCCTGATAAAAGCATTGTGCGACAGAGGACGCAACGGGGAACTGAAAAATGTTTATATCCATCACCTTCATACCGAAGGTGCCGCACCGTATGTCAATCCAGAATTTGAAGGCATTTTCCAACACAATGCATTTTTTGTTGGTGCAAATGTCAGAGAAAGCGTACAGAAAGGTCTTGCCGACTATATTCCAGTCTTTCTTGGCGAGACATCAAAACTTTACCGCGAAAAGTACATCAAGTGCAATGTTGCGATGATTCAGGTCTGTCCACCCGACAAGTTCGGATACGTTTCACTCGGCACATCGGTAGATGCTACACTTGCTGCAATCGAAACCGCAGAGTTTACCATCGCAGTAGTAAACAAGAATGTGCCACGCTCGCTTGGTGATTCGCAGATACATATAAGCAATATTGACTATTTTGTGGAAGACGACAGCCCTCTAATCACAGTCGAATTCGCAAAGCCAACCGAAATAGAACGCACAATTGGTCGCTACTGCGCCGAACTGATTGAAGACGGCGCTTGTCTGCAAATGGGTATCGGCTCCATTCCAAACGCAATACTTTCGTGCCTCGGCAACCACAAGGACATTGGCATCCACACCGAAATGTTCTCCGATGGAATACTTCCACTGATAAAGAAAGGCATAATCACCGGTGCAAAAAAGCGACTCGACAAGGGCAAAATTGTTTCGACATTCGTAATGGGTTCTCAAAAAATATACAACTTCATCGACAGCAATCCACAGGTACTTATGAAAGATGTTGAGTACACCAACGACCCATTCATCATAGCGCAGCAACCGAAAATGACATCAATAAATTCGGCCATTCAGGTTGACTTGTCGGGACAGGTATGCGCAGATTCGCTTGGCGACAAGATATATTCGGGCGTCGGCGGACAGATTGACTTTGTGTACGGTTCTACCCGTGCCAAAGGCGGAAAAGCAATCATTGCAATGCCGACAACCACTCGCAAGGGAATCAGCAAGATTGTTCCCGCCCTCGACCTCGGCTCGGGCGCAGTTACCACACGAAACCATATACACTGGTTCATAACCGAATACGGAGCAGTAAACCTCTACGGACGCTCGCTTCAGGAAAGGGCGAAACTAATAATTTCAATCGCCAATCCTAAGTTTCAAGAAGAACTTGAAGAAGCTGCCTTCAAACGATTCGGACCACATTATCATTATATTTGTAAAAACAATGTTATATAAAGAATAAAAAATTAATTAAACTATGGCAAATTTCAGCATTTGGGAAGTACTTTTTCTGCTATGTTTTGCAGTAAGCTGGCCTGTTTCAATCGCAAAGTCGTTGCGCACCAAAATGGTAATTGGCAAAAGTCCACTATTTATGTCACTGATAATATTGGGGTACATTTTCGGCATTATTCATAAGTCACTGTACAGCAACGACATAGTAATATGGCTTTATGTCTTCAATGCTGCTTTGGTATCATTTGACTTGGCGCTATATTTCATGTATATTGGCAAGAATCGCCGTGATTTGAAACGATAAAACCAAACTCTACATCAATTAACCATGGAATTTATCGGACAGTTTTTCGGACAATTTGATTTTATAGAGGTATTCAGTTCCTTCATTGTAATGTTTGCAATCATCGACATTTTAGGTTCGATACCTATTTTCTTGAGTCTGAAAGAACAAGGAAAACCGATAAAGGGCTTGCAAGCATGTCTTACAGCACTCGGTCTTTTCCTTTTGTTTTTCTTCGCCGGCGATGCCTTGCTGAATCTTTTCGGCATCGATACGGCATCCTTTGCTGTAGCGGGAGCATTCGTATTGTTCGTTCTGGCGGTGGAAATGATACTTGGTCGCGAAATCATCAAGAACGAAAATATTGGAAGCGGTGCAAGCATTGTCCCCGTGGCGTTTCCGCTCATAGCCGGTCCCGGCGCACTGACAGCTCTGCTTTCGCTTCGCGCTGAATACGCAGTAGTGAACATCCTCATCGGTCTGCTTCTGAACATAATACTCGACTATTTTGTAATCCGTCTGCTCGACAAGGTTAAAAATCTGCTCGGCGCAAACCTTATTTTCATCATCCGAAAATTTTTCGGCGTTATTTTGCTCGCAATCGCAGTAAATATGTTTGTAAACAATATTTATGTGATTATTGCGAATGTACCAAGATAAAGGGAATTTCGATTGACGATTTTAGATTTACGATTATTCATTGTCAACTTTTACTTCATTGTGGGTTTCGCCTTTCAACTTTCCTTTATGCTTTGCAAAAAAAACGACCAGCACTATAGACGAAACCAGATACGAACATGAGTTAACTATGCAAGCTCCGCTAATATCCATTGCTGGAATAAGCCAGAATGCTAGCGCGAATGTTACGACCAATCCTGCCGCCGACTTTATAATCAATATGTTCAGATTACGGATTGCGGAAAAATAGTTACCGATGACATTAGAGAATGCAATAGCAAGAATTCCCGGTGCAAGCAACAGTAAAACTTGTTTCACCCCACCAAATTCGGAACCGAATACCCACTGGAAAACGGATTGTGGCACCAACAGAACAGCTCCAACGCACAAGGCCGACACACCAAGGCTGGTCAATGCCAATGTCATAGTCTCACGTCTCGACTGCTGCGTATCGCCTTGCTTTAACACATTGGAAAACTGCACCATAGACATACTACGGCTTACAATCCATATTGCCTCCGCAGCCGTAACCCCAATAGAGAAAACGCCCACGGAACCGCGACCGATGATGTAGTCTAGCATATAATAAGTAAGCCTATAATTGAAAAACTGCAAAAGACTGCTAAGTTCGGTTTTCCATCCAAAGGAAAGCATCTGACGGTTACAGTTGCGGTCAAAATCCCATTTCAGCGCCACGCCAATTTTCCTACGCAACACACGGCACACCAATAGCATTAGCAGCAACGACACCACCTGCCCGAAAAAATAGGCATAAAAACCTATCTGTGGCCAAATCAAATATATTACGAACATGCAAAGCAACAACAATGCAGGTTGCAAAACCGTCACCAGGTTATAATGTCCGATTTTCTGCCCACCGACAAAAAGCGAGTTGTGAAAGGCTATCAGTCCCATCAGAGAAGCAGCCGCAAAGAGAAACGGAGCTGTGCTTGTCTGACCAGTTAACAACAGCACCACAGCACCTACCACCGCGACAAGGAACGACCACAAATACGCCGCCGTAGCCAATTTTGATGTGCCTAAGCGAGAAAAAAAATACGAGACACTGCTGCCTGTAAACACATTGGCAAAAATGGAAATCAAACCTAGGTCAGCCACAAAAAGAGCCACCGCACCACGTCCATCTGCGCCCCACAACTGCGTGGTAAGTACTATCACTGCAAAATTGAGCAACAAAATTAGAGATTTGCTCAATATGGTTTCAATAATATTTGTTTTCAGATTAATCGTACTCATTTTGCAAGATAAAACGTACAAAATCGCCTTCTATTGCCTTCCAGTTGTATTTTTGCTCGGACAGTTCACGCGCCTGTGCACAATGCCTCAGATACATATTTCCATCGTGTAGGTATTCAACCACTCTGTCCACAACTGCATCTATATCATCCGGCGAAACCAACAGTCCAAACTTATCAATTTCCGGACAACCTTTCCGAATAGCAGCCAGATTGGAATAGATTACAGGACGCCCCATAGCCATGTAATAAAAAAGCTTGATTGGCAAACAACGTGTATTTTCTTCGTCATCATCGCGAAGATCCAAAAATATGTCATTTTGCGCAGCCACTTCGCAGAACTGCTTGAATGGCAAAAATGGCATCAGGTTAAGCGTCATATTTTCTGGAAGATCACACTCAAACTCATCATTTGAAACCACATTCAACACAATCCGTTGTGCAGGATTCTGAACAGCAAGGCGCTTTGCAACCTCCACAACACGAGGAAAACCCTTCTCGGCAGTAAGATTGCCACTATAAAACAAGCGAACCTCCTGATTGATAGCAGATGGCTTGGTCATCTGAACATATTGCAAGTCAGGATAATACGACACAAAAACATATTTCTTCTCATGAAACCGTTTCATAATCGGCAATGCCTTGTCTATCTCGCCAAAAATGAATCCATCCGAATAACGACACATACATGAATTGAACATATTAAGTATCAATCTCTTGAAAAATCTTCGGAGACCAGAATGACCGCGAAGATTTTTCTTTGAGGGATACCATTCGGTGACATCGTATAGGACACGACAGTTACCTTTATGCTTTCGACAATAGATTTTGGCACCGCGCAAGGCCATCGGAGTATCGCAAACTACAACATCAGGATGAAGCCGAGACAATATATCTGACAAATGACGCATTAGTTGAAAACGGGAAAAATCTTGCGGAGAATACAGGATAACATCAGAGTCAGATATGTGCGTGGCAAACGGTGCCACCACCACCACACGGCAATCCCACTTTCGCAGGCTCGCTACCTGATGATACCACACGCGCTCATCATCGGCGGCATGGACAGTCTGCATAAATACAACCGTTGTCATATACACAAGATTTCAAGTGCAAAAATACAAAATCAAACGAAACAAATTCTTGCATTCAACAAATATGATTATTTTTGCAAAATTAAATGGACAGTATACTGAACATATTATCGTCAGAACCGTTTTTCTATGTGGCACTTGTTGCTGGCATTGCATTACTCGTATATGCAGGCGATTGGGTAGTGAAAAGTAGCGTCTGGGTAGCAGAATATTTTAACGTATCGAAACTTATAATAGGAGTTACAATTGTGTCGATGGGCACATCGTTACCCGAACTATGTGTGAGCCTCAGCGCAGCTCTCGATGGTTCCGCCAACATATCGATAGGAAATGTTGTGGGAAGCAACATCGCCAACATTTGTCTAATACTTGGAATCACTGCCATTATCATTACCCTGCCAATTTCGCGGGCAGTGATACGACGCGATCTTATGATACTTCTAGCAGCAACTTTGATTTTCGCTTTTGCGCTCATCGACAGTGAGATAAATCTGCTCGAAGGCATTTTTCTGCTACTCATAATGATATTGTATATGTACCTGACATTCAGGTCTGCAAAAAAGGAACCTCCATCGGAAGAACCCGATGCTGAGCCCGAAAAAAAGCATAATATCTGGCTGTCGTTCCTAATTGTAATCATCAGTTGTGCAGGACTTATCGCCGGTTCAGAACTTTTAGTTTATGGTGCCGAAAACATAGCCAGGTCGATAGGTGTAAGCGACAGGGTTATCGCAGTTACGGTCGTAGCAATTGGAACATCGTTACCAGAACTGACAACTTCAATAGTTGCCGCTATAAAGAAGGAACTCGACATTTCTGTGGGCAATATCATAGGCTCCAACATATTCAATATCTGCATGATAATTGGACTTACATCATGCGTAACGCCACTCGAAGCCGAAGCCAACATTTTAAGTTTCGATGTATGGTTCCTACTTGCTTCACTTTTACTGCTAGGCATTACAGTATTTCCAATAAAAGGCAAAACAGAAATCGTCCGCATAGAAGGGATAATGCTCCTGCTCCTATATATAGGCTACTATGTGGCAATGGGACTCACAGGACAGTTCGCAGCTCTAGGGTAAACAAAGTCAGATTCTTGATTTTGAACATCACAAATTCGTGTTGAGATGCAAATTTTGCATCAGCATAGTAGCGAACAAGATTTTGTACAAACTAATATCCATTGTAAAAATTTGTTATTATTATAAGTATATATTTTGTATCTTTGCGGTCTTAATTTGATTTCATAGATGAAAAGAAAATATATAGTATTAGTAATCATAGCGATAGTAGCAATGTTAAGTTCGTGCAGATCGATAAGACCATACGAAATGTTGCGAAATAGCAAGGACTACGAAGTGTCCGAGCAAGAACCTTCTGAAATAGAATACAGAATTCAACCTAATGATAGACTGAATATCAGGGTGCTGAATAACAACGGGCAGGCATATTTTGGATTCGGAGGTGGAACGACAGGAGGAGGGAGCAATTTCAATACTAATAATAATCAGAATGGAGGCGGATTCCCTGTTGAGTTTGATGGCAAAGTAAAATTGCCTGTGCTTGGACGAATCGACATTAGCGGAAAGACCATCAGGGAAGCAGAGGATACTCTAGAAATGCTTTATTCCGAATATTTCCCCGACCCGTTCGTACTTTTAAATGTAAACAACCGTAAGGTTACGGTATTTATGAATGGTGGCTCAAGAGTGCAGACTGTTGCTATGACCAACAATCAGTTTACGCTTATAGATGCAATAGCAGCCTGTGGTGGACTTACAGAAATCAGCCGTGCATATAGAATCAAGCTCATACGCGGAAACCTTACCGACAAGCCAAAGATTTATTATTGGAATGTGTCGTCGCTTGAGACTCTTGATGGCACAAACATTATGCTCGAAGCCAACGATATAATATATGTGGAAAGCCGTCCGCAATATGTGACAAGGGTACTACGTGAGATTTCCCCATATCTTACGCTAGTAACCACATTGATGTCTGTATATGGAGTTATTGTTACAGTCAAAGGCTATTTTACTAAACAATAAACGATGAAGAAAAAAGAAAAGATACCAACCCTGAATCAGGACTTTGAACTCGAAACCTTTCTCACTGTATTGAGAAAGAACTTGATATTTGTCATAATATTCTTTGTTATTGCAATAAGTGTAGGTTACCTGTATTTTCGTTACACACAGCCTACATACAGTTCATATTCCGTAATCCAGATAAAAAAAGAAAACAAAACACGGGAAATTCTAGGACTAAGTTCCAGTGTAAGAATGGATCCCACACTAGAAATTTTGCGATCTGAAGAATTCTTAAAAACTGTAATAAAAAATTTACCTCTAAGTGTAAGCTATTACACAGAAGGAGCTTTCCTATACACCGAAAATTATGGTTCAATGCCATTCAAGGTAGAATACGAATTCACAGAAGGCGGATTATACGACAAACCTATATACTACGAAATAAACAAAGATGGCAAGTCTTACGACATTTCAATTGGAAAAGACGGTCCGAAACACAATGTGCCATTCAACAAACCTACAAAAATACAAGACGGTGTGACATTAACACTTTCATCGCCATCGTATACCGAAAAGAACAGCATAACGGACAAATATTATTTCATAATAAACAGCGAAAGACATATTTTGCGAGAGGTATCAAAGGGACTTCTCATTGAAACACTGAACAATGATGCAGGAACAATAAAAATTACCTACGAATGCTTCAATGCAAAGAAGTCGGCAGATATTGTTAATGCAATAGCAGAGCAGTTCATTGAATTTGATGTAATGAAAAGCCGTGAAAGTTCTATGGCTACCATTGCATACATAGACGAACAGATGGACAATATGGTTGATGAACTTTCTACAATTGAAAACCAGTTGCAGCAGTTCAGAATAGCCAATGGCATAACTAACGAAGATGTAAAGTCACGCAAGAATAGCCTCGCTGAAACCAAAATTGCAAACATTGAACAAAGAATTGCCGAAATAGACTATGAAATAGAAACTTTAAACGAAGTAAAGGAACAAGTAAACAGCAACCCAGACATAAATATGTACGAAATGATGGCACTAATGTCAGGTCAATCGTCAAATGCCTTCCTTTCTTCAATGTTAAAATCACTACAAGATCTTATTTCGAAGCGCGAATCAATGCTGTTCGAAGTCACCGAGAACAACCATAAGATTATTGTCATTGACAAACAAATAGAATCTAAAAAAGAAACTATAATTGACTTTATAGGTAGCACTATAGTGCGACTGGGCAAGCAAAAAAACGATTGTGAGAAAAAAATTGAAAACATCCGCAATGGAATACTCGAAAAGACCAGTTATGATGAACTTGAATATTCAAAATTACAGAGAATATATTCGATAAACGAAGCATATTACACACAACTCCTAAATAAAAAGGCAGAAATACTCATATCCCAGTCTGGATTTGTAAGCACTAACCTTGTACTCGAGAAAGCAAGCGTTCCTGGCGCGCCAATAGCTCCATTGCTATCAAAAACCTTGACAATGACAATAATTCTGGCTCTGGTGCTTTCAATCTTGTTCCTACTCGCAAGATATTTGTTCTACAATAAGATTCTGACCAGCAGCGACATAAGCAAATTTACAGACATACCTGTTATTGGCGAAGTAGTAACGAGTAGGCATAAGAACGAATTTTCACAGGCCGTAGTACACAAGAACGCCCGCTCGCATATAACCGAAAACTTCCGTAAAATAAGAACAAACCTTGACTATTTCCCTCTTGAATCAAACTGCAGGGTAATTATAACTACATCCACAGTTCCTGGCGAAGGAAAAACATTCGTTGCAATTAATACGGCTGATATTTACGCCATGTCGGGCAAAAAGGTTTTGCTTGTCGACTTTGACCTTCGCAAACCACGTCTCGAAAAATGCCTTGACCTCGACAACGAACTAGGAGTTTCAACTGCACTTACTAACCGTAAGACATGGCAGGAATGCCTGCACAAAAATGTCCTTGATAACTTGGATGTACTTACAAGCGGTCCTGTTACGCCAATCGCAGCAGAACTTCTCATCGGCAAGAACATGGACACATTCATAGCTGAAGTACGAAACGAATACGACATCGTAATCCTTGATACTCCGCCACTTGGCATAATTCACGATGCAATAACACTATCGAAATATGCCGACAATTTCTTCTACATCATGCGTTCTGGCATTAGCGTAAAAGGTTACATCGAATACATAAACGGAATAAAGGAAGAACACAACATAAAGAATATTTCCATGATACTCAACGGTCTGCCGGTTAGCAAGCATTCTTCATACGGGTACAACAAGTATGGTTACTCCCATTATGGAAAATACGGCTATGGTTATGGTCACGGATATGGCTATGGATACGGATATGGTTATAGCACCGACGAGGATGACGATGGAAACGGAAAGAAAGAAAAAACAGGATTCTTCAAAAGATTGTTTGGTAAGAAAAAGAATTAGAATATGGAATGGATTTTATTGGCTAGCGCAATATTGGCAACGGCATTTTCTGCACTACTAGGTTCATTTTTTATAAAGGGAACATTCAATTTCCTTACAAAGAAGTCAAATGGCAATACAGAAAGGTTCAGTTCTCAGAGCAAACCCATATACGGAGGCATATTGTTTTATTCCGTGTTCCTATTATGCAGTCTGATATACTTTTTTTCTCCTCTGAATACCCAGGATGACACCAACACTTTCATAGCACTTATGATTACTGTTGGCATTTCGTTCTTCATGGGACTTGCAGACGACCTGCTAAACACTCCTCCTCTGTTCAAGTTTATCGTGCAGTTTGTTTGCGCATTTGTACTTATAAAGACAGGCGTTGTTATTGAGATTTCTCCAATTGAATGGATAAACTACACTATTACAGTTTTCTGGGTTGTTGGAATAATGAACTCAATAAACATGCTTGACAATATGGATGCTATCACAAGTTCCATAAGCCTTACAATCATACTTCCATGCGCAATATTGCAGATTATTTCAGGCACGATTAACCTAGATACCATGATAATGCTTACTGTAAGTGGGGCATTACTTGGATTCCTTGTTTACAATTGGGCACCAGCAAAAATGTATATGGGCGACAACGGTAGCCAATTCCTCGGAATATTACTCGCCTACATAGGAATAAAATACTTCTGGAACGGAATGCAGCTAACCGGAGAAATGAATTACGCATTCAACGCCAAACAATTCATAATGGTTGCATTGGCATTCATTGTTCCGCTTTCAGATACTACAACTGTAACAATCAACAGGTTGCTAAAAGGCCACTCGCCATTCGTAGGCGGACGCGACCACACAACGCACTACCTATACTATCGCGGACTAACAACCCGTAAGGTTGCTGCTGTACTTATTGCAATTAACCTTATCGGTGTCGGTCTTGCTCAGATGCTCATATATGTCCCTGATTTAAGCTATGGAATAGTATATAGTTTCGCAATTTACCCAGTGGTAATTTTTGCACTGCTGTACATAAACACAAAAGTTACAAAACAGAAATGACAGACAAAATCAAGATACCTCTATTTATTACTCTCGGTGTAGCAACTGGAGTTTTGCTCACATTCGGACTTATGTCGCTAAAAGCAGACGATGACTCGACTAAACAAGACGAACAAAAAAAGGAAATTCCACAATCACCGACCTCATCGCAACCATATATTCCTGACGAGATTATTTTCTGCGGAGAACAAGTTCCTCTTAATAACTTTGATGTTTACGAAGCACTCGACTATGAACTTGTAGTGAATATGTACCGACACTCGGCAACAATAACATATCTGAAGAAAGCTAAACGCTATTTCCCCGAAATAGAAAAGGTTTTGAAGGAAAACAACATTCCCGACGACCTTAAGTACCTCTGCGTTGCCGAAAGCGGACTTAGCAATGTGGTTAGTCCTGCCGGTGCAACTGGCTTCTGGCAGTTCATGAAGTCGGCAGCAAACGAGTACGGTCTGCGCATCGACACCAACATCGACGAACGCTACAACCATCACAAGTCAGTAGTTGCAGCATGCAAATATTTCAAGGATGCATACAAAAAGTTCAAAAGCTGGACCTTGGTTGCTGCTTCGTACAATATGGGCATGGGCGGACTTAGCAAAAGCATCGAAAGCCAAAAGGTTGACAACTACTGGGATTTGCTTCTGAATCAAGAAACTGCAAGATATGTCTATCGTATCATTGCGCTCAAGCTGGTAATGGAAAATCCTAGCACTTACGGCTTCGACCTTGACGAAAAGGATTTGTACGACGAAATTGAAACTTATACCATAAAGGTTGACTCGACAATAAGCGATCTTACACAGTTTGCCATCGACAATGGCACCAACCTCAAGATGCTCAAGTATTTCAATCCGTGGCTTCGAACCAATACGCTGCCGAACCAGTCGAGACGGGAATTTGAGATTGAACTGCCGAAGAAAGGCATAAGACCCTGCAAAACTACTAAGTGATGAAGAATGAAGATGAGAAGATTGAAGTCAGGGGCGCAAGGATTCATAACCTCAAGAACCTTGATGTTGACATTCCGCAGCATAAGTTGACAGTTGTCACTGGATTGAGCGGTTGCGGAAAGTCGTCGCTTGCCTTCGATACAATATACGCCGAAGGGCAACGCCGTTACATGGAAACATTTTCGGCATACGCGCGACAGTTTATCGGTAGCATGGAACGCCCCGATGTTGACCAGATTACAGGACTTAGCCCCGTAATCGCCATTGAGCAGAAGACTACCGTAAAGAATCCGCGTTCCACGGTTGGCACAATTACCGAAATCTATGACTATCTGCGTTTGCTTTTTGCACGTGCCTCAACGGCCTATTCGTATGTCACAGGCGAGAAAATGGTGAAATACAGCGACAACCAGATAGTTGACATCATAACCGAAAAGTTTGGCGGAAAATCGATTTATGTTCTCGCACCGCTTGTAAATGGTCGCAAAGGTCACTACAAGGAATTGTTCGAGAATATTCGTCGCCGTGGCTACATGACTGCCCGCATTGATGGCGAAATCACCGAAGTGGAATACAATCTCAAGCTCGACCGCTACAAGAACCATTTTATTGAAGTTGTTGTCGATAAGCTCACGATAAAAAGCGACGACGACAGCCAGCGTCTGCGCAAGGCCATCGAACTTGCCATGCAACTCGGCAAGGGAATCACTATGGTTTTGGAAAAAGGTTCCGACAAGCCGTCGTTCTATAGTCGTTTCCTGATGTGCCCCACGAGCGGAATTTCGTACAAGGAACCTGCTCCGCACTCGTTTTCGTTCAACTCGCCGCAGGGAGCTTGCCCAAAGTGCAACGGACTTGGAACCATCATCGATGTTGACCTCGAAAAACTTATTCCCAACCGCGACCTTTCGATAAACGAAGGTGCAATAACCACCATTGGCAAACGCAAGGAATCGGTTCTGTTTTGGACACTTGACGCTCTTGCCGAAAAACTTGAGTTTTCGATGAAAACGCCGATTAAGGATTTGCCCGAAGACATTCTCGACACAATCCTTTACGGCTACAACGGAAATCTCAACCTCAGACATACCCCGCTTGGCGAAGATTCCAACTACATCGTCACCTTCGACGGCGTGATAAACCGCATGAAGCACAGCAGTAGCGACGACGATTCGGACAAGGAGAACGCCAAGTTTACAAAATATGTAACCTGCCCCAAGTGCGGCGGAGCAAGACTCAACCGCGAGGCTTTGTGCTTCAGGTTTGCAGGCAAGAACATTGCTGAACTTGCCAGCATGGATTTGCCCGAACTTTACAATTTCTTCGACAACCACAATGCCGAACTTTCGGACAAGGAGCAAAAAATTGCCCACGAAATTGTGAAGGAAGTTAAGACAAGGCTCAAATTTTTGCTCGATGTAGGACTTGACTACTTGTCGCTCAACCGTCCAGCCGAAAGCCTTTCTGGCGGTGAATTGCAGCGCATCAGGTTGGCAACACAGATTGGTTCGCGCCTCGTGAATGTGCTTTACATCCTCGATGAGCCCAGCATTGGCCTTCATCAGCGCGACAACCAGAAGCTCATACATTCGCTCAAGGAACTGCGCGACCGTGGCAACTCGGTAATAGTTGTCGAACACGACCGCGACATGATTGAAAATGCCGACTACATTGTTGACATTGGTCCCGGTGCTGGTCGCAAGGGCGGACACCTTGTCTTTGCCGGCACGCCCGAAGAAATGCAAACCGCCGACACCATAACGGCAAAATATATTAGCGGTTCGTTGAAAATCAAAGTACCGAAGGAACGCCGTCCGTTCGACAAGGACAGATGCGTTAAATTAATAGGTGCAACAGGCAACAACCTTAAAAATGTGGATGTAAGTTTTCCAACTGGCATAATGGTCTGCGTAACAGGCGTTTCGGGAAGTGGAAAGTCGAGTCTTGTAAACGGCACTCTCGTACCTATATTGAATAGGCATTTCTACCGTGCCGAAACAAGTCCGCTGCCTTACACAAAAATTGAAGGCATCGAAAACATAAACAAGATTATTGCAGTTGACCAATCACCGATTGGACGCACACCGCGTTCCAACCCAATGACATACACTGGGCTTTTTACCGAAATCCGCGACCTTTTTGCAGCATTGCCAGAGGCAAAAATCAGAGGTTACAAGTCGGGACGCTTTTCGTTCAACATTGCTGGCGGACGCTGCGAAACCTGCAAGGGTGCCGGTGTGCGCACCATCGAAATGAACTTCCTGCCCGATGTCTATGTTCCCTGTGAAACTTGTGGAGGCAAACGCTACAACCGCGAAACCCTCGAAGTCAAGTTCAAAGGTAAGTCGATAGCCGATGTCCTAAATATGACAATAAATATGGCTGTCGAGTTTTTTGAGAATATTCCACAGATTTACAAGAAGTTAGTAATCTTGCAGCAGGTAGGACTTGGCTACATAACTCTCGGTCAGTCATCGACAACGCTTTCGGGCGGCGAAGCTCAGCGTGTAAAACTGGCAACTGAACTCATGCGTCGCGAAACCGGCAAAACATTATACATACTCGATGAGCCGACAACTGGACTTCACTTCGAAGACATACAAGTGCTGATGAAGGTGCTTAACTCGTTGGTTGACAAAGGCAACAGCATGATTATCATCGAGCACAACATGGATGTCATAAAGTGTGCCGACTGGATTATCGACATGGGACCCGAAGGCGGTGAAAAAGGCGGAACCGTACTTTGTTGCGGAACGCCAGAGGAAATTGCAAAGCACAAGGAAAGTTACACAGGGCAATTCCTGAAAAAAGAACTAAAGCGTTAACAATGAGCATGTTTCTGAAAGACATATCAATAGTGAACTTTAAGAGCTTCGAGGAGAAGGAACTACAGTTCTGCAGCAACATCAACTGCATAATCGGCGACAATGGCGTTGGCAAGACCAATATTCTCGATGCAATATACCACCTTTCGATGTGCAAAAGCTACTTCACGCAGCAGGACAGGCAGTGCATACGCAACGACGAAGACTTCTATGTTGTTCAGGGTGAATACGATATAGATGGCAAGAGTGAAAAGATTTACTGCGGACTGCATAGGGATGAGCGTCATAAGTCGTTCCGTCGCAACGGAGCCGAATACCAGCGTCTTACCGACCATATTGGACTGATACCCATTGTTTTCTCGTCGCCAACCGACACCATTTTGATTTTTGACAGCGATGCAAGGCGTAAATTCGTTGATTCGATAATTTCCCAGTTCGACAACATCTACCTGAAAAGCCTTGCAATGTACAAGCGTGCGCTCGAGCATCGCAACACCTTGCTGCACAAGCTTCACGACGGTTTTTCAGTGAACGATGCCGAGTTCGAAATCTGGGATATGCAGCTTGCCGACTATGGAACTAAGATTTATGAAAAGCGCAAGCAGTTCATCAGCGAGATAATACCTATATTCCAGAAATACTACGAACAGATTTCGGGCGGACGCGAAGAAGTGAAGCTTGTCTACGACTCGGAACTCAACGAAATGACTTTTGACCAGCTACTTGCATCGCACCGCGACCGCGACAGGGCGGCAAGCCACACCACTGGCGGTTCGCACCGCGACGACTTCACATTCCTGCTTGGCGACAGCAGCATAAGGCAGTGCGGTTCGCAGGGACAGCAAAAAACTTACCTTATCAGCTTGAAGTTTGCTCAGTTCGACTACATACAGCGCAAGGTCGGACAAAAGCCCATTCTGCTCCTTGACGATATTTTCGACAAGCTCGACCCAAAGCGCGTGAAAGTTATCTCGCAAATGGTTTCAAGCGACGAGTTCGGACAGATTTTCATCACCGACACCAGCTACGACCGTATGCCAAATATGCTTGCCGACCTTGACATTGAACATACATTGTATAGGATTGAACCTTAATTTATCGACATGAAAGCAATATACCTTATAATAATATTACCGTTTATGCTGTTTGCCTGTTTGTGTTCGGCGCAAAGCGACAAGAACGCAAAGCTAATTGAAGGCACATGGCAGCTTGACTCGATGTACATTGGTGGACAAGAACTTCCCGAGCCATTGCTAAGGAAAGTTTACGAAAAGATGAACGAGACTAAGCAATACACTACATACTATTTCGGTGAAGACGGCAAATATATAAATGCCACAAAGGTCAAAACCATCGAAGGAGAATGGGAACTTTCGCATTCGGGCGATACACTGAGGCTTCTTCTTCCCGACAAGACCATTGTAAACAAGATTTTGCATATCGATACCGATAGCCTTGCCATCGAACCGCAAGACGAAACCAAGGGAGTAGAGAACGGAAAAATATTTATGGTAAGACAAACTGAACCCTGAACCTTTCGAAGGGAAATCCTCAAATTGTTGAATCATTAAATTTTTAAATCTTTAAATTCATAAATTTTCCCCAATCGCAATTCGTAAATCTAAAATCGTAAATCACTTATATGAATCCAGTTATAGCAGTAGATTTTGACGGAACAATAGTAACCCACCGCTATCCACAGATAGGAACAGTGATAGACGGAGCATTCGAAACATTGAAAGACCTGAAGCGCAATGGTTTTACCCTTATACTTTGGACTGTGCGCGATGGAGAACTGCTCGATGAAGCCGTGGAGTTCTGCAAGCAGCACGGAGTTACATTCTACGCCGTGAACAACGAGCATCCCGACGAGGTTTTCAACCCCAAGTACATGAGCCGTAAGATTGTAGCCGACATCTACATCGACGACCGCAATGTGGGAGGTTTCATCGGGTGGAAAAAAATTCGTGAACTGCTTATTCCGCAAACTCTCATTAAGGAAGAACTTGATGATGAAGAATACAGCGATGATTTTATGCCAGAAAACGAGCCTCAACAAAAGCGTAAGTGGTGGCAGAGAAAGTAAAATCAAGATGCTAATAATAGCTACGTGCACTAGTGAAGTAATGCACAATATTTTACATATTACTCCGTTATTATAACATCAAATATCACAAGATTATGAAAACGTTAATCTCGTTGTTTGCAATTGTACTTGCTATGACATTTGTTTCGTGCGAAAACGCTAATAATCGTCAAATACCCAAACCCATACGAAAATTAATTACGGAGCAAAAGGGCAACTGCCTTACATCTGTTGAGAAATACCATTACCAAGGCAAAGAGGTTTATTTGTTCGAGTCGTCATCGTGTGCAGATTATCCTGTTGTAGTTTATGACGAAAATGGTGATGTTATCTGTATGCCATCCGGTGGATTGTCGGGTGCAGGCGACGAAAAATGCCCCTGCTTCTACGACGAGGCTACAGACAAGGAAGATGTATGGAAAAAGTAGTAATAATAATTACTGCTGAACATCAAATCTTAGTCCATTCCACTTTACAACAACTTCTTTTTTGCCTTCAGGACGATTGTTAATGACTGCTGTAATGTCTTTGCCAACGCGCGGAAGACTGTAGGTTACAACTGGATATTCGTTCCACCAGTTGTTGTATTGCTCTTCGGTTATAGGCTTACGCTCATTAGTTTCATAATTGGTTAGGAAATATTCGCCCTTGTCAACAATTACGCCAAGGTTTTCCATGCCAGTCTTTACCTCTATGCCCATAACATATTGTGTTACATACGTTATCTTGTGCGTAGCGTTGTTGTATATGCCGAAAACTAAACCGCTGAACTCCGTTTCAATGGCTCTGTCACCTTGGAACAGTTGCACCGACTCAGCAAAAATCTTGTGATTGCCGTCGGAACTGTTCCAATAGCACATCTCCACGAGCGTTCTGCTACCTTCTGTATCGTATTCGTCGGGCGGATAAACTTTTTCAAAACTTGCAAAACCATTTTTAGAGTCAAGCGTAACCTTTTCGGTCTTGTCCAACGGCTCGTTATTAAGGTATCTATGCCATAAGTCAGACAAGTACCCATTCAGTTCGTCCTCAGATTCTTCACCAAAATAGGCATTAATAAAATCATTTATTATAGGCTTCTGTCCCTGATATTTAACGGTTTCTGAGTATGCGTATTCATCATTTTCCTCCGGATAAGGATTTGTCTGTGCAAAAGCGCAAAAAGCTGCCATAGTGAACACGGCAAAACAAAGTATATGTCTCATAGTCTTCATATTAAAATTCATATTATCAATGTTTAACTTTCCAAAATATCCCTTATAATCGGAACAAGATACTCGAACTTTACAAAACGGTGTGTAACCTTGTCGAACTCGTGGATTGTAAAGCCTTTGAACTGTTCCTTCAGCGAATCGTAGTTGCCGAGAAGTTCATCGTCCTTGGCTAGAGCAAAAGTCAGCTTCTCCTTGTCGAAATGCACATCGTTAAAAGGTCCTGTAATGAACCCCTGATATGCATCAAATGCTTCCTGCGAAAGATAATGCTTTGTTTCGGTGGCATAGTTAATCAATTCTACCCCAACAAATTGTCTCAACGATTCGTTGGGACGCGAAGCTGGATTTATGGCAAGAGCCTTCAGTCCGCACAATGCCGACATATACATTGTCATCATACCGCCTAGGCTTGTACCAACAATCATTTTAATATCGTGGGTATCAATTTCGTGCTTAAGTTGTGCAATAAGAGCATCGGGCGACTGCGTATAGTAGTCGAGAGTTGGCGAAACTATTTGGTAATCGGGGAAATACTCGATTAGCTTCATTGCTTTCCAGGCGTTTCCCGCCGAATTGAACCCGTGTATGTATAGTATCGACTGCATATTATTCTGGTTCTTCATATACCTCTGTTTCAATAGCTTCCTCGCGGCCATCGGTACGGATTATCTTTTCTTCGGGATGTTCCTGCCGCCAGTCGTCGCCAAATTCGTGTCCACAATGCTTGCAGAACTTGGCTTCGTTGTCGTATTCGTACTCGTGGCACTGCGGACAAATCCTGAATTTCTCGCGCTGCTTCTTGTAGCTCTTTGCCATCGAAGCCGAAACGATACCTGTTGGCACTGCTATTATCGTGTAACCCAGCAACATAACAAATGCCGACAACGCCCGTCCAAGCCCAGTTGTAGGCGTAATGTCGCCGTAGCCGACAGTGGTCATCGTCACTATCGCCCAGTATATGCTGGTGAATATGTTGCTGAATGCCGTATTTTTCCCACCTTCAATTATATACATTACGGTTCCCATCGAGATTACAAGAATTAGAACGAATAGGAAAAATACGATAATCTTCTTGCTACTGTCCTTTAATGCCAGCATAAGGAACCGGCCTTCGTCGAGGAAGTTGAAAAGTTTGAATACGCGGAAAACACGGATTAGCCTGAATGCCCTGATTGCAAGCATATAGCGTGCTCCGCCGAAAATGAAACTGATATATACAGGCAGAGTTGACACCAAATCGACAATTCCGTAGAAACTGAAAACATATTTCAGAGGTTTTGGTGAACAATAAACTCGTGCAAGGTACTCGAAAGTGAAGAAGGCTGTAAAAATATATTCAAGAACTATGAATAAAATTTTCCAACCCCTTGGTATTCCGGCACTTTCAATCATCAGTACCACAATACTGGCGACAATCATAATCATCAGCACGATGTCGAACATCTTGCCGGCCTTGGTTTCGGAACCAAAGATTATCTCATATAGTTTGTCCTTCAACTGCTGGTTGTGCCAGAACTTCACAAGGAAGTTTTCCTTCCAGCGTGTCCAGAATCGTTTTTTAGGTTGCTTTTCCTCCATTGGACTACTTAAGCGGAATTTTCTTTATTCGGCGTTCGTGTCTGCCACCTTCGAACTGGGTCTTAAGGAAAGTTTCGGCAATTTCTACTGCCAATTCCTTAGAAATGAAACGTGCGGGCATTCCGCAAATGTTTGCATCGTTGTGCTGACGGGCCAGAGCGGCAATTTCCACATCCCAGCACAAAGCACAGCGCACACCCTGATGCTTGTTGGCGGTCATGCTTATGCCGTTGCCGGTTCCGCAGATTGCAAAACCTATGCATTCTCCAGCCTCAACAGCTGCTGCAAGCGGATGTGCATAATCGGGATAGTCGCAACTTTCAGCAGAGTAGGTACCGAAATCCTTTACTTCGTAGCCCTTCTGCTTCATATATTCCATAAGGAAAGTCTTCAATTCAAACCCTGCATGGTCGCAGGCAAAACCTATACACTTCATTCGTCAAATTTTAGATTGCAAATTTAGTCACTTTTTGAAAATTTTGCAATACTGCATTAAAGATAAGCATATAAAAAAATCGGTCGGAAAAATCCGACCGACAATATCATATAGATTCAAACTACTTTGCCTGCAATGTTGTGAAACTTTTCTTTTCACCGAGAGCCTCTCTTCTTTCTCCCTCGCTAGTATATATTGCGTATGCCTTATAATAGTATGTCGTCGCAGGAGAAAGATCGTTCAATGTTCCTGAAATAGAACCATCTCCTAGGCCCTGCCCAAATCTTGTTTGTGTTGAATCGGAGAAATCAGAATTAGTACTCCAATAGAAACCTTTTGCATCGATATTTTCACCTGTGACTGTACCAGAAAGACGTGCCGACGTTGATGTTACATTAGTTGCATCACCCGTTGTCACTACAGTAGCTACATGTTCATACGAGTCGAACGCCTGAGAATTACCATACAAAATAATCGTTGAATCTTCTGCCTGAACCAAAGCACGGCAATAGTAGGTTCCTCTCGGAAGATTTTCCAATGTTACAGAAAACGGTGTAGCTATATTAGCAGCATAAACAGCTGTTGCATCGGTAAAATCGCCACGCAAACCATACTGGAAACCAACTTTCTCTATATTCAGGTTTTCCTTATTGTCATAACTTCCATTCAATACAACATTACCCTGCGACAATCTTTGAGGTGCCAATGTTTCCAATGTAAAATCAAGATCAAATGTTGTAAACTCCATAACATCACCGACATCCATATCATCATCATTCTTGGCGTATGCCTTATAATAATATTTGGTATTTGGCTGAAGTCCCATCACCTTGGCTTCGAAAGCGCCTTTACCGCCAGCACCACATTCTATCGTCAGCGCATCTTTCAAACTTTTGGATGTACCATAATAAAAGCCACGCTCGTCAACAGAATCACCACCGCCAGTAGCGACAACAGTACCCTTCAATACAACAGATGTCGATTTAAGATTTGAACATTGCTCTGTCTTAACGGTCACTATCTTCAAAAACTTGTCACAACCGACAAATGCGACCAACGACAACATCGCGAATAATACGCACAATGAAATTACACTCTTCTTCATAATATCTTTTATTAAAACAATAGTACAAAAATAACACTTTTTTACCTTCACACAAATTTCGAAAGGCAAAATTTTCAAACAGAAAATTCAACAACACACAAAACGCACTCACAAAATCGGAAAGTAATGTCGCTATGAATCATTTTCATGTTATTTTTGCAAAAAATAATTTCGATGAGACTAGAACACGACTACAACCTTCGGGAATACAATACATTCGGCATAAATGCCCAATGCAGCACTTTCTTCGAATACAACTCAGACAACGAACTCTTCGATTTCATCCGTCTACACAGAAACGATGCCGATTTCAAGTTTTTTATTCTTGGTGGAGGCAGCAACATATTGTTTACCAAAGATTTTGATGGCACAATAATACATCCATGCACAAAAGGCAAAACAATAGTTTACGAAAACGGTGACAACATATTCGTTGAAGCGCAAGCCGGAGAAATCTGGGACGAATTTGTTGAATGGTGCATCGAAAACAAAGCTTACGGACTTGAAAACCTGTCGTACATCCCAGGAACAGTTGGCGCAAGTGCAGTACAAAATATTGGTGCCTACGGAGCCGAAGCACGCCAATTTATCCATCGTGTAAAGTTTCTGCACCTCGATTCGGGTGACATCCAGTACATGACCAACGAGGCATGCTGCTTCGGATACCGCGAAAGCATCTTCAAGCACCTGCTTAAGGGCAAGGCAATAATACTTTCAGTAGTTTACAAACTAAGCAAACGACCTAACATAAACCGTTCGTATGCCGATGTGGAAAATTACCTGACCGAAAACAACATCTCCTCCCCCACACCTGCCGACATAAGGAATGCCATTATCGCCATCCGCCGCAAAAAGCTTCCAGAAGTTTCGGAAACAGGTAGCGCGGGCAGTTTCTTCAAAAATCCGGTAGTAAACGCAGAAACATTCAATGCCTTGAAAGAAAAATTTCCAGAAATCAAATATTTTACGGCTGGACAAAATTTCAAACTTGCGGCAGGCTGGCTAATTGACCAATGCGGACTGAAAGGCTTCCAGCACAAAGGAGCTGCCGTACACAAAAATCAGGCTCTGATTCTAATAAATGCAGGAAACGCAACTGGAAATGATGTTCTTGAACTTTCGAACATCGTCAGGGAAAAAGTTTCCTCAAAATTCGGAGTAAATCTAGAACCAGAAGCAATCATCATTTAATCCAATTAACAATGAAAAAAGTAATCATAACTATATTAATAATACTTCTCGCAGCCGGCGCTTTCATCGCATACAAGGCATACGACTACGCATATTCGCCAAACATATCAGCCGACAACGAAACATACATTTACATTCCAACTGGTTCAAATTTCGACAATGTAGTGGAAATTCTTCGCAGTTCGGGCAAGGTAAACGACATGGAATCGTTTACGAAAGTTGCTGATTTCAAAAAATATGGAGAAAAAGTTCTTCCAGGAAAATACAAACTAGAAAATGGGATGTCGAACAACGAACTAGTGAACATGCTTCGTAGCGGAAGGCAAACTCCAGTAAAAGTCACATTCATAAGCGTACGAAGCCTGAATATCCTTGCGGGGAAAGTCTGCCCAAACATCGAAGCAGACTCTGCAGAAATAGCCAACTTGCTAAAAGATGAAAACATCGCGACCAAATACGGATTCAACAAGCAGACATTCTGCTCCATGTTCATTCCAAACACTTACGAGTTCTGGTGGAACACCTCTGCCGAGGAATTTGTGCAGCGCATGGCCGATGAGTATAAGAAATTCTGGAACGATGACCGCAAAGCAAAGGCAAACGCACTTGGACTTTCGCAATCTCAAGTTTCGACTTTAGCATCTATCGTGGAAAGCGAAACGCAAAAGAATGACGAAAAGGCAAGAATCGCAGGTGTTTACATTAACCGACTGAAAAAAGACTGGCTTCTGCAAGCCGACCCTACGGTTGTGTTTGCGGCTGGTGACTTCAACATAAAGCGAATCCTAAACAAGCACCTTGAAATTGATTCTCCATACAATACATATAAATACAAAGGATTGCCTCCTGGACCGATTTGCATACCATCAACCCAATCAATTGATGCCGTGCTTAATTACGAACACCACAACTATATGTATTTCTGTGCAAAGGAGGATTTTTCCGGCTACCATAACTTTGCTGTAACCAATGCCCAGCATGAGGCCAATGCTCGCCGCTACCACGATGCCCTGCGAAAGGCAGGAATAAGATAAAAGATGAATCGAATTTTCCGCATAGTCATTTTTCTGTCGATAGTAGCATTTGTATCTTGCGACAAGGAACCCGACATCGACTACAGACAGGAAATGCGTAAATTCGTCATTGGAATAAGCAAAAATGCCAAATCGCAACGCTCTGATTTCGCCATAATTGTACAAAATGGTGTAGAAATCACTAGCACGACAGAAAAACCAGATGGACCAATCGCATCCGAATACATTTCTGCAATTGACGGACAAGGTCAAGAAGATTTGTTCTACGGCTATGCCAAAGACAACAAACCAACGCCGGCAAAAGTTACCGACCACTTAAAACCATATCTGTCAAGGCTCAAGGATGAAGGGAAAGTAATCCTTACCACCGACTACTGCACCTCGCTGGAAAACATTGAACAATCGAAACAGCAGAACCAAAGCAACGGATTTGTCTCATTTCAGGCTACCAGCAGAGAACTTGATGTCATTCCAACTACGCCCATTCAAAACGAAAACTCTAACTCAATACAAAATCTCCAGCAAGTTGAAAATTTTCTATACATCATAAATCCAGAGAATTATGCGAGCAAACAGCAATTCATTAATGCCGTATGCGCCACCAACTACGACTTGGTAATAATGGATCTATTTTTCGATGGATTGGATTTCACTTCCGATGAAATTTCCCGTCTTCGCATGAAAAAGAACGGCGGAACGCGCATGGTTATTGCCTACATGTCGATAGGCGAAGCCGAAGAATACCGCTATTATTGGGACAAATCGTGGAAACGCGGAAATCCATCATGGCTCGACAAGGAAAATCCGAAATGGAAAGGAAACTACAAAGTTCATTACTGGAATCCCGAATGGCAAGCAATCGTATTCGATTATCTCACACAAATAATTAACGCTGGCTTCGATGGCGTTTACCTTGACATTATTGATGCGTTTGAATACTACGAAGGCTAAAAGGCTGAAAGGCTAAAAGGCTGAAAGTCGAAATGGCGAACGGACAGTAAGACTGCTAGTCTGCAAGACCGTGAGACTATGAGACTGCAAGACCGTTAGACTGCAAGCCTGTAAGCCTGCAAGCCTGCGAGCCTCCTTACATTTTCATTATCCACAACTGGTCGTTGCCAGACTGGTCCTTAAGACCTTGCAATTCGGCACAAGCATCTGCTGTTGTTGCAAAACCTTTTACACTAACCTTGTACAATCCATTTTGCTGCGGCAATATCTGCGGAGATAATCCTTTAGATACCAAGTCATTGTAAACATTTTCAGCATTGCTATATACAGAAAAGCATCCTGCAATAATATGAACCTTAATGTCTGGATTTGCCTTAGCTATTTCCACTTTAGGCTCGCTTACCGGCTCTACTGCGACTTCCTCTGTTTCAACATTTTCCGCCACAATTTCCTCAACGGCAGATTCTACGATTTCATCGACAACCTCATCGGTTTCGGATTGATTTTCTACGGCAAGTCCCTGTTCTTCCGCGAAATCAGCAACCGTTTCTTCTGGAGCCTCCTCTACCCTATTCTCAGCAACCTGCTCATTATTTCCTCCGAATCCAAAGCCAGCAAACACGGTTTCGCCATTTCCATTGCCAAACAAATTGTCGAACCAACCCATATACAACGACATGCATACAAGTCCAGCGATAACCGCCACCGCCGACAACGACCATGCAATAGCACGACCTTTGCCATGCTTCCTTCCTTTTTTGTCTGGAGTTCCCTTAATAATTGCACTCTCAACGCGAGGTTTGGTCTCTGATGGCAACATCGGAAAATTGAACGAAGGTAACCCAAACGACTCATCTAGCAAATTGCTTGCATCTGGTATAAAAACAAGAGTCCCAGTCCTACGCGAAAATTCGCCAAGACCATCGAAAACAAGCGACTTGCCCTCGGCAAGCCTTGCATTCATATCGTCCACGAACGACTTTACCTCCTGCTCGGCATCCGACCATGAAATATTTTCGCTTTGCGAAATATAATTCACAAGCAGTCCATCGCTGAGAGAAAGGTTTTCGTTGAATGCAACCTTGCGACTAGGCGGATAAAATTCCTGCTTCGAGAAATCTACCTCCGCAGGAAAACGATTCGTAACAAAACCGCCAAATCCTGGAATTATCACGCAGTCGTTGTCGCAAACCAACTGATATATAGTGCTGTACAGATTCATTTATTCAAATTCAAATCAAATACAAAATTAATACTTTTTTCAAAATACAGCAAACAGAATTTTATTTGGGTATGTGATTTTGCTTTCTTCTACCAGAAACAGAATCAATTAGGAAATACCATTGTAAAAAAAAAGCGGAATGCCGGGGAGACAATTCCGCTTAGCTATTGTTGTTATGTAGAGTATGCGAAATTAATGGACAATTGATAATGGATAATCGGTATCATAACCATATCAATTGTTAATTATCCATTGTCAATTCTTTACCACATTTTTATTTATCACAAAATCCTTCGTTCTTACCCGAATGTTATATGCAGCATTCGGCAAATTGCTGAGATTTAAGACGGCGTTGCTCTGCGTAGAAGAATCTATATCAACGACTTTTACAACCGCACCAAGCATATCGTATACCTCAATGCGAGCCTTGCTGTTGCCAAAGTTTTCCAAAACCACGGTCAGTTCTCCGCTGAACGGATTCGGATATGCCAGCACTTCGGGAGCATCAAGGGTTTCACCAATGCAAGTTGCAACGATGATTTCAGAAGCGGTGCGCGTGCCATCGTAATCGACCTGCCACAGACGATAATAGTTGTCGCCGTTGCGGATGTCGTAGTCGGTGTAAGTGTAGTCTTGTGGCTCTATGCTGTTTCCTGCACCAGCCAGACGCGCGATTTCCGCAAAATTGATAGCATCGACTGAACGCTCAAGCACAAAGTGATCGTTGTTGCGCTCGGTGGCGGTTGTCCACTCCACAAGCGACGACTTGCCATCGCACTCGGCAGAGAAAGATGTAAGCTCAATTGGAAGAAGCGATGGCTCTTTTACCGTTATGCTTTTCCAGATAGGCACTGACATTCCGCAGCAGTTGTTGTCAACTTCCAATTTTATGTAATAGTCGCCGGGTGTGAGACCAAGTACGGTGGAATTTACGGAAAAAGTATTGCCATCGGTACCATCGTAAACCGAGACGGCTGTGCTGTACTGCGTTGCGCCATCTTCTGAAACCAACGACCAGTACATTATATCTCCCGACGACAAACTTTCGTCGTACAGATAATTTCCGCTTTCGCCAGCATCAAACTCATCAGTTCCATCAATTTCGCCAATATTGCGCTCCTGAGTGATGAAAACTTTTCTGCCATCCGATGTCGGAGCAAACGAACCTAAAGCACTATACCCGACAATTATACTTTCATTGTCAGTAGAATACGACGATGAACTTTCTGTAACATCGTTTACGAGTGTGCCGTATTGACCGCTCCACGAACCGCCACTGCGTGCGAGTGCAATCTGAGAATTGGTACAGCCTTTCTTTGAAGAAATGCCGTAGTCGATGGAAGTAAGGATGGTGGAAAAATCTGTAACCACACCATCTGCAGCATCTTTTTTGGTTGGGCTGCCACTTGCTGGCACCACAACAATTTTGAAGGCTTCGCCATTTGGACCTTTGTCTCCATCGGCACCATTGCCGCCAACACCACCAGCACCACCATCGCCACCTTTATGGTTATCATCATTGTTACAATTGCTACCTGTTGCATTTGAATTTCGTTTACCTGCACCACCTGAACCGCCAGTACCACCTTGTTGCCCCTTTTGACCAGAAGCACCAGAACCTGCATTACCTTTAGTAATTTTCACATCTTGCATTACTGGCAGAGATGATAAATTATAGCAGTATATTCCGAAAGAACCGCCGCCACCGGCACCGCCAGTGCCGCCGTGTCCACCGACACCACCGCCGCCACCACCGCCGCCGGTGCCACCAGTGTATGATGTTTCTCCCCAATACCTTCCGCCGCAACCGCAGCTTCCGCCGCCGCCACCGCCACCGCCACCGCCAGTGCCATCTTCTCCATCCAAACCTTTACCAGGTATAAAATATGTACCGTATGAATTTAAAACATTAGTCCCTGACTTTTTTGTTGTAGCTGTTACACCTGGCACACCATTAGTGCCGTTACCTCCAGGATTCTTTTTTGTGTCGCTTACAGCTTGTCCTCCTGAACCACCAATGCCATTTGGAGAACTTGCACCATTACCATCATAGCCCTTTTGACCGCCACCTTTTCCTGACGTACCATATCCGCCACTTACACCATTAGTTCCTGCCAAGCCACCGGAACCTCCTGCTTTACCTAGCATTCTATCAGACGACCCCTTTGCTGCTCCAGCTGTTCTATAACTTCCACCATTATTTCCTGCAGCAGCACTTCCATCTTGACTTTTTTGTACCGCTGCACCTCCATTACCAACATTTATCTTAACCCTTATAAGTTCATCTCCATCGCTTGTGTTGGTCATATACAAACCATATACAGAGTTGCCCTTCTTGGAAGTGGAATGGCAATCTGAACTACCATAACCAGTCACATTTACAGACAAATCCTGCAATTTCCAGTTTTGCTTGCCTTCAGACCTAATTGCTATCCTGTGAATTGCAGCATTGTCAGAAGAACCAGAAGTCACAGTGCCAAAAGTACCATTCAAATTTGTTTCGCCAGTACCTTTTGTCCAAATACCAGCAGAACTTGCATCCCATCCACCATCAATTATTAGATTGTCAACAAGGTTAAGCGTAGTACCATTTACTGTGTATTCGCCAGCAGCCATCCTAATAATTGCAGGATCATCCGCTGTTCTTGATGAATAGTTGCCTGCTGTTGTCAAGGCTGTTACAATATCCATCGGACTGGTTGTACTGCCAGTGCCAGAAGATGTGCCTGAGGGGGTACAATATAGCACTAGTCCATTTCCGCAGGTTTCGCTAGTTCCGCCAGAAGGATTGACGATGATAAGCAAAAACGAGCCTGACGATAGTTCAAAGTTGCCATCATCGCAATTGTTCTTCGCCTTGCGCGTAAACACATATTCACCAACAGGCAATCCCGCAATAGTCGCACTTGGAATTGTATAATTTTCGTAAGTTGCACCAGTAATTTCACTGCCATTCATATACCATTGGTAAGTAATGTCTGGTTTTCCTGATGCTGGCGTTGTAGTTGTTATTGAAATGTCTCCAGTTGTACCTTGGAATCTTGTTGCCGAACCAGATATCGTACCAGAATTGAATCCCCATACTGTAGCCTCAACTGCAATACGATTTTCCGACACACAACCTGCCGATTTGCGGCTTTCGGCATAATATGTACCGCTTGCCATTGCCGTGTAGGTGTCGGAGCCCTGTGCTAGTAGATTTCCGCCAGTCGGGGCATCGTACCAGTCGATAACGCAACCATCCGGAGCAACAGCCGAAACTATAGCGGAACCGCAATCGGCAGCATCGGCAATACTTGTAGGGTCGTCAACATACGAATGCAAAGTGATACTTCCTGCCCTTCCAGTAGGATAGTATGTTGTGATGATACGCGCATAGCCGTTGCCAGAGTGACCGGTTTCGTTACCACCACCTGTTGCAGGAAATAATGTATTACCAGCAATTGTCTGTGCGCTTGTAAGGTATAACGATGAATTTAGCCTACAACCACTTGGGTAGTTTCCTGCTGTTGAAGAAGTATATACATATCCTGAACCGCCAGCGGCACCTCCTGCATCGGAGTCATCATCGGATGTAGGTATTGTCTGAGTACCTTTGTTGGTTCCGCCACCATACCAGCCGCCGCCACCACCGCCACCGTCGCAACGAGTGTTTGCACCCAATCCGAATGCACCGCCAAGTCCTGCAGCAGTCTGCGAACCACCGACACCAGGATTGTTGTGTCCACCACTTTCATTTCCGCCATTTTCGCCTCCACCATAGCCAGCAGTATCACCAGGGTCTTCACCTCCGCCACCGCCGCCACCAGCGACAATAATACGATGATAGAATGTATTGCCGTTTATGCGAATATCGGTACCGCCACCACCACCAGCAGCAGCATTGGCTCCTCTCCACGATGAACCACCACCGTTCCAACCGCCTTGCGCTATGCCTCGACTACTTGGACCACAATATCCCATTCCGCCAACATATACATAAATGCTTGAGATTCCAGAACTTGCGTCCAGAGTTCCTTTCGAATACCCGCCTTTGCCGCCATTACCGCCATTACCACAATCCTGACGTCCTCCGCCCTGTGCTCCCCAGACCTCAAATTTAAAAGAAACGTAGCCGACAGGAACATCATAAACTTGTTCGTTGCCACTATAAGGGAAGTTATTGATTACAGTTTCGGTTGTGGTTTTACGTAAACGGCAGTATATTGTCAGTCCGTCGTAGATATTTATTGCAAGGTTTTCATAGTTTGAACCAGTAACTCCAGATGAGATTTCATTGGTACAAGCAGCATCGCTAAACCAATGGTATTTATAACCAGAGGGTGTACCGCCTTGGCAACTTGCTGTAAGATTTACAGTTTCGCCACAAGTAGGGCTGTTGTTTTGCGTAATGACTGGTACGGGGATTTGTGCCCATGTGTTTGCACTGAAAAATATGCAAATCAGGAATGCAATAAGGTTTCCGAACGACATTGATGATTTCCTCAATCCAAAGGCACTGCCGATACGGAATATTTCCGCCGACTGCGTGTTGGATTTCATTTTTCTGCAAACATTGTTAAACATAAATATAAGTTATAAAATGTTAATAATCAATAATTAAACAACAAACAAATCCGTCCCTTCGACAGGCTCAGGGAGCGGCTTAAGTAGTTGTAAGTAGTAGCCGTCATTCCGCAAGTCTGAACAATAACGCGATACGGAACGGGGAGCGTAATATTGTTCGACTATGCGGAATCTCCCTTGTATACTGATAGGAGATTTCGCATAGCCGTCTTCACAACGCTCACCTATCGTTGTCGCGTGTTCAGTCAGGCTTCCGAAATGACGATAAGAATTAATATAGCACAGTAACAGTTCCTTCATATTTTTCCTCAACAGATTCAAGATTAACAACATACAAATATACGCCCGACGGCACAAAATGACCTCTGCAGCTGCCATCCCAACGCTCGCTATCGCCTCGTCCGTGATACAGAAGTTGTCCCCAACGGTTGTAAATGTAGATATGCGCCTCAGGGAACAATTCAATATTCTCGATTATCCACTCGTCGTTCACACCATCACCGTTTGGAGTAAACACATTTGGAATACGCAGACAGTCAATCTTGCTTTCGGGGACAACAATGTCGTAAACCTTGCTGTTACAACCATTTGCATCGGTAACAAACACGCTGTACACGCTCGGACGCAGACTTGCAAACACCGACGAATCGGAACTATTTGTTCCCAAATTATATGAATATGGGGCAGTTCCGCCAACAACTGTTATTTCCACTGATGCATTGTTCAAGTCCTTGCAGGTAGGAGCGGTAACAATAGATGACAATTCCAACCTTTCGGGTTGCAAAATATATACATTCCGCTTGACATTGCAACCATTGTTATCAGTAGCAACAACGGTATATATTCCTGGCTTCAAGTTTCCAAGCATTCCCGAAGCCACTCCATGACCATTGATTGAATAACGGTAAGGCTCTGCACCGCCCTGTGCCGAAATCTCTATGCGACCATTTTTGTTGCCATAGCAATCGATATCCTGCACAGCGACTTCCATCGTAATGGATTCAGGCGCAGCAAGGCTTATGGTCCTGACAAGCGAACATCCAGCCACATCCGATACCGTGAGCGAATATGTACCTGCATTCAAATTTTCAAGTACACTTCCAGATGCAGATGTATTCCATAGATAACTATATGGTGCCATTCCGCCATTCGCCGTGACCGAAATCATTCCGTCGGATGTGTTGTGGCATTTCGGAGAAACGGCAACCGCCTGCAAATCCATTTCTGGTGGCGAAACAAGGCTTACACCTGCCTGTCCCGTACAGCCCCAAAAGTCGGTAACCGTTACCATATATGTTCCATCAAACAGATTGTATATTTCGGACGATGCATTGCCAGTATTCCACGAATATATGATTGGCTCTGCTCCATTTGGACATTGCGCTGCAACTGCACCGTCGCTAAAACCATGACAACTGATTGAATGTGAAACCGATGCAGTCACAGACAATGTTCCATACCGAGAAATTTGAGCCGTTGATGTTGCCGAACAGCCATTTGAATCGACAACTGTAAGCCTGTATGAACCAGCAGCCACGCCAAGATTTTCGGCAGTATTAACGCCATTTGACCATATATATGTGTAAGGCTGAGTTCCGCCCAAAACCGTCGCATTGAGTGAACCTTGTGAGATGCCGCATTGCACATCGTGAGCAACAATTGACGCATTTAGTTCCATAGGCTGCGTTATATTGATCGGCAAAACCGTCGAGCATCCGCGCGAATCGCTCACCGTAACCGTATATGAACCTGCAGAAAGTCCGGTTGTGGTCTGCGCGTTCTGTCCGTTGCTCCAAGCATAATGATACACTGGAGTTCCACCACTGACAGTTACGGAAGCAGAAGTCGTTTCGCCGTAGCACGAAATTGTTCCGACCGACAACGATGTCGTCAGTTCGGTAGGCTGTGTTATTTCTATGCTCTTTACAACAGAACAGCCGTTGGCATCATTAACCGTTACCGAGTAGGTTCCCGCAGAAAGGTTGTTAGCCGTAGAACTCTGACTGCCAGCCACATTGTTGCTCCACACATAATTATAGTTCGGTGTACCACCATTGGCGTTGACCATTGCCGAAGTTGTTCCTCCGTAACAGTTGATGGAACCGTTTGCCGTCAATGACGCCGTAAGTTCACGGGGTTGTGTTATTTCGACTCTCCTTACAACCGAACAACCTTGTGTGTCGTTGACTGTTATGGTATAAGTACCTGCGTGAAGGCCGTTGGCTGTTGCGGTTGTACGCTCAGCATCATCGCTCCAGTGGTACTGGTAAGTTTCCGAACCGCCATTGGCTGTTATTGTTGCCGTAGTCGTTTCGCCATAACATAGAATTTCTCCTGCCGACAGCGATGCAGTAAGTTCATCGGGTTGTGTGATTTCTATTGTTCTTACAACCGAACAGCCGTTGGCATCGTTGACTGAGACCGTATATGTTCCTGCGGAAAGATTGCTTGCCGTACCGGCATTGCTGTTCGTAACATTGTCGCTCCAATGGTAAACATAAATTCCTGCGCCACCGCTGACTGTAACGGTTGCAATTGCTGTCATTCCGCCACAATTGATTTCTCCTGCCGACAATGTTGCCGTAAGTTCATCGGGTTGGGTGATTTCTATGCTCTTCACAATAGAACAGCCGTTGGCGTCATTAACCGTTACCATATAGGTTCCCGCAGAAAGGTTGTTCGCCGTAGTACTCTGACTGCCAGCCACATTGTTGCTCCACACATAACTATAGTCTGGTGTACCGCCGTTGGTGTTGACAGTTGCCGAAGTTCTTCCTCCGTAGCAATTGATGGAGCCGTTTGCCGTCAATGAAGCGGTAAGTTCATTGGGCTGCGAGATTTCGATGCTCCTGACAACCGAACAATTTTGCGTATCGTTGACCGTTATGGTATAAGTGCCTGCGTGAAGGCCGTTGGCTGTTGCGGTTGTACGCCCAGCGTCATCGCTCCATTGGTACTGGTAAGTCCCCGAACCGCCATTGGCTGTGATTGTTGCCGTAGTAGTTTCGCCATAACAAAGGATTTCTCCTGCCGACAGCGATGCAGTAAGTTCATCGGGTTGTGTGATTTCTATTGTTTTAACTGACGAACAGCCTTGTGTGTCGTTAATAGTTACAGTATATGTACCTGCGTGAAGTCCGTTGGCTGTTGCAGTTATGCGCTCACTGTCGTCGCTCCAATGGTACTCATAGTTTCCCGAACCGCCACTGACAGTTACGGAAGCAGAAGTCGTTCCGCCGTAGCACGAAATTGTTCCTACCGATGAAACTGATGCGGAAAATACTTCGGCTTGGCTTATGGGCATGGATGATGTTGCACTACAACCGTTTATGTCGGTCACTGTCACATAATAAGTGTCAGCAGTTGCAAATGTATTGTTGGCTGTCGATACCGAATTTGACCACTGATACGAAGTGCCGCCACTTGCTGTGACCGAAATTGAACTCACTGAGCAGTTAAGTTCGTTTGTTCCGCTGTTGTTTGTAATCGTAGGCACTGGCAAAGCATTGACAGTCAACGAAACGCTGTCGGAAACGACAAAAGGCTGTCCACCGCCGCAGGAATAGGCAGTAAGCGTTACCTTATATTTATATGTGCCACTTGCCGTTGGGGTAATCGTAATGCTTTCGTCAGAAGTTGCCGTCAATCCCGAACCAGCCGATGGCGTTGCCGACCATTGCACCGAATATCCCGAACCTGCATTGCTAACATTGGCTTGCAAAGATGTGCTTTTGCCAAGGCAAATTTGTTCTGCCGTTGCCGACAGGGAAATTTCGGGAGTGTCGCCAATCGTGACACTAACAGAAGCAGTTGATGAGCAGTTGTTTTCGTCGGTAACTGTGACCGAATACTGCGTGATTTCCGTAATATTAGGGGTTACAAAAGTTTGTTCGGTAGAGTTGTCCGACCACAAGTAGGTATATGGAGCCAGTCCGCCCGAAACATCGGCATTAAGCGTTGCGCTTGTCCCGTAACAAACTGTATTTGAGCCAGATATTGTGACAGTCGGACTTGATGTATTATTTCCAATCGTTACCGTTTCTTCGTAGTAGCAATTCTCCGAAGTCGATTCGTTTGTAATGCGAATAGTGTAAGGGCCAGCCTCAAGGTCATTGAATGTCAAAGCATTGCCAGTAGTCGTCTGCGTTACCTGACCTGTTACGCTTACCGTATATGTGGAATTTGGAAGCCCGCCTAAGAAATCGCTTACCGTTATTGAACCATTGAAAGGTGCAATGCAACGGGTATTCTGTACAGTTGCGATTTCTGCGGCAGGCGTCTGTGATATGGAGATTGAATTAGTTGCTCTTGCCGTACAGTTATTAGCGTCGGTAACAACAAGATTATAAACGACATCGGTGTTGCCTTGTGATACTGTCGGATTTACCGTTAACGATGAGTTGTTTGTTACAGATGGCATTCCAGTTGTGATTGTGTAAGTATCGTTGCTCGAACTTGCACAAGTCCACGAATAGGAATTGAAAGTGCTTGAATTTGAAGTCATTGTCACCGACGAACCATTACATATTTCCGTTGCTTCCGCGCTAATTGAAACTGTAGGACTATTGTTTATTGATATTGAAAGATTTTGAGTTACATCGCCACACAATGACGATGAATTTGTTGTGCTTACCGAGAATTGGAAAGTGCCTGTTTCTGTGGGTGTTCCGCTTATTGTTAATGTTTGTCCTTCTGTGCTGTATGTAACGCCACTAGGCAAAGTTCCGTTTACGACAATGCCGGTTGCTGCGCCGCCGTATGTATATACAATGTTTTCAATGCTCTGCAAACCGCACAAATGCTGTTCTTCAAAACCAGAGATATGGTTAAGTTGCGGGGCATCAGCAGGATTACAGCACGAAAGCACAATGTTTCCTGCCGTTCCTGTGGGATAATAGACGGTTGTGATACGCGCATAACCATTGCCTTCGTGACCAGTTTCGTTGCCACCGTTGACCGCAGGGAAAGATGTTTTTCCATCAATTGTCTGGGCATTGCTAAGATACAACGAACTATTCAGCCGACATCCGCTTGGGTAATTGCTTGCAGTTGAGGATGTATATACATATCCCGAACCGCCACCGCCGCGACCCGAATCATCGGAATCATTTGATGTAGGCATAGTTTGGGTTCCTTTATAGGTTCCTCCACCGTACCAGCCGCCGCCACCGCCGCCACCGTCGCAACGGGTATTTGCTCCAAGTCCGAAAGCACCACCAAGTCCAGGCTCAGTCTGGGAACCGCCGTGCTCAGGCCTTGTATTGTTATTGTATCCGCCTCTTTGTTCGCCGCCTTCCAAACCTCCGCCGTAGCCGTGAACGCCACCAAATATATCCGTACCATCACCAATGTCTTCGCCACCGCCGCCGCCACCACCAGCTACAATAATACGATTATAGAAGGTGTTGCCGTTCACGCGAATGTCAGTTCCACCACCACCACCAGCGGCAGGACTGTTCAAACCAATAATAGTACGCGGTGATGCCCAAGATGTACCGCCACCATTCCAGCCACCGTAAGCAATGCCGCCATCATCGGGGCTACAACTGCCCATTCCGCCAACATACACATATATGCTTGTAATACCAGAACTGGAATTCAATGTACCAACCGAATATCCGCCTTTTCCGCCATCGCCACCACGACCATTAATTTGGCGTCCACCACCTTGCGCACCCCAAACTTCCAGTTTAAACGACTGGTAACCAGTAGGGAAGTTATAAATTTGCTCGGAGCCTGTATATTGAAAATTTGTAACAAGGGTTGCGGTAGTGGTTGCCCGCAGACGGCAGTAGATTGTCAAGCCGTCGGAAGATGTTATTTCAAGGTGTTCCCTGTGGGTGCCTGAATATCCGCTTGTGATTTCGTGGGTACATTCGGCATCGGTAAACCACTGGCAGATATAGCCGTTAGGAATAGATGCATTATTTGAAAGGCTTGCTATCAGGATTGCGTTTTCGCCACAGGTAGGAGTGTTTTCCATTGTAACGACTGGCACTGGCACGGATACTTGCGACTTCGCACTTAGGCAGAAAAATATGCAAAGCATAAGTACGGCAATATTAGCACGGATTTTCTCCGATGTTTTAGTATTGAAATTCAATGTGTTGCGAGCAACATTAATCATATTATTAATTTTAATAATCAATCAGTTATGTAAAAACTGGAATACAATTGGAAATATGCCTTTACGCCTTTGTCAAATGACAAAGCCATAAAAGCAGGAACCCATAAGGGAAATTTGGATTAGAATCGGGTGTTTGCGCTGAAGAAAATGCAAATTAGAAACGCAATAAGATTTGCGAATGGTTTCGACGACTTCCATAATCCAAAGGCAGGGCTTACACCGAGCGATGCCACTACTTGTTGTTGCAATTCAATTTTCCTGCAAACATCCTTGACCATAACATATACATTAACAATCAACAATACATAAAGTTCATGCAACTGCATAAAAATGAATGTGTCTTCGGAAAAATCGAATCATCAAGGCTCTAACTCCCGAAAGCCATTCACTTGTATGCATAAGGCAGGTCTTCTGACTTGTTCCAGACTTGCGAGCCTTCCCATAACCGTGAGGATTACAGTGGCATAAATTCGCAAATCCCTAAAAAGAACTTACAGCAGCGGGTACTGTGCGTGAATCTCACACGCTTCCCTTAACCTTTTGCGGGTGCAAAGATAGTCAAAAAAAGACAATGCAATATTCATCGACAATACATTATTATACGCATTGCCAAATTGCAATATGAAATGGAGATTGTACATATATAAAGGTATGAATAAGCGATTGCAATTATTCTAATTTGTTGGGTATTTTTACTTGAAACAGAACCCATTAGGGATTATTCCAACCGTAAATTTGTCGATTTGCTCACCAGCAGCATTCAGCCTATAAACCACCCCCGACTGCATATAGTCAATCGCATCGGCAACATAAACATCCGAATTTACTGGATCGACACCAAGTCCATAGTATAAACGTCCACCAGGATTACTAAAGAATACGTCGCCTGCTATATTGTCAGAATCAACCTGGAACCTGTAAATATGGTTGTTGCAGTAATAAATTGTATCGCCAGTGCCATTGATGGTAATTTCGGAAGGGAAATCGCCAATCGTGAACTCGAAAGTGCGCTCAACAGTCTGCGTTTTTGCGTCAATCTTCACAAGTCCCGGCACACCACTATAGTCGGAACCAGCGTATCCGCCATCGCAGAGAACCCAAATCTTCCCGTTGCGGTCGATAACCATGCGGTGAGGCTGCTTCAGCACCTCGATTTTTGAAACAAGTTCATCGGTCTTTGTATTTATAACCAGCACCTTATCATCGTACGACCAGCTATTTACGAACACAAGGGTATCATACACAATCATCTGTTCCGACGAATGCCGATAGAAATTACCAGTCCCCTCGTCGATGTCGATTGCATTGTCAACCATGCAAGTTTGCGGATTAACCACATAAATATTCTTGGCGTACATGTCCGAAACATACGCCTTCGATGGTGTTAAGAATCGCATATATCGTGGTGATACAAGTCCGGTTATCTTGTTGACATACTGGAACGTATTTTTGTTAACCACATAAATTTTCCCACTATTGTTTACAACCAGATATGCCAGCGAGTCGATAATTGTAACGCTTTGCAGAACATCGCCGATAGGAATGCCGTTTGCTCGGTAGAAAACTTGATTTTCAACGGTTTTCGCATTCTTGTCGTAGTACGACAGCGAAGCGTTTCCGTACATGAAATTGCCCTCGCATGGAATCAAAACGCCGTCGTGTGATGTGTTGAACTGGGTTATGGGCGTAAGGTCGTCCTTCATGCAAGACGAGAAGGAAACAAGGAATATGATGATTAATAACGGACAATTTGTGGCGACGCGCCATGGCTCGTCGCTACAAATGTCCAATTTAATATTTTTCCAAAACATCATCATCTATAACTAACGCTAATCTGGAATGCAAAATTAATTCTTGGCATCGGTTGCCACAATACCGAACGATAAGATTCATTAAAAAGATTATTAATCTTAAAATTCAGATCAATGGCAAAATCGGAAACAACAAACTCCTTGCCCAGACCGATATCGCTCATAAAATATGGGTAAATCGAAACCAAAACACCTGTTTCCTCCGCCGATGTGGTAAACCTTTCGCTGAAATAATTCCACTGATAGAAGAAATAGAATCCGTATGCCGAAATCCGTCCGAAAACATTTGCCGAATGCAACGGAATGTAAGCCAACTGCTTGCCAATGGACATATCGTTTTCGCTACGCGGTGTCGAAAGGTTTGTAGAATGCGTGTAGGCATAGTTTGCAGTAAGCGAAATCAGGCACGAATCGTGAAATTCAAACGATGTGTTCAACTTTGCATCGGCACCGTAGGCGACAACCTTTTCGAGGTTTATCGGCTGCCAGTAACCACGGTTCGTCGGACACCACATTATCCAGTTTTTCACATGGCTGTAGTTTGCGCCAGCTTCAGCCGAAATAGAGAATTTACCATTAAGACTATTGTATTTCTTGCCAAAAGAAATATCGGCTACGTATGCCGTTTCGGGGACAAGGTCGGGATTTCCGCCCGGCACATAAAACAAATCGTTGAGTGTCGGGACCGAATAGTTCTTCGACAACGACGACCTTATAAACCAGCGATAGCGGAAATTGTACTCAAGGAACAGCGATGGCAAGAACGGGCAAACGCTCTTATCATAAAATTCCTGCCTCAATGTAACGCCACAGCGGAATCGCTTGAACGGCTCTCCAAACAGCGAAACCAGTGCGCCATAGTCGTGACGGACAGTGTCGTAGCCGTTACGGGTAATGGAATCGTACGAAGCTACGGTGTGGAAATTGTATTTCAGCCTAGCCGAAATTTCAAGCCTGTCGTTGAAAGCATACGAGTAATTTGCAGTGGTATATAGCGAATTAGCCTTTGTGTCGGAATTTACAATCTTGTAGAAACCAACACCGCTAATGTAGCTTTGCGAAAGGTAATTTTGCAACTGATAATTGTCGCCGACAGAAATGTCGAGCTTCGACTTGTCGGTGTAGAGCCTGTACGACAGCGACGACACAAAACTATTGCCGTCCTGACGGTTCTTGTTGTTGAGCAGACCGCTTTCGTTGGTGGTTAGTCCCGGCACGCCGCGGTCGTAGTTCTGCCACCAGAACTTTAGCGACAGGAAAGACCTTTCGGTAGTGCGGAAATATAGTTCCTGAATTGCGCCCATCATTCGGTAGTCGGCATTTTCGCGTTTCTGAACGCCACCACCAGCAATGTCGCTGTTCTTGAACTTGAAGTCGTTGCGCGAGCGAGTGTCGTAGAACTTTGTAACCGACTGGAATTTTTCGGTTCCGGCACGCACCTGCGCCATATTGTCGAAGGTATGGAAACTCGCCACCGACGAGACAATCTTTGCCGACACACCGCGATCCCACATCGGGCGGGTATTTATCTCGACAACACCACCGATTGCAGTTTCCGACTTCTGCATCGAAGCAGAGCCACAGAAAACATTCACTTCGTCGGCAATCGACATAGGTACAAGCGACATGTCAACCATTCCGAGCATAGGAGAACTAAGGCTTACATTGTTCCACGAAACCTTTGTGTGAGAAGCCGTTGTCCCTCGAAACGAAGCTGTTGAAAGAGAACCTCGTCCGTATGTCTTCACAAATACCGAAGTATTTTCCGACAGCACTTCTGAAAGAGAACTTAATTCTTTAACTTTCAGGATTATTTTGTCAAGTTTTACGACAGATGTTCCCGTTTCCAGCATTTCGCGGTGCTCGATTATCTCGACATCGGGCAGAGTTACCGTGTCGGACTGTGCATGTATGAAATTAAACGGAAGCATAAAAAGGGAAAGGAAGACGAACGCCAGTACATCTGTACGCCCATCTTTCTTTAATTTTAATGTCGAATCAATATGTTTCCGCCGTATTATCATTTCATTATTCTACAATGAATTGCTCAACATACACCTTGTCTGCCGTGATAATTCTTACGAAATATGCACCCTGATGAAGATTGTAGTTCAAGTTCATCATTTCTCCATCTGTAACATTGATGTCGCGACTATCAATAACAATTCCCCTGGTATCTATCAGTTGGAAAGTTGTCTTACCTTCAATTCCACCGAAATCAATGTTGAAAATACCATTGTTTGGATTCGGGAAAACAGCAATCGAAGCAGACGTAATCTCTTCAACTGCATCATTTTCTGTAAAAGTTACCGAAATGCTATGGTTGTCCCTTACATTTTCAAATGTATAGGCACCACCTTCAAGAGAACCTGTAACATCCTCATCATCAACAAAAACCGATTCTATTTTATATTGTTCGTCTGCCGTTATGGTAAAAGTAATATCATTTCCGCAAACTACAGCAACTATTCCATTTTCGCCTTCCGGAGAAATTGTTCCGTGCTCACCAGCATTAACTGCTATATTATAGTTTATCAAGCCGAAAGTAACAACAACTGTTATTTCTTCGGTTACATTTTCAATTGTATATGATCCATTTGTAAGTTCAACCTCGTTTCCATTGACTGTTGCCGATACAACTTCGTAGCAGTCGTCTGGAGTCGCTGTAAAACTGAAATCTGTGCCATAGTCAACTGCTTGAGTTCCAAGCGGACTAACATTGCCGCCTTCGTTTGCATTGACAACAACAATAACTTGCCCTTCTGGAATCGAATCGAATATTGCACCCAATGTGTGATTTCTTGTTATATTTTGGAATGTATAAGAACTCATAGTGCCAACGCTGTCACCATCAACCAGTACGGCATGAATCATAAAGCCGGAATCTGGCGTTATAGTAAATGTCTTGTCCTCACCGCAATTAACTTCAACAATGCCATTTTCGCCAATAGGAGCAATTGCTCCGTTTTCGGTATCACTTATAGTTATATTATAGGTTATTATGCTGAAAGTTACATTTATGGTTTGTGGTTCTGTAACATTTTGCATTGTGTATGAATTATTTTCAAGCTCAACTTCTTCTCCGTTGACAGTAACGGAGGCAATTTGGTGGCAATTGTCAGGAACGACTTGGAAAGTATAATCTTCTCCATAGTCAACATAATCATTACCATTTGTCTCAATATCGCCACCATCATTGGTAATTAATTCTATGTGAACAATAGGCCTGAATGTCGCCATAATAGTGTGGTCTGCACTTATATTCCTAAAAGTATAAACGCCGTCAACAAGGTCTTCTGCGACATCTATTTCGTTTTCGGTTCCAGCATCAACTATTACGCTTCCAATTCGGTAGTTTTCGTTGGGTGTGATGGTAAAAGCCTTGCTTGAACCGCCATATACAGTAACTTCTCCGCTAGGTGTAATGGTTCCATTTTCAGCAGCAGATGCTGTAATTGTATGAATTGTCTGGTAATGAATAACGCCTACAGCATCAAGGTCGAAACCGCAGGAATGAAATGGAGTTGGGAAGGGATCATTAATTATATTCCCCTCTGAATCGTATGTGCCATATCTTGGATCTATCGAACCTACAACATCAACAAGTCTGATATGGGTAATGTTGTAAATATCAATGTTCGGTTCGTCTGCCAACTCTGCCAAATCAAAAGGATAGCCATAAAATACAGGGAATACACCTGCTAAATTTGTAAGAAGATTCGAATTTTCATAACCGAACCCGCCAACTTGTGTATCTGTTTGCACATGCGAAACTGCGGGAAAACGTACGAAATCAATGCCATTGCTACTGACTTCCACAAAGGCTAGTTCGTAAAAAACAATGGAATCCTGATTCGGTACAGCATTAGGAATCAATGCGTTCTCGAAAACAGCGAAATCATGTCCCTCACCATTGGCAATCGGCCTTTCAAATTGCAATGTGATATATCCTCCATCGCCAAGACTAATGAACTGACCATTTGCTGGTCCATAACAATTGTCAACTGTTCCATAGAAAGCATGGTTTGAAGTTATGCCCAAAACATTATCGGTATATGTAAATGTAGTATCTGAAATTTTAACATAACCGCGTACTATTTCTGCCGAGGTAGCCCAACCAATAAAAGCCGATGAATCGGCATGCATGGCAAGTGGGTTGGATAGTCCCTGTGCCGACAGCGATAACGATAGCAAAAAAGCAGCAACTACGAGTATAAAATTTTTCATAACTAAGTCCCTTTAAAATGATTCAGTGGAACGGGGAATACCCATCCCACTGAAATCTTCTGTACAAACTAACCTATTATTAAACTATTCAATAACAATTTGCTCAACATAAACTTTATCACCGCTGATGATTCTTACAAAGTAAGTACCAGCATTGAGGCTGTGGTTGAAGTTCATGGTTTCTCCGCTCATAACATTGATGTCGAGAGTTTCAACAATAGTTCCGCGAGCATCGATGAGCTGATAGGCTGCATCACCTTCGATGTTGCTGAAGTCGATGCTGAACATACCGTTATTCGGGTTCGGGTAGATTGACATCGAACCAGCGTTGAGCATATCAGCAGATGATACAGGAACGAATGTTACGCTGAGAGTATGGTTTGTTTCAACTGCTGCGAATGTGTATGTGTAACCTGCAAGTTCTTCGGTTGTTAAGGTAATTTCTTCTTCGTCAACAGTGAGAGTACCAATCTGGTAGTTTTCAGCAGGAGTGATTACAAATGCTGGTGTTGCACCTTCGTTTACAACAACAGGAGCAATAACTTCTTCATCGTTGTATTTAACTGTTCCGTTTTCACCTGCGTTAACAGTGATAGTGTAGGTAGGTACTGGTATTGCCTCGAATGTAACTGCGAGTGTGATGTTTGCCATTACAGGATCGAATGTGTAGGTAAATCCACCCAACTGTTGCTGCGTAAGTTCTACTGTATCTCCACCAACTGTAAGAACATCAATCTGATAGCCTGTTTCAGGAGTGATTTCAAATTCTGGAGTTGCACCTTCATTTACTTCGATAGGAGCAGAAACCAAAGCATCGTTATATAAAACGGTACCGTGTTCTCCAGCGTTAACAGTGATTGTGTAGGTAGGAATCAACTCGAATGTTGCGTTGATTGTGTGGTTAGCTGTTACATTTCTGAATGTGTAGAAGAAAGCTTCGTCGCCTGCAACAACATTTTCGGTAACATCAGTTTCGTTTTCGGTTTCTGCATCAACTACAACAGCAGCAATGCGGTATCCTTCTGCAGGAGTGATTGTGAATTCTGCATTTTCACCTTCTTCAACTGTTACTTCTGCTGGAGTGATAGTTCCGTTTTCACCAGCAGTTGCTGTGATTATGTATGTAGGAATCAACTCGAAAGTAGCGTTAATAGTGTGATTTGCTGTTACATTTACGAATGTGTAAACACCATCAATAATGTTTTCGGTAACGTTGGCTTCGTTTTCTGTAGCAGCATCAACAATAACGCTTGCAATACGGTAACCTTCGGATGGCGTAATTTCAAACTCTTTATTAGAACCATAGAAAACTTCAATTTCTCCGTTTGGAGTAATAGATCCGTTTTCACCAGCAGTTGCTGTGATTGTTACAGGTGCCATTGCACCGAAATCGTCCATGCTAAAATAATAAGGTGTCATTGGATCACTGCCAAGAGCCTCAAAATACAAACTATCAGCACCATTAATCCACGAAAGGTCAACAAATGTCCAGTCGTCCATCTTGTATGTTCTGTCTTCCCTGAAGTCTGCCATTACAACCTCACGATTGTCTAGTTCTGTTCCATTTGCGTATGCTGTAATGCTAATTGAAAAGTAATTGTGATTTTCAATAAATCCAGCATTTTCATCGTCAACATACTTCGATACGTATGTAGGCAAGCAGAAATAAGCGCCACGGTTTGTAAAGTCACCAGAATGCTCGGTATCAATCTTTATGGCAGATGTATTATACCATCCCATGTAGCAGTTCACATAGTTTGACGAATTTCCGTTACCATGTCCAACGGCTGCCGAATAGTTTGTATATGAATAAGTATCGACATCTGTTTCATTAGTGTAAACAAAGCCTTCAAGATAAGCATACTCAGGACCATAGTCCTCATCATA
>CADAXK010000006.1 GCA_902791865.1 uncultured Bacteroidia bacterium
GGCATTAAGCACACTGTCCATAATTGCAGGAACATCGTCCTTGAATACACACGCACCACTCTTCTGGCACGACAGACAGCCGACGCAGAACTTGATTTCATTGTCTCGCAATGAGATGAGTTCCTCTTGATGCACGACGGCTTCCAAGCCCTTGGCAAACTGCTCCGCCTTTGCGTGGCTGTTAGTGCCGGGACGGAGACTGGTTGTGATTACGATGACTTATAAATTCTTCCTGAAAAACTCCGCCAGCGTATCCCAAGGTATGTAGTTGCCCTCGCCACCGTCATAAAGGTCGCAGTGTGAAGCGCCCGGGATGATGAGCAGCTGTTTGTTTTCGGGATTGGGATTGGGTTTGCCGATGAATTTGTAGCCTTCGGCCTGACCTTCTACCATATATTTGTAGGCTGCCTCGCCAAAATAGCGAGAATGAGCCTCTGCACCGTGCATCACGAGAACTGCGGAACGAATTTCGTTGATGTAGTAGAGGAAGCGGTTGTTGGCGTAAGCCTGTGTGCCGATGACGCGCCATCCGTCGTTGCTGTTGCCACTGCGCTTATGATAGCCGCGCGGGGTTTTGTAATAGGCGTGGTAGTCGTGGACAAATCGTGGAGCTTGTGGAGGCACAGTGTCGAGCACGCCGCCAGCCATAGCCATAGGGTCGGTCAGTCGTTGCGAGGCGAGTATTTCGCGGTTCTTGTGGCGAGCCTCTTCCACATCGAAAGCATCGTTGTAGTCGTTGCCACTGATGCGGGTCATGTCGTACATTGTGCTTGCCACGGTAGCCTTGATGCGCGTGTCGGCAGCGGCAGCGTTGAGGGCGATGCCACCCCAGCCGCAGATACCGATAATGCCTATGCGTTCGGCATCCACATTGTCCTGCTTCGACAGAAAATCGACGGCAGCCATAAAGTCCTCGGTGTTGATGTCGGGTGATGCCGTACGGCGAGGTTCGCCGCTGCTTTCGCCAGTGTATGACGGGTCGAATGCCAGTGCAACAAATCCGCGTTCAGCCATACGCATGGCATAGAGTCCGCTCGACTGCTCCTTGACAGCTCCGAAAGGACCGCTCACGGCGATGGCAGGGAGGAGGGGATTAGAAATCCCCAGTTCTTGAGTTGCGGATTTCAAATCCGCAACAACTTCTGCCTTTGGCGTATAAAGGTCGGCGGCTAATGTCAGTCCGTACTGTGTTTCAAATGTAACCTTGCGGTGGTCAACTTTGTCGCTGAGTGGGAAAACCTTGTCCCATTCCTGCGTGAGTTGTAATTCCTGTTTCATTTCCTCTTTTGTTTCTGTCGGTTGCGTTTTGTCGTTGCAGGCAGTCGCCAATATGACTATCGTTGCAAATAATGCTAATTTCTTCATTGTCGCTTATTTACAGGATTAATTCATAAGTCTGCTTTCGCCCCAAGTGTATTGCGGATAGGCCTTTTTCAAGTCTTTTGCAGAACCTTCGACTCCGCTACCTCCGCTGGTAGCAAACACATTCAGCACCTTGCCGCTAAGGTCGTGAGCCTCGATAAATGTGTTGATGATTGTTGGTGCAGTGTACCACCATACTGGGAAACCAATCCAAATGGTGTCGTAGTCGGCAATGTTGGGGCAGGTGTTCTTGATTGCCGGACGCGAACTCTTGTCCTTCATTTCCAGCGTTGAACGCGACTGCTTGTCACGCCAGTCGAGGTCGGCTGCAGTGTAGGGTTTCTCTGGTACGATTTCGAACAGGTCGGCATTCTTTTCCTTTGCCAACCTCTGGGCTGCGGCCTTGGTATTGCCGGTAGCCGAAAAATAAACTACTAATGTCTTTTTCATTTCGGTATTCTCCTTTGCTTGTTTGTTTTGTGCGTATGCGCCAGACAACAGGCAGCATATTGCGATTATTAATGTAATTTGCTTCATAATCAAATAGTTGTATTTGTTATTTGTTTTCTTTTATTTCTCTAATTATTCTGGCAGGACTTCCAGCAACTACCATATTGGCTGGTACATCCTTGGTAACAACGCTTCCCGCAGCAACTATGGCATTTTCGCCGATAGTAACGCCAGCCAGCACTTTCACATCGGCACCGAGCCAAGCATTGCGCCTGACGACTATGGGCTTTGTGAGCAACGAATGACGCATGGCAGGGTCTTCGGGATGATATTCGGTAGCAAGTACGCAATGCGGTCCGATAAATGCGCCGTCTTCGATTGTTATTCCGCCGAGAGCAAGAAATGTACAGCCGAAGTTTACAAAACAGTCGCGACCAAAGCGCGTTGTAAGCCCGTAATTGATGTTAAACGGAGGAAATACGCGCACGGTATCGTCGATGTCGCTACCGGTTATCTGTCGCAAGTAGTCTCTGACTTCCGCTTCGTTGTGATAGCCAGTGTTCATTTCGGCACACAGTTTCATTGTCCGTTGCACATCGGCATAGAGGTCGTCGCTGCCGACATAGTCTTTTCCTGTGGGTTTGTCGTTCATTGTTTGCTGAATTTGATTGTTATGTTTCCTGTGCCAAGTGCTTCTTTAAGTTGCTGGATATCATTTATATGTCCGATTGGCGAATAACTGTACGACGACTTGAAAGTTTCGTAGAACACCACTATGCAGTTGTCCCCGTAAAGCATAATGTCGCCAGCGTTGATGGTTCCTGGACGGATGCTGTTGACGGACAGGGTGGTTTCGAGGTAATTGTATTTTTCGTTTCCGTTCAACTCGTTCATTTCCAAAGTAGTAGGCAATAGTGCGTAAAAACTTTCTGCACTACTGTTGTCTTCGAGTGTGGCAGTGAAAATCTTGTTGCCAATCGAAAGTTGCATTGTCTTTACAGATGCTGGCGTTGGCATATCAGGTTCTTCTTTCGTACACGAAGCGAAAAATAGCATGGCAAAAGCTAATATGTTGACCATAACTTTCATTTTCCGAACACTTCCTTTGCTCTGTCCATCTGCGTTGGTATGTCAACTCCGAACGGACAACGGCTTAGGCAAGCACCGCAATGCGTGCATTCGCCTGCATGGTGGGGCAACGAATCGTATTTTGCCTTCAATTCTGATGTAAGTCCTTCTTTTTCGGCCTTGTCGAGCAGTTCGTTTACCTTTGCAATCGGAATGCCGGCACTGCAAGGCATACAATGGTTGCAATAGGTGCATGCGCCCTTGTCCATATCGTTTTGTGCAGTTTGCTTGCTTAATGCCGAATTGTAGTCCTTTTCCTCGTCGGTAGCCTTAAGGTAGTGCAGGTATTCGTCAACCTTGCTGGCGCTGTCGATACTGCAAAGAGCCACTTTTACGCAAGGTTTTGCCAGCACATACGCAAAACACTGGTCGCGGGTAAGCGCAATCTTCAGTGGTGATTTCTCGGCATCGAGCAGACGGTCTCCTCCGCCGAAGGTTTTCATAACTGTGATGGCAATGTCGTGCTGTGCGCAGTAGTCGTACAATTCAACGCGGACTGGGTCAATTCCAGGCAGCATCTCATCGAAAGTCTTTGAATCCCAAGGATTCTTGTCCGACTGTACACGGTCGAATGCAGGGTTGAGACTGAACATGATAACCTCTACCAGTCCGCTCTTGGCGATGGCAAGTGCAACTTCGGCATTGTGGCTGCTTAGACCTATGTGCTTGATTTTGCCCAGAGCCTTCAGGTCCTGCACATATTGCAGATAGGGGCTTCCCTGTATCTCCTGCCATTCTTCCATCTTGTCAACGATATGAATCATGCCGACATCAATGTAATCGGTGTGCAGTCGTTCCAACAGGTCTTCGAAACCGATTTTGCATTTTTCCACATCGCGGGTGCGCTCGTAGCTGTCGCCGTTCCACCAGCAACCAATGTGACCTTGTATAATCATTTCTGCACGGCGGTCGCCAAGTCCGTAACCTATGTTGCTACGAACCTTTGGATTGGCGTCGTAAAGATCCATGTAGTTCATGCCGTGGTCGAGGGCGTATGTGACGAGTTCGCGCGAAGCGGTGGTGTCGATTTCGTCGAAGCCTCCGCATCCAAGTCCAATCACGCCAACACGCAGTCCTGTGCTTCCCAATGTGCGGTATTCCATGTCGGGATTTTCCTTAAACTGCGGTGTTTTCTGTCGGTTAGTGCAGCTTACCATCATCAAAATGGTAGCAAATGCGAGTAGTACTATTTTCTTCATTGAGCTATATGTTTATGTTTAGGGTTCAAAAATACGAAAAAACATCAAAATGGCAATTGACAATATTAGTTAATGATTATAACTGCTCATATTGCTCGTCGCTTACTGGCTCAAGCCACTCATTGCTGGCATTTTCCTTAACATCCTTATGATATGTAAGGTGTTGCATCCAACTGTCCTTGGAAGCACCGTGCCAATGCTTTACGCCTTCGGGAATTTCAATTACCACGCCGGGTTTCAGCTCGACGGCTGGCTTTCCCCATTCCTGGTACCATCCGCGACCGCTCACGCATACCAGCACCTGAACTTGATTGTGGTGAATGTGCCAGTTGTTGCGACATCCTGGCTCAAAGCTGACATTAACCATTCCGCCATCCATAGGTGCAAGGTAGCTGTTGCCTATGAAATATTGTGCGTATGCCGTATTAGGTTCTCCGATGGGCCATGGCGACTGTGCACAAACAACATCCGTCTTGCCGTCAACAGCCATAGCAATGGCGGCCTCACAGCGCGAAGCTTCGATGGAAAGTCCATTTTCCCTCAACGAATTCGGGATGTTGCGCAACTGCTCTTCTGTTACACCCATATTCAAAGCACCACGCACATGAGCCTGCAACTGCGGCATTACATTTTCCAGACCGCTCAAAGCGCTTACGGTGATTAGTTCGCGGTCGGCGTGGGTGAGGTTGTTGCGGGCAAAAATGTCGCCGAATAGGTGCGCTTTCAGGTAATAGTCTTCGGCAGGGCAGAAGTCGTAGTTGAAAGGTTGTCCGCTGAGTTTTGTCTGCACATCGGTTCCTTGCTTAAGCGCGTCGTAGTTTGATGGCAACGGCGATGCATCTTCTCCCAATTCGGTCTTCAGACCTTTGGCATCGCGGTCGGCAACAACCTTTTGCAAAGTTCCCAAGGCATTGAGCGAGCGAGGAAAACCCGTGTAGGCATAGAGTTGCGAGAGGGCTTCCTTGATTTGGCTGACTGTCAAGCCATTGTCGAGGCCGTTGTTGATTGATTCCGCAAGTTTTCCGAGATTTCCTTGCGCTTCGTAACAAGCAATTGCACTTATGCACGATGCCTGTTTTTCGTTGAATGTCAATGTGTTCATGTCTTTTTCAGTCTTGTTGGTCGTATTGTTGCAAGCAGCCATAAGAACCGCCGAGCAAATTACTAATATTGTTTTCTTCATATTTTATAAATTTAGATTAAACCTCTCCATCCCATAAACATTTTGGTCACTTCGCCGTCGTGGTGGTCGAAGAAGAGGCTCTGTTTTGTGTCGAGTGTTTCGATGCGAGCCATCTCGTCAGCAGAAAGTTTGAAGTCGAAAATATTGAAGTTCTCGGCCATGCGCTCCTTGTGTGTTGATTTCGGAATGATAATCACATTGCGTTGCAATAAGAAACGAAGTGCAACCTGGGCAACACTTTTACCGTGAGTTTTGCCAATTTTGGAAAGTAATTCGTTGGTGAAGAAATTGTTACGACCTTCTGCCAATGGACCCCACGACATAATCTGGCATCCGAACTCCTCCATATATTTCTGCGGTAGATGCTGCTGGTTGAAAACATGAGTTTCGACTTGGTTTACCATAGGTTTTACCTCCACATTCGATGCAAGGTCGATGAAATGGTCGGGGTAGAAATTGCTTACACCGATTGCTCGTAGTTTGCCTTTGTGGTAAGCCTCCTCCAATGCACGGTATGCTCCGTAGCGGTCGCAGAATGGCTGGTGCAGCAACATAAGGTCGATGTATTCGGTTTGCAGTTTGCGCAGGCTCTCCTCGATTGATGCTTTTGCTCTTTCGTAGCCGTAATTCGAAATCCATATTTTGGAGACGATGAATATTTCATCGCGAGATATGCCGCTCTTTTTCACCGCATTGCCTACACCATCTTCGTTTTGGTAAGCTTGAGCTGTATCTATCATCCTGTAACCTACGCTAAGCGCATCACTCACGCAGCGTTCTGCATCGCTTGGTGTCACCTGATAAACTCCGTAGCCCATCTGCGGCATTTTTACGCCGTTGTTTAATGTTATGTATTGCATAGAATTTAATTTTAAATTGTTAATAGCCAAGTCCTTTTAACCATTTCTCAACTTTTGCCTTGCCTGTGCGCACTTAGTGTCCGTAGATGCTGAAGCCTTTTTGTACACTTGCCTTTGGAAAAGCTTTTTTCACATCATCGACACAAGATGCCAAGCCGCTGCCTTCGTGGGTTGTGAATGGGATGACGGTTTTGCCGTCAAGATTTATATCGCGGAAAAGTGTGAACATCACCTGCGGATAGGTTCCCCACCACACGGGACCACCGATAAATACGGTGTCGTACTGCGAAAGGTCGGGTGCGGTGCCTTCGTATGGCGGCAATTCGCCGTTGGCAGCCTCTTTCTTGGCTAGTTCGATAAGTGGCGTGTAGGCCATGCCGTCGTATTTGTGAGTGACTATTTCAAATTGCTCAGCACCAGCGATTTCAGATATGTAGTCGGCTACAATTTTTGTATTGCCAACCTCGATGTTTCCCACGCTGTAGTTGTCTCCAGCATGTGAGAAGAAAATGACGATTGATTTGCTCATATTGTTATGATTTTGTGGTTTAACTTCTTGTTTGTTCTGTGCGTTGCAGCTGGTAGCGAGTACCAATAATAATAGCATTACATTCAAGGTTTTCATAATTTATTCTCCTATGTTCTTGATGAATTTTGCTGGATTTCCGCCTACGATGGTATTTTCGGCAACATCCTTTGTAACCACTGCACCTGCGGCTACCACGGCGTTTTTGCCAACTGTAACACCTGGCAATATGGTGGCTCCTGCGCCAATCCAAGCGTTTTCGCAGATGTGTACTGGCTTGCAAGTCAGTATCATACGGTCGTGGAGGTCGTGGTTGTTGGAAATTAGCTGCGCATTGGCGGCAATCACACCACCGTCGTCGATGGTGATGCCGCCGCGTGCCATCATCAGACAGTTGTTCATAATCATCACGCCCTTGCCTAATTTCACACGGTCGAAGCAGACACCCGTCAGTCCGGGCATCACGAAGCCGCCGTCGGCAAACACATCATGTCCGAACAGTTCTTCGGCGAGGGCGTTGTACTCTTCGGTATAGGGCATGGTGTGGTTGAGTTTGAACAAGGTCTGCGCCTGACGCATCCCTTCCGCCAATTCCTCGGGCGTGCTTTGTCTCGGGTCAACGATAACTTCTTGCATAACGTATTGGTTTTCTTTATTTTATAATATCCTTATAGCCACTGCCAATTTGACGAGGCAAAAATACAATGTTTCCTGTCGTGAAAGTTTCACAAAAAGTATCATTGTTTTCACAAATTGCAGAAAAAGTTCCCGGAGCAATATTCAATGAGAAAATCTGAATGGCAGTTCGGATTTTCATTATGATGAATCATCCGTGTCGAAATTTGCGTTTTAAATTCGTTATTCAGTGGTTAAAATATATACGACTGTCTGTGCTTTCGTGCATCGTCATGCCCGAGAGGCAAGTTTTGACACATCCAGCTGCACGGTGCGAGGCACCCATTCCGAATAGACCTGTGCTGCTGTCTGTCCGTCGTTGCGGCTTATGGTGTGCAGATACTTGAAAAGAGTATCATCTGTTTCGTCAGGCAGCCGGTGTAGTTGGCACAGCAGGGTGTCGTTAAGGAATGTTTCTTTTTGCCAATGGATGGTGAGACAGCGGATGGCGTAAGTGTCCATAAATGCCTCGTCGGCCGACTGCATGGCAATGCTCAAGTATGCGCGGTTGTTGACGTGTCCGTTGAAGTCGAGATCCATTGTGTTGACGCTGTGTTCTGTCTGATGTATAGGCGTGCCATTGGCAGGAAATCGCATTTTCTTGTGAGAGAGGGCTGTCATTTCTGGCAGAACGGGTATTTGCGATGCCAAGGGCGTGTTGGGAGCGAGACGGTGTGTTTCGGTGTCCAACAGGGTCAAGCAAGCATGGCCGTGAGCTACCTCCGTGCCATCGGCCTTGTGAATGCGAAAATCAACATATAATCGCAAGGCACTTATCTCACTGTTCCAAACGGTCACGTCAATGTCGTCTGACCATAGAGCTGTTTGCGGCTCAAACCAGGCACTAAACTCGGTGATGACCCACAAAAGGTTCTGTTTGACCACATCAAAGGCAGCCAAGTTCAGACAGGCCATATACCTTGCCCAGCAGTCCTGGAAATAGAGCAATACAGCACTCGGTGTCATGCGGTAGCGCGTGTCCATATCTGCTGCTGTGATAGAATAACGATGTGTGTATTTTGTTAAATCTTTCATTTATTATACTGTTTATTCGTTCGTTTCAGATCTTCAGTGAGTTTGTCAAGCGTGGAAATCATCAAGCAAAAATACAAAAAATATTTGTATTATGAGCGACAGATTTTTTTGAGAAGAAGTAGGATCTCTCCTTTACGATAAAAGATGAAGGGAGACAGATGGCGTAAGTATATTTTTCCCCTTACGAAAGTACAAATTTTGTATTTTTGCGCTATGAAACCTGACTTCCTCTATTCCACCGATTTCCTCGCGATGAACGCGCCGGAACTGAGCCACACCTGCATGCATCTGCTGTGCACAGCGGGCGAAGGCAGTTTTGTATTCAACGAAAAGTGCTACCATATCGTGAAAAACGATCTGGTGGTGATGCCGAACCCAAGCCGGGCGAAGAACCTTGCCGCCGCACCGGGAATGCAGGTGGAGTGGTTCGCCGCCGACTACAAGTTCCTGCAGAACCTGCTGCCCTCGAACAACTACGGCATAGGCGGCAGTATAAGTTTGAACCAAAACCCTGTAATTCCACTTACCGATGAGCAGGCTTCAATTATGCTGGCCGATTTTCATCGTCTGCGCGACCGACTTGGCGACCGTCATCTGCTGTTTTACCGCGAACTTATGGGCAGCCTCTGCCTTACGATGATGTACGACATCTTTGAGCCGCATGCACAGCGCGATACTACAGCTCCGCACAGCGACCGAACAGCCTACATTGTGAAGCAACTGATGGATATGCTTTCGACGGGTATAAGCCGCACCGAGCGCGAGGTAAACTACTATGCCGAACGACTGAATGTGTCGCCAAAGTACCTTTCGGCAACCATCAAGCGCGTAACAGGTCACAGCGTTAGCAGCTACATCAACCGCCATACCGTACCAATTATAAAAAAGTATCTCGACGACGAACGCCTCTCGCTTACGCAAATTGCCGAGCGTATGAATTTTGCTTCGCTTTCCTATTTCAGCCGCTACTGCACCAAACATTTGGGTCAGTCGCCCAGCGAGTATAGACGGAGTTTGCAGCCGAGGGGGTAGTAGGTTTTTATGAGAAAATCCGCAACTGCAGTCGTTATCTTTCAAACTTTTTTCAACAAAATACTCCGCCATATTCAATAATTCATTACCTTTGACTTTTCAAATAATATGTAAAATGGATAATAGCGTATTACAGAAAGCAAAATACTGGACAAGTGAAGTTTTCGACGAGCAGACCCGCAAGGCTGTAGCCGAAATGATTGAGAATAACCCCGAACAACTGAACGAAAGTTTCTACAAGGACCTTGAGTTCGGAACTGGCGGTCTGCGCGGAATAATGGGTGCAGGAACTAACCGCATGAACCGCTACACCGTGGGAATGGCTACGCAGGGACTTGCAAACTATCTGCTTGCACACTGCGACAAGGCTAAGGGAATTAGCTGCGCAATAGCCCACGACAGCCGCAACAACAGCCGCGAATTTGCAAAAATCACCGCATCGGTGCTATCTGCAAACGGAATCAAGGTGTATCTGTTCGACAAACTGCGTCCGACACCCGAACTGTCGTTTGCAATCCGTCACTTGCACTGCAACTCGGGAATCGTCATCACCGCATCGCACAACCCGAAGGAATACAACGGATACAAGGTTTACTGGAGCGATGGCGGACAGGTAATTCCTCCACACGACAAGGGCATAATCGAGGATGTAAGAAAAGTCACAGTCGAGGACATCAAGTTCGACGATGCCTTGAAGAATGTGGTGGAAATTGGCGCAGATGTTGACAATGCCTACATCGAAGCACTGAAGTCGTTGTGCCACAATGTAAAGAACAATGCAAGCGCAAACTTGAAAATTGTATATACGCCGATTCACGGTTCGAGCATAAGCGTACTGCCTCAGGCACTGAAGAGCATTGGCTTCAACGATGTCAACATTGTTGAGGAACAGGCAGTTCCCGATGGCAATTTCCCGACGGTAAAGTCTCCGAATCCCGAGGAGCGTGAGGCCCTTACTCTTGCAATTCGCAAGGCAGAACAGATTGGAGCCGACATCGTATTCGGTACCGATCCCGACAGCGACCGTCTTGGCGTAGTGGTAAACCACAATGGCAAGTTTGTGATCCTCAACGGCAACCAGACCGCTTCGATACTCGTGCATTATCTTCTCGACAGCTTCAAGGCCGAAGGTCGTTTGAAAGGAAAGGAATTCATCGTTAAGACTATCGTTACAACTGAACTCATTCCGCAGATTGCCAAGGATTACGGTGTAAAGTGCCTTGATGTGCTCACAGGCTTCAAGTACATTGCCGAGGAAATCGAAAAGAACTACGGCAAGATGCAGTTCATTGGCGGTGGCGAGGAAAGCTACGGATTCCTAGCTGGCGACTGTGTTCGCGACAAGGATGCAGTAATCGCCTCGATGCTGGTGTGCGAAGCTGCTGCCCGAATGAAGGCACAAGGCAAAACCTTGATGGACTTGCTGCTGGACATCTACATAAAGTACGGCTTCTACCTCGAAGGACTGAAGTCGCTCACCAAGCCCGGACAAAGCGGAATGCAGGAAATAGAGGCAATGATGGAGAAGTTCAGAAGTACGCCGCCCGAGTCGATTTGCGGAGTGCAGGTTGTTATGGTTCACGATTTCCTTGTACGCAAGTCGTATGATAAAATCAGCGAACTCTGCTACGACATCACCCTGCCCAAGTCGAATGTACTGCAGTACGACCTTGCCGACGGCAGCAAGATTACAGTCCGTCCGTCTGGCACCGAACCGAAGATTAAATTCTATATAGGTGTAAAGGGCAAGCTCGAAACTCCGAGCCAATACGAAGCAACCGAGGAGAAACTAAAAGCAAGGATAAACGAAATAATAGAGACGATAACAAGGGGCTAAAAGGCAGAAAGAAGAAAAGGCTAAAAGGCAAAAGGGCTTTAAGCCTGTCAGCCTTCAAGCCTTTGAGCCCAATATAGAAACGGGCCTGAGCCCACATAAACTTAGAAACAAAAAACTTATAGACTATGGCAAAAGATGGAAGCGGTTGCTTAGGAGCAACATTAATCGGAGGAGTAATTTTTGTAATACTTCTTATTTGTGGAATTTATGTATGGCGTTCGTACAACAAGATTGTAGAGGCCGACCAGGCTGTGAAGAAGCCGTGGGCAGATGTGCAGGCTGCATACCAGAAGCGTGCCGACCTCATCCCCAACTTGGTTGAAACCGTTAAGGGCTACGCAGCTCACGAACAGGGAACTTTGACGGCTGTTATCGAAGCACGCAGCGCAGCAACTTCAATCAATATCAACGCCGACGAACTCAACAACGAAACATTCGCTAAGTTCCAGGAGGCTCAGGACAATGTATCGAGCACATTGAGCCGCTTGCTTGCAGTGCGCGAGGCTTATCCCGAACTCAAGGCCGATGCTCACTTCACGCAGTTGATGGACCAGTTGAAGGAAATTGAAAACGAAATCGCCGCTAAGCGCGAAATCTTCAATGCAGCAGTACAGGATTACAATGTCCTTGTGATAAAGTTCCCGAAGAACTTGGTAGCAAAGATGTTCGGATTCGGCGAAAGGGCTTACTTCGAGGCTAGCCAGGCAGCTCAGGAAGCACCGAAGGTACAGTTTTAATACAAACCGTCATTCCGCAAGTCTGAACAATAACGCGATACGGAACGGGGAGCGTAATATTGTTCGACTGTGCGGAATCCCCTTAATTACACAAAAGGAGATTACGCATAAACGAACTCACGAGGCTCGTACCTACGCCTGTTCGTTCAGTTTTGCGGAATGACATTAAAAAAGTAATAATTATGAGTAAAAACATTTTGTTATTAGCAGCCGCAGCAATGTTTATCCTGCTGTCGTGCAACAATTCTGCCGACAAAAAGGCAACAGACGAAAACGAACCGACACAGACCGAACAGGCCGCAGAAGAAAAAGGGCAGGAAGTTATTCTTGTCAAAAGCATAGAGAAAATTTATGACGGAGAATCTGCAGGCGTAATTAATTTCAAGTACGACGACCAGAACCGCCTTATCAACCAGAAAGACGAATACGATGAATATACCGTATCATACGCTGCCGACGAAATCAAGGTCAAAGAGGAATATGCTACAACTACCTACAAATATTCGGATGGCAAGTTGACCACAGGTTGCATCGATATGGGTAAAGAAGGAAAGATTAATATCAAGTACAACTACGAAGGAGACAAGGTTAGTTGGATAACCCGCGATTTCGGTCCAAACGCGGACCCATATTACACAAGCGAGGACATTATATACAAGTGGAAAGATAATTGCATGACCGAATATACTGTAGTTTACAACACCAACGACATGGAAGAACCGCAATCGACTACGGAATTTGAATATACTGACATTAAAAATCCGTTTACAATCGATGTGTTTACAATCTTCTATTCCGCACCTGCAGTTTCGTCGTTCGGAAAAGATTTGGCATCGGAATATCTTCCCTCGAAGTCGCATTTCAGTGGCATTGTCGATGGTTGGGAAACGGAAGAGACTACTACCTTCGAATACAAAATCGATGATGCAACTGGCAGGATAACCGAGATAAAAATCAATGTTGAGAACGAAACCAATTACGACGGCGAAATCGAAATGGATAATAGTATCCAGATTCTTAAACTTAACTACTAGTAAATGAATAAGATTTGTATCGCAACCATTGTGTTGGCAATGGCATTTCTTGCTTCGTGCGGTGGCTCTAAGGAAAGTAAAACCGTGGAACAGCAAGTCGAGACAACCGACAGTATAGTCGAAGAAGTTGTTGAAGAACCGTCATTCCTTGTGAAAAGCATAGAAATCAATCAGGATGGCGCCGTTGACAGCAAGGTAACCTTTGAATATGATGAGCTAGACCGACTGATAAAGACCACTACCCGCCGCAACATCGGCACCGATGACGAATGGATCATCGAATCGACTGTTAACTACGGCGACGGAGTCATAACCTGTGATGCTGGGATGAGAAAGTTGGAGCTTACCTTGGATGGCGAAGGCTATGTGAAGAAGTCGGAGTACTTTTTGGAAGACGAAGGCTTTGTGCAACGCTACAAGTACAAGTCGGGCAAGCTTAGCGAGTGCCTCGACGAAATGGATTGCGGCAACAGCTATCTCTGGGATGGCGGAAATGTAAATATAGTAAAGGTATTTTCTCCTGCCTGCGATGAATCGTTTTCGTTCGACAGCACTTTCTACAAGTATGGCGATGTTGACCGTCCAAATATTGATGTGCTGGCGTTTGCCGAAGAATCGGGATTTCTCCCTGGTGCGACATCGGTTGCCCCGAAGGGAATGGTTTCCAAGTTTATGCCTATGGAAAGTAAGACCAATGTCTATAGCGACGCTCACATGATAATGGCGACCTCCATATTAAAATATACCTACACTGTTGACGATTACCAGCGTGTAACCGACATAGAATATAATGTAAAGGCATATTACGACGGCACCGAAGAGGATTTGGGAAATTTTACCGTGAAGATAAACTATTGATATCACATAAAATCATTTCACAAAACGTACAGACGCAAATTTTGCGTCTGTAAACGTTGAACCCCTTGAACATTGAAACCAGAAACAGAGAAACCTAGAAACGGGCGCCAGCCCATAAAACGCCGAAGGCATAAAAACGTGAAACACAGAAACGGGTGCAGCCCTTTAGAATCCTCTAAACCTTCCCTCCTCTTCACAGAAATCTAAATTTCCAAATTCAGCCTTAATGCGTTCAATTTCGGCAAGATTTTTTTTGCAAAACAATTTATATTCATCCGATTGTGGATTCAAGGGACGATGATTTGATGCGGCTATGATTTTTTCAATCCTTGCGATTACAGATTTTGTTTGCTCAGAGAATAATGCATCACCAAAGCGTTCCCAGATGTACTGCACCGCAGTTTCGGATGGGTGAACCATGTCGACAGCGTAGAAACGATAGTCGCGCAGTTCGTCCATCATAATTTCGTAGGCAGGAAAATAATTTGTATTCTGGAATTTCGCATTCAGTTCGTTTATTGCAAGGTGCAACGTTGATTTGCTAATCAGGTTCTGGTGCGCACCATCACGCCAATGACGGATGGGACTTACAGTGAAAACAATGCGAAGTTTTGGATTGACATCTGCTATTTTTCCAATGCATTCCGTCCACGATTCAACAATTTCAGAAACATTCAGCAGTCGACGGTTGAAATGCTTTTCGGGTTGCTTGTGGCAGTTGCAGACAATTTTCCCAGTTCCAGCAAGTTCATAAACGTAAGCTGTACCGAAAGTTACAAACATAATGTCGGCCGTTTCGATTTCTTGTTTCAGCATTTGCAAAGCCGAATTTATGTTTTCGATGCAAACATTTTTGTCAACATTCGAAAAACGGCTATGAAAATCGAAACTGTTCCATGCTCCGCCCGACAAGAAAACATCCTCATCGCCATATTTCCTGTCCGAAAGTGCATTTTTTATGCTTTTGCATATCGAAAGCGGATTATAAAGTATGCCGGTTGGGTTTACCGATGTGCGGATTTTTGTTGTGGCTAGCTTATTACCAATGTTTTCGGCAAAACACGAACCGATAAAAAGGCATTTGTTGTTGTGCGAAATACCAAATCCGAACTTCGGAATGTCTATTATTGTACGGAATTCCATATTAGATTGTTGCAAGATAAAAGTTTTGTCCTTTGAAATAGATGACATACAGTTTGCCATTTATGTATTTGCAGCACTTGCATTTGCAATCGCTGGCAAGCGGAAATTCGCGCTCGTCTTCGACTTTGCCATCGAGGTTGTATTCGACGATTTTACCGTAGTTGCCTTCCGTTCCTTCAACAGTAGTAAATCCCTTGTCGTCAACCATAAAGGCATATATTGTTCTGCTCGATTCTGTGATTTTTGTTGCGTTTCCGTCCTTACCGATTTCGAAAACCGAACCCGCTACCGAGGCGTAAATTTTTCCACCGTAGGTATAAAACCTTGGCTGCGAAACATAGGTGTAAATCGAATTCATCACGTTGCCTTCGGCAGCCATATTCTCCGATTCGCGACGTGGCAGATCTATAATTTTTTGCAGAACTAACTCGTTGGATTTTTGCTTTACAAAAAGCATTAGGCTTGGAATATTGTCGGGTGTTTGTGCCCGTTCGTATTGCGATGCGCTGTTTGTAATTACAATGCTGTCGGAAAGGAAATACTGGAAATTTCCCTGTGGCACATTGGAAGCTATTCCGCCCTTATCGTCGAACAGAATCTTGAAGTCATTGCCGTTGTGAAAAATTGCAGCAGGAATTATCATATATCCCATAGTGTCCATCACTGGCAACGGATATGCGTACAATGCATTGGCATTGCTGTCGCCGTAGCCAAGCAATGCAAGTGGTTGTATTGGTGTACTGTCGGTAAGCGGCTGACCGCTTATTTTCGACAAAAACTCTGCAAAATCATGCGAAACCTCGTCAAAACCAATGCTGTTTATCATTCCAGAGCGAGTGTCGATTTGGTAGGCGCGAGTGCGGTCAATTATGCAAATAGCGCTGTCGTTTGCGCTTGCAATCTGCGATGGATTGTTGAGCATACATTCATCGTTTTCCTGAATTTTCAGTTCTGTTGGTTCGGGTGTACTGCAAGCTACGAGGAAAAATGCGAACGAGAATATTATTATTTTCGATTTCATGACGTTATGTTGATTCTTGTGATGCAAAGGTATTACATATTTCTATAATGAAAAAAGAAATGAAGGGTATCATTTCTTTTTTCATCCTCGTCCAATATTATGCCGTTAGCATTTGTCTGGCAAATCAATTTTTATCAAAAAAATTACTCTGTATCAACAATATACGTTAATCGCATTTTGCCATAGTTTGCACGAAGTTTCAACTGGTTACAATTTGTAACAGTTTCATTTCCTTTTGCAATTCTTCTGATGCATTTTCAGCAGTTTTACAGCCTGCAAATACGGACTTGCCGTTACGCTCAAGAAATATGCTGCCATTGTAGTGGTGTAAGTGCATTTAAAGTAGCCTTTCGTAAACAATTCTTCTTCAGAAAAACTTCCAGCAAGGTCAAGCATATTCTGATGAGACTGTGCCAATAGTTCCTTTGCCTCTTCCAATGTGGTGTTTTGGTGCTTTTCGACAAGCATCCTGTCCATCTCGTGATAGTTCTTGCGGTATTCGTCGGGCAAATAGTCTTTTGGGTGTCCTTCGCGGATATTCTTCACAAATATCTCCATCAGCACCTGCCATTCGTACAAATGTGTAAGCAGGTCGCGTAGGCATCGGTCGTTCTGCCACCTGGCGCCGCATTTCTTAGGGTCGGCAGTAAATGAGAACGGTGCGGCAATTTCTTCTGCACTCATCTTGTCAATCTGTTCGTTTAGTTTTGCATAACCATCAGCTATGGCGGTTAAAAGGTCCTGTTTTGTAGTTGGGTTTGCCATTGTGTTTTTATCAATATTGGTTTGGTAAGGCAAATTAATTTTTACCGAAAGTTGCTCTGTATCAGCAATACCTGTTAGTCGCATTTTGCCATCACTTGCACGAAGTTTCAACTGGTGACAATTTGTCACCGTTTCATTTCCTTCTTCTTTTAAACGCTGCTTTAGTTTATTCCAGTATTTTCTTGCAGTCAACGCATCCTTACTATCTGTCAAAACACCACATACATTCACTATCGAGAAATACCATTTTTCTTTCTCGTCGTCCCAAACAGTACGGACTTTACGCTGTTCAAACAGCTGCAATGCTTCCCTTTGCGTCATATAACTGCCTTAATTTTCTATTCGGCCTCCAATTCAATATCATTGACATTGTCGGGTAAATCCATACCAAACTTGATAGTAATTCGGTTCTTGTCGGGACTAGCTTCGTCAGTGGCAAGGAATGTCAGCTTGTCTGCTGGAATGCCTTGACCGATAAAGTATTCTCTCAAGTTCTTCTCGCGCATGCTATTCATCATCTTATACATACCTTCGATTTCCGAATTAGAATATAACTTCATTGCAGCTTCGGTTGTATTTCTAACATTTGCCCTATTCTTCGCATATTCTATTAGCCTCGGGTCCTTGTCCTTTATCGCTTGAATTGCCTTGTATTCCTCAACAGTAAGATCCTCACGATTCTTATCGTTTGCTTCAAGGAAATAATCCAGTTTCAATCTGAAAAGTGCAATCTGATTCAAATTGGTAGTCTTGTCAAGCGACTGAGTTATTGACATTTTTACATCAGGCTTACTTGATATTATGTCTTTCAGTTCTTCCGACAATTTATTAAGCTGCTGATAATTCTCAACGGTAAGGCTACGGTCGGTAATGTCCATGTACATATCCCTGAAGTTATCTACACCACCTTCCTTCTTGAATGCATCAAACGGGCTTGTGGCAATCTTCACCATAAGGTTGCAGAAAGTCTTCCATATAATCTTTCCGATCTTGAACGTCGGGTCGTCGATGTTGCCAGTTACAGGCAGATCGATTGAAATCTTTTTGTTCCTGTCGGACAAAATGTACAGACCAGCCTTCAACGGGATGTTGCCGTACTCAGCCTTCACATCTTTGCGCTTCTTTTCAATCGTGCAGTTAAGAATGTTTAGTTCGTTGGAGCTATTAAGGTAATTGTTCGTGATTGTGCTTATACTCGACAAAGAAAGGATACCATCGCTAATTGGGTATGCCGTATAGTGTACGCAATATGGCGACATGTCCTTCAACTTTATGTTTTTCAGGAAAATATTGAGCTTCATGTTCGAGAAGTTGGATAAAGAGCCATCGAACGAGCCTTTAAGTTCGCCCTTGTCGCCGACCTGTGCCTTCAGCTTTGCGTCGAACTGCGAAACAAGGTTCAGGTTGTTGGCACTAACATTGATGTTTGTTATTGGTAGTACAAACTTCTCAAGCAAGGAGTTGTCGGTATATACAATGCTGGAGTTATCAAGAGTGAACTTCTTGATTGTCAAATTCATATCACCGTCACCTGACTCTGATTTGTCCTCTTCTTCATCGGCACTATCTTCAATTAAAAGCTTGTCGATGTTGTCGTGCAGAGTGTCGTAGATAATGTATTCGGTCTTTATTCCATCGATTAGTATCTCGTTGAATGCAAAGAGGTTCTTTTCTGTATCAATCTTATCGATTCCAACCTTTATCTTGTTGGCTGTGATGACATCATTTTCTTCCAAATCCTTCAGTACGATATCGTTTATTTCAACATCACCACTTGCAATAATGTTCATTATATGCTCGGTTGAACCCTTGACAGAAATCTTGGATGTGAGTTTGCCGTCGAACGATGAAACATTCATGCTTTCCTTGAGATATGGGAAAACTGGTGCCAACGAGAAATCCTCGAGATCGATGTCGAGGTCGTATTTGCCGTTTTCCATTCCGTATGCCACCTGCAGACCAAGTCTTCCGCCTTCGGCAAAGTCGAGGTTGATGCCAACATCGGTATTTTCGCCGCTGAAGTAGATATGCGGAATTTCGAGCTGCAAGTTGCCCATATCAAACTGACTGCCTATTGCAACATCGCGATAGTCAACTTCACCACCCTTTAGGGTAATGTCGTTCAAGTTTATAATCCAGTTGGTGCTGTCCTCTTCCTCGGGTTCTTCCTCATCGGAAGCATAGAAGTCGATAAGGCTGTCGAAGTTGAACGCATCACCGTCCTGAATAATCACTGCCTTGGGGTTGATGAGTGTTATCTCGTTGAGCTTAACCTCGTTGCTAATGAGCTTGAACGGATTTATCTTCACGATAAGCGTGTCGAACGAGCAGAACTCGTCCTTGTCGTTCAGTTCCATCATCGTCAATCCCATGATTTTCACCTTGCCGACAAACAGGTTGGTCCTTATCTTTTCGACCGTCACTGTACGTCCGCAAAGTTCCTTGCAGTGGTTGTTGATGTAACTCTTTGCTATCGGACCTGCTATGAAATTCACGATAATGAGCAGAACTAGGATTACTCCTAATATTATGCACGGAATTTTTATGGCTTTCTTTACACCAGGTTTCATCGTATTATCAATTAATTATTTTTCCATTATCTTGCCGATGGCGTTGTCGTACAATTCCTTGGCATCCTTAATGAAGCCGAAAGACTCGTCGTCGATTCTGAGTTCGCCCTTGGTAACGTGACCGAGCAGCGAGAACGGAATCTTTTCCTTCATCATGAAGTCAACAAAATCGTCCTCCTGGTCTTCGTTCATCGAAACAACAACTCGGCCCTGCGATTCGCCGAACAGGAAGGCGTCGGTACGGAATTCGCTAGCGGTTGTGATGTCGAAGCCAAGGTTGTTTGGCATTGCGGCCTCGAGCAAAGTGATGTACAGACCGCCGTCAGAAACATCGTGCATCGACTTTACAAGTTTCTTTGCTGCAAGAACCTGCAACAATTTTGACAGTTTTACTTCGAAATCGAGGTCGAACTTCGGTGCTGGCGACTTCTTAACCCTATGATAAGAATATAGGTATTCGGAGCAGTTGATGTCATCGGCACTTTCACCTATCAAATAAATAACGTCACCCTTCTTATCGAAGCACAGCGGAGTGTGGTTTGCCTTATCGGGCAAAATACCGAGCATACCGATAACTGGAGTCGGGTCAACAGGTTCGGTCTTGCCAGCAATTGTAGTCTGGTTGTAGAACGATACGTTACCGCCCGTAACTGGAGTGTCGAAAGCACGGCAAGCTTCGCCCATACCTTTTATTGACATTACAAACTGCCAGTATGCCTGTGGGTTGTATGGCGAACCGAAGTTCATGCAGTCGGTGATTGCAACCGGCTTTGCACCTGTGCAGGCAATATTGCGGGCTGCTTCAGCAACTGCTATTGCGGTACCCTTTTCTGGGTCAGCCTTCACGTAACGGCTGTTGCAGTCGGTTGTAAGTGCAAGTGCAGTGTTTGTACCCTTTACATTTACCATACCAGCATCCGAGGGCTTGTTGGTGGTCATGTTTACTGTGCGAACCATCGAGTCGTACTGTTCGTAAACCCAACGCTTCGAAGCGATGTTCGGATGTCCTGTAAGGAATGTTGCAACATCGTGCAGGTCAACATCTTCCTCTGGAATTGAATTTATGTCGAAGTGCTTGTAGTCCTTCATGAATTCCGGCTCAACATATTCGCGTTCGTAAACCGGAGCGCCACCGCCAAGAACAAGGCTTTCGGCTGGAACTTCGGCAACAACTTCGCCCTTGTACGAGAATATGAGCTTGTCCTCGTCGATAACTTCGCCTATACGTGCGCAGTTGAGGTCCCACTTTGCAAATATTTCTTCAACAATATGTTCCTTGCCCTTCTTTATGCAGACAAGCATACGTTCCTGCGATTCCGAAAGCAGAATTTCCCATGCTTCCATGTTGTTCTGGCGAAGAGGAACAAGCGAAAGGTCGATGTTCATACCGCTTTCGCCCTTTGCCGACATTTCGGAGGTCGAGCAGATAATACCAGCGGCACCCATGTCCTGCATACCTACTATTGCATCGGTCTTAGCAAGTTCCAACGAAGCTTCGAGCAAAAGTTTTTCCTGGAACGGGTCGCCAACCTGGATTGATGGGATGTCGTCGGCCGAATCTTCGGTGAGGTCGGCAGATGCGAATGTTGCACCGTGAATACCGTCCTTGCCAGTTGAAGAACCAACGATGTATATTGGATTGCCCTTGCCCTTTGCGATTGCCGAAATCATGTCGTTCTTGTCCATGATACCTACCGACATTGCGTTTACAAGCGGGTTGGTGTTGTACGATTCGTCGAAATTGACTTCTCCGCCAAGAACCGGAACGCCGAAAGCGTTACCATAGTCACCGATTCCCTTAACAACGCGGCGGAGCAACCATTTTGTATGTTCGTTTTGGATATTACCGAAACGCAGCGAGTTGAGCTGAGCAACTGGGCGGGCTCCCATTGTGAAAATGTCGCGGTTGATACCGCCAACGCCTGTTGCAGCACCCTGATACGGTTCTACTGCCGACGGGTGGTTGTGCGATTCAATCTTGAAAGCACAAGCAAGTCCGTTTCCTATATCAACCAGACCAGCGTTTTCTTCACCGGCACCAGTAAGCAAGCAACCGCCCTTACGTGGCAAAGTCTTAATCCAGCGGATTGAGTTCTTGTACGAGGCATGTTCGCTCCACATTACAGAGTAGATGCTTAGCTCGGTGTAGTTCGGTGTCCTGCCAAGCAGTTGTTTTATCTTTTCAAATTCTTCTTCGTTGAGACCTAATGTTTTAGCATCCGAAAATTCAATGTTTTCCTTCGACATGGTATATGTTTTTTTTGTTATCAAATAAGCCACAAAGTTAAGATTAATTTTGTGTGTTTTGGTTTGAATAACGATTTTTTTTGAACAAAATTTAAGGCACTACTTAACTTTGCCCTTGCCCTCAATTACAATATTTCCGCCATTATTGACAATACCGTTCTTGGATTTTGCAAACACCTGTGCACCATCACCAACTATGAGCGTACCATTTACAATAAGCTTCGATGACCTGTCTATTTTCAGTTTCGACTTTGGTTCCAAGCGATATACACAGCCCTCCTCGATAACAATGCTACTCATTTCTTCCACACTTACCACACTACCTCTCTCCTGCACAAACTCGGATCCACGCTCACAGATAAACGATGTTGGCGGAGCAAAAAGATTGGTTATGCTATCGCGCATTGGCTGCGCAACAGTAAGGTTCTGCGTTAAGGTTATGGACTTTTTCGGAGCAAGCCTAGCCTTTTCCTTAAGCGATATACGGCCTGTCCAAATCGCATCGTTGGTGATGTCGTAATCGTCCCAGCGCACGTCTATACGATAACGACCATTGTCGAGCGGAGTAATTTCTATGCCAAGTCCGGTAAGATATGTAGTCTGCGTATTGCGCGAAAGATGAGCCGCATACTGGCACTTACCTGTTGTCATCGAATTGTAGAATGTCTTGACATTACAGGTACTTGGATTGGTCCCCATATTAAGCCGAGTATGCATACAAAACATATCACGGGTATCGCCATTCCCTACAAGACTATCTATGGACATTCCATTGATATTTTTACGCGAAATCCACTTTTCGTAAGCACTTGTTATTAATGACACATCGTCTGGCACATCGTAATGTGTTTCCATATCATGAGTACCACAAAACGGATTCTGCTCGCCCCTAACAGAATAATAATCATGCAACGACCAAGATATGCACCTCATGTTGTAGGCCGTATCTGCACGAAGCCTCTTATAATTCCAATATCCTTCGGCGGGAATAACCCTCAAATTGTCGCGATCGTTAGTTGTATAAACTTCCTGATCCTTGCCGCTGAGCACATCTCGACCTACCTGATAGTAGGCATATACACCCGCCACATGCTGAGGTCTGCATTCGCTCTCGTTGGCATACTGCAGGAAATCCAATTTGCCATTCCTGCCCGACTGATGATTTTCTATCCAAATGTACTGGTTAGACGACTTGTCACTATCTTTATATGGCAGTTTTATCCGCACAGCATCACCGTATGTCACAAAGTCACGAAGGATAAAAGTTTGAGCGCCATCTGACTTTGATATGTCGGCATTTATAGGCCTATCATTCGTATCACGAGCCACAATCCACCAACCGTTTGCATTTCGGTTGCTTTCATGAAGCCAATGCATTCGCCACCGCTCATACCCATTGCACGACACCAAAGCAGAACCTGCCCCTCCCATAAGACCATACCCACCTTGAATTGGCAAAAAAGGCATGTACTCTGATGAATGCCTATGATTACCGCCTGAAGTATGAAATGAATTTGGACCAAAAAAGGAATGTGATATTTCGTGTTGCACTATACCGGTGGGATTCTGCGATACATCGTTTGTCCCAACACATTGTGCTGTACCTATCCCCGAAAACGTATAATACGAACCGTTTATCAGCAATTTCTGTCCGCTCAACAATGATGTCGAAAAGTAACCGCTACCAGCATTGTCCCCTCCATATTCCCTAGTTATGTTACGAAAGAAAAATTGTATGAAACCTATTTTCCCCGATCCATTTACATCATAATACGAAATATCATTGTGCCCGTACATGGTTTGTAAACCGCCCTGCTCGTTGATGAAACCGATAGCAGCTTTCTCAATATTGCTTTCGTTGAAACTTCCCAATTTCAACACTCGGCTCTCCTTTATATTCACAATGACAAAATCGCCAGTAATCTGCAGTTCATCAAACGACGACTCTCCATATAGCCTTGTAATACAACCATAAAGGTGTTTTGCATTATAGACCGTATCCATCAGTCGCAACAAATAGTCGGGAGGATTCTGGTTAATGCTCTCCAACATCACCGTATTCCAATGGTGCACTCTAGCGAAAGGCTTTTCGCGTTCTGGATTTACATCATATATAATGTTGACGAAAAAATTTAGCATTCTGATTTCACCGCGTGGCTTCATTCTCCACCCGTCCCAGCTGTTTTTCTGAGCCACCAAAGCGACAGCAAACAGTACCAACAAAACCGACAGCAAAATCTTTTTTAGCCTCATAATCAATATGCAGCAAAACTTTCTTCATCAAGCCAAGTCTTCTGCACACGCATAACCTGCTCTATTACATCGCGCACACAGCCCTCGCCCCCTTTCCTGTCGGAAACATAAAGAGCTATCTCCTTTATCTCATCGGCAGCATCAACAGGGCAACATGGCAATCCAACCATTTTCATTATCTGGAAGTCGGGAATATCGTCACCCATGTAAAGGATTTCCTCGTTTCTGAGGTTGTACTTTTTCTTTAGGTTTTCAAGGTCTTCTGTTTTCCATACGCTACCCATTATCACATCCTCTACGCCAAGATTCTTGTAGCGTATCATTGTTTTTTCGCAAAAACCACCCGAAATTATTGCAACTACAAGTCCCTTACGGATAGCACATTTTATTGCAAATCCGTCCTTTACGCTGGTTGTTCGCTGCAAGTAGCCAATCTCGTTTATGTTTACAGTCGATGACGACAAAACTCCATCTATATCAAAGACAACAGCCTTTATTTTCGATAATATTTCCTTGAAATTCAAGGTCTCCAAATCTCTATTCATTTACAATATGTTTTTATGATGCTTTCGCTCATAATCTTATAAATTTCAGCAAGTTTCTCATCCGACGAAAGCATTTCTACATGTGATTCAACAACTTTTCTATCTCCACGAACAGCAGGTCCCGTCTGCGACGAATAGGCATCGCCATTTATAATCTTCGCAAAGCTCTGACGTAGAAGCGGATTCAATATACTTATAGGTATGTTGTTTTCCTGCAATAGTTTTTGTCCAAGGAAAACACTATGGTTCATAAAGTTAGAAGCAAAAACGCCTGCTACATGTAATATTTTCCTCTGCTCGAATGTAAGTTCGTAAACGAGTGGACTTATTTTTTCTGCAAAACAGCGCACATAATGGTATGTATCGGCATTCGATGCCTCAATGCAAATAGGTATTGATGTAAAATCCTCTATTTCTACTTCACGCGAAAATGTCTGGAAAGGATACATTACAGCAGCGTTCTTCGCATCGAAAATCTCTTTCGGCAAACTTCCAGATGTATGTATCAATATCGCATCACTTGGGAAAGCTATTTGCTGCGCTACAGATTGGTTTGCAGTATCCGACATCATAAACAAATACGCATCTGAATTTTGTGGCAACTGCTGAAGCTTGTCGGTAAAATATGCACCGACCTCATCAGCAAGGCTCGTTCCAGTCTCATTGTTCCTACTGAATACGCAGTCAACCGCCACATCTTCTGCATAAAGCTTTCGTGCGAGATGGTAGGCCACATTGCCAGAACCTAGTACCGATATTCTTTTTATCATAACCGATGTTATATTTTCAAGCGCAAAGATATGAAAATTAGCTACGCTGATTTAAAAATTCAAGGATTTAATGATTTAAAGATTCATAAGTTCAATAATTGTGACATCACAATGCTTGTTTGGTTCAAAATTTCACAATCGTAAATCGTAATTCCAAAGTCGTAAATAAGTTTTACTTTTGCACCAAATTTCTTAACCATGACCAAGTTGTACGAACTGTTCTGGACATTCTTCAAGATAGGCGCTTTCACCATTGGTGGCGGCTACGCGATGATTCCGCTTATGGAACAGGAAATCGTTGACAAACGCAAATGGCTCAGCAAGGAAGAATTTATGGACACCATGTCGCTTGCACAGTCGATGCCGGGAGTTTTTGCGGTCAATATGGCTACAAACATAGGTTTTCGTACTCGTGGCTTTGTCGGTGCTTTTACGGCAATAATGGGCAATGTACTTATGCCAATATTATTGATTCTTGTGCTCGCAATATTTTTCCGCCAGTTTAGCGACAACCCAATAGTTGAAAGCATTTTCAAAGGCATAAGACCAGCTGTGGTGGCTCTCATTGCCGCACCAGTGTTCAACATGGCAAAGACGGCAAAAATTTCGTGGAGCAACTTTTGGATTCCAGTAGCGGCAACTTTGCTGATATGGCTTCTGGGCGTATCGCCAGTGATAATAATACTCGTAGCAGGACTTGGCGGATTCATTTATGGTAAAATCAAGAACAGAAAGGAGGCAAAGAAATGATTTTCTGGCAACTTTTCTACACTTTTCTAAAAATTGGCATCTTCACTTTTGGCGGTGGCTACGCTATGGTTGCATTGATTCAGAATGAAGTCGTAGTTGAAAACCAATGGATGACCTCACAGGAATTTACCGATGTGCTTGCAATCAGCCAGGCGACACCAGGACCATTGGGCATAAATACTGCAACATACACGGGCTACACTGCTGTTGTAAATGCAGGTTATCCAGAATATATGGGCGTGCTTGGAGCATTTTTGGCATCATTTTCGGTAATTTTGCTTCCTTTCCTGCTGATGCTGATTATAACAAAGGTACTTCTGAAACACAAGGACAACCCGACTTTAGCCAATATTTTCCTGATTTTGCGTAAGGTTGTAGTAGGCTTAATTGCCGCATCTGCACTGCTTCTGGCTTCATCAGAAAATTTTGGCTCACCAACAGAATCGACATTCAGGTTTGTAATTAGCATAATAATTTTTATTGGTGTATTCGTCGCATCGTACAAGTTCAAGAAAAGTCCAATTCTGCTGATATTAGTCAGTGGACTGATTGGCTTTCTTGCATACGGACTACCGGAAATGATTTGAAGAGCTTGATGTTTCAACGGGAAAACATATCTTTTAACGCACCACCCATACGCCAAAAATCAAGAAAAATGCAAAAATATTTATATTTGCAGTGCCGTTATCTTCTGATTCTGTTTTAATGGACTTCGGCGAAGTCTGGAGAAATGGTGAAAATGTTAAAAATAAAAGTCCACTATATTTTTTAAGAATGGAAAAACCACATAATGAAGAACATTTGGACAATCCAGTAAATGATATCGAATATCAAAAATTGATAGAGTTGATGGATAATTGTAGAGAAAAGGTAGATGATATATATTGCGACCTATTTGGCGATAACGGAAAGTATAATTGTAATTATGATACATGTCCATTGCGCAGATCCCATATAAGGTGGATAAGAAAACAAATGAATCAACAAAAAGAACAATAACAACGATACAAGGAAACAAATCAATTAACAAAATAGCTCAACATTCAACTTTTAAGGGTTGATTCTCAAAAAATCCAACTTTAAGAACATTTTCAGAAGAAAATTCAGCTTTTCCGCATTATTATTCCATTTTTTCCTGCAATTTTACGGGCAAATGGGCTTTATAATTTCCTCCACAATTTATATAACAACAAAATATTCAAAAAGTTATCAAATAATAGAGTTTTCTTTCAAAAAAAATCATTTTTTTGAGAAAAACTTGCGATTTTTATTGTAATTTCGCGTCATAATTTTTAAACCTAAAAAACAACTTATATGAGCGGTCTATTTGGAGTCGTTTCGAGAGAAGCCTGTATTACAGACCTTTTCTACGGAACAGACTATCATTCCCACATGGGAACAAAGCGTGCTGGTATTAGCACCGTAGAGGAAAGCGGTAAATTCCACCGTAACATTCACAGCATCCAGAACTCCTACTTCAGGACAAAGTTCACCGACGACCTATATGAAATGAAAGGCAACCTCGGCATAGGAGTAATCAGTGACACCGAATCACAGCCAATAGTTGTGAACTCACACCTTGGTCGTTTTGCTATCGTCACTGTATCGAAAATCAACAACATCCCCGAGTTGGAACAGAAATGCCTATCGGTGAACCAGCAGTTTACCGAAATGAGCATGGGAACAACCAACCCCACCGAACTCGTTGCTCTACTTATCACTCAGGGCAAGGACTTCACCGATGGCATACAGAATGTTTATCGCCACATTAAGGGAAGCTGCAGTATGTTGATTCTCACCACCGATGGTATTATAGCTGCACGCGACCAATATGGTCGTACTCCGCTCGTAATAGGTCGCAAAGGATCGAGCTACGCAATTGCATCGGAAAGCCACAGCTACCTGAACCTCGACTACAACACCACCCGCTTCATTGGTCCGGGCGAAATTGTAAAGGTAACGCCTAACGGCATAGAACAGATGCTCGCGCCAAACAACAAGATGCAGATTTGCTCGTTCCTGTGGATTTACTACGGTTTTCCATGCGTGGAATACGAAGGCATCAACGCCGAGGAAGTACGCTACAAACTTGGCGAAGCTATGGGCAAAAAGGACGACATAAAGGCTGATTTCGTATCGGCAATTCCTGATTCAGGAATCGGCATGGCTCTCGGTTACGCTACTGGTGCCGGCATACCTTACAAACGTGGCGTTGCAAAATATACTCCTACTTGGTCGCGCAGCTTCATGCCTGTAAACCAAGAGACAAGAAATCTTGTCGCAAAGATGAAGCTTATCCCCAACCGCAAGGTTCTCGAAGGCAAAGAAGCCGTATTCTGCGACGACTCAATAGTTCGTGGAACGCAACTTCGCGACAATGTTAAGATGTTGTACGACTGCGGTGTTAAGCGCGTACATGTTCGCATAAGCTGTCCTCCTCTGGTTCACGGATGCGAATTCCTGAACTTCTCGGCATCGAAAACCGACATGGAACTCATTGCACGCCGTTGCATCGAGGAACTCGAAGGCGGACAAATCCGCAACCTCGAAGCCTACAAGGATGAAACTACTCCGCAATACGCAAAGATGGTCGAAATGATTCGTCAGCGCGTAGGTGTTGATACATTAAAGTTCAATAGTTTGCAGACCGTTTGCGATGCTGTTGGACTTCCACGCGAACAGCTCTGCCTGCATTGCTTCGATGGTGCATCATACGGATTTTAAAATATACTGATTATATTGCTGTTCGGGGCTAAAAATAGCTCCGAACATTTTTTATAATGACTATAAACATTTTTCTGGAAAATTCATTGACATTTTTTATTCCGCTCGAGCCGCGGAGGCTTTTACTTTGTTATTCGCCCCTACAATTTATTTTCAGCGGTGCTCATGATTGTCTTCGACAATTGTCACCAAATAAAGTAAACAAAAAAAGTGTGTCCGCTGAGTCTGCTTCGCTAAAAATAGGTTACACTTCACTAAAAATCAGAAACTTGACTTCATTGCATTCCGTCTTCAAACAAACTGATTTTTTACGCTCAGTTCCACCGATTTTCTTAACGCTCACCAGCCAAGGCGGCAATCAAGGTATCTCCCGCTGGTCGATGGTAAAAATAATAATTTCTGCTTCGAGGAACATATAAATTTTGTTTGCTATGCTTGAAAGCCTCGGACTTTTTGGACTATTTCTCGGATGCCTGCTGTCGGCAACGATAATACCGTTTTCGTCGGAAGCATTGGTGTCGGGTGCTTTATTGCTGGACTACAATGTGTGGGTGATCGTCATTGTAGCAAGCGTAGGGAATACGCTTGGCGGAATGATTAGCTTCGGCATGGGCTGGCTCTGCAAATGGGAATGGCTGGAAAAATATTTCAGAGTAAAGCGCGAAAAGTTGGAAAAGGTGCATAACCGCGTTGAGAAATATGGTTGTGCAGCGGCACTACTAACTTGGTTGCCAATAATTGGCGATGTAATTGCAATTGCAATGGGTTTCATCCGTACAAATCCGTATATCACAGTTGTACTGATGTTTGTAGGAAAGTTTGTGAGGTATCTTGCAGTGGTGGGAATTATGAATTGGGCGGTCATGTAGGCGAATGCCTATTTGATGATTTGATGATTTGAAAATTCAACAAATTGTAGTGACATGCCATGGCGCGTCGCTACAAAAATTATACATTGTTAATTATCAATTGCTAGAACAGCTTCTTGAATCCCATTATTTCGCGCATTTCGCGAACTGTTTTGATGGCATTCTCGCGGGCTTTCTCGGCTCCACGGGCAACTGTGCGCTTCAAGAATTCGTTGTCTGAATCTATTTCCTTGATACGCTCGCTAATGGGCTTTATTATTGCCACAATGTCCTCGGCAAGCTGCTTCTTCATGTCGCCATAGCGAATTTCGCAGGTATTGTACTTTTCGGTAAAGTATGCAACAGTGTCTGGTGTAGAAACAGCCTTCATTATCGTGAAAAGGTTCTGTATTGGTTCAGGCATAGGCGAATTAGGCTCGGTTGGTCCGCTGTCTGTAACTGCCTTCATCACCTTCTTGCGAATAACCTTCTCGTCATCTGCCAGGAAAATACCGTTGCCTTCCGACTTGCCCATCTTGCCAGTACCATCCAATCCTGGAATCTTTATGAGTTCGCCGCCAAAATTGTATGCCTGCGGTTCCTTGAAATACTCAACATTGAACATGGTGTTGAAACGGCGGGCAAACTTGCGCGTCATCTCCAAATGCTGCTCCTGATCCTTTCCTACAGGAACCTTGTCGGCATGATGCATAAGTATATCGGCGGCCATCAGGACTGGATATGTCAAAAGTCCTGCGTTTACATTTTCGGGCTGCTTGCGTGCCTTCTCCTTGAACGAGGAAGTACGGCAAAGCTCACCCAAGTAGGCGTTCATATTGAGCAGAAGGTACATCTCGCAAATCTCGGGTACATCGCTCTGAATGTAAACCGTCGATTTTTCGGGGTCGATGCCGCTAGCAAGATATTCGACCAGCACCTGACGAACATTGCGGTGCAGTTCCTCGGTTGCCGGATGCGTAGTCAACGCATGATAGTCGGCTATGAAAAAATAGCAGTTGTTGCCTTCCTGCATCCTTACAAAATTCCTTACTGCCCCCAGATAGTTGCCCAAATGGAGATTTCCCGTCGATCTGATTCCACTTAATACTGTATCCATGTTTTCTTCCTTTGCTAATTATTTCTTTGGCGAAAGTATCTCGTTGTACCTCTTTTCGTCCTTCAATATCTCAATCGCCGTCTTAACTTCCTCATCGTAGTTGATGCTGAACATTATGCTACCCTTCTCGTAGAAGTATCTTGGCATTATATAGCTTACAATCCACTTTATCACTTCATCCTTGTAACGCTCCAAGTCCCTGTCCTTGTCCTGCTTCAGTTTCGAAAGAAGATTCTCTATGTCCTTGGAGATGTTGTCGTAGTATTTTTCGCTCTTGGCAACCTCAATCAAATCCTCCACGCTTTCCTCCGAGAACGACTTGTACTCAAACTTTTCACGCACGAGAAAATCCTTGAAATCCTTGTAGTCGGCATCGGTGAAAACAAACTTTGCAGGATCATCGCCAATGGATTCGTGCTTGCTACGATACCAAACCGAATACTTGAAAAACATATCATCAAGCATCAATTGTGTAAGCAAAGTATTTGTAATGCTATCATCCACAACAACATCAGGAGTAACTCCACCACCATCATAAACTTCGCGCTTGTTCTTTGTATAGAACTTCGAGATTAGCGAATCGGGAACATGACCTACGCTTCCGTCCTCGTTGCGGTGCGAATAGTCGAGAGCCTGAATGCAACGTCCGCTCGGTATGTAGTATTTGGCGGTTGTAACCTTGAGCATACCATTGTAACTAAGGTTGCGCGTTGTCTGCACAAGTCCCTTGCCGAAAGTACGGTGACCTACAACCACGCCCCTATCCAAATCCTGAATGCTTCCCGACACAATTTCTGATGCAGATGCCGACATTTCGTTCACCAGCACTACAATCTTAATGTCCTTGTCAATTGGCTTTGCAGTTGTCTTGTACGACTTGTCCCATTCCGAAACCTTGCCTTTGGTGCTTACTATTTCCTGTCCAGCATCAATGAAAAGATTGCAAATCTTGACTGCCTCAATAAGCAAACCGCCCGGATTGGAACGCAAATCCAGCACCAACGACTTGATGTTGTTGGACTTCTTCATGCTTTCGAGAGCATCCTGCACTTCTTTTGCAGCGGTGTTAGTAAAACTACTTAGCGCAATATAGCCCACTCCATCGTCAATGATTCCGTAATAAGGTACAGATGGCAACTTTATCTCCTCGCGGGTTATCTGAAATTCAATAGGCTCGTCCTTGAACATCCTTTGCATCTTCAGTTTTACCTTTGTATTAGGCTCACCACGAAGAAGTTCCGACACTTCATCGGACTTTTTTCCCTTCATCGAACGACCATCTACTTCAAGAATCTTGTCGCCTGCAATTATTCCACCCTTGGCTGCCGGAGAATTTTCGTATGGGTCGGTAATCATCACATAGTCGCCATCCTGACGGATGAGCGCACCAATTCCGCCATACTGACCAGTAGTCATCAACTTTATGTCCTCAATCTGATTTTCAGGAATGTAAACCGTATAAGGGTCAAGACCTTCAAGCATCTTGTCGATAGCTGTCTTGATAAGTTTCTCTGGTTCTACTGGATCGACATAATAGAGGTATAATTCCTTGTAAAGCGAGTGGAAAATATCAAGATTCTTCACACTCTCGAAATTGTAGTCGGTCTTGCCATCCTCTTGAGCCTGTGCTGGAATTGACACAAAAAACATCAACATTGAAGCAAAAACCGCTACCAATATATTTTTATATCTTCTCATAAACTTCTGAAAAAATTTTTTGTAAAGATAAAACAATTATCCTTTCGATGTCGGAATAATCGTTAATAATATTCGTCTGATACACAAACGCAATGTCGATGCCAATATTGTTTTCGGCACAAGCCTTTCTCAATTCCGACAGATTTTTTCTTATTGCCTCGCGCATACGCCTCTTTATCAGATTTCTATCAACAGCGTGGCGCAAATATTTCTTTGGTGCCGACACAAAAATGCGCACCTCGCCTTGTGACGAGGTGGCTGAATATTTAATGTATGTATGCCTTATGCATTCTATGTTTGCCTTCCGTCCTTTTCTGAAAAGGTTTTCGATGTCGGTCTTATGCTTCAGCATCGAACTTCTCTTCAAAGTCTGCCGCGAGAAATCGGGGCACCCGTCATTGTTGACGACGACAACCTGAGAAGTTTCGGATTCGGATGGCATTTCGGTTCGGATGTTTTATTTTCCGTTGTGTGCCTTGATGAACTTTTCGAGGGCTGCGGGCATTGATGGATTATCTGCAGTAGGAGCCTTTAAGTCAAGACGATAACCAAGTTTCTCAACGGTTTCTGCAGTAGTAGGACCAAATGCACCAATAAATACATTTTCCTCTTCTTGATTGAAGTTCGGGAAATTCTGCTTGAGCGACATTACACCTGCCGGGCTGAAAAACAAAACAATGTCGTGACCAAGGTTTTCCATATCTGACATGTTGGAACTTACAGTACGATACAAAACAGCAATGTCGTATGCAATATTGGCTTCAGCAAGTTTCTCTGGAATATCCTGCTTGTGCACATCGCTAAGCGGAACAAGGTACTTGTCCTCCGGAAACTTCTGCACCTGCTGCATTAGATTTGCCAAAGTTCCGTTTCCATAGAATATCTTGCGTTTGCGATATGTTACGTATTTCTGTAAATAGAAGGCTATTGACTCCGAAATGCAAAAATACTTCCTATTGTCGTTGGTCGGAACCCTCAATTCTTCGCACATCCTAAAATAGTGGTCAACTCCATGACGGCTATTGAAAATAACCGACATGTAGTCAGCAAGGTTTATCTTTTGGGTACGGAATTCCTTTGAAGGAACACCTTCAACTTTTACAAAAGGACGGAAATCAATCTTGATGTTGTATTTTTTTGCAATATCATAGTATGGCGACTTGTCTGTCTCTGGCTTTGGTTGCGATACTAACACGCTTTTAATTTTCATCGTAAACACCTATAAGTTATACTATTACAATCTACTCTCTTGAAGTTAAAATGCCAGTTTGACAACTACCAATACAGGCAAAACTTCGAGGGCGCAAAAATACAAAATTGAGTGATGATTCAAAAATTTATTTTTCACTAAATGGAAAAAAAATGTCACGAACTGAAAACCAACAAGTAGGACAACAGATGCAAATGCTATATATATAAGTATCTTTGCTGTTGCTACATTAACAAACGGACAAAATGCAAAAATAGGAAGAAACACGAGCGAAAGCACTCTTTCGGTATCAAGAATCATTGTATTGTAAATCGCAGCATATTTCTCCAACCTGAATAAAAAACCAAAAAAAAGGTTTATAAGTCCTCTTGAAAAATTGAAAGCTGAAAATGCAAGCAATACATATAGTATTACCTTCCATTCCATTCCATATTCGAGTACGATAGCAGTCCTTCCCGAATAACATATTACTGCAAACAACATTGTTGAAATCGACAGCAATGATATTATTGTCGTTAGAGCTTCGATTGAAGAAACATCGGTAGGTTTGGAAATTTCTCTGCCAGAAAAGTTCTCAACGAACATCCTATACAGCACCGAACGGTAAAATTCGGGGTATTTCATTCTGACAACAATAATAAGGATCAAAACTATTACCGAAGCAATCAGAATTATAGACGCATTCCAGTCCTTTATCCTATAAACAACCGGCATTAGTTCGTCCATCGCTATTTACTTTTCAATAATAAAAGAACTTTCGCCAATCATATTTCCGTCCATATAAAGGCTAACGACATATTTTCCGACACTTAATGTCTCTGTTACCTTGTGATATACGGACACATCTAAGGCTTGATTTTCGTATGTAATGATTCGCGAATCGGTATATGCCAATTGAGTATCTCCTGCCGTGAATGTTGAACCCGATGATATTAGATATCCATCCGGACGTTTAATGCGCAGATAAACTGTCTTTTGACCACTAGAAGCCAACTTATTGGCAGAAAGCGTGAAGTTTATCTTCAGCTTTTCGATTTTGCTCGACTTGCTGGTTTCCTTGTCGCGACCATTCAGGAAAATAACACTGATATGCGATGCATTCACTATGCTTGCGTCCTCGATAGTGGTTAGCAATTCCGTATTGCGGTCAACAAGCTCGTCGTTTTCCGATCTGTACCTGTCGTTTTCGGTTTTCACCATTTCGTTTTCTGCCGTAAGCTGTTGATTCAAGGTGTTGAGACTATCGATCTGGAACACATAATGCTTCATTATGCTACGCAAAGTAGTAAGTTCCTCTTCATACTTCTTCTTCATTCCAGCAGCCCAATTCTTGGTCTTGTCTAGTTCTTCTATCAACATCACAATCTCCTGCTTGCGACCATTGATTTCGGCGTTGAGGCTGTCGTTTGTGGTTTCCAGTCCGTTGTACTGGTCCAAAAGATTCGAAAACTCCGCCTTTATCTTGTCGCGCTCGTTGGTGGTTTCAACATTTACAACAGTTATCTGTTCCTTTTCCTTCGAGGTCTTGTAAAGCAAGTAGCCTAGCACAATAACTGCAACCAGCATTACCGACACTAGTCCGATAAGCACTTTTGTTGTTATGTCATTCTTTTCCATCGTTGACAAATTTTTAGCGGACAAAAATAATTAATATTTCATATCCAATGCCTCTATTTAGGCACAATATATTGACATGCAAAAGTTGATAGTTCGGGTTGCTTGCATCCCCTACTCTATCACGAACCTTGCCGTCTTCCTGCTCTTCTGCGTCATATACACCTTGTGCCCCGAAATCATTCGGTTGATGGCTTCATCGGTGTAGTAGCGGATGGTGATAAGCTGCAGGTTCTCGTTGTATTTCACAAAGTATTCCTTCTGCAAATCTGCGACAAGTGCATCGAAGTTGCGGTTGTTGGCATCGATGGAAGCCGAAAAGTCGATTGCCGAGTTCTGCATCACGTTTACCTTTACCTTGTACTTGGCGAACAGTCCGAAAATGTTGCTCATGTTCTCCTCCACGATGAACGAAAAGTCCTTTGGTGAAATAGAAATCAGCACTTGATTCTGCTTGAGGATATACACAGGAACAAGGTCGAGATAGTAGTCCAATTTGCGTATTACGGTTCCCTTTGCCGACGGGTCCTTGAACGAGCGAACATACAGCGGAATGTTCTTGTTCTCGATTGGCTTGATGGTCTTGGGGTGGATGACCTTGGCTCCATAGAATGCGAGTTCGATGGCTTCGTGGAACGAGATTTCGTCCAACTTCTCGGCAAAGTCGCACCAAGCCGGGTCGGCGTTCATAATGCCGGGCACATCCTTCCAGATTGTAACGCTTTCGGCATCAATGATATGTGCAATCGACGAAGCCGAGTAGTCCGAACCCTCGCGTCCGAGCGTGGTGGTATGGTGGCTGATGTCACTACCGATGAAGCCTTGCGTTACAAAAACATTGTTGTTTGCATCCGAAAATGCCTTGCGCACCTTCTTTTCCGAAAGTTTCCAGTCTATTTTCGCATCGCGGAAATTGGAGTCGGTGACCATATAGCGGCGTATGTCGATGAACTTGTTCTGTTTTCCTCTGTAGCGCAGGTATTCCGAGAAAATGGTAGTGCTGAGAAGTTCGCCGTACGATACGATGGAGTCGTACTCGAAATCGTAGTCGTCGGTTGGGATGCCGTCGATGCGTTCGGCAATTTCCTCGAAAAGCGCATTCAGCTTCTTGCATACCGTTTCGGTCTTGCCAGCAAAGGCTTCGGCTACATAGTCAAGATGAAACTTCTTGATGTTCTCGAACTCGACATTTTTCTGCTCGTCACCATTGAAATAGTAGTTGACGAGGCGTTCCAGATGGTTGGTTGTCTTGTCGATTGCCGAAACTACAATTACCAGTTCGTTTTCGTCCTTTATTATGTTATAGACATTCTCTATTGCCTGTGGTGTCTTTACCGATGCACCGCCGAATTTATATACCTTCATACGATTTATTGTTTCTATGTTTCACGTTTCTAGAAACGCGCCATGGCGCGTTTTTACATTGTAGTTTTTAGTTTTGTTCCACAAAAATAAGGTTGTTTTTTGTTTTTGCTACCATTAAAAGCAAAACATTATTCACAATTATTTGATAATAAAACCTTTTTGCAACAATGTTTTTATACAATGCCCAATATCCTCACATCACCAACCTATTATCTGCTGCTAACTCAATTTAAAACTAGTTAACAAAACATATTATAGGGTAAGGCTAATGTACAACTTATGAATTTATTGAACTATCCTTAATTCGTTGTATTTTTCATCGCAATATATTTTTTGATTTTTTCAATGAACAAGCGGACAGATTCTATACGAGACAGCACATCTTCTTCGGCTACTTCAAAAGAACAATTATAGTCTGCACTTTCGCGCAAAGTTTGCAACTGCGAATAAAAACGACCGTCATCAACTGAAAAAATCTCTGTCTTTACATAATACTGCTGAAAGCGTATTACTGCTCCTTTATGAGTACCAACTTCATGTCCATCGTTGATTAACAATGCACTTACTGCATGGAATACGGAATAATATAAACGATTTACTAGCGTACTCCAAAATCCTGCCTTTTGGAGCACCTCGTATTCGGCAAAGATATTTTCTGCCTTTTCCAATTCCATACCGACAATTATATGTCTATCTTCATCACTAAGATTCATACAGCAATTGTTTGTCTCGTTCAACATTATGGAAAAACATAGCATGCCTACCATTATACCAGTCGTTTTTGGTATATGTTTGTACACTGAAATATTGCCACAGGTCGAAACCACATTCCATAATAGGATATGCGTATTTGTCAAAATCATCAGCATCTTTTTGTGGTTTGTCAAGTAGCAACAGCATATCCCAGTCGCTATCGTCACGATAATCGCCACGAGCGCGGGAACCATAAAGATAGAGCACACTACCCTTGGGCAATACTTTGCTTGCAACCTGCTTTATACTGTCTATGACACTATTCCTTACCATTGCTTTTCGTTTGTGTTGCAAACTTATATAAAAATTACGATTTATATGCCAGTGTAATAAAGAAAATTCATTGTTGACAATCAAATAGTTGCAAATTTTCTTTAGAAGACAAGATTCTTGATTATCTGCTGTTAACTCATTTTCCTAATCACTTAGCAGCAAGTTATATGGTGTAATTTACAAACAGAATATTTTCGGTTTCCTTACCAGACGGTTCATATCATCAAGCAAGGCTGCATTTGAGAAAACAATGCCATCGCGCTCTACAGTACCGTAGCTATTGTGTGCGTGACCGAAAAGATGGTAGCGAGGCATAACTTGCAAAATTCGGTTTCGCAACGGCGCATTTCCCCAATGTACTCCAGCCGACTCGTCGAGTATCATTATTGGCGGTTCGTGGGTGACGACCACATCGGCATCGGCAGGAATCAGCTCTTCCGTATGGTTGTACCCTAGCCCGAAGAACTTGACGCCATCGATTGTTACGCTTCTGTCTTGCAAGAAATGGACATTTTCGGGCAAATCTTCGATGTTTTCCGCATCCCAGAGGCAAAGGTCGTGGTTGCCAGTTACGAAAATTTTATGTTGGTACGGCAGTTCTATCAACCAGTTTAGGAAATCCAACACCTCTTCCTCAGTGCCACTATTGCTGATGTCGCCGCTATGAACGAGGACATCGGCAACAGGCAAATCCTTTATCTTTCGATGAAGACCATGAGTGTCGGAGAGGTGGAGGAGTTTCATTTTGCTATCGTATAGTCTGGAACTCTAATTTTTATCTTTTTAATCCAACAATTAATAGACTTCCCTTCTATTTCTCGCTGTATCTTTCCGTTATCATAAGCTTCAGTGGCGCATAAAAATTTTTCAAAGTCCTCATCATTCTTCTTGATAGTATCTTCGTATTTTTCTTGTGTCTCTCCGTTGCTCAACTCAATATCCCCAACAAAAACAATTATTAGCAGAATCGCATTTTTATAACCAGCGTTCATTGCTGAAACCATTGTTCCTCGTGTAGCCGTGAATAATTGATATCCAATGTCATCAACATCCTTATTTGGTGTTAAGAATTTTTTTAGTGCAAAAGCACGAGTATTATCATTACCACCTTGTTTCTTATACACATTGCGATAAATATCATCAAATGGTTCTGAGACTTTAGCCTCAATCCCTATTACACAATTATTAGTACCACGCATTAACAAATCATGGTTGCGTGCACCTCCTCTTTTCATTCCTTTCCCAAGACCTGCAACTGCTTCTGGTTCACATACGAAATCTTGAATGTCTATCTCGCACTCGTTTAGAATATCTGTTATTACTTTATTGAATTTTTCGTTATGATTTATTGCAAAATCTGCCATAGAATATGCACTTCTACCTATAACCCATTGTTTGTCCTGACCTTTAGGGGATGCATAAAGTTTCCAATCGTTTATTGATTTAATCTCTTTAATCTCTTCGTTGTGTTTTTTAATAAATTCTGTTTTCATTGTAAAACCTTTTAAATTTTCTTTGCAAAATTAAAAACAAATACCATATAACTAGGCTCTTAATTCGTCTTTCTATTCATTTTTTCACTCTTTATCTTTGGCGTCCCACTATTCCCCATAATTTTTCTTCAATTTCGTTTTCTCTGTAAAATACCAGTTGGCAACCGACTGCAATTCGTACTCGAAATATGTTCCTGGAGTAAACAGGTAATACGGACTTAAAAATTCGTTGAGAAACGTTTCCGTAGCCACAAATCTTTCGTAATCGGTTTCCGCCTGTTGCATAGGCTCCATTTTCTTCGACATCAGTAAACCCATTACGAACTTTTCCTCTGGCGTTGCCGTCTCCTTGAGTGCATCACCGATTTTATACATCGCATCGCCAGCCAGTTTCATATACTGCTCCTCGTAGGGGGTAAGACTGCGTTCCTGCGCAAATAAATTCTGCACGCCAAACAAGCTGAACGCTATTACCAGCAAAAAACTCATTACAATTCTTTTCATAATCATTCAACAATTTAATTTTCAACAAAAAATTCAAAAAAATTCGCCTTAAAGTATGCCAATCGGTACTCAGGCAAACAATCTCCAACATATACTGACTTAACAGCCAAATTTTTCCAACATCTGAGCATATCCCAAAATTCATCCATGCAACCAGCACTAAATCCTTTCTCAAGCCCATTTCGAACAAATTCTTGTTGTTGGAACTGCAAATCATCAATTGAATCTATTATGTCGTCATACAGTTCCAATGCCTTCTTTGAAGTATATCCAAGCACATCTATAAGCAGACTAAACAACTGTTCCTTGTAAAAAAGTATTCCGCCAGTAGGTTTAAATATCGCCTCAACAGCAGGTGACGGATACATTTTTTGCGGATTGTTCTTCTCTGCAATGTATTTTGCAACAATCGATTCCCACTGAGGACGACCGACGATTGACCATAAGTCAACCAATTCATTAAAACCGACACAATTAAGTTGCTGCATATATGTTGTTAGGCTATTGTTTAACCACACATAATCGCCACTGCAAATCAGGTCAATCGTTGCTTTGTCGTTCACGGGAATATCTTCGGCTCGCATGTCGCAACCTTTTTGGTCTTTAATCCGTTTCAAAATCGAGTTGATTCTCAACAATTTATCTTCATCGTATATTTTAATGGCACAAACTTCGGAGCAATCTATTTCTTCCATCTTGTACTGCGAAACAATATCATCCCCCACACGGCACAACGGAACTTTTGACATAATACCGTTCGCACAAATCAGCACTCCGCTATACGAAATCCAGTCTTGTCTTACTGTCCCCTCCAAAATTGCAATATTATTTATATTGTTGTTTTTCAACGCACTTTCTTTCCATGGCACATAAGAAACTGTTCCTGCTAAATTTTCACTTCCGTATTTTCCCACAAGGTATTTACGAATCTTTCCGATGTCATCAATCCCAATTTCCAAAGCAATAGGCAGGTGGTTTATGCTCTTGAAAAACAACAGATTCGCAAGCCCATATTTAATCGGGTCAACGTCAGTTAAGTGCAAGCAGTAGCAAACAATCGAACCATTCATGAATCCGCTTCCCATGACTTGCAAACCAAGTTCTATTCTTATTGACTTATAAATGTCATAGACAAGCAACATGTAGTCGGCGAAATTTTTATTCCCCGTCAAATATTTCATTTCTTCTTCAATACGATTGCGCATTGCGGCAGGAATTATTTTCCCATAATGAGCCTCTGCACCTTGCATCACTAGAAATTTCAGATATTCCTTGCTAGTTTCAAAATCTTTGGGTACTGACGCTTCAAGGCGACTATCGTGCATGGAAAGAATGTCCACATTCACCTTGTCCACAATTTCCTGAACATTGCTTATTGCTTCTGGAATGTCGGCAAACAACTCTGCCATTTCCTCGGGTGACTTTAAATATTCCTGACCAGTATAGTGGACATCGGTACGCAACTTCTGGTACTTTCGCGAGAAGTTCATGAACTCATCTTGTGCTTCGGCATCTTCGGCATTAATGAAATGCACATCGTTTGTTGCAATAATATAAGCGCCGTGCCTGTTCGCAAACCTCAAAAGAACCTCGTTTACATCCTGTTGTGTGCGATAAGTTTCGGAGTCACTTACATGGCGTTGCATCTCAATGTAGAAATCATCACCGAACAAATTCATATACCACAACAGAACTTTCTCGGCTTCATCTTCCTTTCCATCGGCAATGAGACGCGGGATTTTGCCTCCAAGACAAGCTGAACAAGCAATTATGCCCTCGTGATACTTTTCAAGCATTTTGTGGTCGATGCGTGGAATACGGTTGAAGCCTTCGAGATAACCGAGCGAACTCAGTCGGCACAAATTTCTGTAACCGATTTCTGATTTCGCCAGCAAAACCAAATGACGAACCGAACTATTGTCCGTCGCAGTTTTCAAGTCATCAACAACAAAAGCTTCCATTCCAGGAATAAACTTGAACGAAGCATCAATGCGACCCCGTTCCTTTTGTTTTTTGACAAATTTTGCCATTTCCATAACGGCCTTCATATTGCCGTGGTCGGTAATGGCAATGGCGTTCATACCAAGTTCAACACTACGCCGAATCAATTCGTCCGGCTTACAAATTGCATCAATCTCCGAATAAATGGAGTGGACATGCAGGTGGGAAAATTTTATTTTTCTTTTCATATCTTAAAAACAAAATGTATCCCTATTCAATACGATTTTGAAATTTAAAACTCGGTCACGCGAGGCATTTTGGGGGCTAAAACGCCTATTTTTACCAATTATTGAAATGTGAAATTTTGTAATTATATTATACCATATGATTTTTACTAGCAAAAATCTGCTAATAGCGTATAATATTTTTTGAAGATGCCAAAAACGCCACTTTTTGAGCCTTTTTTGGGGCAAAAACAGCGAAAAACCTACGACAAATTTTGTCACAAAAAGGCAAATTCTTCGCGAAAACAGAATAAATCGGGAAAAAGTAGATTTTTTTAGAGTAGTAAGGCTATGATTATTTTCAATAGCATCACAATCATTTGCACTCGCCCAAGACAACAAAAATGCGCTTTCCATTGCGCATATTTTGCAAAATATTGCGCAGTCTATTGCGCAGTTTTGAAAAAGTTTGTACCTTTGCGTTGTCAAAAATATAGAATGCAGTTATATGAAAGCTTTGTTTACGACATCGAAAATGCTTGTGGAAAAGACAGATACGGCATTTGTCCGCTATCTGCACGACAAGATTCAGTGGGACGCACGATTGGTGGCAATACTGGGAGCGCGTGGCGTTGGCAAGACCACAATGCTTCTACAGCATATAAAAATGTACGACAACCTTGACGAATCGCTATATGTGATGGCTGACGACTTTTATTTCTCGCAGCATCGTCTGTTCGATTTGGCAATGTCGTTCTATAGGCAAGGCGGCAAAAGGTTGTATATCGACGAAATTCATAAATACAAGGGTTGGTCGAATGAGATAAAGAATATTTACGACATGATTCCCGACCTGAAAGTCGTTTATACCGGCTCTTCTATTTTAGACCTTGAAAAAGGTGGCGCCGATTTAAGCCGCCGTAAACTTGAATACAAGCTGACTGGACTATCGTTTCGTGAATACATCAACATTTCCAAAGGTTGGAATCTTCCTGCCTATACGCTTGACGAGATTTTGCATGGCGATGTAAAGTTTCCTTTGGACAAGGTTCGACCAGTAGCATTGTTTAACCGCTATCTGCACGAAGGGTATTATCCGTTTTTCAAAGAACAAAACTACGCTATGCGCCTGAATGGTGTGATAAAGCAAATGATTGAGTTTGACATACCCCAGTTTGCCGATATGACAGTTGCGTCGGTGCAGAAACTAAAGAAACTGCTGTATGTATTGGCGCAGTCGGTGCCATTCAAGCCAAACTATGCCAACCTTGAGCGAGACCTTGAAATCCGTAGGAATACATTGCCTCAATATATGGCCTACTTGGAAAAGGCGGGAATTATAAGTGTATTGCCAGCCAAAGCACAAGGTATCAAGATGTTGCAAAAAATAGAAAAAGTATATCTTAACAATCCCAATATTGCATATTCGCTGTCGGAGCAGGAACCGAACATTGGTAGTATAAGGGAGTGCATATTCTTTGCCTGGTTGCAGACAATGCACCATATTACCGCATCGGATGTATCGGACTTTGAAGTTGACGGTTATACCTTTGAGGTCGGCGGACATAACAAAGGCAAAGGTCAAATAGAGTCGGTGCCAGAAGGAAAGGGCTTTGTCGTAAAGGACAATGAAGAATATGCCTATAGAAACGAAATTCCATTATGGATGTTCGGATTTGTTTACTAAACCCCGAAGTGCTCAAACTGCTAGCTTCTCAGCTTTATCTATTCCTTTTTGTCCACAGTTGCCTGCTTGTTCGGTCTTCTTCTATAGTGCCGTCTGTTCGGACGCTTCTGGGGTGCGGTGCCGCTTGTAATATCCTTCGCTTTCTGCGGCTTTTCATCGTCGATGCCACGCGTAAGCTTGCGGACAATCTTGTACTCCGACAGAAATTCCTTCGCCACCACGCGCAACACGGTATATACCGGGATTGCAAGCATCATACCCACAATGCCGTAGAGCGTTCCTGCCACAATTATCACAACGAAAATCTCGAGTGGATGGGCGTTTACACTGCGCGAATAGAAGAACGGCTGGAAGACAAAGTCATCAATCAGCCTTACAACAACAACCGTTATCAGCAAGCCGTAAATCTGCGGCATAGTGTAGGTGTAGAAGTCGAGGTTCACATTGGCGGCACCAATGAATGCGATTCCGATTGCCGCGCCAATCCACGGTCCGATGTACGGGATAATGTTGAGGAATCCGCAGAGCATACCAATCAGCAGCGAAAGTCCAAAGTTCTGTCCGCAAATCAGCATTCCGATGGTTATCAATGTCGTAACCGACAGCATCTCGAAGAAAATCCCATGCAGGTAGTTCTTGATGAGCTTCGGAAGCTTGTCGAGGATATGGGTTGCCTTTTCCTCGTAGCGAGTTGGCACAAGCGCCATAATCAGGCTGCGGAAAAGTTTGGTCTCCTTGAGGAAGAAATAGGTGAAGAATGTTATCGAAAACAACGACAAAAACAACGCGATAGCCGTGCTTCCAAGGTTGCCGGCAATGTTGCCGAGTGCCGAGAAGTTGATTACATCCTTTACATTGTCGATAACTACCTCCTCGGTCGAAAACTCGGGCATTCCGAAGACGGGATACGAGCGGACAAACTCGTCGATTTTCTGTATAGGCTGGCTCAGACCTGCCTGCAGGCTTTCGATGTCGATGTTCTGGAACTGTGCTATCTGCGAGCCAACAAACGGAATCGTCAGCACAACGAACAGCACCAGCACGCCCCATATAAGTATGGTGGTAATCATTGCCGACACCCAGCGTGGCATCTGGAAGCGTCCGAAGTGAATCTTGTCGAGAAGTTTGACTATTGGACTCGAAATCGCTGCAATGAAACCGGCAATCAGCAGCCACCACACAATGTTGGAAAAATATATGCAGAACAGCACCAGTATTGCTGCGCCAATAAGTCCTATAATATATTTGCGGTATTTCTCCATAATTCTATTTTTCGGTTGTATTGTTTTCGTCTGATTTTTCCTTGCCCTTCGTATTCTTCATAAAAAGCGAGAAGAATGCGCCTGTCGGACAAAGGAAAGTACACCACGGACGGTTAATGAATATCGAAAGCACAAGCATCACGCCTGCAAGTATCAGCACTGCCAATGAGGCAAACTGGAACTTGAATGCCGAGAAAGGCTCAAAGTTCTCGATGCTAATGTCGAGCGAAGTGCAAAGCAATGCGCCAAGTACAACAAGCAGAACATAACGCAGGTAGCGCAGCCATTTTACAACCTTGGGCGAAATTTTCAGTTTGTGCTTTGGGTTTATTTTGCCGACAAGTTCCTGGCATGCGCCAAACGGACATACATACATGCAGTAGAACTGCTTGCCGAGGAAAAGCGGAGCCATAATTCCAGCTACAAGCACAATGAACAGGAATATTTCCATCTGCCAGTTAACACCCGAAACAAGCCATGCCGACAATTTTGCAATGCTGATGAACTGTCCGAGCCAGAAGCCCAGTATTCCGATTGATGCAAGCAGCAGCACAATGCGGAATTTCCTTGTCCTTTGCGGTTCCCAGAAGCAGAATCCAGCAAACAGCAAGAAAACCATCGAGGCGATGAAGCCCACGAGGTTGCCCATATTCTCCGTTTCGGCAGAAGTTGTGGCACTGCCGGCGTATGTTTCGAGACGAACTCTTACCGATTTCGATATTGCCGAACTCGAATAGGTTGCGCCAGTCACAGCATCAACAACTTTTGCTTTTGCCTCGTCGGTCGAAAGACCATTCCAGCTTTCGAGGAAACCTTTTGCCACTACGCGGTCGAGGAAGGATGGCGTTTCGTTGTTGTCGAGCAGATGTACTTTCTGCACCTTGTCGTCGGGCGAAAGCAGCACCACGAGCGGAACATTTCCAGCATAGCCCTTTATGTCGGCACAGTACGGCATCGAGAAAAGTGCTTTGCCTACCAGTTTTTCCGACTTGTCGTAAAGCAGGTAGCAATCGTTGTCGGCTGTGTATTCGTAGTACGAGAAATTTTCAACTATTTCGGCAAAGCAGGCTGTTGAGTCGCCAAGCTCTGTTATCTTTTCTGCCAATTTTGTTCCTATCTCAATGTTGAACACCTTGCCCGATGTCAGGCATATTGCCACGGCAAAGACGAGAAGTAGTCCTATTTGGATTAATCTATTCATTTATCTGTGTTTTATTCTGTCAATATTTTCCCCAATAAAAGTTACATTCCGCAAGAGCATCATGGTTGTAGTACTATTTCCCTAGCAGCTCCGAATGAGAACCTAGCCTAAAGAGATGCAGTATTTGCAGTTCTCCGTCTTTCTTTGCATACATCAGCAACCAATCAGGAGTTACATGACATTCGCGTACTCCCTTCAATCTGCCAACAAGTCCATGGTCATGATATTTTTCTGGCAATGGAATATCCTCTATCAAAAGCCGAATCACATTGTCAAGTTCAGCCTCATCTTTGCCTTGTTTTCTTGCTTTCTTGAGGTCTTTTTTGTATTGTGTGGAATATACGATTTCTCTCATAAGTTCCTTACGCTGTCCTTGTATTCCTCAAAAGTCTTGCATCTTACACCTTTGCCACTTTCTATTTCCTCAATAGCTTTCAATGTGGCATCAATGGAATCATCTTCCTTTTCGACGGTCTTGCGTTTCGCCCCATATTTTTCGAGCAGCGCAATGAGGTCTCGCATCAACTTGTTTCTTCCATCGTATTCAAGTGTTATCGTTGCCATATTTTTTCTCCTAGTTTATTTGTTGCAAATTTACATAATTTTTTCAATTATCGCCATGTCATATTATGAAAATACAAGGTTTTTTGTTCAAATCGATATTGGTCTTTTTCCACTCGGCGATGGATTTTGTGCAGATATACTCGTCGTCGGAAGTAATGTTTAGTGCGACACAGAGCATAGTTTGCGGAGAAAGTATTGCTTTCAGGTCGTCGAACAGACGGTTGTTGCGGTAAGGAGTGTCCATGAATATCTGCGACTGGCCTTCCTTTCGCGAGCGAGCTTCGAGATCGCGGAGCTTGCGTGTGCGTTCGGGCTGGTCGATGGGAATATAGCCATTGAAGGCAAAGTTCTGTCCATTGAGCCCCGAAGCCATCAGAGCCATCATCATAGAACATGGACCTACAAGCGGTACGACCTTAATCCCCTTGCGATGAGCCATAGCCACAATCACATTTCCCGGGTCGGCAACGCAGGGAAGTCCAGCCTCGCTTATAAGTCCGATGTTTTCGCCATGTTCGGCTGCGTCGAGGTAGTTTGTAATGTCGGTGTCGATGGTGTGCTTGTTGAGTTCGTAGAAGGTTGTCGAGTCGATATCCACTTCACGGTTAAGCTGTCGCAGATAGCGGCGCACTGTGCGCACATCCTCCACGATGTAGTGCTTTATGGTCGGCACCAGCGCTACAAGTCTCTGTGGCACAACCTCGTCGAGCGGAGCCTCGCTTATCTTGTTGGGTATGAGATATAGAATACCTTTTGAGTCCATATTTACTTCCTTATCTCCATTTCATCAATCAAATGGCTTGCTCCTGCGAACTTGTCTATCAGGAACAAGGCGTAACGGATGTCAAGAGAGATATTTCTGCACATTTCGGGATCGTACATGATGTCGCTCATAGTGCCTTCCCAGTTGCGGTCGAAGTTAACGCCAATTAGTTCGCCGTTACCATTTATGACTGGGCTTCCAGAGTTTCCGCCAGTTGTATGGTTGGTTGCGGTGAATGCTACATGCATCTTTCCATCTTTGTCGGCATAGCGACCATAGTCCTTCTTTTCGTACAATTCCTTCAGCCTTGCAGGAACCTTGTAGTCATAAATGTCGGGATTGTCCTTTTCGATAATGCCGTCAAGAGTGGTGAAATATTCATAGTCAATTCCATCTGCTGGCTGATATGGAGTAACTTGTCCGTAAGTAACACGCAATGTGAAGTTTGCATCGGGGAAGAAACGCTTTTGCGGTTCGTATTCCATCTGCGCCTTCATATAAATACGGTCGAGCTTATTTATGCGGGTGTCACAATCAATAAGAGCCATACGGATTTCGTTCTTGTAGATGTCCATCATCTCCTTTGCAATGCAATAAATCGGGTCTGATGCAAGCGTTTTTACCGACTTTGACGAAAGTCCGTTTACAAAATTGTCAAACTTAGTCTGATTTGCAAACAACGACTTAGAGAAGCAGTATTCAGCAAATGCCATATATTTGTCTGATGCAGACTTTGCAACCTTGTCGATATTTAAATATGCTGAAGGCCAATATTTTTCAGGCATATTTTCCATATAAATGCGTGTCATTTCGGCAAAAAGACGGATTTCAACCTGCTCATCGTAATCCTTGTAGTTGCCCTTCGACTTCGACAGTGCCAATTCCTTCAAACTTTGCAAGCTTTCTGGTAATGCATCCTTGCACGATTCGAGCATACGCATCTGATTGGCAAACGATACTGCATAACTACCTAAACCAGCCTCAGTTATGTAGATATATGCAAGGTTCAGCGGTTTCATCTCAGCATAAACTTTTGCATAGTCGTCGAGCAAATCCTTGTACTCGGGCTTGTCGTTCGCCCACTTCTGGAAACCTTCCTCGAAGTTACGCTTAACGTTCACTGCATCAAGGCGTTTCAGTCCCTTTATTTCACCCTGCCATTTCTTCCAGCCGTTGGCAATGCTTGCAGCCTTGTTGGAATACTGGATACGGGTAAGTTTCGACTTTTCCATGCCAGCCTTTATGACATCGAGCTTCTTGTCGCGGATGGCGATGCGTGTCGGGTCGGAATCGTTCATTACCTGTTCGACAGCCACTGCGGGAAGGTATTCCTGAGTAGTTCCAGGGTATCCGAACACCATTGTGAAGTCGCCATCCTGTACTCCCTTGAGCGAAATCGGGAAAAATTTCTTAGGAGTGTAAGGAATATTGTCATCGGAATACTTTGCTGGCTTGCCGTCCTTGCCGCAATATACGCGGAACAATGAGAAATCGCCAGTGTGACGAGGCCACATCCAGTTGTCAGTATCGCCACCGAACTTGCCTATTGCTGATGGCGGAGCTCCTACGAGGCGCACATCCTCAAAAATTTCATTCTTAAACAGGAAATACTGGTTTCCATTGTAGAACGATTCGATTCGTGCCTGATAGTGAGTGTCTTTTACGGACTCTTCCTTTATCTTGGCGATGTTTGCCAAAATTTTCGTTGCGCGATCACCGTCCGACATATCTGATGTTACGCCATCTAGAACCTTGTCGGTAACATCCTCCATACTTACGAGAAAAGTTACCGTAAGACCAGGACTTGCTAGTTCTTCTTTGCGGCTCATTGCCCAGAAACCATCGGTAAGGTAGTCGTGTTCAACAGAACTATGGCGCTGAATTGTTCCGTAACCGCAGTGATGGTTGGTTATCAGAAGTCCTTCGTTTGAAATCATTTCACCTGTACATCCGCCACCAAAAATCACAATTGCATCTTTCATTGATGCGTGGTTGATGCTGTAAATATCCTCGGCAGTGAGCTTAAAGCCCTTTTTCTGCATGTCGGCTATATTGTATTTTTCAATCAAAAGGGGAAGCCACATTCCCTCATCAGCAAACAAGCTGCACGATAGCAGCGTAATAATCAAGATACTAAATATTTTCTTCATTTGAATAATTTTTAGGTGACAAAGATAAGGAATATTTACGATTGGAGATTTGAAGATTTGAAGGATTTGATAATTTGATAATTGTAGCGGCGCAAAATTTTTCGCCGATTTGCAATGCATTGCGACATATGAAATGATTTGATGGGGATTCTGATTTAGAATTTCTTCAGTTCCCTATACAACCTCTGCACAGGCAATCCTACCACATTGTAGAACGAGCCATTGATGCTTTCGACGGCAACCTTACCAATCCATTCCTGTATGCCGTATGCACCAGCCTTATCGTATGGCTTGAAATTCTCTATATAAAAACGAATTTCCTCATCGTCAAGATTAGAAAATGTAACTTCAGTTTTTACACTGAAACTAACCGTCTTTTCGACCGAACGAAGGCATACGCCAGTAATTACGCAGTGCGTCTTGCCACTGAGCAACTTTAGCATTTGAAAGGCTTCGGAATAGTCCTTGGGCTTGCCCAAAATCTTACCATCGACAACCACAGTAGTGTCGGCGGTGATGAGCAGGTCGTTACCTTGCAGTTCATTATATGCGTTGGATTTCTGGCAGGCAAGATACTCCGAAACGTCTTCCACCCATATATTGGAAGGCACAACTTCCTCTTCCTGTGATGGTTTTACCAGCGAATATTGCACACCGAGCTGTGTGAGCAGTTCGCGACGGCGGTAACTTGCCGAAGCAAGCAGAATATTATATTTCGAATCAAATGTTTCCATTGTTTAATATTGTATGACAAAAAACTATGCTGAACGCAATTCCAATTACCATTATCCACTTTATTGCAGCACTCAAGAACGAATACTTGCGCTTTGATGTTCCGAATAGCGATATAACACCGCATATAAATGTAGGCAACAACACAAAAAATCCCAAATAAAATATTGGAGCCGATTCGTACATAAAAAAGCGTGTCTGCGACAAATAATAGTACCAGAAAAACAAAACTGCAAACACAGAAATCAAAGCGACTACAGAAATAACTACATTTGTTTTCTTCAATCCGATTTTCACAGGGATGGAGCGCACGCCATTTAGCCTATCGCCTTCAATATCTTCGCAATCCTTCACTATTTCGCGCATAAGGGAGAAAAGAAAAGCAAATACCGAGAAGAATATTATTACCTGCATAGCCATCTTTACCGCATTTATATGACAGATGTCCCAATATGATATTGAATCTGCTACAGCAAAATATTCAGTCATTCCGACTAGCAGAGGCACGATTCCAGAAAGCATGGCAATCAGCAGATTACCCCAGAAGGCTGTTTTTTTCAGGTCGCGTGAATAAATCCATAGCAAGATAAATGCACCTATAAAAATAAATACACACCAGAATCTATGCGTGGCAACGGTTGCTGCAATTCCACAAGCCAGACCGAAAATGCTCAGCCACAAATGCAGGGCAATTGCCTTTCTTCGTGGCATTGCTACTCCGACAATCATTTTCTTGGAACGGTTTACACTGTCGATATGTACATCAAAATAGTCGTTTATGACATATCCGCCAGCTGCAATGAGCATTGTGCCTAGCATAAGCGTATAGAATCCCCAATCGGGAAACATCACATCAATGCCGTAAACCTTGAACACAGGAAAAATCACAAGCATTCGCATTGCCATCATTGTCAGTGCGATAACCAAAATATTCTTCCACCGTATTAGCCTCAAAAAATTTTTCATGTTCGCAAAGATACAATTTTATTTTAGATTTACGAATTACGATTGACGATTTTTATTTGAAAATTTGAAGGATTTGAGATTTGAATGGAATATATTTTCAAAATTTGTAGAAACATTGCATGCAACGTCTCCTATATTTGGAATGGTTTAAAGTTGTTTGTGATGGTTTGAAATTGCTAGCGCGAGCTAAAGGTTGTTTCAAATTGTTTGAACTGCATAACCTTAGAAACTCATAAACGGCGAAGCCATTGAACGGCGCAGCCCTCAACGAAGTTAAACGGTATAGCCCACCAAACGCCAAAGGCATTCAAACTTTTCTAACACCTTCCTGTTGAATCTTTTCTCCAAAACCATCACCACACATTAGCCACAAAAGACTTACCTTTGCTCACAATTAATATAAGGTGGCAAAACTATTTTTGTCACCAGTTTGTCACTTGATCACAAACATTTATACTTTATTTTAACTTTAAATTATAAGAAAATGAAAAAGTATTTAGCAGAAATGATTGGAACCATGGTATTGGTTCTTATGGGATGCGGAACAGCTATCAGCCTAAGCTGTGGCACTGACACTGCATCGGTTGTTGGTACAGCCTTGGCGTTTGGTCTCGCTGTAATAGGCATGGCTTACGCAATCGGCAAGATTTCGGGTTGCCACATCAATCCGGCAATCACCCTCGGTGTTGCATTGAGCGGCAGAATGAGCTGGAAGGATGCCATCATGTACATGATTTTCCAAGTTATTGGAGCATTCATCGGTTCGGCAATCCTATTCTGGATGACAAAGGAAGTTGGTCTTGAAGGCACTGGCGCAAACGACCTGCAGTCGGGTGTAAGCGTACTTGGCGGTCTGCTTGCCGAAATCTTCTTCACATTCGTATTCGTATTTGTAGTTCTTGCAGCTACCCACGAAAAGAACGGTGCAGGCAATGCAGCAGGACTTGCAATTGGTCTTACACTTGTACTCGTTCACCTCGTATGCATCCGCTACACAGGAACTTCGGTTAACCCAGCACGTTCGATTGCTCCCGCAGTATTCCAAGGCGGAACAGCACTCAGCAACTTGTGGATTTTCATCGTAGGTCCATTCGTAGGCGGTGCACTTGCAGCAGGTATCTACAAGATTTTCGACTGCAAGAAGGAATGCAACAAGTAATTTGAAAACTTAACAGACAAAAATAGGGGCGAAAAATTCCGTCCCTATTTTTTGTATTTCAATTCAGCCATAACTCAGATTTGGGGATAAGTATTTTCAGTCCTGCCAGCACGAATCTGCGCCATGATCTCTTCTGTGTTGCGCTCGTCGTTTTCCCAACCGCCAAAAAACTGGTCCATCTCCATAGCGACACGCTCACAGCGTTCTTCCTCGGTTTCGGATACACTTTCCACGAGTCTACGCGACAATGCCAGCCTTTCGCTTGGCGAAAGACGCTGCGCTTTTGCCCATACATCTTCAATTGTTGTTCCCATAATGTATATCTCCAATATTTCAAATGCAAAGATACATATTTTTTGTAAATGACGTAAAAAAATCCACATTGCAGACAATAGGCGAATGTCATGTTATTTTTTTTGGTGCGATAATTGATTTAATATAAATTTGCACCTTGCATTGATTTTTGAAATGAAACGACTTGCAACCATATTACTTGCATTGTTCCTCTGCGCAACAATCTTCGCACAGAAAACCCTCAAACTTGCCGATGCAGCACTAAAGCGCGAGCAGTTTTCGGAAGCCATTTCCCTTTACAAGCCACTAGCCGAAAAGCACAAGCACAACAAAAAACTTGTCTCGGAACTGTACTACAAGATTGGCTACTGTTACAAAAAACTGTCGATTCCAGAAGAAGCCGCACCGAACTTCAAACTAGCAATCGAAAACGGATGCGAGGATTCATTGGCATACCTATATTTCGGTGAAGCACTACAGATGCTACAGCTTTACGATTCGGCATTGGTGCAATTCCAGAAATTCGGAGAACTTTCGCCTGGCAGCCGCCTCGCACAGAAAGGTATAAAGAGCATAGAACTCACACGCCAGATGCTTGCAAATCCATCGCGCTACGAAGTGACACTCAAGCCGATAATAAACTCGGGTGGCGAAGATTATTGCCCGTTCTACGAGGCACGTACGCACAAAAAGGTTTACTTTACCTCCACTCGCAACGCACCAACACACGTCACCGTCAGTCCCGAATCGGGCGAATACTGCTCCAACATCTTTTACGCCGAGCAGGACCGCGAAGGCAAGTGGAGCGAAGCCAAGATTGCACCCGGCAACATAAACACAACAGCCGAAGAAGGTGCCGCCTGCCTCAACCGCAAGTCAAACAACCTGTATTTCACGCGTTGCACCTACGACAAGAATAACGACAAGGGCTGTCGCATCTATATGGCGAAGAAAGTCGGCAACAACTGGATGAACGCACAGGAAGTACCAATCAAGGGCATTCCCGACAGCGTTTCCATCGGTCACCCAGCCATCAGCGACGACGAACTTACGCTTTACTTTGTCGCCGACTCACTACTTGGCGGACTTGGCGGAAAAGACATTTACTGCGTAACACGACAGCGCAAGAACCAGCCTTTCAATCCTCCACAAAACCTTGGCAGTTACATAAATACAGAAGAAGACGAAGTCCACCCCTACATCCGTAGCAACGGCGACCTATATTTTGCATCTGACGGACATCCCGGAATGGGCGGATTCGACATATATCTGGCAAAGCATGTCAAAAATTCCGAATACATTATTATTAATATGGGCTTCCCTATCAACACCTCGCTTGACGATTTCGGAATTGTGTTTACGGGAATGCGCGAAGAAGGCTTTTTGTCGTCGCGACGCCGAGGCGGAGTTGGAAAGACCGACCTTTATCACTTTATCTTGCCCGAACTTTCATTCACTGTAACCGGCACAATATGGGACAAGGAAGCAAACAAACCAGTTCCCAATGTTGACATTCAGATAATGAATGACGAATATGTGCTGATGGACACCCAGACCACAGACGAAAATGGCAAATACGAACTGGAACTGAAACCCGAAAACAACTACATAATATATTACAAGGCACAAGGTTACAAGTTGGAAAAGGCAACCGTCGAAACCAAAGGTTTGACAGAAACAAAGAACTTTGTAAGGGATATATTTATGGTGAAATAAAGAATTTTATGGGTTGACGACAAGATGCAAAACCAAACACAACACTAGAAACCTAGAAACCTTTAAACGCCGCAGGCATAGAAACTTAGAAATGCCGCAGGTATTAAAACGAAACATTGTACAGTCGCGGTGCGCCACGACTCAACAAGAAACGGGCGCAGCCCATAGAAACTAAAAAACTATAGTCGAAACTTTTTCCAATACTTTGTGTGTGATTGAAAAAAAAAATGTATATTTGGGCACTTTTTTAAAATGGATATTCTATATATATGAAACGACTGTTGACGATAGCAATAATGGTTTTCTCGGTGCTATTCTTGCAAGCACAGAAAGCTTTGATTGACAAGGGAAACGAATATTTCAATCAATACTCATACGACCTGGCGAAGGACTATTACGAAAAGGCTCTGCCTAGTATCTCCGCAAAGGAAGACCTTGCGAAAGTTAACTATCAGTTGGGCTTCTGCTACAAGCAGCTTGGTAACACCGACAAGTCTGAAATGTACTTTAGGGTAGCTGTGAAGAACTACGTAAGAGGCGTAATTAAGCCCGACGTTCTCCTTTTCTACGCCGACGCACTAAGAATGAACGGCAAGTACGAAGATGCTATCGACTACTACAAGCAATATCTAAAATATGCACCTCAAGACCACCGTGCTAAGAGCGGTATGGAATCGTGCAAGATTGTTCCTAGCTGGATTAGCCGTCCCACAAGATACAAAGTAACAAATGTATCAAAGTTCAATACTGCTCAGGCCGACTTCTCGATTGTATGGGCATCAAAGGACTACCGCACCGTTTATTTTACATCATCACGTGAAGGTTCGCAAGGTAGCCGCGACAACTACAAATCTGGACAGAAATTTACCGATATATTCGAGGTAACTCAAGACAGAAAAGGTGCATGGTCGTCACCAACTCCTCTCGTAGGAGGTGTCAACACCGAAGACGATGAAGGAGCATCAACGGTTTCACTCAAGGGAACCGACATGTATTTCACACGTTGTAAGGCAGGAAAGAAAGTCGATGAACCATGCAAGATTTTCCTCTGCACCAAGAAAGGAAACGCTTGGGGACAACCAGTTCTCATCGAAATACCAGGATTCGAAGCTGCAGAAGTCGGTTATCCTGCATTATCCCCAGATGATAAAGTGTTATATTTCAGCGCCGAAGTTGAAGGCGGATATGGTGGACAAGACTTGTATATGGCACAAAGAATTGGAACATCCAACAAGTTCAACAAGCCTATAAACCTCGGTCCAAAAATCAATACACTAGGTGATGAAGTTTTCCCAACCATACGCGAAAATGGAGATTTATACTTTGCATCAGACGGACATCAGGGAATGGGTGGTCTTGACATCTACAAGGCCGTTAAGAAAGGAAAAGATTACACTGGCGTTGAAAATATGAAATACCCGATAAACTCATCGTTTGATGATTTCGGAATTATATTCAACGGCAAGGAAGAATCTGGTTACTTCTCGTCAAACCGTAAGGGCGGAAAGGGAAGCGATGATATTTATTCGTTTGTATTGCCACCACTTGTAATTACCCTGAACGGAGCAATATACGACACTACAAACATCGAAAGAAGAATTCCGCTTAAGGAAGCAAAAATTACAGTTTATGCCGATGGCGCTGTAGTTAAAGAATTGACTTCCAACGAAAAAGGTCAGTTCAACATGACATTGCAAAAAGACAAGATTTACGAAGTAAAAGGCGAAGTATCAAAGGATTATTTCTCAAACTCGATAAAGTTCTCTACTGCAAAAGTCGAATACGATACGGTTTACAACGTGATACTTAACCTCGGCAGAATACCGCGTGTCATTGAATTGCCGAATATCGAATACGCATACGACAAGGCTGACTTGAAGCCTGAATCAACAGTTTCACTTGATGGTTTGGTAAAGACATTGAACGACAACCCGAACATCACAATCGAAATGCGTGCTCACACCGACTTCCGTGGCAACGACGACTACAACATGACACTTTCGCTTGCTCGTGCAAAATCTTGCGTTGACTACCTTATTTCCAAGGGCATAAAGCCGGATAGACTTACAGCAAAGGGATTTGGGGAAACAGAGCCTAAGACAGTAACTGCCCAGATGGCAAAGCAATACACATTCTTGAAAGTTGGTGATGTACTGAACGAAGAATATATCAACAAGATTACCGATTTTGGAAAGAAGGAAATTTGCCACCAGCTCAACCGTCGTACCGAGTTTAGTGTTGTTTCGACCGACTACGGCATCGAAGACGAAATCAAGAAGGCTGAAGAAGAAGCAATAAAGAAAGGCAACGCCGTTATTCACAAGGATGACAGCGATGACTTCTAAAATAGAAACCACATAAGATAAAAAGCTCTCTTCGGGGAGCTTTTATTATTCAATAGAGAATCTTTGGGGCAATGAGACGACTATTTATAACACTTACAACAATAGTTTGCTTCATTATTCCGCAAATATGTCCAGCCCAACAATACCCATTTCAGGATACTAGCCTAGACATTGATTCACGAGTCAACGATCTTATCGGACGGCTTACCCTTGACGAAAAACTTTCGCTGATGGAACACCGCAACCCTGCTATTCCGCGCCTTGGACTAAAAGCCTACAGCTGGTGGAACGAAGCCCTGCACGGCGTAGGTCGCAACGGAATAGCAACAGTATGGCCGATGCCAATTGCTATGTCTGCCTCATTCAACCCTAAAATGGTGGAGGACATTTTTGCACAGACAGCCACCGAGGCTCATCGCAAATATAATCAGGCACAAATAGAAGGAAAATACGAGGACTACACCGGACTGACGTTCTTCACACCCAACATCAACATTTTCCGTGACCCACGCTGGGGACGAGGCATGGAAACATACGGCGAAGATCCTTACCTAACCGCCACCATGGGACTTGCATGCGTAAACGGACTTCAGCATGGCGACAACGACAAGTCGGTGCTATCGGCAGGAGCTTGCCTTAAACACCTTGCCGTACATAGCGGTCCCGAAGGCACGCGCCACCAGTTCGATGCAAATGTTTCGCAACGCGACTTATGGACAACCTATCTGCCTGCTTTCGAATATATTATAAGGTGCAGTGATGTAAGACAGGTAATGTGCGGCTACAACCGCCTGAACGGAACTCCATGCTGTACAAATCGCGAACTGCTTGTTGATATCCTGCGCAACAAATGGCATTACGATGGCATTGTCGTCACCGACTGCTGGGCACTAAACGACTGCTGGGAACGCGACACCGTGATTCCTCGCCATAAAACCCACGCCACGGCAGCACTCGCAGCTTCCGATGCCTTTGGTAGCGAAGTCGACCTCGAATGCGGAAGCGGTCTGCAAGCACTGAAAACTGCCGTCGATTCGGTATATATCCCCGAAAGCAAGATTGACGAGCATCTGCGCCGAATCCTCAAGCTAAGAATGCAGGTCGCCGAAGCCCGCACCGAAATCCGCCACCAGCCGCAGACAAATCCCACCGATGCAGCCACCGAGACATTCGTGCTGCTGAAAAACGACGGCATTCTGCCAATCGACGGGAAACGGATTTTCCTTGCCGGTCCAAACGCCAACGACACCCTTATGCCATTGGGCAACTACAACGGCATACCGCTTCATACATCAACAATTTCGGAGGGACTGAGCCAACGCTTTGCAATGGTGGAAACCGCCACCAACGCCGACATTATTGTATATGCGGGCGGACTAAATCCGCAACTCGAAGGCGAAGAACTTCCAATCGACATCCCAGGATTCCACAAGGGTGACCGCACAAGGATAGAACTTCCCGAAAATCAAATCGATGAAATAAAGCAACTGAAAAAACTTGGCAAGCCATTGGTATTGCTGTTGTGTACTGGCAGTGCTATTGCTCTCGAAAATATCATCAACGAGACAAATGCCATAATGGTATGCTGGTATGGCGGCGAGGATATGGGAAAAGCTGTTGCCTCGGCATTGGCTGGCGAGAGCGACAATTTTGGTCGTTTGCCAGTGACTTTCTACAAATCGACAGCACAACTCCCCGACTTCGACGACTACAACATGCAAGGTCGCACCTATAAATATATGAAGCAAAAACCGCTGTTTCCGTTCGGCTACGGACTTTCGTATTCTGACTTCAAGATTGAGAAAATAAGTGTTGACTATCGCGAAATGCGTGTCATGGGAACCGTCAGCAACATTGGTAGCAAAGCTAAATGCAAGTCGGGGAAAACTGTAATACAAGTCTATTTGAAGAATCCAAACGACAAAAGCGGTTTGCAAAAATCGCTTGTCGGGATGCAGAAAATAGAAGTTCCAGTTGGAGGTACAAGCACATTCGACATAAAGATTGACAAGTTCTGGTTGCGCCAATTCAACGAAACCACTGGCAAAATGGAAGAACCAAAGCATGGTGACAAATTCATTCTGCAGGTCGGTTTTAGTAGCGACGATAAGAATCTGGACAATTTCAAATTTAAATATTTAGTACAATGAAAAGGACATTTATTTTACTCAGTATAATATTGGCATTTTTTTCAGCGAATGCCCAAAGTGACAGCAAACCCGAAACCGACACTGTAATTCTCAATCGCATCGACCAGTGGCAAGACCTGAAATTCGGCTTTATGGCTCACTGGGGAATGTACTCGCAGTGGGGAGTGGTAGAATCGTGGGCATTTGCAACGAACCGTGGATAAACCGCAACGGAGCCGACTACTACGAATACAAGAAGGAATATCAAGCACTTAACAAGACTTTCAATCCCAAGCATTTTGACGCCAAACAATGGGCAAAAGCAGCCAAGGAGGCAGGGATGAAATACATGGTTTTCACTACAAAGCACCACGATGGTTTCTGTATGTTCGACAGCAAGCAGACCGACTACAGCGTTGCAGGCGTAGACTGTCCATACCATACATCAGCACAACCCGACATTACAAAGGACATCGTTGATGCGTTCCGCGATGAAGGGATGTGGATAGGTCTCTATTTCTCGAAGCCTGACTGGCACAACGATGACTACTGGGCGCACGAGTGGGCCACTCCCGACCGCAATGTCAACTACGACATTTACGAGAATCCACAACGCTGGGCAAAATTCAAAGATTTCACCTACAACCAGATATACGAGCTAACACATAACTACGGCGACATCGACATTTTATGGCTCGATGGTGGCTGGGTGCGTCCCGAATGGAGCTTGAACGAAGAAACTATTGAATGGTTAGGTTGCTACGCTCGCATACAGGACATCGACATGCCTCGTATTGCCGCTATGGCTCGCAAAGACAATCCAGACCTTATAATTGTTGACCGTAGCGTAGGCGGCAAATACGAAAACTACCGCACCCCCGAGCAGCAAGTCCCAGAACATACCCTGCCCTATCCGTGGGAAACATGCATGAGCATGGGCGACAGCTGGTCGTATGTGGAGAACGACAACTACAAAAGCACTCGCAAGCTTATACACACGTTGATAGACATTGTTGCCAAAGGCGGGAACTATCTGCTCAATGTTGGTCCCGATGCCGATGGACAACTTCCCGAAGTTGCCTTGCAACGCATGAAGGAAATAGGACAGTGGTTAAGCAAGAACGGCAAAGCCATCTACGGAACTCGTCCGCTCTACCCATACGCCAATGGCAACATCCGCTACACACAGTCGAAAGATGGCAAGCACAAATACGAAATTACATTGCTAGAAGATGGCGAATACGCGAAAGTAAAGGAGATGAAGGTGAAGAAATAATGTGAACTTCATTTTTTATCAATAAATACTGTAATAATACAAAAAAAATAGTAATTTTACGCGATACTTTTAAGTGCATCCGTTTCAAGATGGACTGCTCATAGCACAAATCAACGAATCGGACAACCTATGCGAAAGCACACTTGCACTCATCGCTCTTAACATCGCTTCGGCAATGCTAAGAATTAAATTAGAAAGTAGGATCATTGTGATCACCTAGCCGTAAGGAATGTGGTTAAATATGCCAATTGCCTTACGGCTTTATTATTAGCTTTCTATACATGGAAAACGGCTTATTGGACAAAAACGCTATTCTAACCTTCCATTGAACTATCTGTCAGGCTCAATTTTGGTTGCGAAAATAATATACTTTGGGGATTTTCATACCAATTATTTCAAAATATCTGTATAAGGAATTACAACGCTACATTGAACTTCAAAACGTTAAACATAGAAATGCCGCAGGCATTGAAACGGCGCAGCCCTTGAACTTTGAACCCCTTGAACTTTTAAACTTTAAACGGCATTAGCCTAGAAATATGCCCTCACTTCCACGCTTGCTGTATGTATCACTGGCGAAGCCTCGCTCTTACGACCATTGTACGAAAGGTTGATTTGCAGTCCGTTTGCTAACTGACGCTGGAAATTAATACCCCATGTAAAATTCATGCCTGGTTGCAGTCCTTGAAGCATCTCATAGTCGACAGCGGAATTACCGCTGCTGGCATACTTATAATATATAAAGTTGAAATTTGCATTGAGAGAACCTTTTTTCACCGAATTTAGACGATACTCAAGGCCGACATTGTTGCTGGTAAGTTTTTCGGTGCCAGTCGTGTTATCCTTCTGTTCTAAATTGTAGGTAAGCGAAATGCGGTTGTTGATGTTGGGCTGCACATTGAACTGGAAATCGTCCTTGATGCTGGCTATTTTGTAGTCCTTGGCAGTGAAAAACTGCGATTCGTAACCTTTCTTGCCGAAAATTGTCGAGTTCTGCATTCCCACCTTGGGCGAAATGTTGTACCTTATAAGTACTGTCTGCGTAAAGTTTGTTCGAGAATCGAAACCTGTGGTAAGCAGACTCTTGCCCTTCACCGACTGCACAATGTAGTCGATGCCGAATTTCGGTTTCCCACGGTTGAACGACAAGCTGTTGCGGATGGTCGAGCTCATCGAGACAAGTTCGTCGAGGCTGATGTTCTGTGCAAACGGATTTGCAAATTCGGCAATCTTGTCCGAGGTGTTTTTCTGCGAAATGCTGTAGGCAAACTGATCGGAGAATCTGCTCAAGAACTTGAGAAAACCTTTCTTCGACTTCCAACGCACTGCTGGATTAATATTTAGGCTCTGGTTGAACTTGTTTGCATACACCTTTATATATTCCGTCGAAGGCATCTGCACACGGATGAAGTTGGCCTGGTCGGCAAAGAAGGCAACCTCGAATTCGTCAAGTTCCTGCACACCGTTGCCGTTGTAATCTGTCCAAGTGTAAACGCCTTGTCCGGGAGCAACTTCAATGTAAGTGTATTCAATCTTGTTTTCCAATCCCGAACCTATTTCGTACAAGGTCGATGAAGTTATTGCACCCTTCCATAGTTTGAAATTATATTCGAGTTTGCCAGTGAGGTTGTCTTCGGGTTCGGCGCTATAAAGCAGAGTGTCGCGCACTTGCAACAGACGGTAGTTGATGGTCGCCTTCAGGCGGTGGTTGTTCTTTCCGCCGACTTCAGACGACAGCGAAAAGTCATGTGCGCGGGTAGCATCCTTCAGGATGTCGAGGCTCTGCTTGCGGTCGTTGCGGAACTTGTACGATAGTGTAAATTTCTGTCGTGCCGAGTCGGATGTGCCGGCAAATCCTTCGTACTGGCTGTACGAATAACTGTTTGCCAGCAATGAGCCTTCGCCGTTGTGCCAAACATTGCGCTCGCCCTCTTCGCGTGCTCCAACCATTATCTTGCCAAAGGTCTTGGAAATGTCGAGCTTATGGCGCAAAAACTGGGTTTTGTTGAGCGAATCGGCACTTGTAAGCAAGGAAGCATTTCCGCTGAGGTGCCAGGTGCCAAGCCTGTAGTCTGACGAAAGGTCGTTTTTCCAGCCCGAATATTCTGCACCGCGGTTTATGTACGATGTCGTATAGAGCGAATTTCCGTGCTTGCGGTTGGCGTAACGGATATGTCCGCCGGCAACATTCTCGCAGTGCGAATCGGCATAGTAAGAACCTATGTTCCAGTCTCTTGTGAATTCGGTTTCGCGGAAATACTCTACGGCTTCGAAGTTGCGGTTCAGAAATTCGTAGTTGACATCGACGCTGAGGCTGTTCTTTTCGGTTTTCACAAGGTATTGCTCGGCAGTTGTTTTCACTGCAACGCCAAAATTGTCGCCACGGTCGAGTTTCGAGAAGGTATTACGGTCGTTGTTCGACAATGCCACTTCGACCGATGCGCTTGTCTTTTCACCGAACTTCGACTTTGCCCCAAATGTCGCCATTTGCTTTTTCTGCGGCGCAACTATCTTGGTATAAGGAATATAGTTTCCCTGAGGTACTCCATTTACAGGTGCAACCCACTCATAGACCCTGCCGTTTGCTGACGACACTCCGCGCACATAGTTGCCCTTGTTTTCGCCCACAAGCGAGAACGAAACCCTATAGAAAGCATCCTGCTCGTTGGTACTGTACACAAAAACCGAATCGTACTGCACGCCATCAACAATGGTATCGACAACCTTGTAGCGCACCTCGTCGATGTTGAAGCCGAGACTGTCGTAACCGGGGATAATGGCTTGGTCGAGATTGTCGCCGATACCCGCCATCAGTCGCTTGTCGGAATCGCGGAGGTCCATATTGATGGGCTGGTTCTTGCTGTCGCCTTCGTGGTATAGGTTGAGCCAGACTTCTGTGTTGTCGATTTTCAGTGTGTTGGACGAAGTAACGAGGAAGCGCGTGTAGTTCTGGTCGGTGTATTCGAACTCGACGATTATGCGCTTGTCCTTGTTGATTGGCTGGTGCGCCGTGAAGGTAACCTCACCGAGGTTGTAATCAATTACATAGTCGCGGTCGCTTCCGCGCGACATCAGGATTCCGTCGATGTAAACCTTTTCGGTTCCAGCGAGTACCACCACATACGCCTCGTTGTTGGCACCAGTAAGCCGGTACGGACCTTGGTTGCCCTCCACGCCCGAAATCTGCATCTTGTGGTACTTGCCCTTCGCAACAGCCGCTCCTATCGAAGCGTTCAGTTCGCCAGCATTGTGCTTTGCTGTCTCGAAAGTCTTTTTGCCCGACAGGTGTATTCCCTGCGACTTCTTGTAGTAGTTGAGGAAATATCCTTGCGGTTTCTTCTGCTCGAAATCACCGGCAATAAGTGCAAACTTGGAGTTGTAAATCTTGATAAAAACCTTGTCGAACTCCTGCAGGTTCTGCGAGTTGCCGTCGGGCTGTATTGGGATGTTATTGTCGCTTATGACTGCCGAAATGAAAAGGTTGTCACCGATTCGTCCGTCGAGTTGCAAGTCGAGGTTTGAGTTCATAATCACATTCTGGCTGTTGCCGAAGCTCACACCACGCGAAATGCTTCCCTTGCGCGAAAGTTCAGTCTGCGAGAAAAAGTCGTCGTAGTTTTCTTTGGTAAGAATGAGGTCGTAGCCAGTGCGTTCGTGCTCGTGGTCGGAAAGCATGTACTTGCTGCGGTCGAATTTCTGTGCCGGCTTCGAGAAATTCACGGGAAAGGTCTTGAAACTAACTTTTGTTCCTGCTGGCGGCTTCTCATCGAACACAATGGTCGAGGTCTCGAAGTCGAAATGGTATTTTGCATCAACAGGATTTCCGTCGGCATCGACAATTTTTATGGAACTTTGCACCACGCTCATCGAATCGAGCACCAGCGTATCGCCCTGCACCGACAGATTTTTCAGGCTTATCAGCGACTGTGCCGACAGGTTCAACGTAGGCAACGCGGCAAGCATAAAAATTATGCACACCAAGCGAATCCACAGAGTGGAATTACGTTTGTTGCCGTTGCCGTTGCGAAGAATCATCCGAGTTGCAAATACAATAAAACGGCAAATTTAAGCATTTATGTTGTGAGAGGGGCAAAAAATCAAAAGTTCAAGGTTCAACAGTTCAAAGGTTCAAAGTTCAATTTGCTATGAATTATGCAACCTTTACTTATTTCGATTTATAAGTTCAAAGAAATCTTTAAGGGCAATGACATCTACATGAGGGAATGCAATACCTTTTAAAACATCATAGTGATGGTCATTTGTTACAATGTAATGGGCATTTGCAGAAATAGCACAATCAACAAACTTATTGTCATCAGGGTCTGCTTTTATCAGGTTAAATCGATAATATGGAGTTATATATTCAACAAATGGGGAATTTACAATGGCTTCAATAATTATATTTGCTGTTTCCTTATTTGTCAACGGTTGAAGTATCTCCACATACTCTTCAATAATTTCGTTAGACACACATAATATATTTTCTCCCGAAAGAATAGAATCCCAAACAACTCTATAAGCACTCCTTTTAGGAATGCTTTGAATCAGGCTATTTGTGTCAAGGACGATTCGCATAAAACTTATTGCAGTTTATGGAGGTCCATTTCATTTATTTCGTCAAGCTTCTTCTGGTCAAGAATGCCATCATCCCAAAGTTTATCCAGATGCTCGTCCATCTTCTTTGCATAGTAATCGCTGATAAGCTTCTTTATTTCAAGAAGTTCCTCGTCGCTTTTAATATGTTCGAACATCCGTAACAAATAAATCTGCGCAGGATTAAAAACAGTTGCTTCCATAAATTTCTGTTTGAATTACCACTGCAAAATTAGGAATAATTTGCAATAATGCGAGAATCAGCTATAAAAGATTATTCGACATCTTTGAAGTTGCACATAAATGTTTTTTCGCCCTACATCGTTATCGCTGCACAAACGCCAGCTATTACCGCATATATCAGCAGGTACGATAATGGACGGTAAACGGGAACTTTCTTTGTCATTATAGCGTCAATAAGATAGATGACGAATATCAATGTCATACCAATACTAATATAATTTCTGTCAAAGTCGAAAGTCCAGAACTTAATACCAGAAAATATGTTAATCTTGCAGAATAGGTCAAGAACGAACAATGGAACGCTAACCTTATACAATTTGCTACCTACACTTGTCGCTATAAATACGCCTACAGACAAGCACCACACAATCATCAAGCATATATAAGCATACGGAATATTTAACACTGTCAATATTACGCTTGTTGCAAGCAATCCCATTGCGGTGTAATCAATGATATTCTGAGTCTTGGTATATGTATTCATTGTTGCAAATTTAATATTATCGGCACAAAAATAAGGACTTTTTGAAAAAAATGCAAAAAAACTATAGTATTTTGATTTCTCAGATTTTTATGCCTTTCTTTGCTGCATATTCCTTCCAACTCTTGCAAGGGCTTTCGCCCGACACAATGCTTCGTTTCTGGTAATAATGGCACATGGCAATTGCAATTGCATCGGTAGCATCAAGTTTTTCTGGGAGTTCCTCTATTTTGAGAAGTTTCTGCAGCATTGCCGCCACCTGTTCCTTCGATGCCGCACCATTGCCAGTAATTGCAAGCTTAACCTTACGAGGCGCATACTCAAAAATAGGTATTGTGCGTTGCAGTCCCGCTGCGATAGCTGCTCCCTGAGCACGCCCAAGTTTCAGCATCGACTGCACATTCTTGCCTTGGAATGGAGCCTCGATGGCAATCTCATCAGGATGGAAACCATCGATAAGTTGTGTAGTGCGCTCGAAAATATATTTCAACTTTGTGAAATGGTCGTCCATCTTGCGCATGTCCACTATTCCGAAAGCTACCAAATTTATGGTTTTCCCTTTCTCGTGGATTATGCCATAGCCCATGATGTTGCTTCCTGGATCAATGCCGAGAATTATCCTATCCTTTTCAATCAGCTGTGCCATTGTGCAATGCCCTCATCCTTTTTCGCGCATCTACCGTATATATGCTTCCGGAATAATCGCTTATGATCTTGAAATATGAATCCTCCGCCTCCTTGTTTTTGCCCTGGCGCTCACAAATTTCGGCATACCTGAACAGGGCGTTGTCGGCAAGAACATCAAATCCGTATTTTGTAAAGACTTCCTTGTACAGCGATGCTGCCTTGTCCAAGTCGTTGATTTCTTCGTAAATCTGAGCCTTGCGGTAAAGCACATCATCCGAAAGAGAATGACTTGGGTATTTCTGTTCGATGGTATCAAGACATTTTAGAGCCTCGGCGTACTGCTTCGAGAATGTCAGGAAATCAGCACGGGCGAATGTCTGCATAGTGGTCTCGGTGGTGTCCATGTCGTAGTTTTCGGTGATGAACAGGCTGAGTTCCAGCGCATCGTTGGAGATAAGTCGGGATGTGCCAGCCTTAAGCACATCGAGCTGCGCCTGCGCCCATTCGAACTGACCAGTGTAATATGCCAATTTTGCCTTGCGGAACCTCGCCTCGCTTGTTATGTCGGCGCTTGCATTAGACTTCTCTATCTGAGCGTATGTGAGAGTAGCGTCCCACGGATTATTGTTCAGCATGTAAATGTCACCAAGGAGCATTTTCATCTCGGGAACCTGCTGCTTATAGTAGTTGCTTGATATTGCTTCGTTTATCCTGTCGATAGCCTCATCGCATTTGCCAAGGTTAAAGGCTTTTAGCTTTGCGGAAATGATTATCAAGTCGTATGCCTTTGTTATTGCCATATCCTTGATTGCCAACGTAATTGTTGAATCAAGTTCTTCGAGTTCCTTCTTGTCGGGATGCAATTTTGAAACAGCTAATTTATACGACATTGTTAGCAATCCTATGTAAGCCTCGTTGCTAAATGTTGATGACGGCTTCCGTTTCAGCAGATATTCGAATGTCTTTTTTGCGAGTTCGGTTTCGTTCATGCTAGCCATCTCATTTCCAAAGCTAAGGACTTCCTTATCGTAACTTGGCCCAATACGCTTACTATATGCAAAAACCTGGTTCATAGCAAGTTCGTAACGACCTGTCTGCGTATACAACCATATTGTAAGTGTATTAAGTGTCGAGCTGTTGGGCTTTTTCTGAGCTTGGTCCAAAAGTGATTTTTCAATAACGGTAATGGCCTTGTCCTCGTCATCATTGGCAATTACATACGAAAGACGAGATTGTATATTTCCCTCAGTTTCTTGGTTCAAGCAATCAAGGTAATGTGCCATCATTTGCTCGTAGTTCTTCTCGATGCTGTAGATATTGCCTATTTCAATGCCGTACTTTTTGTTCGGAAATTTCTTTTCGGCTTTTTCGTACAGGTCGATGGCATGTTGGAATTGTCGGTGCGAAAGGAATGAATTTGCAGCACTTACAACCGAACTTTCGTTCCCAAGTGCCAGTTCCTTTGCCTTTGCAAACTGTTCTTCGCTTTCGGTGCTACGGTTCATGTTGTAATATACCATTCCGAGGTCGATGTGCAGATAGAAATCGTTTTTCTTCTTTTTGGTTTCCTTTTTCAAAAACTTTTCGGCGGCATCAAACTGCTTGAGCAGCGTGAGGCACGACAGATACATGTCGCGATAGCTCTTGTACTCAGTCTGCGCATAAAGGTCCTGATATATTGTAAGAGCCTTCTCGTACTCACCATTCTGGTAGTACTTGCTTGCCAACTGCACATTGTTAGTCTCGCTCTGCGACATTACCGGCAGCGAAACAGCCATACAGATGGCGGCAAGCATGATGATTAATATGTTTTTCATCACCGTTTTGATTTTGAAACCGCAAAAATATTTCATTGGGCGCACTTTTCAAAGTGGCAAACAAATGATTTTTTCAAAAATTATTTTGCACGCTTACAAAATATGTATATTTTTGCAGTCCCAATTTTGCGTTGGAGCGATTGTCCCTTTGCATAATGGTAGTGCACCAGATTTTGGTTCTGGTTGTGGAGGTTCGATTCCTCCAGGGACAACGATTTAAAATGCAAGTTGCTAAAAATCAGCAACTTGCATTTTTGATTTAACAACTTGCCCCAAATTTGCCCCAACCGATTACAAGGCATTTTTATGCAATATGTAAACTCAAAGATAATGAAAATAACACAATGACAAGAGCGGAAAAGAAAGAAATTGAAGCATTAATTGCAGAAGCTGTACAAAAGGCAGTGCGACAACAATCACAAAAAGAATGGTACAGCGAGGACGAACTGCTAGAAATGTTCGGACAAACAAACAGGCGAGTTTTCGAGAAGTTTCGTCACAGCGGTCAAGTTACAACGGCTCGCGTACCTTTTTGCCCAAAGAAGTTTCTCTATAGTCGTGCCGATGTTGATGCGCTTGTAGAATCCAGTATTGTACCGAAGAGCAAAAACCAACAGTATTTGACTGTGTATGATGAACAATTCAAATAAATTACATATAACAAAGCGATAGAACAATGGAAAATATAACATTCAACGATTTACCACAGGCAATGGAAATGCTACTTAATCAAGTAGCAAGTATGAGAATTGAAATAGCACAGTTGCGGCAACAGTTGCAACAAACCAAGTCAGAAGAAAATCTTATACTCGCACGTTTCCATAAAGGCGAGATTATAACACCCGACGACCCCCGTCTGGTTGGACTTGTCACGAAGTCGATGATTTATAGGCGCAACGAAAATAATTGTCCATTTCATAAGCACGGTGGCAAGCTCTACACTACTCCCGAAGAACTTGACCGATGGCTCAATCCACACCGCGAGGCAATGAAGAAACTAAAGAAGACTATACTGTAAGAATCGTTCTTCGTTGCTATTAACGGCTGTTAAAGGATGAGAATACTCTTTTATGCAAATGCAAGCGTTATTTGATGGTGAAGATTATCCTAATATTTTCGCCATTCGAGATTATTTTGCGGATTCAACTATTAGACTTTACCGTAATATTATAATTAAAAAAAAAGAAAAAAAAGTTATATTATATTGTAACATTTATTATTTTTGCGATATGAGAAGCATAAAGGTTTTTAATAGTGACTTCAAGAAATTTATGGAGGAACTTACTGAAAATGACCGAAGAAAGATTAACTATGTAATTGAGTATGTAAAGACCAACGACAGGTTAATCTCAAAGTTCGTCAAGCCTATCCGCGATGGAATATACGAAATGAGGATAGAAAGCGAAGGTAAAATTTTCAGGATTTTCTTCATATTCGATGAAGGAAATATAATTGTGTTGCTCAATGTATTCCAGAAAAAGACACAGAAGACACCGAAAAAAGAAATAGAAAAAGCAATAAGACTAAAGAAAGAATATTATGAAGCCAAAGACGAAAACCCAAATTGAGGATTACGATGCCGTACTTGATGCAGAATATGGTTGCGAGGGTACGCCAGAACGCGAGCAATTCCGCAGGGAAGCATACGCTTTTTGTATGGGACAGGTAATCAAGGAGGCTCGAAAAGAGGAAAATATTACACAGCAAGAACTTGCCGTGCGCATTGGCGCAAGCAAGGGATATGTTTCGCGTGTCGAAAACGGACTGGTTGACCCTACTATTGGCTCGTTCTGCGCCATCTTGTCCGCTCTCGGATTGCGTATGGACATTGTAAAATCGCTTGCATGATATGGCAAAGCACGATTTTGACCGTCCGACACCTGTGCTGCGCGGTGAAGATGCAGTACGCTTTATGCTCGAAATGGAGAGGCAGGACAATCCCACGCCCGAAATGATAGAAGCGAGGAAAAGGGAGAGAGAAAAGCGTCGCAGACTGATGGAAAAGTATTATGACAGGATAAAAGATGCCCTGTAAAAAACAATACATTTCATAATATGGAACACCCTCGTATTTTCCTTTTTTGCACCTTTATGGGGAAAAAAGCGGAATGGGAGCATTCTATCGCAGCCACCTTACCTCAAAAACATTTATTTTGATTCGCAAATTTTGCAGAATCGACAAAATCATCTATATTTGCAATGCCGAAATCCCATTTACCGTGTAAGACACGAGCCGAGGTTTAGTGATTGTGCTACGGCGTTTGAAGGTCTGCGGTAGAGTTACAAAGGAGGAGGATTTGAAAATCGTTATTGCTATGCGGTAACGATTTTTTTATGCAACAAAAAAAGCCGATAGAAAAACTAACGGCTAAAAAATCAACTGCTACTATTGAGTTTTTAATAGAATCCGTTGAGTACCCCTACTCACAACGGGGAGAGTCGCCCATAGCAACCGCTATTCACGGCACTCAAAATTAGATTCCACTTGAACAACCCCCGACTTTCGGACATCCTATCCGCCAGCCACAAGGGGAAAATGCGCCCTACATTAATTGCCAACCGTCAAGTAACCTCACCCAGTTGGGGGTATTGTTCGGACGGCAAAGATACAAAGAAACTGGTAATTTTCGCTAACAAATGCAAAAAAAGTGTGTAATATCATAAAAAAGCATTATATTTGCACCCGATAAGACATCACGCTTCGTGTACACGAGCCGAGGTTTAGTGGTTGTGCTACGGCGTTTGCAGGTGCGTGGAAGCCCCACACGATGCGAAGTAGATGTTTTTTTGCCAGTAAAAAATAGCATTACATTTGCAACGCGGAGGGTAGAGCGAGAAATCGCAGCCCACCGTTCCAAAAAAATGGTTGTTATGTTCGGTAAAAATTGGTGTTGCCCAATCTCTGACAACCATTTGCCTGTTATGCTCGGTAAAAATAGGAGTTACCCACCATAACAGTTCCTTTAACGAGAAGCTTGTAAATTTCCATTGTCATTGTGACCGGACAACGCTTCTTGTTTTTTGTTTTGGCAGTAAAAAATAATAGCATTACCTTTGCAACGATAAGGAAAGCCGACACTGAGGACACGATAATTCGGTAACAGCTTGTCGGAGCTGTTCAACGCCGTTGTAAAGTGCTGAGGATTCAGCGTTATCTGTCCTTCCTTTATCATATAACAAGGCGAAATGTAAATCCCAAGACAATTGTGTCGGGCATCCCTCCCTTGTTTTTTTATTTTGGCCGTAACAAAAAAATCTGCTACTTTTGCACAAACCGACGTGGCATGGGCGTTTCGGGCGTTACAGTTAGGGGTCTTACTCTTTAAGGCATCTATCCCACGCAACGGTTTTTTTGACTGCCAATGGCGATAATCACAGAAAAACAATATTTCAATCGAAAATTCCGCAAAAAAGTGTAACCGTAACTAATAGGGATAATCTTTTTATTTATAAATAGTTACGAGGTTACAGTTTTGAGTTACACAAATTTTGGAAACCGTAACAGGTTACAGTTTTGGAGTATCAAAAAAAGTGTAACGAAAGTGTAACCAAAAGTGTAATCAAGATAATATTATTGATTTCCAATATTTTACAATAATAGGTTACAGAGTTACACTTTTTTTCCGAAAAATTGAGATATAAAACATAAACATTATTCAACCGTCACAAAAAAAGAAACGACCGTTAACACCTAACAGCCGTTTCTACCAATCTTCTTTCATAATCTTAATCTACTTTATAAAAATTCCCTTACCTTTTCGCCCTTTGTCTGAATATATATGTACTGCTGACTACACCCATTTACATTTCTAATGATTCGGTCTGGGTTTGACGGTGAGCAAAGTTCTTTGGGATTAAAACATACGATGTAGTCACTGTTGTTCTTGCAGTACGATTTTACCGCCTTTGTAAATTTTGCCGATGACCAGCCTCTAATATTGGTGGCGTTCTCGAAGTCTCGCATCGCAACTTCCTTTAGCACGCCATTGTTTACATTGCTACTGTCTGGAGCAAAATATGCAGAAGCCCATTCGCTGAACTGCGTTCCCATGATAGCAAGGTTCATTCGCTTGTTGATACTTGACATTATAGGTTCTACAACTATGTTTGATGCTGACATTTTCAGATAGAACTGCAAACAGTCAACGAGAAAATTATAGTCTGCGTTCCAGTCGGATTCTGAATATTGCTCATTATAAAGTTCATAGCCGAAATCGTCTGAAATCTGCCGTGTTTCACGGTAATCGTTATCGTCTGTGCGCTTGTGGTAGTAGTCGCTGATGGGGACGAAAAGGATTCTTCGCAAGGTGCTTTCATCGTTGCGGTTCGGTGCAAAGTTCGATGAAATCATAAGTTTGGGGCTGTCCTTAAAGTCTATCTCCTTGCTGTCCTTGTGCTTTGCGTTGATAGACATATTGCCAGTTGCAAGCGTATAGAACGAATCGAAGTCGAAATACTTTGTTGCATCGTCAATATAAAGGATGTCGGTGTATTCGCTTACTCGGTCAAGATAATGCTGATTCTCGGTGAGATGCCGATTCCTGCCGTCAAGTGTAACAGTCGGCTTCAAGGTCTGCAACATAGATACAATGAATGATTTACCGCTTCCGCCCGATGATGTTTCATCTTCAATTACCTTATTCTCAAGCAACCAGCATATTCTTGCCAGTCGCCTGTCCTTATAGGAGTGCAACATATATCCGATTGAGTAAATTCTGTTGAGCAGACAGCGTACTTGTTCCTCTCGTTCCTCGTCCGTCAACCTTGCACCTTGCACACTGAATTTGAAATCCTTTCGGTATGCCTTGTTTTTCGTTTCGTCCTGGTCGCACTGTTCTTCCAGTTCCTTACGCCAATGCAGACGGCAGGAATTGATATTGAAGCGGAAAAAGTGTGAAGAAAGGTCAAGGGGCGTGAATTGAAATGCACCGTTGGAATATTCGGCAATAAATGACGGTTTGGTTCTTCGGAATGTATGACGGCAAATGTCCTTTGCCCACACATGGTTGCCAACTTCGTACTTCTGCCGAATTTCCTTTACCTCGTCCGAACTTACAACGACTGCTGTGTTGTCAAAATATAATGTCTGCGAGTTTATTGTATGGTTTCGGAAATTTACCTTGTCGGTAATGTCGCGGAGGGCATCTATCGAGTGCTTTACATTCCTTGAAGTGGTCAACAACCTCTGAACATCAAGCCCTAACATTTTGTCCTCAACAAACTGTCTTGTGAACGATACAATCTCCTCCTCAACGACCTCGTTAACCACATATCCATCAACTCTGACCAGTACAAATTTCTTGTTCTGTCGGTCTATGATTTTGCCGAAGCCGTTCACTTCAAGAAAGTGGGTGAGGAATACGGGTTGAAGTTCAGCGCAAATGCTTGTCTTGGTTGTGCGGTAAGTCCAGAACTTACAGGCTTTGGCCATTGTAAGCAATTTTTTGAAGTCGGAGAATTTTGGGTGTAGGTCGCACCAGTCGCGAAAATCCTTGCAGGGATTGCCCCTGTGGTCTTTACGCAACAACAGTGAAGACGGCAATTCTACTGTATATAAATCAAGGTGTTTGAGAGCCTTTGCCCTCGCCATACGCAAACCTGTATCGTCAATGTCGGGAACATTATAGACCTTTTCGCACATCTTCAACAGTTCTTCCATCTGCTCTGCGCTGAAATCTGCCGTTTCCGAATTGAACCATATCGGAGCATAGCCACGAGCTGCACAACATAACGCATCTCGCTCTCCACTACAAATGACACATTCGGGTAATTTCTTGCTACTGGTACTTTCTTCGCCCTCGCTTGCTTCCGACTGGAGTTTTCTGTATTTGAGTTTCAGTTCGTAAAGACCATTGATATAATTCTGTGGCTTCTCTCCTCGATAAAAGAACCTAAAAGCCTTGTCCTGTGCCAGTGGCTGATACACCTTGTAGAAATAAGAACCGCTATCTGTGTGGCATTCGCGTATGAAGATTGGATAAGTATCGGTAGAACTGACAGTTGTTGTCTTGCCATCCTTTGTTGTAGAATAGGACACAAGGGACAACCAAGAAAGATTGTCGCAGGTTTCCTGCTTGACACCGCTTCCCAACAATCTCAGTTCATCGTGAGAAAAACATTCTTTCTGCACAAACGAAAAGTAGCCTTCTGATTCTTCTTGTGTTGCAGGTCGGCTCTTTATGCTTGGTTTGTTTTCCGAAATGCCATAATCGGCAATGCCATACCACGAAGCGATAATTTTTAATGCCGATTGAAAATCACAGTTTTCCTCTTGCATTACCAAATCAACTGGCGACTTTGCCTTACTCTCCTCGCCAAAGTCTGTAACATACCATACTCCGTTGTATTGCTTGCAGTGTGCCGATGGGGTGCGCTCGTCACGAATCTTGAACGGCTTTCCCTGTTGGTTTGCTGTCGGGTAATAGTGGCTTATGATGTCAAAGCCATTGTCAGTCTTGGTGTATATCTGTTCTAACAATTTGTTTTCCATAGAATTATACATTAAAAGAAAACAATCAAGAATAAAAACAATATTTGAATCCAAACATCGAATAGAGCTTCCTTTCGTGCCGATGCCGAAATCTCATCCAGTTCCTTACCTCTGTCTATAAGATATTTATTTACAAAAAGCAATTGGTTATAACTGGATTTTGGATTGGCTCTTACTACATTGGCTATTTCCTCACGAAGCAGTTCCAACTCAAAATGCAAATCTGACGAAGCCTTCTTGTCCTCAATATCAATTACGACCAAAGCGACAGTCCAATCAATTATTCCCTTTTTGTTCATAACTTTCTTCCTTATTTGTTTCTACTCCGTTATTTACCTCTTCCTCCGTTGCTGTGGGCATTTCTGCTGCCGTTGCTTTTGGCTTTGGACGGTTTAATGCTACCCATATTTTACGCGCGACATCGGGGTTGAGTTCGATGCGGTGTAGAATATCTGCGGTAAACATTTTCGTTTGGTCGGGCAAATTTACCAGCCATTCTGCAAGGTTTAAGACATCTTCGCTGTATTGGGGCATTGTGTCAACCTCAACCTCTGGCAATGCTGCTTGTGCTTCATTCTTTTCTTCTGCAAACGAAGCATTTATGAATCCAGTAAGCCCATCAGTGTTTACTCCCTTACTTGCAAGAATGCCTTGGGCTGCAACCATCAGACCCCTAAGCAAATCTTTCTGCTGAGAGTTCTTCAACTCTGCAAGTTCTTCATCAAGGCTGTTGGATTCATCCTCGGCATCAGAGAGTTTGTCACTCAATTCCTTGTTTTCGGACTGCAACTTTGCGACCTGCTCTTGTAAAGACAATTTCTCCTTGTTGAGAGAATCTATCCTTGTCTGCATTGTAAACTGTTGAAGTTGCAGTTTGTTTTCGTAATCTTGAACGAGATTGCGCCTTTCCATATCGGCAACCGTCCGTGCGTTCTCCAATTGTACAGCACCAAGCAAACCAAGACCGTTATAATTATTATAGGTGTCATTACCTTTTTGTTGCGTGTCGTGGGTGTCGTGTCGGTTATACTCATTGGTTTCCTGCGGATTAGCATTAGCCGTTACAGATACGCCAGCCCTTTGCCGATACGCTTTTGTCTTACAAGCGTTACTGCAATACAGGTGGTCGTCACGTCTTGGTTCAAACTCCTTGTTACAGACTGGGCAGATTTTAGTCATGGCTACCTCCTTTCTCCTTTAAGATACGCATTACATCTGCTTTGCGGTAGCGGACTTTTCTTCCCACATGAACTGGCAAAAGATACTTCTCTCTTTCCCACCGCCACAAAGTTGGTAAGGTAATATCCAACATCTCCGATACTACCTTGCGTGAAAGGTAGGTTTCGGAATCACGGTCTTTCGTGCGTTCAATGACGCTCGAAATTAAATCTTCGGCTGCTTGTTTTAAGTCCGTTGCCGAAATGACATACATTGGTATTGTCGCTGGACTTGTAAGAAACTGTTGTGTTTCCATTTTAATAAATTTAAAATTAAACTTAACCATCCTCGATAAATCAAGGGCAGTATCGAGCGTTTCTCGATGATGCGAAATTACGCCAATATTTCGGCATATTTAATTGATAATCAACAAATAAGCGCACTTTTTAATTTAAGCCGTTTTTGCAAGGGAGATATGTCTATTTCTCCTAATTTATTAAGCGACCCTTCTTCTTTTCGCACTTATCACAAGCATAAGGGGCTTATATTACCTCAAATATCAAGCAAGGGTATAGAATCAAAAAAGGCTCAAAAACGGAATTAAACCAGTTGTTGAGCCTAAAAAAGTCATTTTTTTGAATCTACTCTACTTTTTCACATAAAAACTCGTGCCAATTCTTGTAATTCTCCCAGTAGCACATATCTATATACTCAAATCTTTTTAATGTTGTACCAAATCTGAGTGCCATTTCATATACAGATTTTAGATACTCAATACTACGCGCATTTTTACAATCATTGGCAACTTTTGTGTTTTTATTCAAGTCAACGGAATTATACTCTCCTGCTTTGTAATTAAGATATATCTGATAATTCTCTTTGAGATAGGCAGAATAATTGATTTCAAAATTTTCCGTTTTGTCCAGGCAAGCACCGTTTTTATTGAGGGAATCAACTATATACTCTACGAATTTCTCAAGTTTCTCCTTTTCCGTATTTTCCGTAGTCTTCCTCTTTCTCTTATTTCTGTTTTCGGCACTTTTATATAATACTTCCTTTGAAGCATTCCATCTTTTCAACAACTCGCTATCTTTCGTCCCTTTACCTTTTGAACTTTTCTTATCGACACATTCCTTTAAGATTGCTTCCGCTTCGTACAATACAATAAAGTTATCCTTGACATATTTGTTTAATACCTCATCTAACTCATTCCGTGCGGTATCACCTGTGGCATATTCGTACAATATTGGCTTTAATTTGTCCAATGCAATTACATCTGTAACATATTTGTTTGATATTGCACCTAATTCATTTAATGCAATAATATTATTAATAATGTATTTCAAATCAGATATTCTTTCTTTCTTTTCCGCCCTCTCCCTAATTTTACTATATAATTTCAGATTGGCTATGAATAACAGAAGCAACTCAAAACCAGTAAAAAAGAAACCTTTATTCTCAATATTATTGAATGGGTTAGGAATATCCAAATCGCCAATATTTTCTTTTACATATTCAACATTTGTTATAAATTGTTCAACTTCAAATGTATCATGCGTTCTTCTATCCCCTTTCTTCATAGCCAATTGATAAACAAACTCCGCTGCTTCATTCCATTTGTCAATCTGACCAGATTCGTTAGCTTTTCCCAACAGTCTTTTAGCCAAATTCTCTATAACAGTTGGGGCTTCATCTTGTATGGATTCATAAAACCACTCTTTTATATATTCCCATTCTTCTTTCTCAATTATTTCAATTGTCCTCTGTGCCTTTTCTGCTTTTTTTATGAAATCTTCAAGCATAATTCCAGTATTTTTAGTTGTTAATAATATTCAAATCCTTATCTACCTTGTATATGGGTTGCTCAAAAGCAGCGCACATTAGAATAAAGTGCTGTGTACGGCTATTGCTTATATACCTTTCTACGGCATTGCTTCCTGCACTATGCAGTCCAGCGGCGTACTTGTCAATCTGAATCTCGTTCATAATGTTGACATGGGTTTTCCTGCACAACTTGTTACACCCGACTTCGTACAAAGGTCGCTCTACAAATTCATTTGTTGTTTCATCGAACTCCTTTACTGGTCTGTCAATGTTGCAGGATTGCAGTAGTTCCTTTATCCTTGCATTGTAGCCCGAATGTCCGGATATGTTCCTCAAAATTGGGAAGTCGAACTTCCATTTCTTTATTATTTCAAGTGCGTAAAGCATTATCGGTGTTTCTATTTCTTCGTGCTTTGAATTTGTCCTTTGTGTTTTCTGTGGTAGATAATGCAAATATGGGATTCCGTCATCTGCGACTGCAACATTTTTCATTGATAGCTTTGCAAAATCGCTAATTCTACACCCGAAAGCGCACTGTAGAAGGAACACGGCTTTAACTTCTTCCAGTTTCTGTGTTACGACCATATTATATATATGAGCAAACTCTTTTCTCGTCAAACATACTGGCTCATCGTATTCCGCCTTTAACATTGCAGTCCTGTATTTTGGGGGCAGGTCATCAAACGGATTATGCTCTCCCTCGAATGAACGAAATGCAGCTTGTAGTGCCTTTAGGTAATTGGCAGCCGTATTCTGTTGTCTTGGCTGTTTGGGAACACTTGACGATTTAAGGTTTTCGTACAATTCACTATGTTCCTCAACATATAGATACTCATCGAATATGAATCGGTAGAACTCTTTTATTTCATTAGACTTGAACTCCGATGCGTGAATTTTCGACTTGCCCTTTATAAATAGGTATCGTTCCAAAATGCTATACATTACATTGTAAACCTTTTCCCTTGCCGTGCCGAATATGTTTAAGGATTTGCCCTCTGCTATGTAGTTTTTAAGTTTCTCCAGTAGTGTCGGTTCGCCCTTGACCTTTGGCGGAGTGATTGGTTTTGCTTTTTTCTTGTGGTTCTGCTTTTCTTGTTCCTTGATTATTTCTTGTTCCCAATTCTCGGAATTAATGACAATGCCCTTTTCAATCATCGTCTTATATGCCTTTTGGATTAAATCAATTTCCTCTCTGATGTCATCCAAAAGTTTCTGATTGTACAAAGTAACCCTCGGCAATCTTTTACCCTCGATGTCTATTTTCTTTAAGTCATTAATGTCCGCGCTGATTTCGCTCTTATGGTAAATCTCAACATTCGTATCTCTAAGCCTAAATCTAAGCCGTATCGAACCAGTCTTTTTTTGTGTCTTTAGAACAAGTGTTACCCTTTCCATTTCCGTATGTTTTTTTACGGAGCAAAGGTAAAATAAAATTTCAAAAGTTGCCCCAAAGTTGCCCCAAATAATTACACACTATTTAATCAAAATGAAATCAAACTTAATCATTAGCACTATTATGCTATTGATATTCAATAAAATACAATTATAAAAAAAATATCGTAAAATATCATGGTGTTTTTCCTCCAGGGACAACCACCTAAAAATGCAAGTGTTTAATTTTTAAGCACTTGCATTTTTCATTTAGGCAAATCGCACCACCATCGCACCAAAGTGTGTATTGTAAATTATTACCTTGCCCATATTCCAAGAAAAATGTATCTTTGCACAGCATTTACAGCAGTGAAGCTTGTTTCACTCAATGCTAGATATATAATGTTATAAAAGACAGGAATATGCGAAAGATATATTGTATTGGCGAAACCGTTTACGACATAATTTTCCGTAACGGTAAGGCTGTGGAATCTTGTCCGGGTGGACCAATCCTCAACACATCAGTGTCGCTGGGGCGTATGGGCGAAAAAGTGTATGTCGTAGGCGACCAGGCCAACGATGCTATAGGTAACATTATCGCCGACTTCCTGTCGGACAACAATGTTTCGACCAAATATTTGACCTTGTACAACGATGCAAAGTCGCGTGTGGCGCTCGCCTTCCTCTACGATACGCGCGAGCCAGCCTACAGTTTCTACAAGATTCGTGTGAACGGAGAAATAAAAATAACCTTCCCCGAAGTAAAGCAAGACGATATAGTACTGTTCGGTTCGTTCACCTCGATAAAGGCCGAAGTCCGCGATGACCTTATGGCTTGTCTGCGTCAGGCAAAGGAAGCGGGTGCAATCATAATCTACGACCCGAATTTCCGTCCTTCGCATTTGAAAGACCGAGAACGTGCACTTCCGCTGATAAAGGAAAACCTTGAAATTGCTGACATCGTGAAAGGCTCAAACGAGGATTTCCAGCTTATCTTCGATTCAAATTCGGCTCTCGACACCAACGAGATTGTAAAGCAATGCGGATGCCGCAATTTCATATACACTGCCAACAAGTATGGCGTGAACCTTTTCACCCCCGACTTCCACAAGGTGTTTGATGTGCCACGCATAACCCCGGTTTCTACCGTTGGCGCAGGCGACAGCTTCAACGCGGGACTTATTTACGGACTTATCAAGCAGAATGTTTACGCATCAGACCTCGAAAATATGTCGCTCGAAGTATGGCGCAAGGTCATCTATTGCGCAATCAGCTTTGCAACCCATGTTTGCTGCAGTTACGACAATTTCATCAACGACGAGTTCATCTCAAGTTTCGACATGTAGCCATGCAAATCGAAGGGACTTACAATATTGACTACTACCGCAATCTGGTTGCCGACAAGGTTCATTGCCACGATTCGTTGTGGTTTGTCGGCGGTGCGCAGTGGAATGCCGTGCAGGCTTCGTCGGCAAAGTTGGCGAAGATGGTGTCGGCAATAGCAAACAGCGGTGGCGGCGAACTTATTTTCGGCATTGCACAGAAGCGTTCTCGTGCCGAAGCTTTCGAGCCGGTGAAGGGCTTCGACAAGGGCGAGGAGTGGATTTTCCACGAGATTCAGTCGCAGATTGACAAGCCTGTTGACGACCTTTCGGTAGAAATTTGCCCGATTCCCGATTCCGACGGAAAAATAATCCACATACACATCCCTGCCAACAACAATGCACCGCACCAGTTCACCGACAGCAAGTTCTACAGTTGGAACAAAGGCAAATGCTTGGTAATGAACGAGTCGGAAGTCCGTATGGCCTATATGAAGATTAGCACTTGCAATCTGGAGTTCCTTGGTGTGACAAACATAAACGGCATTCCAACCTTGTCGGGCGGAAAGTTCTTGTCGATGAACTTCTACCCCAAGTTTATGATTCGCAACGCTGGCAACATAGTCGAGAAGGACTACAAGATCGAGATTGCTTTCCCGTCGGCTTTGTTCGAGGAGACCAACCAGCCGCTGAAGTCGGCGTTCGTCCGCCACGAGGGCATTTACAGCGTTTTCGGTCAGCGTGGCAACTATCCTATTTTCCAGCAGGAAATTTCCACCATCATCGAGGCGAAAATCACCGTTACTGCCGAAAACATTGATACATTCCTAAAAGAATACCTCAACATCTACCTGTATTTCAGCAACGGACTGAAAAAACATTCCATCCGCCTTGCCGATACGCTTACATACAATGGGAAACGGCTGACAAAAGATGATTTTGGAAAGGCGATGGGGGTAATATCTATTTGAAATTGTTAAGACTGTCACAACAATTCAAATTCCATAAAAATTACAAAAGAATAACAGTCATGAAGAATTTAGCATTGTCACTTTTATTAGTCGCGCTACCAGTTTTCTTTTATGCTCAATCCAATTTCAATAGAATAATGTACGATTCTACAAGGACAGGTTTAATCAGCGACATTATTACGGTGGATTCTGTTTCTTATGCGGCTTTATTCCCACATTCAAAAAGTTATGGCGGACATAATTTTTCTGTCGTCGGCATAGACAATAGTGGTAATATGGTATGGGAAAAAGAGAAATTCGCAGACGATTCAATTAACAGCAGTTATCTTCGTTGCAATATATTGAGAAGAGGGGAAAACAAGTATTATTGCTTCGCAAAAACCAGTGGAAGCCCTAGTGGCACTGGGAAATTTTCTCTTATTATTATGGACACAAACTTTAATAACAAGTACATAAAAGACACGATAGGTTTCTACGATTATATAGGTGAGATTCAAGAATATACGAATGGGGACTTTTACTTTGTAGGACAATTATATGATTCCGTAAATCAAAAACTTGTAGCCAATGTTGTAAAAACGGATTCAATAGGTAATGTCATTTGGAATAAAGTTGTGAATCAAGTTGCATACAGTGCCATACTTCATATAATCATAGCGTCAGATGGTAATCTTATTGCTAGCGGAAGGCACGGAGGAGACAACTACGAACAATGGCATGTTGCCAAGATGGATACTTCTGGCAATGTGCTATGGCAGCGTACATACGGTCGCAGTGGAAGATACCCCGACGGCAATATAACAGGACTTCTTGAACTACCCGATGGCAATTACCTTTTAAGTGGTTCATATCCTGCAGTTTCAATAGATAATGGTTACGAATTCTACTATGACGGATGCCTGCGCAAGATTTCTGCTGATGGGGAACAACTGTGGGAGAAACGCTTAAGAACTTATAGCATAAATCTTAACAGCGGAAAAACATATTTGGAAAATGGAATATGCTCCATTATTATTTCGGACGGTTATATCTATGTTCTTGGAACAGAAAACAAAGAATACTTGCAATGGTACAATTCGTACCTTATGAAGATGGATTTTGATGGCAATATACTTTGGAAACGCGTATATTATGGAGAGAACGCCTATAACTGCGAGCAACATCTTGAATCGTTCGACCGCACTCCCGACGGCGGTTTCATAATGGGCGGTTACGGCAAATATGCAAATATCGGTTATCAACCTTCGCAGCAACCGTGGATAGTTAAAACCGACAGCCTTGGTGTTGATGGTCTCACAACGGCATCACTTCCAGAACTGAATGTGGATATAGATTTCCCAGATACACTTTATTGTGGCGATACGGCAAGTTGTTTGTTGCGATTGTCTGGCAAATCGGCTCCATATCAAATAAGTTTCAGTACGGGGCAAACTATCGACAACATTTTCTATCCGCCAGTATGGATGCCAAAAGAAATTGGACTTGGAGAAATCGCTGTTATTAGTCCACAATATAATTTTGCCACATTTACCGAAACCGAAGCAACTATAGTCGGTGGCGAATGGGAGCAATGCATTCACAAGCCCATACAGGTTGTAGTCCCCAATCGCATTGGAGTACAGCAAATTACAATTGAGGTACGCGATTTCTACGGCGAAAGCAAAACAATCACAAAGGAAATAAATGTGGTAGGTGATTGCGTTTCGGGAATAGAAAATATTGCAGAGCAAAGTGTTTCTGTTTATCCGAATCCGGCAAGTGGAAGCATTACCATTGCAGGCGAAAATATTGCAGGGATAGAGATTTGCAATTTGTTAGGCGAGGTGGTGTATGAAATGCTACAATGCAATGGCAATAATGTAATATCCACAGAAAATATGCCAGCAGGAAGCTATTTTGTAAGGGTAAGGATGGAAGACGGCAAGGTGGTAACGAAGAAGATTGTGGTGGTGAAATAATATGGGGCTAAAAGGCTAAAAGAAGAAAAGGCTAAAAGTCAAAAAATGGCTTCAAGCCTTTGAGCCTTTGAGCCTTCAAGCCCAAACAAATAAACGCCGCAGGCATAGAACGGCGAAGCCCTCAACGAAGTTAAACAGGCGCAAGCCCATCAAACGGCGCAAGCCATAGAAACTTAGAAACGGGCGTTAGCCCATTGAAACGGCGAAGCCATTGAAACAGCGTAAGCGAGAAACGGGCTTTAGCCCCTGAAACGGGCGTAAGCCCATCAACGCCCTACTTCGACAGCCCTTCTTTCTTGGGTAATGTTTTCTCACAATCACCTTCGGCGATTAGCGATATTATTCACCGAAAAATTTTCGGCGAATAGAGAGTTTATTTACCGAAAAGATTTACCTTTGCAAAAAAATTACAAAATGTACCTGCACGAACATACAGGCTGGTGGAAATTCAGATATGATACAGCGTCCGTAATTAATAAACTTGCGGAAGTGAGACTGTTGCAAGGGAAAGTTCTCGGGAATTTATCGTCTATAGGTTTTTCACAGCAGAACGAAGCACAATTGACCAACTTGTCGCTCGAAATTGTAAAGTCATCAGAAATTGAAGGCGAAATGCTTAATCTTGAACAGGTTAGGTCGTCAATAGCACAAAGGCTGGGAATCCCTGTGGCAGGAACAACAAAATCGTCAAGATACATCGACGGCGTTGTGGAAATGATGATTGACGCAACCCAAAACTACACTGCTCCGCTTTCTGACGAAAGGTTGTTCGGATGGCATAATGTATTGTTTCCCACTGGAATGAGCGGTTTGTACAGGATAGATGTTGCCAAGTACCGCACTCACGAGATGCAAGTAGTTTCCGGTGCAATGGGACACGAAAAAGTTCACTATCAAGCACCTGCACATAGCAGAGTAAAGACGGAAATGAACCGTCTTATAAAATGGATAAATTCAGACAATAAGACCGATGCTGTACTTAGCGCTGCAATTGTGCATTTGTGGTTCGTCACAATCCATCCATTTGACGATGGTAACGGCCGAATAGCAAGAGCCTTGACCGAAATGATGCTGTCGAGAGCCGACGGGACACCGATGCGTTTCTACAGTATGTCGAACCAGATACAGACCGACAAGAAAAATTACTACAATGTCCTAGAACGCGCACAAAGAGGCGACGGCAACATCACCGAATGGATTTTGTGGTTCTTGGATTGTATGAAGAAATCGCTGCTTGCCACCGAAGACACATTGTCGTCGGTTCTGAAAAAGGCGCATTTCTGGGATGTACATTCCGAGACCAATTTCAACGCTAGGCAAAAGAAACTCATCAATATGCTATTCGACGGATTCTTTGGAAAACTGACGACTGGCAAATGGGCAAAAATTGCAAAATGTTCGTCCGATACCGCCTTAAACGACATAAACGATTTGGTTGATAAGGGAGTACTCGTCAAAAACCAAGAAGGTGGTCGAAGTACAAACTATTCGTTAACAGACAACACTCCCGTCCAATAAATTTGCTTGAACATTTGGCAACCCGATTGTGATTTCCCGAAAAAAGCATATTTTTGCAACATAAATTGCAACATACTATGGCAAAGGAAAAAACAAACGAATTTAACCCCAATAAGCTCTACTACTCGATTAGCGAAGTGGCATCATATCTTGACATTGCCGAGTCGAATATCCGCTTTTGGGAAAAGGAGTTCGAGGCTTTCATAAAGCCGCAGCGTACCGCCAAAGGCAACCGCCAGTTCACAATGAAGGACATAGAGGTGCTGAAGCAGATAAAATACTTGGTGAAGGACTGTGGTATGACACTCGACGGAGCCAGCAAACGTCTCTCGAAGAACCGTACCGATGTGGAAACCAATATGGAAATCGTAAGCAGGCTCGAAGGAATAAAGGAAATGCTTGTGGGAATAAAGAACGAGATGTAAAGAAGGCTGGCAGTCCAGCAGGCTAACAGGCCAACGGTCTAGCAGTCGATTGTCTTTGGACCTTTTAGTTTTTTTTAGTCTGTAAGCCTGTAAGACAAAGGTAATGAAAGTAAAAGAATTAGTATCCGAACTTGAGCGTTTTGCTCCGCCGAGCCTGCAGGAAAGCTACGACAATGCAGGGTTGAATGTCGGTTTCCCCGATGCGGAAATCAATGGCGTACTTATCTGCATAGATATTATTCCGGAGGTTGTTGACGAGGCAATTGCCAAGGGCTGCAATATGATTGTTTCGCACCATCCGCTGATATTTCCGAATATCAAGAGGATTACTGGCGGCAACAATGTGGAGAAGTCGATAATCAAGGCTTTGCAGAACAATATTTCAATTTATTGCGGACATACCAACTTCGACAAGGCGCAGAACGGTGTAAGCATGAAAATGTGCGAAAAGCTTGGTTTGAAAAAATGCTCCGTAATTGATGCTGAAAAGCATTTGCTTCGCAAAATTGCCGTTTATGTGCCCGAATCCCATGCCGATGAAGTGCGTAATGCAATGTTTTCGGCTGGAGCAGGAACTATAGGCGATTATGACGAGTGCAGTTTCAACGTGAACGGTACTGGCACTTTTCGCGCTGGCGAAAACTGCAACCCGTTTGTAGGTGAAATCGGCGAACAGCATCGCGAAGCCGAGGTGAAGATAGAGGTCGTTTGTCCGTCGTACTTACAGACGAAGGTCGTGTCGGCAATGCTCAAGGTTCACCCGTACGAAGAACCTGCATTCGATATATATCAGATTGAAAACCAATGGGATCAAGTTGGGTTGGGTGCTATTGGCGAGTTGGCGGAAGAAATTACCGAGGACGAGTTGCTTGAAACCGTAAAGCAGACATTCAAGGTTGGCAATATTCGTCATAGCGCGAAGACTGGCAGGGAAATCCGTCGCGTAGCCGTTTGCGGAGGAAGCGGAGCATCGTATATTCGCACGGCAATAGCCATGAAAGCAGACGCTTACATTACAGCCGACATCAAGTATCACGATTGGTTCCTTGCCGAGGGAAAAATTCTTTTGCTTGACATCGGTCACTACGAAAGCGAACAGTTCACAAAGGAAATTTTTTACGACGTTATTGTGAAAACTGGCAATAACATTCCAACTTACTTTTCTGATATAAACACCAATCCGATAAATAATTACTGAAATCATAAAACATCAAAACATGAAGAATCTAGTTTGGTCAATATTACTTGCTTTTTTGCCTCTGCTGACTTTTGCACAGCATGACTACGAAGGTCTTATCGATGTAAAACACTACACAATTGACCTCGACATCAGCGATTTCATAGGAAAGACCATTTCGGGAAAAACGATTCTAAACCTCGCCACTACCGAGGACAATGTTTCAACAATTTACCTTTATCTGCTTAGGCTGAATATTGATTCAATAGTATGCAACGACTACGGCATTTCATCGTTTTCGTACAACGATTCCATAATAACCATAAACTTTGAAACTGCACCGACAGCCGACCAGCCATTCGACCTTGATGTATATTATCATGGTGCACCGCAGAAGGATCCATCGGGATGGGGAGGATTCTATTTCTCTGGAGATTATGCATTTAATATGGGATGTGGTTTTCAGGATGTGCCTCACAACTACGGTCGCGTGTGGTTCCCTTGCAACGACAACTTTACGGACAAGGCAAAATATACGACAATCATCACAACGCAGTCGGAAAACACCGCCATTTCGAGCGGAGAACTTAATGAAATACAAATAGATGAAGAGACCGGCAAAAAAACCTACTACTGGAATCTGACACAGGAAGTGCCAACATATCTACAATCGGTAGCAGTAGGACCATATTATCACCATCATCATGTATATCATGGCATTTCGCGCGATATTCCTGTTGACATCTACGGCTATCCTACCGACAGCGCAAAGATTGCTGGGTCGTTCTACCGCCTCGATACAACATTGCGTGTTTACGAAAACTTGTTCGGCGAATACCCTTGGCAACGCATTGGTTATGTGCTTGTTAACTTCTCAGCAGGTGCTATGGAACATGTAGGTAACATTTCTATTGGACGTACATTTGTAACATCAGGACCTGGGGTTTACGAAACATTATACTACCACGAACTTTCGCATCATTGGTTTGGCGATTTGGTAACTTGCGCCACTGCCGAAGACATGTGGCTCAACGAAGGCTGGGCAACCTACTGCGAAACCATCTGGAAGGAATTCGTCTGCGGAGCCAATGATGGTCGCACATACCGCCACAATGCTCACTACAAGGTGCTTACAAAAACATATAGGGACGATGGCTATTACCCGCTAACACCATTCCCCGTTGAAAACACCTATTCATCAACAGTTTACGACAAAGGAGCATCCGTAGTTCATACTTTGCGCCATTATTTGGGCGATGATGTTTTCTTTGAAACAATCAGAGCCTACCTTGCTGAATTTTCGTACAAAAACGCTACATCATACCAATTCCGCGATTTCCTTACCCAACATACAGGCATCAACATGACACCGTTCTTCGACTCATGGGTTTTCACAAAGGGATTTCCGCACTATTCTATTGATTCAACCATTGTTACTCCAAACGGCAATAATTATGATGTTACAGTTTATATCCGTCAGAAAATGCTTGAACGCGAGAATTTTACCAATGCAAATAGGATAGAAATTACATTCATGAAATCGGACTTTACTACCGAAACAAAAGTGCTTGAATTCTCGGGAGAAACAGGCAGCCAAACATTTACCATTCCATTTGAACCTGCACTTGTAATGTGCGACTACTACGAGCATACTTCCGATGCGACTGTTGACGATGCGGTATTTGTCGATACAGTTATGAACGTAACTTTCTTGAAAACAGATTGTTCGATGGTAGTTTCTGAAATTGATGGCGAGGCAATGGTGCGTACCACATGCAACTTTGTTGCTCCCGACAATTTCATTGAACCAGTTGAAGGTCTGGAGATTGTACCTAGCAGATATTGGCTTGTAGAAAGTCTGCGACCTTCTGTCTTTTCAGCACAGATGAAGATTTCGTTCAACAGCATGGATGCAGCAGGATGGGAAAATGCACATATTTCTAATTCGGACCTTGATTCAATAGCATTGGTTTATCGTCGCGACAGGTCGGAAAACTGGCAAGTAATACCAGCTCAATACAGTAAGGGCATGCAGCGTTTTACGATTGATAATTTTGCCGATGGCGAATATGCACTTGCCATCCGCAACGGATACAATGGTATTCGCAAACTCAACGAATCATCGTTCTCTGTATTTCCTAACCCCACCAATGAAATCATAAACATCTCATTCGGTTCGGTTTTCAACGGCAATGTTGCTATCGTCGACATGAACGGGAAGGAATTGTTGCACAAGAAAGTAAAAGCTTCCGATGTGGAACTGAACCTCAAGCATCTCTCTGCGGGAACATACATTGTCGTTGTCCGCGACAAAAACGGAATGGCTAGCAAGAAGATAGAAGTGAAATAGACATTAATTTCTTCGAAACCGATAAATAATGTAACTTTGCGACAAATTTCATTAGAATGAAAAACAAAAAGGTAATAGTCCCAATTATAATAATACTCGGCGTATTGCTCATTGACCAGATACTTAAGATATGGGTTAAAACGCACATGGTAATCGGCGAGGAAGTTCATATTTTCGGAGACCGAGTGATGCTTAAATTCGTTGAGAATCCAGGCATGGCATTCGGAATGGAATTCGGTGGCAACTGGGGCAAACTCGCACTTAGCATATTCCGGATACTGGCAGTTGGCGGACTTATCTGGTACTTGGTGACATTAATCCGCAAAGGAAGCAACCTATTTGTCATTTCCTGCATTTCGCTAATCATAGCAGGCGCGGCAGGAAACCTAATCGACTGCGCTTTCTACGGACTTATTTTCAACGAAAGTTTTGGCGAAGTGGCACAAATGTTCCCTGATGGTGGCGGATATGCTGGATTTCTTGCAGGAAATGTTGTCGATATGTTCTACTGTCCCGTAATAAACACTACGCTTCCCGATGGATTTCCAATATGGGGTGGAGAGCATATTATCTTTTTCCGACCAATATTCAATGTAGCCGACTCAGCAATCACAATTTCGGTATTCATTATGATTATCTTCTACAAGAAACTCATGCCAAAGAAGGAAGAAAAAGTGGCTACTGAAACTGCCGGCGAAAAGTAAAAATGAAAGTCCCATTCTTCAGATACGACTGGTTTTTCAAAGAAAACCGCGATAAAATGATGGCGGAACTCGATGCCATAATGTCGTCGGGGCAGTATGTAAATGGAGAATATACCAGAAAATTAGAGCAAAAACTTGCCGAAATATGCGATAGGAAGCATGCCGTAGCAACGGGTTCTTGCACAGATGCTTTGTTTTTTGCCTTGCAAACCGTCGGCATAAAGCAAGGCGATGAAGTAATACTTCCGCCATTTTCGTTTGTGGCTACTTTGGATTCGGTACTGCGTTGCGGAGCCACTCCAGTATTCGTTGACATCTCGGCAGAACATTTCATGCTTGACATTGATAGTCTTGAAAAAGCAGTTACACCACGCACAAAAGCAATTGTCCTTGTACAGCTTTTCGGGAACCGCCATCCACAGCAGGAACAAATCCGCAATATTGCCCAAAGACATGGCATTCCTATCATAGAAGATGCTGCACAGGCTCTTGGAGTAAAACCAGCAGGGAAAATCGGCAACCTAAGTTGTATCAGCTTCGATCCGACAAAAATAGTATCGGCATACGGAACTGGCGGAGCAGTCCTTACAGATGATGAAGCTGAATATTCAATGCTGAAAAAACTTGTAAACCACGGCTTTGAAAATGGGATTCCACAGATTGCAGGATACAACAGCAAGATTTCGGAAACACAGGCGGCAATGTTGCTAGCACAAATAGAAAAACTGCCACAGACAATTTCAAGGATGACAGCAGTTGCAAATAGTTACTATTCTTTGCTAGATGGAATCGAAGGAATAGCACTGCCTCAACATTGCCCCTACTCCAGCTTCCACAAGTTTGTAATTCAAGCAGAAAAGCGTGATGAACTCCGTATTTTCTTGAAAGAAAATGGTATAGAAACAAAAATTCATTATCACACTCTCCTATCAGAACAGAAAATATTGGATGAAAGAAAATACTTAAAACATGACCTCAGCAATGCTCAAAAGGTCACAAAAAAAGTTCTCAGCCTCCCAATATGGCCTAGCATAAGTGAAGCTGAGACTTTATATGTATGCGAGTGTATAAAAAGGTTCTACGCCTTATCCTAGCATAGCCTTCACTATTCCCGATAGCGTCTTGTTATCGGTCTGTCCGGCTAGCTTAGCACTTGCAGCACCCATAACCTTACCCATGTCCTTGATTGTGCTTGCGCCAGTTTCCTTAATAATCTCTGCGACAACTGCCTTCACCTCGTCCTCAGAAAGTTGCTTTGGAAGATAACCAGCAATTACTTCTGCCTGAGCGAGTTCCTTATCGGCAAGGTCGGGACGGTTCTGCGACTTGTACAAGTCAGCAGTTTCTCTGCGCTGCTTAACTAATTTTTGGATTATCTGCATCTCCTTGTCGGGAGTAAGTTCTGCATTGCCAGCATCAGTCTTAGCCAGCAAAAAAGCAGCCTTAACGGCACGCAAACCTTCAAGGCGTTCCTTTTCACGCGCAAGCATCGCCTTCTTTATATCTTCGTTTACCTGTTCAAATATACTCATATTCAAATATTTATAATTGTTATTTATTCTTGTTTCTCCTATCAAGTGCGGTCTCTGCCTCAAGACTTTCAAGATAGTCGTCTTCGTTGAGTTTATCCAAATCCTTCATGTGGGCGAACTCACTGGCCGACCTAATCTCGGCTGGATTAAGCACAACATCATTCATAGGCAAAGGTTTGCCAAACTCTATCGATGTAACCTCTGGAGGTGTCTCCATTGGTTTTTCCTCGTAACTGAATCCAGTTGCAATTACAGTTGTACGAATGCAATCACTGAGAGTATCATCGTAACAAGTACCCCAAATAACATTGGTACCCTGTCCTGCCACCTTTTGCAGATGCTTGGTAATACGACCAAATTCCCTCATTGTCAACTCATTTTGTCCCTTAGGAGTAGTTATGTTGAGCAATATGTTTTTAGCACCCTTTATGTCGTTATCGTGCAACAACGGAGAGTCGAGAGCTTCGGAAATTGCCTTAATGTCCCTGTCTTCGCCAGATGCTTCAGCCGAACCGAGAAGAGCGACACCGCTATCCTTCATTACAGAATTTACATCGCGGAAGTCAACATTTACATGTCCATGCCTTGTAATAATCTCGGCAATACCCTTTGTTGCCGTAACGACGACTTCATCAGCTTTCTGGAATGCATTTGAGAACGAACAGTCATCAAATTCAATCAGCTTATCATCGTTAATCACGAGCAATGCATCAACAGACTGGCGCATCTTCATGACGCCTTCGTTAGCCTGATTTATACGTTGTGTACCTTCGGTAGAAAATGGCACGGTAACTACGCCTATTGTAAGCATTCCCTTGTCCTTGGCAGCCTTTGCAATTACAGGAGCAGCACCAGTTCCTGTTCCACCGCCCATACCTGCTGTAACAAAGACCATCTTTGTAGTTTCGGTAAACAATTCCTCGACTTCGGGCAAGTCTTCCTTGGCGGCATCTTCGCCTACCTTAGGATCGTTGCCAGCACCCAGACCGCCAGTCAATCTCTTGCCTAGCTGTATCTTTATAGGCGCAAGGCTATCGTTTAATGCCTGCTTATCGGTATTGCATACGACAAGGTCAACACCAACGATGCCCGACCTTGCAAGTTGGTTAACGGCATTGCTACCACCACCGCCTACACCGATTACCTTTATTATAGTATGAACATCATCGAGATTATTTGCTCCTGCCGAGACATCATCGACATTAGTCACCTGCTTTGCAGAAGTTGCGTGAACGGCGGCATCTGTAGCCGAAACGCACTGAAACTCATCGTTATATTTATAGTCCATATTTATATGCTTTAAGTTATACTACTCGTCATCCTCAAGTTTGTCCATCCAGCTCTTAAACACCGAGCCAAAAGATTTTTTAGGCTTCTGCGGCTTAGGTTCTGGCTTCTTGGGTTCGGGAACAGGCTCTGGTTCCGGCTTAGGTTCAACAGGTTGCGGAGCTGGTTTAGGTTCATTCATCACGAGTTCCTTTTTCCTAAGACCTAACTCATAGTCGTAACCCTTCATCACAAGACCTACCACTGTGGAATACTGCGGACGCTTAAGCGAATCGGCGTTAGCTCCCACTATATTCGATGTAGGACAAGCCAGACGGATATTGTTCTTCATTATGAAACTTGCAATCTGGCTGAGATTTGCTACAAGCGAACCGCCACCAGTAATCACAATACCTGCAGGTACATTGTCGGCATAAACCGTCTCAAGCTGGAACTTTACTGCATTCAGGATTTCCTCCATGCGTGCCTGTATCAACTCCGACATTTCATTGCGCGACACATAAATGTTGCTGTTTACACGGGCAGTCTTTACCTCGATACTGACATCTGCCGATGTAATATGCACAGCACTTCCGTACATGCATTTCATACTTTCGGCCTGCTCGTATGTAATACCGAACTTATCGCGGATGTCGCCAGTAACTGTAGCGCCACCGATAGGAATAACGGCAGTATGTACAACTTCACCATTCTTGTAAACAGCAAGGTCGCTTGTTCCACCACCAATATCTATCAATGCAACACCTTTGCGTTTTTCTTCTTCGGTAAGCACCGCTTCGGCAGAAGCCAACGGCTCAAGGAAAACCGTACGCACATCAAGACCAGCCATATTAACGCACTTCTTGATATTGTTTACCATCATGGTCTGTCCTGTAATGACATGGAAATTGCCGATAAGGTATTCGCACTGCATGCCAATAGGATTTTCGACAATGTGACCATCAATGGAATATGACAGTAATATTGCGTCTATGGTTTCCGAACCAGGACGTACTACATTCATTGCCATGTCCCTAAGTTCGATAAGATGCCTTTGAGTCACTGTTCCGTTAACAAGCACACGACAAGTATTGTCGGCTGTTTTTACATACTGGCCAGCAATTCCCACATATACTTCGCTGAAATTAGCATCGTAACTTTCGCCAAGCTTGTTAAGCGATTCGGTTATAGCCTTTACAGTATCGTCAACATTTCGCACAACACCGTGCTTTATTCCGTTAGACTGTGATGCACCAAAACCCAGCACATCAATTCTACCATTACTGCACTCAGCAGCAACGGTTGCAATCTTGGTAGTACCTATATCGATTGCCGCAATTAGTTTTTTACTGTCATCCATTATTGCGTCTTTTACAAATTACCTGATTCTTAAATTTCAAATTCACAACAGAATAAGCATTCCAGCCAGTAATATCAAAACCTTCGTTATACATAGCCTCCAGCTTATCCATCTTTTTTTCGTAATCATCGAGTCCGCCAAGCAGTATTATGTGGTTGCCAACGCGAGGTACGAGTTCAAGTTCGTTTGACTCGTTTACATATACCTGCGTTATCTGGTTGCGCCACAGCTCATCGGACTGCAAATAATTAACGAAATTGCAAATATCATCAATATTTAATGAATTTTTATCATGGTTTACATTATAGTTATCAACAGAATCCGATGCATAAAAGCAATCCGACCTCAAATGTCCCGACAAAACAATCATATCGGCAGAAAAATAATCGCACAACGGCATTACTTTCTTATCCCTGTCAAGATAGAACGATGCAGCATCTTCGGTAACCACCCTAATCATAGGATCGCGCTGTTTTACCTTAACGAAAACATTACCGTCAAAGTCACCGTAAACCTGAGTTTCTTCCACATATACATTCTCGTTTATAAGTTTCTCGATTTCAGCGAAATCAATTTCCGAATATTTAACTGTAGAATCGAGAATCATACCGCCTTCATTGAGCATTTTTGCCACTACATCATTGTTTATAAAAGCATACGAATTATCGACCTCGATACTTACTCCATTGCATAGCAGCTCTTCGTACTGGCGTTTTACATATATGCTGGCAAAAACAATATATGCAGTCAACAGCACTATACCTACGATAATCTTATATGCCCTTCTAATTTTCATTGCCTGACAAAAATTCTTTTATCGGTTTCACAAGCCTGTCGATGTCGCCAGCTCCCATTGTGAGCAGAAGTTCGGGTTTAAGTTTGCCAATAAGGTCGATAAGGTCTGCTTTTTCGCAAATATACTTTACCGGAGCCTTGCAGTTGTCGTATATCAGCGACGAAGTCACTCCTTCAATCGGCAGTTCGCGCGCAGGATAAATCGGCAAAAGTATGAGCGTATCGCAAGCAGAAAGACTTTCGGAGAAGTCCTTGTATAAGTCTCTTGTTCTGGTGTACAAATGAGGCTGGAAAATACCAGTTATTTTCTTGTGCGGATAAATCTGCCTTACTGCCGAAAGAAAAGCCGAAATTTCACCAGGATGATGAGCATAATCGTCAATAAACACGCATTTTTCGGTGCGCAACTGAATGTCGAAACGACGAAGCACACCTACAAAATTTTCCAGTCCTGCGCGAACCTCGTCTGCAGAAGCACCATTAAGCAAGGAAACAGCAGTTGCGCCAACTGCGTTTTCGATATTGTGTCGTCCGCCAATCCTATACTTTATCTCGCTTATTGTTCCGTAAGGTGTCTTGATATCGAAAATGCAAAGCCCATTTCCATACGAAATGTTTGTAGCATAGAAATCAAAGCCAGAATTATCTACTCCGTAAGTGTAAACATTCAAATCGCTACGCAGACGCGATTTTACCGACTGCGGAATATCGGGACCAAGCACAAGGTTTCCGTTTTGGATGCTCCCGTTTGCAAACTCCACAAAAGCAGTTTCAACGTTTTCGTAAGTGCCGTAAATGTCAAGATGGTCGGCTTCGATGTGGCTTATAAGCGCAGTTGATGGCGTCAAATGCAGGAAAGAACGGTCAAATTCATCGGCCTCTACAACCACATTTTTGCTTTGCGGTTCAAGATGCAGGTTTGAGTTGAAATTCTTTGATATTCCGCCAAGGAAAGCCGAACATTTTTCCTTCGTTCCCGCCATTATGCACGAGGTAATGGTAGAAATGGAAGTCTTACCATGAGTACCAGCCACAGCCAAACAATTCTTGCCTTCACAAAGATGGCCTAAGGCCTCGGCTCGCTTTATCACGCGAAAGCCGTTTTGCCTGAAAAATGTAAGTTCGGTATGGTCGGCAGGAATTGCAGGCGTATAGATGACAAGTGTCGTTTCCTTATCCTTGTAGCACGAGCCAACCAAGTCGAGGTTATCATCGTAATGCACCTGTATTCCCTCTTTTTCAAGGTTGTCGCAAACATCGCTACGTGTGCGGTCGTAACCAGCGACATTGTAGCCGCAAGCGTTGAAATAGCGGGCAATAGCACTCATGCCTATTCCACCGATACCTACAAAATATATGTTTGAAAATTTACTTTTCATAAGCCAGTTTATACACTTCTTCGGCAATTACATTTGCTGCATCTAGTAATTCAAGTTTCTTGATGTTCTGCGAAAGCTTTTCACGCAAAGGCATATCCGAAACGAGTTCCATTACCTTGTCAACAAGAACATTGCGAGCATCAACATCCTTTACCATAAGTGCTGCATCCTTGTCAACGAGAGCCATTGCGTTCTTGGTCTGATGGTCTTCGGCTACATTTGGCGATGGCACAAATACCACAGGTTTGCCCACAATACAAAGCTCGGAAATCGTACTCGCACCAGCCCTCGAAACTATAACATCGGCAGCAGCAAACGCCAAGTCCATCTTGTAGATGAAATCGTTGACATACAAACCCTTCTTAGGTTCTGCACCGACAATTCCCCTTGCTGTCTCAATGTAGCCCTTACCAGTCTGCCATATAAGCTGTACGCCAGCATCGGCAAACTTTTTCAGTCCGCAAGCAATGCTTTCGTTGATGGTCTTTGCACCAAGACTACCACCCACGACTAGCACAACGGGCTTACCTTGTTCTAGGCCGAAAAACTCGAATGCTTCATTGCGCTTTGCATCTATATTCTTGATGTCCTGCCTAACAGGATTTCCCGTCTTCATAATTTTCTCGGCTGGGAAAAAGCGTTCCATCTTGTCGTAAGCTACGCAAATCTTGCGCACCTTGCCAGCGAGTTTCTTGTTAACCACACCTGGATATGAGTTTTGCTCCTGAAGCAAACAAGGCACTCCTGCCCTTGATGCAGCATTCAGCGATGGATAACTTGCATATCCTCCTACACCTACTGCAACGTCGGGACGGAAATCGGCTATTATCTTCCTTGCCTTTTTGTTGCTCCTGATCACGCTCGAAATGAACTTAAACCATTTCAGAGACAACTTTCGAGGCATTCCCATTATAGGCAAGCCAATTATATTGTAACCAGCAGCAGGAACCTTTTCCATTTCCATACGGCCTTCGGCACCAACGAACTGAATTTCCACCTGCGGATATTTTTCGCGCAAAGCATTTGCTATTGAAACGGCTGGAAATATATGTCCGCCTGTTCCACCACCGCTAATCAGCACCTTAAATTTATTTTCGTTCATTTTCTTCTATGTTATTTAATTCATTATCATCAATCATCTCAAGCACTTCCTCGCCAGTAACTTCAGCGTTATCAACTGTTGCCTCAGCAGAAGCATCAACATCATTAGTAGCTGTTCCATCCTCAACAAGGCTAATGTCGCCATCGGCTTCGGTTTCCTTGGCAATTGGAGCATTTTCGTCCTCAACTTCGCGGCTTACACTAAGTATCACGCCAAGAGCAAATCCCATGAACACCAGCGATGAGTTTCCGTAACTTACAAACGGCAGCGTCTGACCAGTAACAGGCATCAAGTCGGTAGAAACCGCCATATTGGAGAACGCCTGAATAACAATCATTGAAGTAAGTCCCAATACCAGATATTGCCGGAACTTATATTTAGGCTCAAGTTCGCCATCGGCATTGGAAAGTTTGTTCAATTTCTTTACAATCGATATTGCCCTTGTGAACAACATTATGTAGAGCCAGATAAGCAATATGGAACCTGCCAATCCTGTCTCTTCGGCTATGTTGGCAAAAATGTAGTCGCAGTGTGCATTGGCAAGTTTTACCTTTGCATGACCGTTGCCAGGACCTCTTCCGAGAATACCACCAGAAGCGACAGCCATACGAGCATTGTTCACCTGAACCTGGTCTTCCTTAGACGGATTGCCTTCAACCCAAGATTCTACCCTAGCCTTCCATGTCGGGAAACGCCATATCTGAATGTTTCCGTAAAGAATTACCGCAAACAGCAAACCTCCTGCCACTAAAAAAATACCTGTTAGCCCCCAGAAATAAGACCTCTTTACACTGCTGAAGAACAAAAGAACCATTGCTTCAAGCAAAACCAACAAAGCCGTAGACAGATTTGATGGCATTATAAGGAAACAGGTTATAAATATAGGTAGCAATATCGACTTTGCAAATTCCTTGATACTGGTTATTTCTCCTTCCTTTTTCGACAGTTTGTTTGCCAGATACATCAGCAAAGCAACCTTCGCAAAGTCGGACGTCTGCACAGTAATAGGACCAATGAAAAGCCAACGCTTAGCACCATTTACCTCGGGTGCCCAAAGCCATGTGACTATCAATAAGATTACAGATGCCCAATACAAGAGAAACGATACCTTACGGAAATACTTGCTCGGGATCTTATGTATCATGTATATGCATACGGCACCTACCAAAAGTCCGAACACATGCTTGAACAGATGCCCAGTGGTATTAGTACCGGGCAACTGCACCGATGCGCTGTAAACCGACAAAACCGAAAACATGAACAGGGCGACAATTATCAGCCATATTCCTCGGTTTCCACCAAATATCAATTTAACTTTTGAAAATGCCATAGTCGTTAAACTATAAGTTTCTTACTGCTATCTTGAACTTATTGCCACGGTCTTCGTAGTTGTCGAACAAGTCGAAACTTGCACATGCAGGCGAAAGCAGTACTGTATCACCAGGCTTTCCCATCTTGTAGGCCTCGTTGACAGCATCATCCATGCTTGTAACATCAACCATCGGAAGACCTGTATTGTCGAATGCCTTGTGGATAGGACTATTGTCGATACCAAGACAAACAATCCCCTTTACCTTTTCATCGACAAGCTTGCGCAACTCCTCATAATCATTACCCTTATCCTTGCCTCCAACTATCCAAATAACAGGAGTAGTCATCGATTCGAGTGCGTACCATACCGAATTTATGTTGGTTGCCTTTGAATCGTTAATGAATTTTATTCCTCTGATTGTCAATACAGGTTCCATGCGGTGTTCCACATTCTTGAAATCCATAAGGCTTTCGCGGATAACTTCGTTGCGGATGTTCAGCACCTGGGCAACGATACCTGCAGCCATCGAGTTATATACATTGTGTTTGCCCTTTATCGAAAGGTCGTCGATGAGCATTGTCAAGGTCTTGCTACTGTTGTTTATGTAGTCGATTGATTTTTCGTCCTCGCTAAGTGCAGCACCATTCTTCACCTTTCTCTTCTTCTGGGTGAATTCCAATTGTGTGGCAAGGATTTCGCGCTTAGAGATTTCGTTTATAATAACTTCATCATCAGAACAATATATGAAGGAATCCTTAGCTGTTGTATTCTGCAAGATACGGAACTTTGCATCGATGTAGTTCTGGAACTTGTGGTCGTAGCGGTCGAGATGGTCGGGAGTAATGTTCATTAGCACCGACAAGTCACTCTTGAACTTGTACATGTTGTCGAGCTGGAAACTGCTGAGTTCGATTACATAGTAGTCGTAATCCTTGGTTGCCACCTGATATGCAAAGCTTTGTCCTACATTACCTGCCAAACCTACATTTAGACCAGCTTTTTTCAAGATATGGTAGGTAAGCATGGTGGTCGTAGTCTTTCCGTTACTACCTGTGATACAAATCTTTACAGCATTGGTATAACGTGCTGCAAATTCTATTTCGGAAATAACTGGAATACCAAGTTGACGAGCTTTCACAACCATAGGTGCTGTCTCGGGAATACCAGGACTCTTTATGATTTCGTCGGCATTGAGAATCAACTCCTCGGTATGTTGCTTTTCCTCGTAAAGTACATTGTAGTCCTTCAAAAGTTCCTTGTACTTTTCGGCGATTTCGCTCTTGTCCGAAACGAATACATCAAAATCATTTACTGCGGCCAGCACAGCTGCACCAGTTCCACTCTCTCCTGCTCCTAATACAACAATTCTCTTTTCCACTTTCTTATCTTAATTTTAAAGTTACAATTGAAATGATAGCCAACAACAAAGTCACGATCCAGAATCTGGCTACAATCTTGGATTCGGGCATTCCCTTCTTCTGATAATGGTGATGCAATGGCGCCATCTTGAACGGACGCTTCTCCACTGGCACCGGTACACCTTTGGGAAGTTTATATTTTTTACGGTAATGCTTGCAATAGCGGTTCTGTATTATAACAGAAAGGCTCTCTACTAGGAATATTCCGCAAAGTATCGGAAGTATAAGTTCCTTCTTAATGATTATTGCGAATACAGCGATAATACCGCCAAGCGTAAGACTTCCTGTGTCGCCCATGAAAACCTGAGCCGGATAGGTGTTGTACCACAAGAAACCGATTGTTGCACCCATGAATGCTGCTGCAAACACCATCAATTCACCAGTATTCGGGATATACAATATATTAAGGTACTCGGCGGCAACACGGTTACCAGAAACGTATGCCAGAATACCGAGCGTTGCACCTATGATTGCCGAAGTTCCCGTCGCAAGTCCGTCCATGCCATCGGTTAGGTTTGCTCCGTTCGACACCGCCGCCACGACAAGAATCGTCATGATGATGAAAACCAGCCATGCAAGCATATCGGCATAGTCGCCAGCCCAAGCTACGAACCAACGATAGTCGAGCTCGTTGTTCTTGAAGAACGGGATTGTCGTCTTGGTTGACTTCAAGTCCGAGTACTCGGTTACGCCTGTGCAGTCGGAATTTCCAACGACTTCAACAACTTCGCAACCCTGCGGATTGTCAACGACAACCTTTTCTCTGATTACTGCATCGGGCGAGAAATACAATATTGCACCTACAGCAAAACCAAGCAGAATCTGTCCCAACAGTTTGAACTTGCCATTAAGACCGTCCTTGTTGTGCTTCTTCTGCTTCAGGTAGTCGTCGAGGAAACCGAGACAACCGAGCCACAGCGTTGTGACAAGCATCAAAATTGTATAGACGTTGTTCAACTGCGCAAACAACAAGGTCGGAATCACGATTGCTGCAATGATGATAAGACCACCCATTGTAGGCACGTTCTTCTTGAAATTCTTGACATTGTTGACACAAGTGTCGCAGTTCTGCGAATTCTCAACTGGCGCATCGTTCATAGTGGTGCGCGTCTCCTCGATTTCGGTCTTTCCCGACTTCTTCATGCGACGGATAAACCACTTTCCGAACCATATTGCAATGATAAGCGACGCTATCATCGAAATGCCAGACCTAAACGAAATGTACTGGAAAACACCAGCACCCGGCATTCCTATATCCTGCAAATACTGAAATAAATGGTAAAACATAATCTATTAGTTGTTAAATGCATTTCTTAAAACTTCCTTGTCGTCGAAATGATGACGAACACCTTTTATTTCCTGATAAGTCTCGTGACCTTTGCCAGCCACAAGAATTATGTCGCCCTTCTTGGCAAGCATACAAGCCGTACGGATTGCCTCTTCTCTATTTGTAATCCTGAGAACCTTGTTCTTCCACTGCGGTTCAACGCCCTTCTGCATATCGTCGAGGATATCTTCGGGTTCCTCGTTGCGCGGATTGTCGGATGTAAGGATAACCTTGTCGCTCATCTCAGAAGCTATTGCAGCCATTTCGGGACGCTTGGTCTTGTCGCGGTTTCCGCCACAACCGACAACGGTTATCAATGTGCCTTCGCCACAACGGATTTCGTTGATTGTAGAAATTACATTCTGCAAGGCATCGGGGGTGTGTGCATAATCTACAATTGCGGTAACACCTTCCTTGGAACGTATGATTTCGAAACGACCGTCAACGGGATGAAGTTCGCTCATTGCCTTCAAAACTTCCATCTTGTCGAAACCAAGCAAAATTGCTGTTCCGTACACTGCCAGAAGGTTGTATGCGTTGAACTTTCCAATGAAGTTCACCCAGACCTCGCTACCGTTAATGTCGAGTTGCATTCCTGCAAAACCATCCTCAACGATTCTTGCCTTGAAGTCTGCACCCGACAGAAGCGAATACTTGTATTTCTTTGCCTTCGAGTTCTGGTACATTATTTCGCCGTTGCGGTCATCAATGTTGGTGATTGCGAAAGCATTTGCAGGCAACAAATTGAAAAATCCCTGCTTTGCCTTTATGTATTCGGCAAAAGTCTTGTGGAAATCAAGATGGTCGTGAGTAATGTTAGTAAAAATGCCACCAGCGAAAACCAAACCTGCAATGCGATTCTGCACTACAGAATGCGAACTTACTTCCATGAAGCAGTAGTCGCAACCGCAATCAACCATCTTTGCCAAATATCCGTTGAGTTGAAGCGGATCGGGAGTAGTGTGGGTAGCGGGAATTACTTCGGTATCAACAATAACCTTTACTGTTGAGAAAAGTCCGACCTTGTAGCCAAGCTTGCGGGTTAAGTTGTACAAAGTTCCTGCGATGGTAGTCTTGCCGTTTGTGCCGGTAACACCAACTAGTTTCAGTTTTGTTGAAGGATTTCCGTAGTAGTCGGATGCCAAAATTCCAAGTGCTTCGGATGACGATTCCACCTGAATGTAACTTACCTCATCGTGAAGTTTTTCGGGCATTTTTTCGCAAACTATCATCTTAGCGCCACTTGCAATTGCAGTTTCAATGAAATCGTGACCATCGGAAGCAGTTCCGACTATTGCCACGAACATATCGCCTGCACCAACCTTACGCGAATCAAATTCAATCTTCTCAAAACTAGGCTGCCTTACAACCGAGTTTACCACTTTCAATTTGTTCAACGAAACATTTATATCCATCTTCCTTTTATTTTAAAGTCAAATAAATCGAATCACCTTTTGCAAACACAGTTCCTTGCGAGGGCACCTGCTGAACAACTCGTCCACGTCCAGAAATCATAACCTTGAGTCCACTCTTTTCAAGAATGCCAATAGCATCGGATGCTCCCATATTCCTGACATCGGGAATAAGGTTTGGACTTTCGGGAGAATAAGGCGCAAAATTTTCCTTGTCGCTCGACAAATCCTGGAAACGAACCCACTTCACAGTTGGGAAGTTTTCGATGTTGGTAGGGATATCAAGGATTTCGCAAACACTCTGGATATTCTCGCGATTGCCCGATTTGCTCTGTGGCAAATGCGATATTGGGTCATCGTTAACCTCATCGGCGACTGCCTTTGTGTCTATAGAATATATCTTGTCGGCAATCTTACGGAACACATTTCCCGCAACGACATTACCATAAATGCTACCCTCAGACGGATTGTAAATCGAGACTATGCAGGAATATTCAGGCTTGTCGGCCGGGAAATACCCCACAAACGATGCGTGATATGTAACTTTCTGCCCGTCTTTACCATAGTTCATCTGTGCTGTACCAGTCTTGCCGGCTATCGGATAATTTTCGTTGCGCAAGTTGCGTGCAGTACCATTCTGAACCACGCCTTCGAGCATACGCTTTACGGCTTCAATTGTCTTGTGCGAACATATCTGCGGATCGATTACATACGGTTCGAACTGCTCAACCATTTCGCCTCGGTACGAAAGTCCCTCGACAAACATCGGGCGGACAAGCTTTCCATCGTTTGCAATGGCATTGTAGAACGCAAGCATCTGCAATGGCGTTATTGTAACCTCGTATCCGTAAGCCATTTGTGGCAGCGAAATACCAGACCAACCCTTTGTTCCCTCCGACGGTTCGTGTATTACAGGTTTTGCCTCGCCTTTAAGTTCGATTCCAAGCGGCTCGTTGAGATGCAGACGCTTAATGCCGTCAACGAATTTCTGCTGCTGGTGCTTGTAGTTGTCGTAAACAAATCGTGCAGTACCTACATTCGAAGAGGTTTCGATGATTTTCTGCACCGAAAGCCATGTACTGTCGGGAGTATGCGAATCCTTTATTGTCTTCGTGTAGTATGTATCAACACCATTGCCAACCCTCACCATAGTTTCCGGCGTTATGTACCCATCTTCCATAGCCACTATTGCCGATGCAATCTTGAATGTAGAACCAGGGTCAGCGGCACGACCACCTGTAGACAAGTTTCCTACTGCATAATTGAAATTCTCGTAGAAAGTATTTGTTGTATCGCGCATGAGGTTAGCAATTGCCCTAACCTTGCCCGTAGCTACTTCCATTACAACCACAGTACCATACTGAGCTGAATGCTGAAGCATCTGGCTTTCGAGTTCGGTTTCGGCAATGTCCTGCAAGCTTATGTCAATTGTCGTTATAAGATCCTTTCCGTCTACTGGCTTTACATAGTCGGCTGAATTTTCAATCGGAATCCACACATCTTTCGACACCTTTTGGAATGCAGCATAACCTTCGACACCTGTCAGCACACTGTCGTAGCTGAACTCAAGTCCATAATGTCCTTTTTCGCTCGATTCTCCAATAGTACGACGCGCCAACTTGCCGAAAGGTTTTTCGCGCTCAAATATCTCGGTTGAATAGAAACCCGCGCGATATTTTCCCCTACGCAAAAAAGGAAATTTCTTCATCTCCTCGTATTGCAGGAAAGTAACACGCCTCTTTATGCAATAACTGCGGCTGCCCTTATTCTTGGCTTCTCTTATTTCTTTCTTATAGGTATCCTTGGTTTTGTTACCAAACAAATTTGCAAGGCATATACTTAAAGAATCAATTTCAGCATCAAACAAAGAATCCGACATTGACCTCACGCCCTGGCAAGCCAAGTCGAGATAGGTATCGTAGTAGCAAACCGAAGTCGCCAACAATTTGCCATCGCTCGAATATATGTCTCCACGCTTGGGCTTTATAACATTAGTTCTGACACATTCGCTCTCCTTTTCTTCTTTTGGCGTACTAAGTTGCAGGTAAACAATACGACCTATCACCACCAGCGACACAATAATAGCCAGCACAAGGAATACATACGAATTGCGAACCGTTATATTTCTCTTCTTGTTTTTCATTTTTTCATTTTTCTACGGCCAGACTTCTTGGAGTCATATATAATCTTATGAGGCGGACGCTTCGACTCTTCCAATGTAGAGCCTTTTGTCTTGAGCAACGAAATGACGCTGTTGCGGCGGTTTGTTTTTTTCAGCAGTTCCGACTGTATGGCAACACCTTCGGCACGAAGTTTCTCAATACGCTCCTCCGACCTGTTTATCTCGCGATAAATGTAAATTCCATGAAAATGGTTGACCACATACAACACGGCTAGTCCAAACACCAAGGCAATAATAGCGATTCTCCTCTTCGTGAGCTTCGACATTATTATCTCACCCGACAAAACACTGCGTACTCCTTTAATAAAATCCATGCCCTACACCCTTTCCGCTATTCTAAGTTTTGCCGATTTTGCACGCGGATTTCTTCCTATCTCATCGTCATCGGGCACTATTACCTGTCTGTTTACTGGTTTCAATGTCAAATCGGCACGACCAAACACATCACGCTCGTCGTTACCGTCGATGTTGCCGGTGCGAATCAAGTTCTTCACCAGCCTGTCCTCCATCGAATGATACGAAATTACCGACAAACGACCTCCCTTTGCAAGCACCTGCGGAGCGGCAGTCAGGAAATCGCCAAGCGAAGCAATCTCGTCGTTTACCTCTATGCGCAAGGCCTGGAAAATCTGCGCATAATATTTTATCTCACGATTTTTCGGAGCAAATTGCTCAAGGAAATTTACGAAATCGTCAATCTCGCCAAATGGCTCGCTTTCGCGACGGGCAACAATCGACTTTACCAATTTGCCGACATTCTGCACATCGCAATAGTTGCGGAAAATGCGGAAAAGGTCGTCCTCCGAGGCATTGTTCAGCACATCGGCAGCCGTGCGCGACGACTGCTCCGACATGCGCATGTCGAGCTTTCCGCCCATACGGAACGAAAAACCTCTTTCGGCAACATCAAACTGATGCGACGACACGCCCAAGTCAGCCAGAATGCCGTCAACCTTTTCTATGCAATAATAATCGAGATAATTGCGCAGATAACGGTAATTTCCAAAGACCAGCTTCAGCCTTGAATCGTCAATCTTGTTATTGTGAGCATCACTGTCACGGTCGATTGCCACGAGAGTTCCCTTTGCCGACAAGCGCGACAAAATTTCCGCAGAATGTCCTCCGCCGCCGAAAGTGGCATCAACATAAATGCCATCGGGATTGATGTTCAGTCCATCAACGCTCTCATTCAACAACACCGGCACATGATATTCACTCATCCGCTAATCCTCCGAGAATATAAAGTCGCCTCCAAGTATATCTTCGGCAAGTTCAGCAAAGCTTTCGTTACCCATCGACTTCTGCTCGTAAACAGCCTTAGCCCAAATCTCGACCTTGCCTTCCTGACCTGCGAAAACCAGTTCCTTCTCGCCACCAATGTAGTCGAGCAATGCTTTCGGAATCAGAAAACGGCTGTTGTTGTCGAGATAAACCTCGGCAGTGCCACGATAGAACTCGCGAAGGAATTCGGCATGTTTGCGGTTGAAAGGATTGAGTCTTTTCTTCAGCAAACCAGTCTGACGGTTCCACTCGCTCATAGGATAAAGCACCAAGCACTTTTCGTAAATATCACGTTTGAGGACAAAAGCTGCAGCCTGCTCCTCATCGGGAACCTGCCGTTTCAACTGCGAGGGGAATATAACCCTGCACTTGTTATCCAACTTGCTTATGTATTCACCTACAAACATAATCTACAATTCAAAATTCGGTGCAAAATTAAACAAAATTTCCCACTTTAAAACACCATCACCCACTATTCCCCACCATTGTTAATAAATATCGGCTATTTTTTAACACAAATAATTAATAATCAAAATATTACAAAAATAGGCAAGTTATTAACTTTCGTTTGCTTTTGCAAAAATGAGGTTTTCTTCGGGGGCTGGATAAAACGCAATTATTGGGCACAAAAAAGGACGGCATTGAACCGTCCTATTATCGTATGTTGTGTGGCTATTGCGCGGATGGAATCCGCTGGAAGAGACGGAACATATATGCGTAGGGGCAGGATTGAATCCTACCCCTACGATATTGTTCCACAAACATTTCGATTATTCCTTGATGAATTTTCGTTGGGAAACAACCGTTCCGTGTATCCTTACCACATAAACACCAGCCTTCAAATCTTCCACATCGCAAGCCACACTATCTGCGTTTACCTCAATGCGCCTTACCACCTGACCCATCACATTCACAATCTCGATTTCCGAAATTGTTTCCGATGATGTGATGTTGAGAATGTCGGTGGTGGGATTGGGGAAGAGGGATAATTCTTCAATCATTTCTTCGCAAATTGAGGTAGTTGTGCCATCTTGTGTTACCGAAATTATTTGTGCATCTACATTTTCGCCAGAAACAATAATAGATGCTGTACGTACTTGTGGCAATGTGTTTTCTGTAGCGACTGCTACAAAAGAGCCATTATTACTACCACTTGTTTGACTAGCAGTTAACCAATTAGCTGTGCTTGTTACCATCCATGATGTATTGCTAGTAATAGTTACAATTTTATCTTCGCCAGAAACTATATAATTAAGCGATGTCGGATTTACTTCCAATACATAATTGTAACCTGCTTGTACAACAGAAACCAATTGTGTTTCAACATGCTCACCTGAAATTAATATTAAAGCACTCCGTTGTGTTATAGATGCATTAGCTTCTGCAATCACAATTAAAGTTCCATTGTTGCTTCCGCTTGCTGGGGTAACACTAAGCCAATCTGCCGAACTCGTTGCGCTCCAAATAGTGTTGCTTGATATTGAAACAATCTTTGTCTCTCCTTCTGAGACGAAATCTAAATTTGCAGGGGATATTTCAAACGCATAAACGAAACCATCTTGCACTACAGCAACTGTCTTTGGATCAACATTTTCACCTGAAATAGTAATCGTAGCCATGCGTTGTTGTGGCGATGTATTTGCTGTTGCCACAACAATTAAAGTTCCATTGTTGCTTCCGTTTGTTGGAGTTACATTAAGCCAATCTACAGAACTCGTTACATTCCATGTGGTGTTACTTGATATTGAAACGGTTTTTGTCTCTCCTTCTGCAACAAAGTCAAGACTTGCAGACGAGACTTCTAATGTATAAACGTAACCATCTTGAACTACGGCAATTGTCTTGGAATCAACATTTTCCCCAGAAACAGTAATAGTAGCAGTTCGTTGTTGTGGCGATGTATTTGTATTTGCCACAACAATTAAAGTTCCATTGTTGCTTCCGCTTGTTGAAGTAACACTAAGCCAATCTGCCGAACTCGTTGCGCTCCAAGTGGTGGTGCTATTTACAGAGACAGTTTTTGTTTCACCATCGGCAATAAAGCTAAGTATTTGCGGACTGACAGTCAATATATATTCAAAACCTGCTTGAGTTATCGAAATTGTCTTCGTTTCTACATTTTCGCCAGAAATAGAAACGATTGCTGTGCGTGAATTTGTGTCATCGTTTGGCATTGCTATTATGGTAATGCTTCCAACATTGCTTCCTGTTGTTGGGCTAATTGTAATCCAATCTACTGAAGTCGAAATTCTCCACGAAGTGTTACTTGTAATATTGATGACCTTACTTCCTCCACTAAACGCATACTCAAGTGGTGTCGTGTCAACATCTAATGTATATACGAATCCTGCTTGCGTTACAGAAATCGTTTTTGTTTCGACATTTGTGCCTGAAACTATAATAGTGGCAGACCTTGACTCTGTTGATGTGTTTTCCTCAGCAGCTACAGTAATTGTTTCATTTCCACTTCCGCTTTCTGGACTTATAGTAAGCCAATCGGCAGAACAAAATGCAGTCCAATTGGTATTGCTGAATAACGACACAGTCTTTGTTTCACTATGTGATTCAAAAACAATAGAATCAGGATCAACGCGAAGCCTACTTGGACATACAGTTGGAAGTATATACATGGAAATGTCGAGATTCCAATCTGATTCAATATAATCCCAAGAACCATTAACAAATTCGTATGCTTCATCATAACCACCACCTTCTGTTGTTGAATATAAACCGAAATTGCTACCAACATCAGACACATCTATTCCTGCAAAAAATCTATCCGAAATTGGTACTGGTGACGATAATACCCATGTATAAATACCAGTTCTTGTTCCATTGTCGTTGGTAGCAGCAGAATACAAGGTCGAAAGGTTAACCGTTTTGCTCGCCAATTCTGCACCAGGATATCCTAAATTGTCATCCCATATTTTAAAAGTTACACTACCGTTATTACCATCTATTGCATATTTAAAATCTACGCTTTTAACATTATAGTTACCTGACAATTGAAACCATTCTGCTTTTGCCTGATTTGCATCGTAAGTGTTTGAACCGCACACATATCCTCCGTTACTTGAAACTCTATATATTGTGTCTGTAGAAACAAATCGTTCTTGGTGCTGCACAAGACAATCTGCATTCGTGTCTTCTAATCCGTTCTGTGTTACATATATAACGGCAGACAAATCGCCAGATGTTATGGCTACTGTTGCACTGCGTTCTGAATCACTATTATTTGCTTCTGTTGTAATTATCATTTGGCTACTTCCAAAGCCAAAACTTGGAGATATTCTTAACCAAGAATCTGATGTTGCCGCTGTCCACTCGACATTACCTAATATTTCAACAAGACGACTTCCTCCTGATTGTGAAAAAGATAAAGTGCCTGGATTTACAGACAAAGTCGGCGGTTCAATTACTGTCACAAAAACAGGATTATCATAATTGTTATTACCAACATAATACCATTCTGTTTCTCCAGAATTTTGATATGCTAACTCCATTAAATATGTACCAGGGGCAACGTTAATAACTCCAGTAAAATTAATTCCATTAGTATAGTGATAATTGGATTGTAATCCATTGGTTATATCAGCAATTTGTATATGCTGAACATACGACCCATCCTCAATATCGGTCAAACTAAGAAGTATTTGACCATAAAATGTACTTTCACTTACATTTAGAACATCTACATTTATAGTTGTCGTTTCTCCTTGTACAAAAGTTGTATTTGAAAATTCAGAGTTTGTTTCCAGTTGGCCAAAACTATTAACGTTGAAATATACTGATGAATAGGCATTCTGTCCGTTAGGAATAATATCCCAGTCATTGCCATCCTCAGAATATACAGCTACAGCAATATAGCTTCCTGGAACTAGAGGTGTACCGCCACTAATACTAATATCAGCATCTGCATATTCATCTGGAGACATTGCCCCATACCACCTTTGACCAGTTAACGCCATGTACTCTTCATTTAAAACAGCAACTGCCAACTGCCCATTAAAATCATAATTTCCTGCATTTAAAACTTGCAGATTGCCTGTAATATTATAACCCCAATCAGCATCATTTACCTGTAATGTCTGCCTCATTACCAGTTGAGGGCCAGTTTGTTGCGATGGCTGAATCCCAATAACAGCAGCTTGGTTGTTTGTATAATCACCATTTCCTGCTCCAGTTCCACCTTCTCCTGGTGCAAGATTTGTTATTGAATAGTACCCGTCACAATAACCGCTCCATCCCCAGTTGAAATGAAAATAGTTGCTATTGTTATATCCGTCACATATAAAGCAATGTCCACCTAGTTCTCCACGCCCTCTATATACCATAGGTCGCCCTGCATCCAACTCTGATTTAAGCAATGTAATCCAACTGCTTTGTGTGTAATTATTCTTCTCTACAAAACGAATTCCATTATCATATCTAAAATAATTTTTTAGTGCATCGGCAACATCAGATGTAGGTGTACCGCTTTCATTTCTTCCATAATTCATATTTACACTTACCCCACAATGATACATTAAGGTTGCCACAGCATTTACCTGTGTAGCTGAACTTGCATCTGTTAACTGGTTTGGCATATAATTCCAAGCATAGGTAGTTCCTGAAAAATTTGCAGATTGAGTGCCATAATAATTGCAATCATAAGAATGCCATCCTTTTCCATTTGCAGGATAGTTCCAATATTTCATAACCTGAGCCATTGCGGTTGCAACACATCCTGTAGGGCATTGCCATATTCCTAAATAAGATGTTGGACACAAATCGTTATAATAAGGAGACTGGTCCCAATGTGTTGTTATCAATGCACCAACCGCTCTAGTTGATTTTGGAGCTATAACATCACCATTTTTCAAAGTATTCCATTCCGATGTTATTTCTTCTGACGGTTCACTATTTTTTGTAATAGCATATACTATCTGGTTTTCATATTCCATTATCCAGAATAACACATTTGCTGGCAAATTACTGATTCCAAATGTATTTCCTTCCGAATAGCCCAATATCGGTTGTACTCTATCGTCCGCAGCAACAATTACAAAGCAACTGCTATTTGTACCATTAAATATATATAAATTCGTGAATCCAATTTTTTTTGCGACATTCACTAATTCAATATCTTTAACTCCATGTGATTCCAAAAATGTCCTCCCCACTTGTTTCGCCATGATAGAATCCACAGGATTTGCCATCGCATAGCCACCAAACAGGACGGCAAAAATTAAAAGTGTAAAAAATTTCTTCATAAAAATTATTTTGTTTTTGTGCCGCAAACCCAAAACGACGATTATTAATTAAGTTTCAAAAAAAGTGGGCTTCGTTTAACTCTTATTCAACTTGAGGTTCTCGCATACCTGTACTACAAATAAGAAAAGCCCACGGATAAACCGCGAGCATTTTCACCTTCTTCCGTAGTACCTAAAATTTGCGAGATTTCAAGTTGGGAACAAAAGCAAAAACGCTTTTTTATTTTATTTCAATAATTTACAATTTCGTTATCTCTGTTTCGTAGTTACAAATTTCAGTTAGACAATATGTTAAAATTCACGGAACAAATATAAGGATTATTTACGATCTACGAGGTACGATTTACGATTTTATTTTGGAACGAAAAGGCTAGAAGGCTAAAAGCCGTTTCTCGCTGCGCTGCTTCTATGCTTCGCGTTTCTGAGACGCAATGAATTGCGCCTGTACAAACGGCTGTGAGCCTTCAAGCCTGTCAGCCTGTCAGCCCAAAATGTTTTTGGCCTCGCAGTTTTAAGATTTGAAGATTTGATATTATAGCCCTTCAACAAGGAATCGACGCAGATGCAAGTGCGTAACACCATCGGCATCGCTACGAGAAAGCAAGGGGGGCATAGATATGACATATTTGGGATAGTTGTCTTTTATTCGATGCAAAATACCGAATTTCTTTTATAAAAGATAAAATCATAAAAAATAACATTTTCTTCTTTTATAAAAGATAAAAATACAAGCAACTATATGTTCAAGGATTTGATAATTTGAGGGATTTAGCTTACTCTGAGCTAAAGGTTGATAATTTGATGATTGCATAATCGCGCCATGGCGCCACACAAAAAATCGTCAATTCAAAAATCGCCCCGCGTAAATCATATTTTTTTATTATTTTTGCAGTTTGTTTCAAATTTTGCAGGAATGAGATTCAAAGACGTTATAGGACAGGACGAAATAAAGAGCAAGCTCGTGCAGGCATACAAGGAAAACCGCGTTAGCCACAGCTACCTTTTCTACGGTATACCGGGAATAGGCAAAATGGCACTTGCCATTGCTTTCGCCCAGTACCTGTCGTGCGAAAACAAGGAGGAGAACGACAGCTGCGGCGTTTGCCCAAGCTGCCTGAAGTACCAGAAACTCGTACACCCAGACCTGCATTTCGTGTTCCCATACATAACACAGGGCGCGCAAAACAAGGCCACAAGCGACACCTACCTGGACCTGTGGAGACCAATGGTGAACAAAAGCCCTTATTTTTCGTACCGCGACTGGTCCAACAACCTGCAAAGCGAAAACAAGCAGTGCATGATATATGCAGCCGAATCGGAATCGATAATAAAGAAAATAAGCCTCAAAACCTACGAATCGGACTACAAGGTGATGATAATCTGGCTGCCCGAAAAAATGAACACCGAGTGCGCCAACAAGATCCTGAAAATTCTCGAAGAACCTCCTCACAACACCGTGTTCCTGCTCGTTAGCAACAACCGCGAGGACATTCTGCCGACAATACAGTCGCGCACACAACCTATAAAAGTCCTCGGAATCGCCGACGAACCGCTGAAACAAGCGCTTGTTGAAAAATACGGCATCAGCGAAGAAGAAGCCAACGATGTCGTTAAAATTAGCAACGGCAGTTTCCTCGAAGCCAGACAACAACTCGAACACGACGAAGAAAACGAATTCAACTTCGAGAACTTCATTTCGCTGATGAGACTTTGCTATTCCAGAAATATCGAAGACACCCTCGATTTTGCAAAGAACATCTCAAAACTTTCGCGCGAAAGGCAAAAAAGTTTCATCAACTACTGCCTAATAATGGTAAGGGAAAACTTTGCTTTCAACGTCAACAGGAATACTGCCTACCTTACAAGGGAGGAGGAAAATTTCTCTGGAAAATTTGCAAGGTTCATCAACGAGCGCAATGCAAACGATTTCATGACAATATTAAACACAGCATACTACCAGATAGAACGCAACGGCAACTCGGAGATAATTTTTGCCGACACAGCGTTCAACATAATGAGAATAATACGTAAATAACATGGAAGACAGAATTATAAATATCCCAACTGAAAATTGCGACGAAAACAACTGCTCGTTTTCGGCAAAAGGATGCTGCAACAAGCTGAACGTTTACGACTGGCTTGCCGACATCAACGACCCGCTTGCCCAATCGAGATATGTTGAAGTAAGATTCAAGAACACCAGAAAAGGCATCTACGAAAACAACCTTGACCTGCCGCTGCAGGTTGGCGACATCGTAGCTGTGGAATCCTCACCCGGACACGACATAGGAATTGTTTCGGCAATAGGCCAGATCGCCTGCTACCAGATGAGAAAGATAAAGAATCTTCGCCTTGCCGAAATAAAGAAAATATACCGCAAGGCACGCGCCAACGACATCAAGAAATGGCAGGAAGCAATCGCGCTCGAACGCCCGACAATGCTCCGCACACGCGAACTAGCCGAGGAACTGAACCTGTCGATGAAAATTGGCGACACCGAATTCCAGGGCGACAAGACCAAGGCAATATTCTACTATATCGCCGAAGAACGCGTTGATTTCCGCGAACTCATTAAGCGTATGGCAGAGGAATTCCACATCCGCATCGAGATGAAGCAGATAGGTGCACGTCAGGAAGCAGGCAGAATCGGTGGCATAGGTCCATGCGGACGCGAACTTTGCTGCACCACTTGGATGTCGGACTTCAACTCGGTATCAACCAACTCGGCTCGTCTGCAGGAACTTACGCTTAATCCGCAGAAACTGGCAGGACAATGCAGCAAGCTGAAATGCTGTCTCAACTACGAACTCGGCGTTTACCTCGACGCACGCAAGGACTTCCCCGAAAACGCCTCGGTACTGCGTACGAAGGAAGGCGATGCCCACCACATCAAGAACGACATCTTCAAGAAGCAGATGTACTACGAGGTACGCATTAACGACATACCCACAATTAAGATACTCGATGTTGATACAGTAAAAGACATCTTGGAACAGAACAAGAAAGGCATACTTCCTGAAAATGTATTCGAGATGGAAAAGACAGGTTCGCGCTCGATTTCATACACCGACGAGCTTAATTCCGAAAGCATTACCCGCTTCGACAAGGCAAAGAAGCCAAAGCAGAAAAACAAGAACCGCAACAAGAACAACAACAGGAAGCCTGGCAAACCGCAGGATGGTCAGCAAAAGACTGCAGAAGAAACTATGCCAGCAAAAGACAACAATCAAAAGGAACAGGCATGAGAAGAAGCATCTTATTCATAACCATAGCATTAGTCGCCACGATACTTGCATCGTGCGACAGCAACAAGGTATACGAGGAATATGTTGAAATCGATGACTATACATGGAGCTCATCGAAACCGCTGAACTTCGAATTCGAAGTCAGCGACACCACCGCCTTGCACGACATATACATAAATGTCCGCCATGCCAACCAATATCCGTATAGCAATCTATGGCTTTTCATAAACTCATGGTCGCCAAGCGGATTAAAAGCAGTTGATACCGTTGAATGCCAGCTTGCCGATGAACATGGCAAATGGACAGGTAGCGGACTTGGCGACATCTGGGACAACCAGATATTGTGGAAGAAAAATGTTCGCTTCGCAACTCCTGGGAAATATCATGTCGAATACAATCAGGCCATGCGCACCGAAAACCTTGTGGGAATAATGGACATGGGACTGCGTGTGCAACTTGCCGACAACGAGGAATAGCCATGAATTGTCCATTATGCAATTGTTCCACAGAAAAATCGTTTTCCGCAAACGGGAAAACATATTACCAATGTGGCACCTGTGGACTTGTATATATGGACGAAAAAGACCATCTTGTTGCCGACGACGAGAAAAAGCGCTACTCATTTCACCAGAATAGCATCGAAAATGAAGGATATGTCCAATTCCTTAACCGCATAATCGAACCAGCAATGCAATACCTGTCGGCAGGAATGACGGGCATAGACTACGGATGCGGTCCGAATCCGGTATTAGCGCAGTTGTCTGAAATAAAAGGTCTAAAATGCAACTACTACGACCCTTTTTTCTTCCCCGAAATAAATACAGAAAGAAAATACGATTTTGTTTTTGCAACCGAATGCTTCGAACATTTCTTCCGCCCTGCTGACGAACTGAAACGTATCTGCAGCATTCTGAACACAGGTGGCATTTTAGGCATTATGACAGAATTTGTGACCGACACAACAGATTTCTGCAACTGGTACTACAAGAACGACCCTACACATGTATGCTTCTACGGAGAAAAAAGCCTTGAATACATCTGCAATACATACGGATTCAATGAACTTTACAATGACAAACAAAGAGTAATAATACTAAGAAAATCATGATACCCAACATAAACATATTGCGCCGAATCACTCCACGATGGGTAGTATTCCTTATCGATATAGTCATTTGCTTCGCATCGATAATGCTTGCATACTATTTAAGGTTCAATTTCCATATTCCAGACACAGAAAGGCTGTTTATGCCGATTGGAATAATAACGATAACTCTCATCAGGGCAATATCCTTCTTTATCGGCAAGACATACTCCGGAATGGTAAGGTTTACAGGAACACACGACATTATCAGAATTGTCATTGTAATTTCTTGCGGTACTGCAACATTGGTGCTTGCCGACATTATTACCCTTGCAATAATCGGGAAATATATAGTTCCATTGTCAATACTCATAATCGACACTTTCATATCCGCCTCTACACTAATATTTTCAAGGCTTCTGATAAAGATTCTTTACACCGACTACAACGGTCAGCCCAAAGCAAGCAACAATGTACTTATATATGGTATGGGAGCGCTTGCGCAGACCACCAAGAGGGCTATCGAACGCGACAGGCGCTCACAGTACAGAGTTGTTGGCTTCATCGAGCACCACAAGAAAGTCGCAGGAAACAAAATAGACGGTATAAAGATTTACCACATTAAGGACTTGGAAGGTATCATTGAGGAAAGGAATGTTTCGCTGCTCATAATTTCGGAACGAAGCCTATCGGTTGCACGAAAGAACTTTGTACTGGAAATCTGCATGGCTCATAATGTAGAAATCCGTACAATCCCAGAAGTATCAACATGGGTAAATGGTGAACTTTCAGTAAACCAGATAAGGAAATTCAAGATAGAAGACCTTCTCGAAAGGCCTGAAATACATATCGATTCGGAAGACATGAACCGCAACTTAAGCGGTAAGGTCATTATGGTCACTGGCGCTGCAGGTTCAATCGGAAGCGAAATTGTACGGCAACTGACAAGATTCAGCCCGAAACAAATAATTATGTTCGACTGCGCCGAGTCGCCTTTGTACGACATCGAACTTGAAATCCGCGAAGACTATAGGTTCAACAGCATTGTAATTGTTATCGGAGATGTCAGGGACAAGGTTCTGGTAGAGCAAGTATTCAGCAAGTACAATCCCGAAATAGTTTACCACGCAGCCGCCTACAAGCACGTGCCGATGATGGAGAACCATCCGTCTGAAGCTGTGATTACAAATGTGATGGGTAGCAAGATTCTTGCCGACACTGCCGTAAGGCACAATGTTGGAAAGTTTGTGATGATTAGCACCGACAAGGCCGTGAATCCAACAAATGTAATGGGTGCAAGCAAGCGAATTGCCGAAATTTACACCCAGTCGCTCAACAATGCCGAAAATGTCACAACTCAGTTCATAACAACGCGCTTTGGCAATGTTTTAGGTTCAAACGGCTCGGTAATTCCGCGTTTCCGCAAGCAGATTGAAAATGGCGGTCCTATAACAGTCACCGACCCAGAGATTACACGCTTCTTCATGACAATCCCCGAAGCCTGCCAGCTTGTACTTATTGCAGGGAACATGGGCAAAGGCGGCGAAATATTCATTTTCGACATGGGACAGCCCGTGAAAATTGCAAAATTGGCAGAAAAGATGATCATGCTGTCGGGACTGAAAGTTGGCACCGACATCGAAATTAAATACACAGGACTTCGTCCCGGCGAAAAGCTGTACGAGGAACTGCTTGCAACCAAGGAAAATACAATCCCGACCGAAAACAATAAGATAATGGTTGCAAAAGTCCGTGTGTACGACCATTCCGAAATTGCAAAGCCGATAGAGCACCTCATCGAGATTGCACCTAACAGGAACGATATGGAAATTGTAGCCGAGATGAAAAAGATTGTACCCGAATTTGTCAGCAACAATTCGGTGTTCGAGGAACTGGACAAAAAATAACAAAATCGCCCTATGTTAGGCATGATGCTCGCTTCACTTTTCGCCATAAGCATTGTTTTTACCGCAGTGCCAAACATCTTATGGTTTGTCCTATGGCTTATCGCAAAATGCTTCCACTACTCCATGCCCTACGCGCCTTTCGGGTGGACTGCCTTCGGACTTGTGGCTTTCGCGTGGATTGTACTCGCCTACGGATATTTCTTCGGTCGCTTCAAACTCGACATCAATAGGTGGGACTACTCGCACAAGGACATTCCTGCCGAATTCGACGGCTACAAGATTGTCCATATCAGCGACCTGCATCTTTCCACTTTCGATGATAGCCCTAAACAGCTCAAGCGGTTTGTCGATTCCATCAACGCACAAAACCCCGACCTTGTTTGCTTTACCGGCGACTTGGTGAGCCTGGGCGTGGAAGAAGCCGAGCCATACGTTGAAACGCTGAAACAGATAAAAGCCAAGGACGGTATTGCCAGCATACTCGGCAACCACGACTTTATAATATATAGGCATCGCAGAGATACGACTTTCAGCCGCGAAAATGCAGTCGCACGTCTTGATAGTCTGCAGCGCAACACTCTTGGCTGGCATTTGCTCCGCAACGACAACTTCACGATTGAGCGCAACGGTCAGAAGATAACCATCATCGGTGTTGACAATAAAAACTGCTCGAACCAAGGTTTCCGCACCATTGATATGGGCGACCTGCCAAAGGCGATGCAAGGCACCGACGGATTCCGCATACTTCTCACCCACGACCCAAGCCACTGGCGCGGCGAAGTGGTCAGACAAACCGATATTCCGCTCAGCCTTTGCGGACACACCCACGCCGCACAAATAAAACTTTTCGGCTGGACACCTGCCTCATGGACTTTCACCGACACCGATGGTCGCTACGATGAAGGCGACCAGACAATGTACATAAATGTTGGTCTAGGATGTACTCTGCCCGTAAGGATTGGTGCAAATGCAGAAATTACGGTCATTACACTTAAGAAAATTTAAACATACAATGAAACGATACAAATTTATATTCGCTCTTGCCATCATCGCAACTATTTTGCTTGTAGCCTGCAACCGGAATGCAGAAAAGGCAGAACCTGCCGAAGCACAAACAGAACAACTTCAGACCGGCGACCTCGTATTCGTAGGCCTTCCGCTCGACTACATGACCGACACTACCGACATGAGTTCGGCAATAGTATCGGCAACCGGCGACAGCGTTGGAATAAACTACATACATGTGGCAATAGCCGAAGTCGCCAACGACAGCGTCTGGATTATCGATGCCACCCTCGCTCACGGCGTTGACCGCCACCCGCTCGACACTTTCTTCTGCGACTTCACACTCAACGACGGCTCGTTGCCACAAATGGACATCATGCGCCTGAGCGACAACAACCAAGCCGCAAAGTATGTCGAAAATGCCAAGCAGTTTACTGGTCGCGGCTACGACCTATACTTCCTGCCCGACAACGACGAGCAATACTGCAGCGAACTTGTCCGCAACTCCTACATCGACGAAAAAGGCGAACACCTTTTCAGCGAAGCTCCTATGAACTTCAAGGCAGACGACGGCACTTTCCCACCCTACTGGGTTTGGCTTTTCGAACAAATCGGACAACCTATCCCTCAAGGACTTCCAGGTACCAACCCCAATGCAATGTCAAAGGAAAAATGCCTGAAAAAAGTTGACATCGACATAAAAAAATATTCTAAAGCCAAATAGCTATGGACATAGAGAAATTCCGTGAATATTGCTTGTCACTTCCCTGCACCACCGAGGATTTTCCCTTTGACGAAACCGTACTGGTTTTTCGTGTGAAGAACAAAATCTTCGCCTGCATAGCCCTCGACAATCCCGAACTTGGCGTTGTAAAATGCGACCCCGACTATGCCGTCGAGCTACGCGACCACTATATGGCAATTGAGCCGGCTTACCATTGGAACAAGCAGTACTGGAACCAGATTTGGTTCAACCGCGATGTAAACGACGAACTGCTATGCAAGCTCATCAACCACTCGTTTGCCGAAGTGGTAAAGAAACTGCCCAAAAAGGAACAAACCGACGAATTAAAAGCAATTGGCAAATGAAAAAAGTTAAAATCACAGCCATACGAAAGGCATCCTACCCCGACCTTTCGGCAAAGTACGAAAATCCGATTGAACATGCCTGCGACATTTCCGAAGGCGAAAGCTGGATTTCGACCGACGGGCAAAAACCCGACGGTCTTTGCGACAGCGCATGGGAATCGATGAAATGGTTTGTCGGCGAACTTGCCTCAGGTCGTGGAAATTTCTACGACGGCTGGATGAAAAATCCCAACTCGGCAATGATTTCCTGCAACGACGGATTTCGTCCGGTAAGCTTCTATATCGAAACCATTGAATAATAAACACAACCTATTGAATATTTCCTTAATTTTGTCGCTTAATTTTTAAGAGATAAAAAATGGGAACAACCATATTTAAAGACATAAAAATCACCGCGTTTGCACTGACATGCCTCATCGCTGGCAATGTTCTGGCACAAGAAGTTGACCCCAATTGTCTGAGCGGTAATTGCGACGACGGATACGGAGTATACAGCATTGAGGGAGGCGACCGCTACGTTGGCTTTTTCGAGAATGACGATTTCAACGGTTTCGGCTCATACTTTTTTAAAGACGGCAACATGTATATTGGCAATTTCAAGGACAATGCTGCAAATGGTCAGGGTACATACATCTGGGCTGACGGTAGCCGATATGTAGGACATTGGCAGGAATGGGAACGTCATGGTATCGGAACCGACTTCGACAACGAAGGCAATTCGGAAATAAGCATATATCAGCATGATGAAATAGTAGACGACAACATCCAGGGTTGCATCAACGGCAACTGCATTTCGGGATACGGTGTTTTCATATACGACGATGGCTCGTACTACGAAGGCAATTTCATTCAGAGAAAGCCCAGCGGACAAGGTTTGCTTGTAAAAAACGACGGTTCTGCTTACTCTGGTGAATTCAAGAATGGTAAATACAACGGCTATGGAATATTAGTAAATCCCGACGGTTCGGAACAAGAAGGAATATGGGAAGAAGGTCGTTACCTAGGCGAAGTTACCAACCAGTACGGCTGCATAAGTGGCGACTGCACAAACGGATACGGCATTTTTATCTACGACGACGGCTCATACTACGAAGGCTCGTTCAAAAATGGCAAGCGCCATGGACAAGGCACTTTGTACAATGCCGACGACGAAATCTTCGACGGATCATGGGTCGACGACGAAGCAAACGGATACATACTGGCCACATACAAACCCGAAGAGCGCAACGGACTGGCACACTACATTGGTGACATGAAAGGAAGTGCCCTCGACGGATACGGAGCACTTATTTGGAGCGACGGTTCGGTGTACTACGGACAGCTTAAAAACGGAGCACGACACGGACAAGGTGTATTGTTCGACACCGAAACCAATACAAAATATTCAGGTATCTGGAACAACGACGAGTTTGTAAGCGAAATGGACGAAAACCAGTTCGACGTCATCTTCGGTTCGAAAAACGGATTCGGAATAAAGCTTACCGCCAATGGCCGCTACTACGGAAACCTCGTCAACGGGGTACCATCGGGGAAAGGAATGCTTGACCTATATAATGGAAACTACTATGTCGGCGATTTTAAAAACGGGATGGCAAACGGACAAGGAACACTCGAGGACCGCGACTCCGGCGAAAGATACATTGGTAGCTTCGTTAACGGTGAAATGACTGGCAAAGGCGTTTTTTACCACGCCGATGGCTCCAAGGAAGAAGGCACTTTCAAAAATGGCGAACTTGAAGTCAAGAAGACCGAAGATGTCAGCGTTGCCAAGCCTATCGTGACATGGTTGGCTCCTGCACAGAGCGACATGGAGACTACCAGCAGCAAGCAAACAGTAAAACTTTGCGTTGCCTCAAAAGCAAGCATCGACGAAGTTACCGTAACGGTAAACGGAGTCGTAAAGGCAAAGAAGTCGAACAGGGGCTTTACAGTAGTTTCCAGCCAGTGCGACTATACTTTCGAATATGAAATAGACCTCGAACCTGGACAAAACGAAATAAAGGCTATCGTCAAGAACGCAGGCGGAACTACAACAACCGATGCGCGACGCGTTACCCTCAACAAAAGCGACAATGTATCGAGCGAAAAACGACTTGCACTTATCATTGGCAACGGAGCCTACCAATACATCGGTGCGCTCAACAACCCGTCAAACGATGCCAGACTTATGGGCGAAACCCTAGGTTCACTCGGCTTCGAAACAATGGTGTACACCGACCTTTCGCAAAACGAAATGATTTCTAAGATACGTGAATTCGGGAACAAGCTTACCGAAGAAAAGGCTGTCGGATTATTTTTCTACGCAGGCCACGGATTACAGGTAAACGGCGAGAACTACCTCGTCCCAATTACAGCAAACATTACAAAACAGCAGGATGTAGAGCTCGAATGCGTAAACCTGAAGCGCGTACTTGGAGAAATGGAATACGCCCAAAACGACCTGAACATCATAATCCTCGATGCTTGCCGCAACAATCCATTCGCAAACATGAGAGCGATAAATAATGGCGGTCTTGCCGCAGTAAACGCTCCGAGAGGCACTTTTATCGCATTTGCCACATCGCCAGGCAATGTAGCATCGGACGGCAGCGGAAGCAACGGCCTTTACACCGAGCAACTGGCTCAGGAAATAACCCAGCCAGGAATAAAAATAGAAGATGTCTTCAAGAAAGTTCGCTCAAGGGTTTACGAAATAAGCCAGCAGCAACAAATTCCTTGGGAAAATTCCTCAATATTCGGTGACTTTTATTTCAAGAAATAATAATACAAAACAATAAAACAGCATGAGAGCTTTGATATTATTTGTTGCAGTCCTGTTTGCTTCGATTAGCACATTTGGACAGCATTTTACTGGTTGCGTTGTCGATACAGTAGCAGCAAAACGTCTGCCAGAAAAGGCATCAAACACACGCGATGTATATTCCAACCTGCCAAAGGCGGTATCGCTTCAGAAATGGACACCAGTCCCTGGAAACCAAGGCCAAACCGGCACATGTACCGCATGGTCGTCGACATACTGCATAGCAACGATGTCGTGGGCAATGCGCAACGGAATAACAGACCGTAAGAAAATTACCGAAAACGCCTATCTTCCAGCATATACATACGTCAACATACTTAGACAAAGCACACAAAACTGCGCCGCCGGAACCGACATTGCCGACGCATGCGCATGGCTAAAGAACACTGGCTCGGTAAAATTAAGCGAATATCCGCAGAATCCAGCATGTATAAACACCTCCGATGTTCCTACTGCATGGAAACAAAAAGCATCACAAAATAGAATCTTGGGATTCACAAAACTGTACTACCAATGGGCAGGCGGATATTCGTACAAGGTCGAAAAAGTAAAGAAAAGTCTCGCCGAAGGCAAGCCCGTGCTTATAGCTTTCAACTGTGCATTTTCGTTCTCGAACGGAACCGGCTTACGTAGCGACGGACTATGGCAACCTGCCAGCAATGAACAAGCTACCCTGAACTACGGCGGTCACGCCATGGCAGTAGTCGCATACGACGATACAAAATTCAACGGTGGCGCATTCCTTGTCCAAAACAGCTGGGGCACCGACTGGGGTCTAAATGGCTATTTCTGGATTACTTACTACCATTTTGCATGGTGGGTTTACTACGCTTTCGAAATAAATACGCAGATAAACAACTCAAAGATCGATACTAATACCGACCACCTCGACTTCTCGACAAACTTCTACGATTACGCCGACAACAACGACTACAACAACAACGACTATAACTATTACGACGACAACAACAATAACAACAATTACGATTACAACGACGGAAACGACAGCAATAATGTAGATTACACCTTCGACGACCTCGGTCTCGACGATTTCTTATCCGTTGACTACGACTACCTCGACAATTTTGTCGATGGCGACGACTATCGCATCGACAACGATAACAACAATGACAACAACGATAGCAACATCGATGACAATAGCAACTATTCTTCGTACAACATTTTGTATCAGGATGGCGACAATGGTGCATGGAAGGGCTACAAGGACAGCGACTATACCGCCGAAGACTACCGCTACATGGAGGAAGAAAGAAAATCGCGCAACTCGGCAGCATTCCAGTATGTAAGCAACATGTCGTACGAAGACAATATGAAACACATGAACGAAAGTCTCGGAATAAAGGACGCACCAAAGAACAACGCAAAGGACCGCGGCGTAAAGGTAATTAGCGTCGACAAGATAAAGACTCCAGACGGCAACAAGGTTGATGTAAACAATTTCGCCGGCAGCATAAGCATTATCCTTGGCGACAACACTGCAATGCAGGGCACAATACGCGACAAAACCATAAACATATCGAAATCATACCAATCGGGCACTTACTTCAGAATATATGTAGAAAACAATTCGCCTGCCTACGTTTATGTATTCGGAACCGACCTCACCAACGAAGTATATAACATATTCCCACAGTGCCGACTGATAAGTCCGCTGCTCGACTACAGCGACAGCCGCATAGCAGTCCCCGACGAACGACACTTCATCCAGATGGACGACCAGACCGGAACCGACTACATATATGTACTTTACAGCCGTGTTCCCCTGAATATCGATGAAATTCGCAACCGTATGGCAAAGACATCAGGCGACTACGCAGAACGTCTGTTCAAGGTTATGGGACCTAAGACTTTCTCCCTCGACGAAGCCAATGTTTCGGGTACATCCACATTCAAGTTCGATGCTAAATCAATAAAAAAACAATGCCTCGGTGCTGTTATAAAAATCAACCACATAAAATAAGTTTATCATTGGTGTCCACTAAAAAAGGACAACACATGTAATTGTACATATTATCAAGCATTTAGACGATAACATTAATAAAGTGGCTCGTCATTTACTCACTTCGTATCGTGAGCTAAAGGTACGGAAGCTAGTCGTAACACGCGATACGGAACGGGGAGCATTGTGAAGACTGCTATCCGTAACGTTGCTTGCAACCTCGCGAAGCCTGCGAGCAATCTGTTAACGGATTATTAGAAAGCAGATTCCGGACAAGTGAACTCACAAGCAACGTTCCTTTTGCTGTTCGTTCTACTTTCCGGAATGACCAAAGAGCGTTTAGCGGACATTAATAAAAAATAGTGTCGTACCATGGCACGACACTATACATAATAACAACCTATTATTTTTATTTTACAACGATGTTCACGATCTTCTTCGGAACAACGATAACCTTTGCAACCTGCTTTCCATCGGTATATTTCTTGGTGTAATCGTTAGCCATGACAGTATCCTCTATTTGCTTCGGGTCCATGTCGAGCGGAAGCTCAAGGTTAAAACGCATCTTTCCGTTGAACGAAATCGGGTAAGTGAAGGTGGTTTCCTTGGTGTAAGCCTCGTTGTATTCTGGCCACTGAGCCTTGGTAACAGATGTGTCATGCCCGAATTCGTGCCACAGTTCCTCGGCGATATGCGGTGCGTACGGCGAAATGAGAACGCAGAGCGGTTCAAGGATTTCGCGCTTGTTGCACTTGCCAAGTTCGTTGCAGCATATCATGAAGCAGCTTACACAGGTGTTGAACGAGAACCTTTCAATGTCATCGGTAACTTTCTTGATGGTATTGTGCAAAGTCTTCAGTTCTGCAGGCGTAGCCTTTTCATCCGAAATGCAGAAATTATTGTCCTCATCGTGGAACATACGCCAGAACTTCTTTATGAACCTTGCAACACCTTCTATTCCGTTGGTGTCCCATGGTTTAGCCTGCTCGACAGGACCGAGGAACATTTCGTAAAGTCTCAAGGTATCGGCTCCGTAGCGTTCTACAAGGTCGTCGGGGTTCTGAACGTTGTACATCGACTTCGACATTTTTTCGATTTCCCATCCGCAGACATACTTTTCATCTTCAAGCACAAACTGTGCGTCGTTGAAGTCGGGTCTCCACTGGCGGAACTTTTCGATGTCGAGAATGTCGTTGCTTACAATGTTGATGTCAACATGAATCGGAACGGTGAATTCTTCGCGACCAGGTATGTTTTTCGAAATGAATAAATTAATAGGAACGAATGCTTCGCCTTCCTCGAATTCGGGAACATCGCCGCCAGCAACCAAATCCTTTATCTTCTGTTCAACCACATCAATATGGTTCATAACGTCGAAGATAGAAATGAGCAATATTCTGTAGCCCTTGTCCTTTGCATATTCGCTATATGCTTCGGCAACCTTTTCGAGCGAATGTTCGCGCTTAATTTCAATGAGTATCTTCTTTTCATCACAGTAGAAGTCGAAACGGCGCTTGCCATCCTTGTAGTCCTGCTTGAATTCAACGCCTAACTTCTTGTCCTTCAGCAGCTGCCAAACCTTATATTCGGCCATCTTTTCGAAACTGCTGACGCGGTAAACAAAGTTCGAACGACCTTGAATCATACCTTGGTTGATGAGCTTCTTGTATGGCTCTTCGTTTGGAACCAATCCGAGGTCGTAAAGGAACTTGTTCCAGAAGCGTGAATATATAAGGTGTCCGGTTGCATGTTCGCGACCACCGATGTAAAGGTCTACATTCTGCCAGTAGTTTACTGCCTCTGGCGAGAAAATCATCTCATCGTTGTGCGGGTCGGTGTAGCGCAGGTAGTAAGCCGACGAACCTGCAAATCCTGGCATTGTGGAGGTTTCGTACTTGTAACCCTCAGGTGTACACCAGTTCTTTGCGCGTGCCAATGGCGGTTCGCCAGTTTCGGTTGGCAAATATTTGTCAACATCTGGAAGTTCGAGCGGAAGTTTCGACTCATCGAGCGGATACGGAATACCGTCCTTGTAGTAAATCGGGAAAGGTTCGCCCCAGTAGCGCTGACGGCTAAAAATAGCATCGCGCAGACGGTAGTTTACCTTGCGCTTTCCTATGCCCATCTCCTCGATGCGGTCATTCATAGCCTTGATAGCCTGCTTTACGCGCAGTCCGTTGAGGAAATCTGAATTCATAAGAATGCCGTCCTTCGAGTCGAACGATTCTGTCCATTGGTCGGTTGGAACAATTTCTGCACCTTCCTTTGCAACAACCTGCGAAATCGGCAGATTGAAGTGGCGTGCGAATGCGAAGTCGCGGCTATCGTGTGCCGGAACTGCCATAATTGCACCTGTACCGTAACCTATTAATACATAGTCGGCTATGAAGATTGGAATACGCTCCTTTGTAAACGGATTAATTGCATACGAACCAGTCATTTGTCCGCTGACCTTCTTCTCTGCCATACGCTCAACATCGGAACGGTTCTTTGCCCAAGTTACATATTCTTCGACCTTTGCGCGGTACTCGTCGGTAGCGAGCGAAAGAGCGAGGTCGTGTTCGGGAGCAATTACCATGAACGAAACGCCGAAAATAGTATCGGGACGTGTGGTGAAGATTTCCATCTTTTCGCTGCGGCCTTCGATTTCGAAGAATACCGATGCACCTTCGCTGCGGCCTATCCAGTTGTTCTGAATGTCCTTTACGGGTTCTGGGAAATCAACGGTGTTGAGTCCGTCGAGCAACCTTTGTGCGTATGCAGTGATTCTCAACGACCACTGGCGCATTTTCTTGCGCTCAACAGGGTAGCCTCCGCGTACCGACAGACCATCTACAACCTCATCGTTGGCAAGCACGGTCCCGAGTTTAGGACACCAGTTTACAGGAATGTCGGCAAGATAAGCAAGGCGGTAATTCATAAGTACTTGCTGTTGCTTTTTCTCGTCCCACGAATTCCATTCATCTGCTGTGAACGAAAGGTCTTCGGTGCAAGCAAGGTCAAGACCTTTGGTGCCTTGGCTAGCGAAAATCTTGACAAGCTCGCTAATCGGACGAGCCTTCTGCGCTTGATTGCAATAATACGAATTGAAAAGTTGAATGAAAGTCCATTGCGTCCACTTGTAGTACTTCGGATCGCTGGTGCGCACTTCGCGGCTCCAGTCGAACGAAAAACCAAGGTTGTCAAGCTGTTCGCGGTACTTGTTAATGTTCTTTTCTGTTGTTATTGCAGGGTGAGTGCCCGTCTGTATAGCGTACTGTTCGGCAGGAAGACCGAAAGCATCATAGCCCATCGGGTGCAGCACGTTGAAGCCCTTAAGTGTCTTGTATCTTGAAAAGATGTCGGAAGCGATGTATCCAAGCGGATGTCCTACGTGCAAGCCAGCTCCCGAAGGATATGGGAACATGTCGAGGACATAGTATTTTGGCTTAGATTTGTCGATGACAGCCTTGTAGGTGTCGTGTTTCTTCCAGTATTCGCGCCATTTGCGCTCAATTTCCGTAAAATTGTATTCCATCTTCTAAAAATTTTGAAGATGCAAAAATAAGAATATTTGCGCTTAGGCGATTGAGTTTTTTGCGTTTTTTTAGCAAAGTCTGTCAACAAACAAAACAGAGGTAAATCTGAAACAATATTGCCATTAATATTGCAATAGGAATTATAATTTTTGCCATTCTAAGCAAAATCTCATTTGTTATGCTTCTGTCCTCCAATGCGTAGCAAGTATGTAGCGAAAGTGAATTTTGCTCGGTTAGTTTCTGCAGACTATTTTCCACATCGTCTTTTGTTATGCCAGAGTTTTTTGTCTTTTTCATGACTTTTTCCAATAGAATTGTCCTGTCGATGAAAAATTGACCGTTGGCGGTTTCCAGAATGCACCTTTCGAGTTGCGTGTAGTTTTTCTTTTTGTTTCTCATGACTTTAATGTTTTTTTGCAAATGAACATTCAGGTTGCGCCAAAATATGTCGCAAGACTCGTCAAATCTTGGTATTCATTAAAAAAATCCTAAAATTACCCAAAGCATCCTCGTGCTTTTTGAAAAAGCATTATCTTTGCCAAGTCTAATTTAAATTATTACGAATATGAAGAAATTATTTTTTCTATTAGTTCCTGCATTCATGCTTGTAGCTTGCTGCAACAACGAACCTAAGCAGGAAGCCGCTGAAGGCGAACACAAGTGCTGCAACAAGGAAGGTGAACACAAATGCTGCAAGGATGGCGAACACAAGTGCCACCACGAAATGAGCGAAGAGCAGAAGGCAGATATGGCTGCTTGGGAAGACTGGGCAAACCAGACCGACGAAAAGAAGGCAGAACTCTTGAACAAGCGCAAAGAATGCTTCGACAAGATGGTTGCAGAAAAGAAGGCTAGAGAAGAAGAAATGGCTGCAAAGAAGGCTGCTTTCGAAGAAGGAATGGCTAACTGGGACAACCTGAGCCTCGATGAAAAGAAGGCATTGTTCGACAATATGCCATGCTGCGGCGAAGGTCATCATCACGGATGCGGACACAAGTGCCACGGTGATAAGCCGGAAGGTTGCTGCAAAGGCCACGAAGGTTGCCACAAGCACGAGGGTTGCAAAGGCCATGAAGGATGCGAGCATCATCACGAAGGATGCCCGAACCACAAGGACTAATCGAAATTTCGAAAAAATCAAAAAAGCTACGCTTTGGCGTGGCTTTTTTTGTTTGTATTTCTCTCCCAACCTATCAAAAAAACACCTACCTTTGCACTCTCAAAATTCAAAACGATGAAAGTTAGAAATACATTGATATTCATATTGATACTATTTGCAGTCATTGCTGGCGTGATGGCTGTTTTTCCAAAGGATGGCATAAGGATTGGCGAAAACTTTGTGCTTCACTGCCCGTCGTTCAGCGACTTCCTGCCGTCGTCGGCAAAGGAAGAATCAACCGTAAACCTCGACTCACTGCTTTCGAACCAGATCGACATCGACAACGAAATCCCACAAAAGGCACAAGCCAAACTGAAGGATATGCCCGAATACGAGGAGCAACCCGACCCGACATCAGACAATGTTGTAAACGACGATGCTTCCAACTACAACATCGAGGAAATAAAATCAGCAGTCAACCCGCTCGAATTTCCTGCCGGCAACAACACCGCACTCGACCATTTCTTCCGTAAGTTGTCGCACCATGGCGAATACGAAAAAATCAGGGTTCTGCATTACGGCGACAGCCAGCTCGAAGGCGACCGCATAACAGCCTACATCAGATACAAACTGCAAGGTCGCTTTGGAGGCAACGGTGTGGGAATGTGCTCGCCAGTAGCCATTTACTCACAGTACAGCATGAAACAAAGTGCTTCCGAAGGTTGGATTCGCTGTCCTGGATTCGGAAAACGCGACCCTGCCGTAACCCATAGGAAATACGGTCCTATGATGGCATTCAACCGCTTCTCGCCAATTCGCGACTCGCTGTGGGAACGCCCCGAAGAACCTTACAAGGCTTGGATAAGCTTCACAAAGTCATCAATGGGCTACGGAAACACGCGCAAGTTCAAGAATGTTTACATTTACTACGGCAATTGCACCGAAGAGGTGAATGTAACCGTGAAAGTAGGCGGAGCCGTTGTAAACGAAGGTCGTATGCCGATTTCGGAAGGTTTGAATGTATATGCCTACAAGTCGCCCGACTACATCAGCGATGTAACTCTCGAATTCGAGGCATTCGACAGTCCCGACTTCTATTGTGTGTCGCTTGAGGACGACCACGGCATAATTGTCGACAACATTGCTATGCGCGGATGCAGCGGCGAAGTTTTCACAGGCACAGACCGATCCCTATTGTCTGCTTCGTACTCGAAACTCGGCGCAGATTTGTTCATTTTGCAGTTTGGAGCCAACGCTGTCCCCAACACAAAAGATTCAAAAGGCGCAACATATTTTGTAAATCTATTCATGTCGCAGGTTCGAACCATCAGGGCAATGTGTCCAGAGGCATCAATTATGATTGTCGGTCCAAACGACATGTCTGTGAAGAACAAGGATGTGTACGAATCCTACCCTATCCTCGACACTATGGTCAATATGCTGCGCGATGCAGCCGAACGCAACAACTGCGCATTCTGGGACACCTACAAGGCCATGGGAGGACGCAACTCAATGCCTAAGTGGGTTGAAGCCGACCCGCCACTTGCTGCAAAGGACTACACGCACTTCTCGCCACAGGGAGCACAGGTCATCTCCAATATGCTTTACAATGCAATAATTGTAGAATACACAAACTATCTGCAGAGAAACAAGTAAGGTATGAGTTTTAGGGGTTACATAGGAAAGATTTTTTTGATGCTTGTGCTAATGGGCATTTCGATAGCCAGCATTGCACAGTCTCTCTCATTCCCCTACCCCGAAAGGAAATACGATTTCGTAAACTACGACTCATCAACGCTTTATACGCCATCAGGAAATCCTAATCTCGAAACTTTCTTTGGCAAGCTTGACAATTTCTACTTCGATGGTGATGAAGGATTTACAGTATTGCATCTTGGCGACTCTCACATTCAGGCTGGCGTGGTTTCTTGGTGTCTGCGAAGGCACTTCGAGAGCCTTTGCCACGACTCGCATGGCGATTTTGGATTGCTTGCTCCGCTTTCAATAGCACCAAAGAACAACCATCCATATTATTATGTGTCGCGAAGTTCGGGAAACTGGGAATTCGAACGGATTATCAAAAATGTAACAGGAACCCCAATAGGACTTTCGGGATTTGTCGCATTTACAAAGGACAGCATTGCAAACCTGACATTTGCCTTCCCCAAACGCTCAATGAAAGAGATGCACGAGTTTACAAAGGTAAAGCTTCTGCATGATGCCAACGACACCAGCTACGACATTTTCACCAACGTGGACTCGATAATGGTTGACTGCACGACAGATTTCACCGAAGGCAGTACCGAAATGGTGTATTCCCACTCTTTTGACTCGCTTGTTTTCAAGTTTGTGCGCAATGTCGATTCGCGTTCGGCAAAACCGATACACATTCACGGCGTGCTGGTCGAGGATTCGCTACCGAATGTAAATTTTATAACCATCGGAACCAATGGAGCATCAACCGAATCGTATGTCAAGGAAAAACTTTTGCTCAAGCAAATGGACGCCGTGAATCCCGACCTTGCCATAATTGCACTTGGTGTAAACGATGCTTCAGGAAAGAACTTTTCAAAGGACAGGTTTGTGCAGAATTACCGCAAAATAGTTGATGCCATACTTGCTGTAAACCCCGACTGCGCGATAATCTTCGTCAGCAACAACGACTTCTGCGGATACCGTACCGGACACAATAACAACCAGCCTCTGGTAGTCGAGGCAATGAAAGAACTTTGCAAACGTTACCACGCATCTTTGTGGAATCTATACGCAGTCATGGGCGGAAGCAAATCGATTTACACATGGCAGAAGCACGGACTAGCCAACACCGACAGGATTCACTTTACCAACGATGGCTACATGCTCGAAGGCGACCTGCTGTTCGGAGCAATACTCAGGGAGTACGAAAAGCATTTAAAGGCAATGGAAAATTGACATTTCCTTCCCAAACATAATTCATCAAGGAAACTTAAAATAAAGAATAAAGAGTTATATTTGCCGTTTTTAGAATGTAGAAAATTATGTGGCAGAAAATTGCTAGGCTGATATTGAGGCAGAAGCTGTATCTAATCATTGGTATAGTGATAGTTACGGCATTCTTGGGTTTTGAGGCTCTGCACATTAGCATGGACTACGGCTACGCCCGTATGCTTTCGGAAGACGATGAAGTATATTTGCAGAACAAAAAGTTCAAGGAACTTTTCGGAGACGAAGCCAATGCCATTGCCATAGGCATTGAGGATAGTTGTCTGCTTACCAACTACGAGCATTTCGATAAATTCCGCAAATTATCGCATCAAATAAAATCACACAAGGATGTAAAAAAGGCATTCAGTCCGCTTGAAGCAGTAAACTTACGCAAAGCAAGCGTTACCGATGAAAACGGAAATAAGAAGCAGAAATTTGAAACAGTACGCATTTTTGGCGACTCTATTTCATCGCAGACAGAACTCGACAGCATAAGCAACATCTTCTTCAGCCTGCCGTTCTACACCAACCTGCTTTACAGTGCCGATACCAATGTGTTCCTGCTCACTATTTCTCTCGATCCCAAAATACTAAACAGTTCGGAACGCCAGCAGTCTGTAGCCGAAATAGAGGACATTTTGCAAAAATATTCTGAAGAAACTGGCATAAATGTCCATATTTCAGGACACCCATATATCCGCACCGAAGTTACAAACCTTATTAAGCGCGAACTGCTTATCTTCACACTTCTAGCGGCTCTTGTCTGCATAATAATACTTTACATATTCTTCCGTTCCCCGAAGGTAATATTTGCCTCGCTCATAGTGGTGGCACTTAGCTTGATTTGGGTTTTCGGCTACATGGTACTGCTTGGGTATCAAGTAACAGTCCTCACATCCATGATTCCGCCATTGCTGATTGTAATCGGCATTCCGAACATAATCTACATGTTCAACAAATACCACGCTGAGTACAAGTTGCACGGACAGAAGGTAAAAGCATTGCACCGTACCATCTGTAAAATTGGTAATGCTTCATTCGTTACCAACATAACCACAGCATTCGGTTTTGCCACATTCATAGTTACCACAAACACTCTTCTCATAGAGTTTGGCGTTGTGGCTTCGCTCGGCATAATGACAGTTTTCTTGCTTTCATTGCTGATAATCCCAATATTCTTCAGCCTTTGCAAGCCTCCTTCAGAGAAAGCTACCAAACACATCGACAACAAAGTGATAACTTCAATCATTGCCAAGATTGAAGACATTGTTACTCATAGCCGCAAAACGGTTTATATAGTATTCATCTCATTATTTGTCGTGATGCTGTGCGGAATTTTCTTCATCAACCGTGCCGGCTACATACTCGATGATGTTCCTAACAACAGCAAACTATGTCAGGACACCCATTTCCTTGAAGAAAAGTTCGGTGGTGTATCTCCAATAGAAATAGTTGTGATTTCAAAGGATTCGCTTCGCAACGACCACGACTACATCGACCAGATTGTTAGCCTCGACTCACTACAGCAACGCCTGAAGAAATATCCAGAACTTTCGCGTTCGATGTCGATTGCCGATGCAGTGAAATTCCTATATCAGGCATACACAAACGGCAAGAAATACGAACTGCCGCCAGACCCGAACACATATTCCAACATCATGAAGCGAATGCCAAACATGAATGGCGAAGGACTTGCTAAGTCGTTTATCGACAGCACCCGCACTGCAACACGCATCAGCATGAACATCCGCGATGTAGGTTGCGACCGCATTGAGGAATTGCTACCTCAACTGAGAAGCGAAATAGATTCGGTTTTCCCTGCTGATCGCTACGAAACAATTGTGACGGGTAATACCATTATGAACTTTACCAGCCAGACATACCTGACAAAAAATCTTTTCATCAGTCTCGCTTTGGCAATAGTGGTAATTGCTTTGTTCCTATTCTTAATGTTCCGCTCGATAAAGGTCACATTGCTTTCGCTGATTCCAAATGTAATCCCTATGGTTGTAACCGCTGGAATAATGGGTTATTTTGGTATTCCAATAAAGCCATCAACAATACTTGTATTCAGCATCGCTTTCGGCATATCTGTTGACGACACAATACACTACCTCGCCAAGTACAGCCAGGAACTCAAGCATACGGACGGAAACATAGGTGTATCCGTCAAAAATGCTCTTGGCGAAACCGGCATGAGCATGATATACACCTCAATCATACTTGTACTCGGATTTGGAATGTTCACCATTTCCGAATGGGGCGGAGCTCAATCAATGGGTATCCTGGTATCAACGGCATTATTCGTAGCAATGTTCTCAAACATTGTGCTATTACCATCGCTACTGATGACTTTGGAACACCACTTCAACAAGAAAGTTTTCAATGAACAATTTATACAGATATACAACGAAGAGGACGAAATAGACCTCGATGAACTAAAAATAGAAGGAGAAGAATACGATGAAGACAAGTAAATCGCGCCACTCATACAAACGCCGCATTTTGGTTACAGGCGGTGCAGGATTCATAGCTAGTTCGCTGGCACAAAAGTTAGCCGACGACGAGTCGAACCTTGTTGTAATAATGGACAACCTCTCGACTGGCGACCTGCGCAAATTGCCTCCGATGAAAGAAAACATTCGTTTTATTAAGGGCGATGTCAACGAGTACAAGGATATTATGGAGATAATGGTATCGTACCAATTCCACTATGTTTTCCACTATGCAGCGATGGTTGGCGTACTTCGTACTCAGGCCCATCCCGTTGGTGTACTTGAAGACTTGCGCGGAATCGAAAACATCTGCCGCCTTAGCAAGAACACCGGCGTAAAAAGGGTATTCTTCGCTTCTTCATCCGAAGTTTACGGCGAACCCGTAGAGTTCCCGCAAAACGCACACACAACACCGCTCAACTCGCGCGTACCGTATGCTGTGGTAAAGAACATTGGCGAAGCTTTCCTTCGTTCGTACAACAAGGAATTTGGTCTGAACTACACTATTTTCCGTTTCTTCAACACATACGGGCCAAAGCAAAGCAAAGACTTCGTAATCAGCAAGTTCCTCAACATGGCACTTCGTGGCGACGACATCTCCATTTATGGTGACGGGTCGCAAAGCCGTACTTTCTGCTACATCGACGACAATATTGACGCTACCGTAAAGATTGCATACGCAGACGAGTACATCAACGATGTGGTGAACATTGGTAATTCACGCGAAACATCAATATTAGAGCTTGCAAAGATTATTATTGACATTACAGGTTCGAAATCAAAGCTCGTATATCTGCCTCCTCTGAAGGAAGGCGACATGATGCGCCGTTGCCCCGACAATACCGATATGCTAAAGGTTCTTAGCCGTCCACTCGTAAAACTCGAGGACGGCATCAGAAATATCCTTGAAAAAGGATTCTTTGAGTGGGAACAGAATAGATAGACTACCTATAATCGGATAGCCTGTCGCAATGATGCTTTTCGTTGCCGACAAATTTTGTGCTGGCATACTTGCCAACAAGACTGCGGTAATACCTTCCAACATACGAACCATCCAGTTCGATTCCAGCTCGCATATACTGACAACGAGCCAAAAGTTCGCTGTTTTGTGTCAAGGTTTCTGCCTCATCAAGATGTGAATATACCTTTTGGTAACGATCCTGCAAGATGTACGACTTCGACGTGCGATAATCCCAGCCGTTGTCGTAGTGCTGCAAATCTTCCAATTTGGTCACAGTACCATAAAGGCCTTCATAATTTACATAACTTCCCTTGGCATACTGAGTCAATGCCCAGCACCAATCGGATGACTGCGCAAGTCCCACCGCGTATGCGTATTTCATTATTGCGCGCTCCTCATTGTCAGTGATTTTGCCCTGGTTTTGTTCCAAATCGCGCATTATCCTGCAGAACTGAAGTTTTGTAGGCACCGATGAATATAACTTTACGGGATTGTACTGCTTGTAAATGCTACCCTTTTCGTTGTTTGCTGTAATCCAATCTTCCATAAACGGATTGCGCTTCAGATATTCGGTTATGTTTTGCTTTTTCCAAAACGTTGGAGCTACCTTTTCCAAATATACAATTGCCGAGTCGTACTCGTGAACTCGCATATACTTGGTAGCTATCAATTCGTTAATCATCGACTCGCCTACATACCCCCTACTTACAAGCGACTTTTCCAACTGTGTTTTGCCACCCGACTTTACAAATGCAAGGAAATTTTTGACATTGTCAACCGATGTAGTATCAAGATAGCGGAAATACCATGTGTAATATTCCATATTACCAGCTTTGTTAGGATCCTTACGCAATGACTCACGAGTTTCCTTATCGTAGCAATGTACCTCGTCGAAAGCATTTAGTAAAGCGGCTGCCATATTGGATTCTCCAGCATCAACATAATGCGGGAAAGCATTCCTTAAAATAACTCGACCAAGCATATCAAGGCTATGCTCGTTGCCTCGACCATTGTTTGCCCATAAATGGTCAAGCTCATACACCTTTTTCAGAAGCCAAGGCAAATCTCTGTTCAACTTGTCGGCATAATCGGCAGCATCGGTCATAGTGGAATTGTACAGAAGGCGGAGCATTCGTGCATTTTCCTTAGCCATCTCAAGGCCTTGCATATCGGGAGCCTTCTCTATTTGTTCGATAGCCTTGGCAACATCACCATTAAGGAATGACACATGAGCAAGTGCCGACTGCCAAAGCGCAGGATTGTCGGTTTTCTTTTCGCCAAGAACCTTTTCGCAGAAAGCAACAAAATCCTTGCAATCAACAGTTGCCTTCTTGTCCTGGTAATTGTTCAAGTAGTTTTGTACAAAGAACATAAAAGCCTTCGAACTTGGATTGTATGCATACAGCTTGCGCATAAAGTCAACATCCTTCTTGAAGTAATGCATACTTTCCCAATCCTCGTAATCGGTGTATATTTCGGCAGCCTTTGTTGCTTCGTCAGTATAGAACAACGCACCTGCATAATACAGATGGCATTTTTTCTTCAATTCCTTGTCATTCCATTCTGCACTGCAATTTTCCCAAACCTTCTTGCAAACATCATACTGCTTCAGATAGAACAAAATACGCATATACAAAAATGTATATCTTTCCTTCAATTGCGACGATGATTTGTCGCACATCTTTTCGAGGTCGGCAACCCAGCGAGTCATCTCTTCCTTTTCAGCAGGCTTTGGATAGTACCACGAATCGCCCATTCTTTCCGAAAAAGTCTTGTTTATAGTCCAGTAGCGCAAAGCTTCCTTATCCCTCTCCTTGTGCAGATAAACGAAGAATCCGTTTTGTCCGTTGTCAATATCATCAACACTACACTCGTACAAAGCCTTCTCTATTTCCGATTTTTCGACCTTGCCACCTGTATAATCGTACCAAAAAGCAATGTTGCTTTTCCATAATTCATCGGGTTCCCACCAATTTCGTACGCCACTATCGTAGGTCTTGAACATATAAGTCCACTCGCCACCAATTACCTCAACGTACCCGCAGGCAAAAGTCATAATTGCCGATGCAAGGCACAGCACGCTAACGATAAATCTTTTCCACATCATCGTCCGAAAGTTTTGAAAGGTTAACAGAATCAAGATGATACATCACAAATTGAACTGGAGCAGAAGAAAGATTCTTCAGAATCATGTTCTTGGCATCAAGAATTTCGTCCATCGAAACTTCTTCGTGACGAACGTACTTGGGAGTCCAGTAATCATCTTCATCAATATTTATTTCGTACTTGTTTGCCGATAGTTTCTTGAATCTTTCCGTATCCGAAAAATCGTATTTGTCATACTCAATGCCCCTCATATATTTTTCGCCTTCATTATCATAACTATCGCTGAACGTAACGTCCCACGAGAAGCACGGAAATGCTACCGACAACGGCAGTTTGCATTTTCCCACCTTACCAAGATAAGGCTCTACATCCCTTGTGTCGAGTATGGAATTGTTGGTATCCCAATTGCGTATGTCGCCTGTGTTGTAGCACATCAGAACTCCATAGTCAGCGGCGGGAGTTTCGTATCCGAGCTGGAACAGGCGTACCGTTGTCGAAAGGGCAATACCCTTGGGGTCGAGTTTTGCTTTCAAATCCTTCATGAATGAAAAATATTGCTCGGCATGGCTTTCTGTCCAGTCGCAGTCGATTTGCATTTCGCCGAATTTTATGCCGTTAACATCGGCCATGTCGATTACGCGGGTCAATAACTTGTCGATGAACTGCGGATAATCGGCAATAGCTTCGGATGTAATAAATACCGTCGGAACTATTTCCAAATTACTGGGAATACTGTCGATAAAAATGGTTGTCGCCAATGGCACAGCCTGCTCACCTTCCCACGACTTGTCCACATCGAAAAATTTCAAATACATTTTCTTTATATCATGCTTTTTCAGGAAATCGCGCTCATAGTCGTTCATTCTGAATACCGTCCGCCAATAATAGATGGCATTTCCGCTTTCTTCGATCTTTTTCCCATTATTATTGCAACTTTGCATCACAGCCAAACACAGCATACAAAGCGCAAGAGATATAACAAATGTTCTTTTCATTTTTAGTATCGTTTCTATGATGCAAATATATAAAAGGCAAAAGTTTTAACAAGCTTATAATATCACAAAAAAACGGGACTAAGTAGATAGTCCCGTTTTACTAAGTAATAATCGTATTTGTTATCCTAATATAGAACGGTCACAGTTCCCTTGTAAGCCTCTGTCTTTTGGTACAAATCAACGATATACAGATAAGTTCCTGCTGGCACATAATGTCCGCGATAACTACCGTCCCACGGCTCATCATTGCCAGTACCCTTATACAGCATCTGTCCCCAGCGGTTGAATACATATATGGTTGCATCCGGGAACATTTCTATGTTCTCGATTATCCACTGGTCGTTTACACCATCACCATTCGGGGTGAATACATTCGGAATCTTGATGCAGTCGCCTGCCATATCGGTAAGCATTACAGAAGCCACCTGATATGAACACTTGTTTGCATCCACTACGCTGACATTGTATTGTCCCTGACGCAAGCCAGTCAGAATCGGAACATCGGTATAGTACGAATCCCATCCGTACATGTACGGAGCCGTACCGCCTCTTGCCGATATTTCTATCGAACCGTTGTTGTTTCCGCTACACGATGGCATCGTAACATTGTAAGAAGATACGAATTCGTCAGGTTCTACAAGCTGTATTGTATTGTTAGCCATACAACCGTTGGCATCCGAAATTTCCATTTCATAAATACCAGCAGGCAAATTAGCCATATAGTTTCCTGAGAAACTATTTCCATTCATTAATACAGTGTACGAATATGGAGGATTACCACCTTCGCCACTCAATGCTATCGAACCATCAGTCTTTCCGTAGCAGGATATAGGCTTTACATTTGAAACAAGCATCAACTGGTCAGGCTGAGGCAGATCAATTGATTCTACCCTAGCACACATATTCGCATCAATAACCGTCACAGAATAGCTACCTGCAGCAATATTCTGCAATGTCTCGGTATGTTCTCCGTTGCTCCAGTCGTATGTATACGGCGGTTCTCCACGAAGAGCAACTACTGTTGCCGTAGCATTGTTGTATCCGTAACATGTAACTCCGGTACCCGAAATACTTACCTCAAGTGTATTCTGCTGTTCGATGCTAGATGTTGCATTTGCAGTACAACCCCAGTTATCTGTAATCGTTACATTATATGAACCAGCAGAAAGGTTCGATGCTACTGCATCTGTAGAACCTGTATTCCAAATGTACGAGAATGGAGATATACCTGATTCAGCAACTGCCTGCAACCTACCCGCCGACATATTGGATCCACAACCAGGAAGTGCCACTACTTCAATTCTAGCAGAAATTGAACCATGAACACCGATGGTTGCCGAAGTTGTTGCAGAACATCCATTGTAATCGGTAACTGTAAGATAATATGTGCTCGGAGCAACATTAGACAGACGTGCACTTGAATATGTCAGGCCTGCCGAACTTACCCATGAATATGTTGGCATTCCCATTCCGCCAGAAACATTAGCAGTAACATTTCCGCCAAGGCCACCACATGTTGCATCATTTGCTGTTGCCGAAACTTCAAGCAAATTCGGCTGTGTTATAACTGCCGTTGCCGAGGTTGTACAACCATGAGCATCGGTAACCACTACAACGTATGTTCCAGCCGGCACATTAATAGCGGTCTGAACATTCTGTACAGGACTTGTATTCCATGTATAATTGTATTCAGGTGTACCACCAGAAACAACTGCCATAGCTGAACCTGTTGCCATTCCGTAGCAAGATACATTTGTAATATTAGCATTGCCTACTGTAGCTGTCAACGGGGTACTCTGACCATTGATTGCAACTGTTGCTGTTGCAATACATCCATGAGCATCGGTAACCGTAACAACATAACGGCCAGCAGCAAGATTTGCAATATCCATGGTCGTACTATGGTTAATGTCGTTCCATTCGTATGTATATTCAGGAGTACCTCCAGTTACTGATACTGAAGCTGAACCTGTCGTCTCTCCATAACAATCTACATGATGAACTGAAGAAACTGGTATGCTTGCCGATAACTGCAACGGCTCAGGAATATTAATGTTGACATTTGAAGTACATCCATTTGCATCCGATATTACATAATTGTGCGGTCCGGCATATTCAACAATCTGTCCTACTCCATTATACGGAGCCGTTCCGCCAACAGCCTCAATGTTAACTGTTGATGGTTGGCCGGCACAAGTTATATCGGTAAAGCTAACTCTATGTGTTAATGTTTCCGGTACAACTGCCATACAATCTATATATGTGCTGTTTCCACATGCATCTGCAACTGTAACCCTGACTGTTGTATTTTCTGTTATCAAGGTTGCATTTCCTGCAACTGGTGACTGTGTAACGACAAGGTCAGATGCAGAAGTACAGTTGTCGGATGACATTAATCTAACAATTGCAGTAAAGTCTGGAAGCGGGTAGCTACAATTATAACCCTGTCCAACTTGCAACGATGGAGCAGCTCCAGTGATTACAGGTGAAATGTTATCATGTACTGTTATAGTCTGAGTACATTCACGTTGGTTACCTGCCATATCCTCAATACGATATGTTCTTGTAATTGTTTCTGGACATGTACGGTTATCTGAAACCTGCGAAACCAGAACGAAACTTGATTCGTCTATGCCGTTTGGATCGGCAGCAGAACCACCTGCAGCGGCAAATTCTTCGTATGTCTGATATGCAGGAGGAACATCACCTATACATGAAATTCCAGTAATTCCAGCAGGGCAATTTATCTCTGGAGGCTCGTTATCGTATACATATACATTGAAGGTACAAGTATCTGTAAGTCCGTATATATCGGTAGCAACCCACGTTACTGTAGTTGTACCGACATTGAAACGCTGACCGTTCAATGTAGATGACAAGCCATTTACTATGGTAGTTGCACCACTTACTGTATATGTAATAGATGCTATTCCAGAATTATCATTTGCGGTAACATTCCAAGTATCATCATTGTGCTGATAATATGTAAGACCAGAATCAGCTGGTACATTTATCGTACCCGTACTATTTGTAATGCTAGCACAACTGATGCCATTTGGTGCTACAGGATTGAATGGATCGACAGGATCATTCGGGTCACAACCTATGCATGGTGGATCATCATCGCGGACATATACTGTAAACGTACATGTGTCACGATTTCCACTATTATCTACAACTATCCACAAGACAGTAGTAGTTCCTATCTCAAAATCTCGTCCGTCAAGTGTGGTTATGTGACTTGCGATAAGATTATCGTGCATATCATAAAGGTTGCAATAAATGCTATCGCGTGGTATTCCGACATTGTCGCTTGCAGTAATATTCCAGTTAACACCTTCATGATGATAGAAGTTGTTAGGTTCTGTTGTTCCAACTTCAACAGTATTTGGAATCGAGCTTCCGCCTTCTGCAACAATTCTTGCGCAACTTATACCATTATGTCCGTTTGGATTATCAGGATCAACTGGTGTGTATGGATCGATGGATGTTGAATCGCAACCAATGCAAGGAGGCTCGTTGTCAATAACCGTAATCTCCAACGGACATGTGGATTCAAGTCCACTGACATCAACAACATGCCATACAACACTTGTCGTACCAATATTGAAGCGTTGTCCGTTAAGAGTTGTGTCGGGCTGATTGATTTCAGTCGTAACACCAGTAATAGTATATGTTATTGAAGCAATACCTACATTGTCGTTAGCAGTAACATCCCATTCATAACCTTCATGGAGATAGTAGCTGAGATTCTGACTTGTGTTTACAGTGAAGCTGCCTCCATTATTTGCAACCGTACCACCCATTGACTCAACTATGCTTGTACAGCTGATGCCTGTGCTCGGGTTGAACGGGTCAGGATTATCCGGATCAGGATCACAACCAATGCAAGGATATTCGGTATCGCTCACATGTACGTAGAAGTCGCAAGACTCGGAGTTGCCGTACTCGTCAGCTACCGTCCAGACCACATGCGTCGTGCCTATCGGGAAATGGTAGCCGTCAAGCGTCGGTACGTCGTCGCTCGACTCGCGGCCCGAGTGGCTCTCAACCTCTTGATCTGATGCGTCAAGGATGGTCAGTGTAACCTGTATGTCGCGGTGAGCAGTCGAGTTGTCGTGGTAGGTCACGTCCCAGTCGCCGTCTGCCGCGTCGTCGTTGTCGTGCTCGTAGTAGCTCTGGTGGCTGCTCGTCTCGCGCTCTGCTGCTAGTCTCGCGCTCTACAGTGCTGCCGCTCGTCGTGCCAGCTATGGTGATGCAGCTTACGCCGTTAGGATCTGGATTGTCTGGATTGTCAGGGTCGCAGCCGATGCACGGTGGAGTATTGTCTGAAACTGTCACAGTAAAGCTACATGGTTCATTTACATTAGCACAACCATCAGTTACCGTATAAGTAACAGTCGTTGTACCTATATTGTAATGACCGCTAGCATCGTCTGTATTGTTAAAATCATTCACAACCGAAACTACTTCACAATTGTCGGCAGTTGTAGGAACTGGAATTGTAAGTGTTGCGTATGGATGATCAAAATCTGCATTTACATTGTAGTCGCTTGGACATACTATTGTCGGTCTTTCCGTATCACCTCCAGTATATGTCAAATCTTCTGTGAATCCATTTCCACATTTATCTTCAATTGTATATTGATAAGTTATTGTCCACGAGCAATTGTCGCCAGAATCTTCAGTTGTTATATGCGAAACTAAAACTTCGCTACAATTGTCAGAATACAAAGCCCTAATAACATCATCTGATATAGGCCCTGGCTTTTGACTAGCGCATAGATTCAAATTATCTTCGCCTGCCGGGAAAGTAGAACTTGGATCTATCAAATGCGGAACATCTTCATCCTTTATTACAATAGTATATGTTTCTTCGTATTCGCAATGCAGAGCATCGTTATCAGTCACATGCAACCTTATCCAATTGGTTCTGTTACAATTATTGGTATTATTGTAGTCGTTTGGCACAACCACGCCAATGGTAAATGCCGTTTCATTCTGTGTTCCATTGTCTGTTCCATCCAATGAAAGGTTACTAGTCCATTCGTAAGTATAGCCTGGGGTTGTAGCTTCAATGTTAGCAACAATTTCCTGAGTACCTACATTAGGACAAACATTACCAAGGTCTGTAAAAGTTACTACAGGCAACGGCTTAACCGTAACAGTAATTTCTGTTGCTTGGACACATCCACTAGCATCTGTTACTGTCACTCCGTATGTTGTTGTTCCTGTCGGTGTTACAATTATTGTATTGGTATCATCAGGAGTATCCAAAGTCTCCCATACATTATCACCATCAGACCATACATAACTAAACAATGTACTACTACCACCCGAAATTACAGTAATAGATGTTGATTCAGTCAAGCATATTACAGGAGGAGTAGCTTGTGTTTGTACCGTAGTAGGCACATCCACATGTATTGTTGTGCTTGCCTGCAATCCACATCCATCAGTAATAGTAATCGTTACATCTTGGCTCATAAGTGCTTCTGTTCCTGCTGCTGGAGATTGAGTTATAGTACCCAATAGGAAACTATCGTCAGAGCAATTATCGTGAACAGTATATGATGTCAAGTCAGAAATAAAGTCTGGAATCCTATAATCACAACCAGAACCTGTTGCATTAACCTCAGTGATGGTAGATGATATTGTAGGATATGTCTGGTCACTACCGCTTACGCTCATCGTTGCCGTTGTCTCGTTGTTGCAGACATCCTTGATCGTATAGGTACGCGTTACTGTCCACGAGCAGTCGTCGCCCGTTACGGCGTCCGTGTGCGTTGCGCTGACTGTGCCGCCGCAGTTGTCGCTGTAGAGCGCGGCTGCGTCGTCGTCACCCAACAGGCCGCTGATATTCCTGTCATCATAGCAGTTGTTCTGGCCCGTGATGTTGTCCGGCCAGCTGCCTGCCGTCGTCAACTCTGGTGCCGTCTGGTCGCTGCCGCTTACGCTCATCGTTGCCGTTGTCTCGTTGTTGCAGACATCCTTGATCGTATAGGTACGCGTTACCGTCCACGAGCAGTCGTCGCCCGTTACGGCGTCCGTGTGCGTTGCGCTGACTGTGCCGCCTCAACTCTGGTGCCGTCTGGTCGCTGCCGCTTACGCTCATCGTTGCCGTTGTGGAGTTGTTGCAGACATCCTTGATCGTATAGGTACGCGTTACCGTCCACGAGCAGTCGTCGCCCGTTACGGCGTCCGTGTGCGTTGCGCTGACCGCGGCTGCGTCGTCGTCGCTCAACAGTCCGCTGATATTCCTGTCATCATAGCAGTTGTTCTGTCCAGTAATGTTGTCCGGCCAGCTGCCTGCTGTCGTAAGGGTAGGTGGTGTAACATCTTCCACTGTTATTTCCTTTTCTGCAATATTTGAAAGACAGCCATTTCCATCTTCAACCTGCAATTTCAAGGTATATGTATTGGAACATCCTGCAGCCTCAATATCAGGCACACTTACCGTAGATGTTATCGAAGTAGCAGTAGTTGTCACTGGATTTGTTGTAGTCACAGCAAACGAACCTGCGTTTGTCCATGTATATATATAATTAGGTGTAGTCGATGTAGTAATCGTTGCTCCAACACTTGAGGTTCCTATTTCGGGACACAAGGTTTCGACATCGTTTATTGACACAACGGGATTTGGGTTAGCAATAATATTCACAGTACCTGTTACAGAACAAGAATTATCATCAGTTACAGTTACAGAGTATGGTTTTCCTGGAGCAGGTAAACCTGCTAGGCCAGTAATTGTTGCATCGGTTTCTCCATTGCTCCATGCATAATTATAATATGTATTTGGAGCAGTACCGAACGGCTTTCCTCCTAATGGTGCAGCTGTTGCCCTGCCTATTGAACCTGTTACACATGCATGTTGGCTAGCAGACACTTCTAGTGTAAGTGCTGGATGGATTGTTATTATACCTGTAATTGTTGGATTAGTACATGGTGAGATCGCTCCTGTGGTTGCGACGGTGTATCGATATACGCCAGCAACAGTAGCACTACCTTTTACTATTGTTAGTGTCTTATTAACATCATCGACGGTATAGGACAAACAGGTTGCATCGGGTGTTTCGTCATTCCATGTGAGTGTTACGCCAGTTGCTCCACCTCCATAGTTGAATGTAATTGTCGTAAAATCTGAAAGGAACTCACTATAGCAATGAGTCTGTGTCTTTTCACCGGTAACAGACAATGTTGGCTCTGGATTTACAGTAACGCTTACTTCACCTATCACAACACATCCATTCACTGCCGTGATGGTATCCCTATATATATAGGTACCAACAGCACTAGGAGTAACCGTTATTGAACTTGTTGTAGGATATGGTGTTGTTGACAATCCTGAATTTGCTATAGGCTCTGCAGACCATGAATGCGTTGAGACTGGTGCAGGATTAGGATCGTTAAGTGTAACCTCCAATGTTGTTTCGGTATTGTTGGAACACTTCGACAGATCACTTGTCATGGCATAACTTGGCAATGGTCGCGTATGTGTTATATCAGCCGAAGTTTCCGCCGTACAGTTATGAGCATCATATACCGTTACTCTGTATATTCCAGCAGCAAGTCCAGTAGCAGTTGCAGTTGTCTGTCCATCACTCCAAAGGTAATGATATAGTTCATCGGGAGGAGTAAATGTTGTTCCTCCTTGCGACGATACGGTAATTTCACCATTTGCCTGTCCATAACAAGACTCAATATGAGGCAATACTTCATTAACAATAAGCAGATCAGGCTCGTCAACCACTATATCTTCGGAATGCAAGCAACTATGGCTGTCCCTTACTGTGATGTTATATGTACCCTGCGTACGACCATTGTATAGCATCTGAGTCATGTCACCAGTAGATGCATGACCATAAGATCCTGTTCCTATTCTAAAATCGTAATACTGATTAGAAGTACCAGCTTCGTATGGTGTGCCTCCTGTAGCAGAAACCAATATTGAACCATTAGTATTGCCATGACAAAGTGGTTGTGTAACTGAATATGTAAAGGTTGGAAGCGGATATACTGAAATATCAAAATCCAATACTTTTTCACATTCAAAGGTATTACCGCCAACTTCCCTTGTATCTCTTACTATCAAGTGACAAGAAGTATCCTGTGTAGGAGTGAAAGTAAGAATTCTTCCAGCATCTGTAGCGCCATACCAAGTTGTACCGCCATCCCAGCTATAAGTTACAACCCCTACAGCATCGGTTACCGAAGGCACAAGAGTTTGCTCGGTCAATGCACAAACAGGATTGCTAGGAACTCCTGATACACTTACGTTAGGTTCGGGCAGAACACTAATTGTCTTGCTGGCAGTTGAAATACACGAAAGAGGTATTTCAGTGATACCATCTTCGTCGTATATGGTGTGAATAGTAGTAACTGTCAGATTGTAAGTCGATGATGGAACTTCTGGGACAACTGTCCAGTCGGCACAAGTATTATCGGCAGCCCAATCGGTACCCGAACAACCTGGACCTCCTGTCCACTGGAATGAAGACTCCTGATTGGACTCAGGATGCAAAACAACTGGGGTTCCTTGGCAGACTGTTGTTAACCATGGAGTTATACCTATCTCAGGCAACGGATAGATAGGGATTCGCTTTGTGTTCGAACACTGACCATCCTCCGGCTTAGTGGTGTACTGTACCGTTACGAAATCGTGTACTGCATCCCTGACATGGTAGCCTGTTCCGTCCTGATATATTGAAGCATTGAAAGGAGGATCTGGGTTCTCTATATAATCCTGATCAGTTTCGGACCATTCTTCCTCCGAATATATTGTCCATGTACCGCCTTGCGGGCTGTTATTAGTAATACTAAGGTTAATGAGTCCTTCCTCGCAGGCAGCGTTGGTACCTCCAAACTCGATTTCGGGGATACGCGTAACTATCATTTCGTATGGTTCCGAAACCGACTTACAGTACGAACTATACAAGTTTTCTTCGGTACCTGCAACAATTACCCTGTAGTAGTACCTTGAATATGCAGGCGACGTGCTCGACTGTGGCTCAAACACTGTTATTTCCTTGCAGTCGGGTCTATTTGTACTAGCAGCCACATAATCGCCGTCGCTATTGGTCTGATGCCATTCACCGCTAGTGAATACAATTGGCACCCAAACTATCGGAGCATTCAAGTCATCCACAGGATCGTGCATACCGCGTTCCCATCTGTACACAGGATTTTCAATTGGAATAGCTCCAGCGATATTGACAGTATCAGCCCTCAACTCGACCTGAGCACCAGCACATATATTGGCAGAACTGAAAAGCTCCCACTCACTTGCATTTATACGGGTAACACTATATGGTGGCATACATGCCCTAACTTCGATGTCGTCAATCACAAAGTCGTTTCCTTGTGAATAACGTGTATGATTCAGAATACGAATCCACACATCTGAAACCCCAGGAGGAACATCGAGCTCAGCTTCGTACTTTATCCAGTCGTTTGCATCGGACATACACCCATATGTTCTCATAGGCCTAACTTCATCAGTATGCACCGCCAGAAATTCGCCAGTACCATCCTCATTGGCGGCAAATTGAATTGTTATGTTAGGGAAATAATCAGAATTGGTCTGCTCATTGTTTATATTGGCAACCCAGAACGAAGCATTAAGAGTAATACCATCGCATAGTATATCTGTTACCTGGTACTTATAGAAACAATCAGGATCCGAAGGATCAGCAGCAGCAGCATCCGCCTCGAACAAATAGCCTCTCTGCACATTGCCTGGATGAGTATGGTCGTCAATATAGTTGAAATAGCCATAATTATCATCCGCATTTTTCCTTAATACATAATAGCCGCCTTGGCTTGTCAAGCCATTATTTCGCATAGTATAATCACACGCATCCTCAATCCTTTGATATAGAGGATCGGTTGGATCTACTCTCAGGAAAGGATCATCGTCAACCGAATTGCCACCGAAGTCTTCCTTGAAGATTACTGCACCTGTATTAGAGCAATCGGTCGGCATATCTTCGCAGTGAACATGGAAATCAAAACCCGCACAATTATTACTTCCATTGGTTTTGAAACTTACAGTAAGAGCTCCTGTCTTTGATACGACATCAACATTAAATGTAACACATTCATTATGATCAAAATTAAAATCCCCCTCATCAGGACCATAACCATTTGACGGATGGTTATTTGCACTGCCATAAGGATCAGGATAAACACAATCAATTCCACTGCTACAATCACAGCCAGTCACACCTTTCACGCGTCGCGGGTGCCCGTGACCGTGTCTTCCACCGCCCCAAAGGATCTTCGACTCATCACCAATTCCTTCTCCATCATATATGGTAATATAATCGTCCCACCATTGGAACTCAAATGAACCTTCGAGGTGCAGAACCTGATTTGGTCTTCCTGGTCGCAATATTACATATTCGTTGTTAAGACCATTGGAATAGTTACCAGAACCAGCAGGTGCCCCTCCTCCATCATCGTAAAGATGAGAATTACAGGTGGTATAGTCGACAGGTTGTTGGCCAGGACCAGGCATAACAATATCTCGAGGACAATCGACAGAAACTGCTGCCGACCAGTTGCCATGTGCAGTAGAATTACTTAGGAATACCACTGTCATAACATTTCCTGTAGATGCTACCGTACCAGGTCTTCCGTATCCGAAATAAGTACCAATTAGTCTTGCAGAAGGAAGTTCACCATCGTAAATCGCGACATAATCGTTGCCCCCGTCGTGAGGCAGAACTCCAACACCATTAACAACTGCAAAATCTAACAATATCTGTGCCTCGGGGTCGGATGCACGGAACACCTGCCTTGTGTACTGCAGATCGGTATAAGTGCTATTTATTGGATATACATCATCGCAACCAAGCGTATGATCTTCGTCCACAGGACACAATGCCGAAATTTTAGCGCCCCACGAACCATGATTAGTCTCGTTGCTATGGAACAAAACCGTCATTACATTTGACGTCGAATAAATGGCATTAATTGTAGTGTCGCCAAAATACCTTCCCCTTCGCGTACCTGTCGCGAGATCGCCATCGTAAACTTCCACATAATCGAAACTTTCATCATTCGGGAAGCTGGAAAAATCAATAACCAATCGAGAATTGGGGTTAGGACAACTATACGTTGTTGCATAATATTCAGCTGTATAGTCGCCACCCACCGAAATCGAAGTTCCGCAGGCTATTTCCACGGGGTCGTGCTGTGTGAAACACAAATCCGGCTTCAGCGTTGCCGACCACGATCCATTATTCGAGCCGTTGCTACGGAATCTGAACGTGATATAGTTGGATGTAGTTATTACCGTAGCCGGCAAAGTTGCGGAAGCAAATACGGTATCCATCAGCCGTGCCGATGCTGCGCTTGGTCCGTTGTAAACGACAACATAGTCATTTGTTCCATCATCTGGCAAATCGGTAAACGTCAGAGTAAAGTTTGTACCCAAACCTGAGTAATATGTCCTTTCACTAAATACATCTCCAGTATATGCTGTAGCACTGGTGCTAATCTCGTTTCCTCCGATTGTTATCGCGCCGGAACCACAAGGCAATTCAATGGACGGTAGAGGATCTGGACAACCAACGACACTTATTGTTGCCGCCCAACCAGCAGCTCGAGTATTATAGCTATCATACTTAATTGTACAAATATTTCCAGTTGATGTAAATGTACGAGAAGAGGTATTGGTTCCCGTAAAATTGCAAACAGGAGTTCCTGCCGCCTCATTCGAATCGTATATTTTAAGCGAGGCACTACTTCCCAACCTATAACCACTTGGAAATGTTATCCTTATGGTTGTTCCAGCTGGTGACTTAATCTTGTGGATAATATGTTTGTTCTTACCATGATTACAAGTTGTGCTGCCACAATCTCCATTATCATCGTAAAATGGTATTTCATCCCCACAAGATAGAGTTGTCACGCCATTATTAGTATTACCATTCAAACAACCACTAGTTTGCACTAATGTTTGCTGTGCAAACAAGCTCATGCTGAACACGAGCAAAACCCCGAATATTAGCATCAACTTTTTCATATCTCTACACTCATTAAATTCGACATTAGGTTAGTTCCCAAAAGGGATTTTTCGGCATACCTGCCCATTATTACGCACACGCGCGAAGACTTTGCCAATCCCCAAACAGGCAAGTCAACGACCATTGTTCTTATTATCAATGTATTACTACACATAATATACCCAAATTATTTTTTTGCAAAATAACAATAATTTCTTTAGTCGCCTAATTTTTCAATAAGTTTTTCACCTCATAATCTAATTATTGGACAAAAAACAATATTTTCATTGCAAAATACATACCAAAAAGGACAAAATGCAGATGAATTTTAAGGTTTGTTAACAAATGGCTGTGGCGGAGGCGGTTCGAGGGTAAAAGAGGTCAATGTTCAAAGGTTCAAAAGTTCAATGTTCAAAGGCGGCGACGTTTCGCGTTTCTGGTTTAACGTTCAACGTTTAAGGTTCAAAAATTTGAAAATTTGATGATTTGAAAATTCAAAAATTCAATGATTCAATGATTTGATGATTCGATAATTTGATAATTTGATAATTGTAGGCGCAATGCGTTGCGCCGATTGCAATGATTTGCGCCGATTATGACGCAAGATTTTGCGTCTGTACAGGAAGAATCGCGCCCATTTCTTGTAGAATCGCACCATGGCAGATTGTACAAGATGATTTACAAATTCAAAAAATCAATTTGTAGGCGCAAAAACAGCTACAAGCCATCAAGACTGTTAGCCTTTTTGCTCAATCGTCAATCGTAAATCTAAAATCGTAAATCCCTCATGGGTGGAGCTGCCGGGAATCGAACCCGGGTCCAAACAAGAAACGAGGGTGCTTTCTACATGCTTATTTTGCCTTTGATTGTCGGGATAAGCACGGGGGTAAACGCCCAAACTCATCCTTATCTCCTAAAATCTCACCGCCTCACAGGAGAATAGAAGCGGCCAGTCCGGTATTTTTTGCCACCGCTTTGCCGAAACGGAACCAGACAGTCCAATCGAGCGATGTTTCGTTCCAGCACCTTGTGCCGGAATTAAGGTAAGTCTACTGTACTTCGACTACGCAGCGAAAGCATAGTTATTTTCTGCGCCAATTATTGTTCTGCAAGACATTTTTACGGGATAACCTGCATTGCCCGGCATGCTTACACGATCATTTACCTTGCTGTCAAAACCAGGTCAGCCCCATAAATGAATCGGAAATGCAAAAGTACGGATTTTTTTAATGTGATTTGTATTGAAATAACAACGACAAGAATATTATATTAAATTAAAAATTTAAGAAATTTAAAAATTCAAGAATTTGAAGATTTGATAATTTGAAGATTCGTTAATTTGAAGATTCGAGGATTTGACAATTCAATTGTAGGGTCGTTGCGTGCAACGACTCCACAATTATCCATTATCAATTATCAATTATTAATTGTCAATTTGCCCATCAGCCTGCCCTTTGTGCAATCAACAGCCACCATATAAACACCTGCTGGCAAATCATCAACAGACAGTATGCATACATCTGAATCAACAGCCTTTGAAAGAACCGCCTCTCCAAGCATACTATATAAGGTAATGCCTGTCATTCCTTCGCACACAACCTCTACCCTATCCGATGCTGGATTAGGATACAATTTATAGCTGTCGGCAGCGACATCGGCAATAGCATCAACACAATATTCTTCTGACCTTGAGACTGCATTTCCGCAATGAGCTTCGACAACATAGCACCCCCCATCTGAATCTACTCTATATGAAGTAGTATTATTAGGTAGCTCTGCAAGCATCTCTCCATTTTTATACAAAACGTAATAATCTGCATTTCCAAACCATCTCAAACATAATTGTCCGAACGTGTTTTCGAAAGTGGAAATGACAGGAACAGAGCATCCGCCGACATCAATTCTAATGTCATCAAGACCAATTCCAAAGCCATAGTTCAAGTCAGCGAAGAAGGCTATGTAGTAGTTTTGCGACAAGTTTGGCAACTCCATGCTTTCGGCTGTCCAAGATGCAAATTCCCTATTATATTGAGCCAATAGCTGCCACTCGCCGGCATCGGTATTCTTATAGTACACCGACAGAATATCATAGTCGCCGTCCCACTCCTTCTGCACATGACGGAACGACAAAGTTGCCGACACGCCTTCTTCAAAGGCAAATTTTGCCGACACCAGCATATTCGACATGTCAGTCCATGTGTAATTCTTTATAAACAAGAACTTATTGCCATTCTGTGAAATATAATCGTATGGGTCAGACGTCACGACATTCCATAGTTCGGCAGTATCTATGTTAGGAACCTGCAACCAGCACTCAGGAATCATTCCGCCGGCAAAATCCAAGACGTATGGAAAATCCCTAACAGCCACATTGCAAGGAGCAAAAACTATATAGGCCGTATCGGTAACCCTTGAATTCATCGTCTGAATAGTAATCTTCACAGCCAGTTCTTCACCATCCTGCACAGTTGCATCGGCACGAATAGGGAACTGACGAGAAACTACCGAATCGCGCCTAATAGAGCCATAGCCACGCATAAAATCTCCTCCATCGAAATGCAAACGCTCGTCGAGGCTTTCAAGTACAACCTCCACGGTTTCGGCAAGCGAGCCTACATTGGTAACAGATACCTCAAGGGCAAAACTTTCACCGGGCATAGCGTCACCAACAACAGAATAGCTGTACATCTGCATCAACGATCTTATTACTCGTACATCGAACGAAGATGTGTATGTCGCATTGTTTACTGTATCGTCTACAGCAAGAATAAAATTAAGCGTATAGCCGTCTGCAATGCTCAATGAAGGCAAAAACGAGAATAAATAGTCCATCTCGACAGTCTCGCCAGCCACAATCGGCGAACACGAAGCAGAATTGTTCAGGATTTCTACATTCGGATCGTTGCAACTCAAAGTCATTGGCAACCAAGCTTCGGAATCGCGTAAACCTACATTCTTCAACTGCATGGTGAACGAATAGCCTGTTCCCATCATATCTTCGAGAGCATACGGCACTTCGTCTGGCGAATATCCTACAAGCGAAATATACGCGCCTTCGGGAGCAACCACTGGTACTTTTTCGATATGAGGAATGCGTTGCTGACGTGTAACCACAAGCAGGACACTGTCGGAACTTACCGCCGACAAAAGAGGAACGCTCACCAACCCACTGTTGCCTACAAGTCCAGTGCCTATTATAGTATTACCATCGGTAAGCGCAACATAAGAGCCAGCATCAGCTGTTACCGCAAAGAATCCACCGCCATTTACAAACTCGGCATCGTGCGAAACCTCATTAGCAGATGGCACAGAATAATAAGGCATAACCGAGCCATCGCCAAGCACATTATAAGCTTCCCAGTAGTATTGCCCCATATCAGATGCACTTGTAACAGCAAGATTTCCGACATACATTATCGATGAAACGGTATTGAACTGCTCATCGTCAAACATCATATCTAAAGCTCCGGTTCCCGTTTCCGACAACTGTGGAGTCTGCCCGAATACACTCGTTGCACCCAACGCCCAATAATAGTCCTCGTACCAATATGAAACAGGCGATGAACCTATGTAGGCAAAAGCCCCCTTCTTCGCCGTACGAATCATTTTCTCGCCAAAGCACGGAACCGAATAGCCGAACTTTCCACTAAGACAGCAATTGCCGATTGCAAGGAAATACTTGTCGGCATTCGAAAGTCCGTCAACATCGTCGTTTGTAAAATGCGGTCCACACCATTCTTGCTCACCACCGTGAGCTGTATAATTTGCATAGCCAACGCCAGTGCTGAGATTGTTATAGCAACCTTCGTAAGAATCAAGGTAAGCGTAAACATTGTTATATCCGTGTGCGGAATTGAAATAGTTCTGCGTAGCATAGTTTATCGTCGGCTGAGCAATATACTGATTCCAGTAGTCGTCCTGTCCAGCAATGAGCAGAGCATTGCCAAGATACGACGGATCGGGCATAGTGTATTTTTCGTACATCAGTGTCTTGCCGACGACAATGTTCAGTTCATCGGGCGAAGCCACCGAAATACGGCTACAGTACATTTCGGGCAAATAGTCGCCATCGACCGAAGCATAGTAGAGGTCGGTCTGTTGCTCGCTCGCTTCGCCAACAGCACTTGCAGGAATCCTATCGACATCGCCGACAAGCACCAGGAAAACAGGGGCGTTGCCAGCCTCCTCGCCCATCGAATAGTGCGACTGCACCCACGACTTTATGTTAGCAGCAGTTGCCGAAGAAGAATTCACATAATTCACATCCAAATAAAAACCCTTTTGTGTTTTCCATTCAAGCCACGGCTGCAACTGCTCCGTAAAGTCCTCGTGCGCCACAACCAGCATCTTGACAGGAGTATGGAAAAGGTCGGAATAAGAATCAAAAATATCCTTGTTGACAAGCGAAGAATATGTCGAAGCGAAAAATGGCGAATAGCCGTTGCGGATTTCCTTGTCGGTATTGGCATAATCAACCGACCCGAACACAACTTCCAATTCAATATCGTTGTAAACATAGAGAATATTCGTCACGGGATTGTACGACAGTGGAGAAACGCAGAGTTCACCCATTTGCACGCCACGCATTGTTCCAACTGGAGAAATCCAAGACAAACCGTTTTCTCCGCCGATGAAAGCATCGGTTTCGTAGGCTTTTGCATTGTAGTCGAATTGCGGATTCCTCTCCGACTTGCTGACGGAATGTTGCTGCGGAGCTATTTTCTTGCCATACTGCGACAAGTCGAACTCGCGAAGCGTGAACTTTTTTACAACAACCTTATAGTTACCACATTGCGGAATAGCCACAGGCTTTCGTAATACAGGAAGCGACGGACCTCCGATTTGCCCCGAGGGATAAGTACCCACGAGCGAAACAGAGAGGAAATCACCACTATCTGACAAATACAACGTATCGTATGACAGTCTAAACTCAAATCCCGATGTCGAAACATTTTCGACTGAAGACATACGCTTTGAGCCTATATTCAGGACATCATTAGCGAACATTACAATTGGTAATGCCGTGCTTATTAGAAGCAAAGCTATTTTTCTCATAAAACAATTTTTTATGCAAAAATAAAAAAAGTTGCAAAAACAATTCAAAAAAAATGTACCTTTGCAATTTGCATAACTTATGCGTACTTTTTATTAAAATTATTTGCAAAATAGTAATTATGAAGAACCTATTAGTTTTAAGTCTGCTTGTCATGTTCGGCATCGGCTTGTCATATTCGCAGGAAAACAAAGACAGCAGCATGTTTGACTCTGGAATGAACCAGATAATCGTCCCCACGCAGATTATCACAAAAACCGATGGCGACACCGTAAACACACTTGTCACAGCAGAAGGAGAAGAAGCCAACATAATGTACAACAATGGCGTAATCCAATGCAACGAGGGCAACTACAACGATGCAACCACAACATTCAGCAATGTTCTGCAAATTAATCCAGAAATGACACTGGCCTACTATGGTCGTGGCACATGCCTCATGCAACTGGGCAAATACAATGAGGCGATTGCCGACCTGCAGGAATATGTAAAGCGCAAGAAGGACTATAACGCAACGTATCTCATTGGATACTGCTACTTCCTTTCCAAAAACATGGACAAAGCTCTGGAATACTTCCAGAACGCCATAGAACAAGGATGCACAAACGCCAATATGTTCTACTATATAGGTGTCATATACTTCAACAAGGCTCAATACGAAAATGCCGAAAAGTATTATACCCGAGCAATTGATATTGATGACAAGCACTCATTCTCGTACAACGACAGAGGTTCGACATATAGGATGCTTGAAAAATACGACCTTGCCATAGCCGACTATCAAAAGGCTATCGAACTTAACTCGCGCATGGACATATTCAAGGAAAACCTAGGAAGTGCATACAGGCTCAATAAGGAATACGACAAAGCTCTTGCCGCATACGACGAAGCAATAAAAGCTAAGCCCGACAACTACATTGCACTGAACAACAAAGGCATAACTTTTTACGAAATGAAAGAATACGACAAGGCAATCGATGTGCTAAACGAATGTCTGAAACAAAACAAGGATTATGCATTCGCATACAACAACCTAGGGCTGTGCTACTACAGGAAAGAAGACTACAGGCTGGCAATTGAAGCATTCACAAAGGCAATAGCGCTAAAGTCCGACTATGCCGAGGCATACGTGCATAGAGGTTCTGCAAGAGAAATGACGAGGGACATGCAGGGCGCTTGTAGCGACTGGAAAACAGCAAAATCAATGGGAATAACAAATCTCGGCGATTTCGAATCGAATTGCGAATAATATTAACAGGTAAAATCATAAGGAAATGAATAAGTTCAAATTACATATATCGGCACTAGTACTTACATTCGTAATAATATTCCAAACATCGTACTCGCAATTAAATATTCCAATAGACAAAAAGGAATTCAAAACCGCAGAAAAGTCAGGATACAAGGAGGCCCTCAACGCCATAGACAATGGTGATGAAAACTTCGAAAATAACTCGTTGACCTCGTCGGGCGGATACCAGATGGCATTGCCAGAATACTTGGCAGCAAACACATACAACAGCAACAATGCTGCACTCAATTACAAGATTGGCGTTTGCTATATTTTTTCTACAGAAAAGAAAAAGGCAATAACATTCCTTGAGAAAGCATATAAACTAGACCCAAACATTTCTATAGACATAAAGTATGTAATGGGCATGGCATACCAGAGAAACGGAATGTACAAGGAAGCCATAAACTATTACAACGAATTCAAGAACTCTAACTATAAAAATGAGCTCAAGAAACTGAAAATCAACGAAAACATGTTTAATGTTGACGCAAGAATAATGGAGTGCGAAACTGCCGAGAAACTCATGGCACACCCGACTAGGGTATTCATCGACAACCTTGGACCTAACATCAACTCAAAATATTCGGACTACGCACCTGTTATCTCCACCGACGAAACCATGATGATATTCACTTCGCGCCGTGAAGGCTCGGTAGGTGGTAAAATAGAAAATGGTCAATACTTCGAAGACCTTTATATTTCATACAATGAAGGCGGCGACAAATGGTCTCCATCAACAAATATGAAAACTATCAACACAGAGGAACACGATGCATCGATAGGTTTGTCGCCAGACGGCTCAATACTATACACATTCAAGGGCACACCTGATGGCAACCTTTACGAAAGCAAACTGAAAGGCGACAGTTGGAGCAAGCCGAAACCTCTAAACAAGAATATCAACACAAAATACCACGAGACATCAATATCAACTTCATCGGACGGCAAAGTAATATACTTTGTAAGCGAACGACCAAAAGATGAATTCGGTACACCATCAAAAGGCGGAAAAGACATTTACAAAAGCGAAAGGAATGAAAATGGCGAGTGGGGACCAGCAAGAAACATCGGCGCTCCTATCAACACAAAATACGAAGAAGAAGGCGTATTCATTCACCCCGACAACAGAACAATGTACTTCAGTTCTAATAGAGAAGGCTCAATCGGTGGATACGACATATTTTACAGCGAGATGGACGATGAAGGCAACTGGGGAGAACCAGTAAACATTGGCATTCCGATAAACACACCGGAAGACGATGTTTTTTTCATAGTTGCAGGTAACGGACGATTCGCATACATGTCGAGCGAAAGGGAAGGCGGAGTTGGAATGCAAGACATCTGGAGGATAACCTTCCTCGGTCCTGAAAAGCCAATGACAACTGGCACCGAAGATAACCTGATTGCAAGTTCAAACACTTTAATCCAAACAGCTGTAAAGCAGGAAACAGTAGAAGTCAAGAAGGTTAGACTTACCATTATGAAGGGTACAATCACCGATGCAGAAACTGGCAATCCTTTGGAATCGGCAATCGAAATCGTTGACCTCGAAAAAGACGAGGTTTACGCAACCCTTTCGTCTAACGCATCAACAGGCAAATACCTCATAAGCTTGCCATCTGGCAAGAACTACGGTATCACTGCCAGAACCGAAGGCTACCTGTTCCATAGCGAAAATGTTGATGTCCCTGCTGCAACATCATATCAGGAAATCATAAAGGACATCAAGCTGAAACCAATAAATGTAGGTGCTACAATAATCCTGTCGAACATCTTCTTCGACTACAACAAGGCAACATTGCGCGACATCTCAAAGGCAGAGCTTGATAACCTTGTCAGACTGCTTACCGTTGACTACCCGAAGATGGTTATTGAAATCGGCGGTCATACCGACAATAAAGGCTCTCTCGAATACAATACTACACTTTCGACAAACAGGGCAAAGGCTGTTGTTGACTACCTCATAAAACATGGCGTAGCAAAGGAACGTCTGTCGTACAAAGGCTATGCATACCAGAATCCTATCGACACCAACGACACCGAAGAAGGTCGTCAGAATAACCGTCGTGTAGAATTCAAGGTAATAAGTCTTAAATAAATTATTTTTCTCAGTTATATCCCATAGTCTCTTACACTATGGGATTTTTTTATTAAATAGCCATGCAGAAAAGAACATATTGCACCGAAAGAAAATCAACGACTACGATATATTTCTCCTCGGACAAGAAATATTTCCATGAACTTGCTGGCAACAGACGGACAGTAATAATAAGTTCCAGAAACATACTTAAGTCCTTCCCCGAAATATTCCAAGAAGAAAATACAATAATTATTGAGGACGACGAAAGCCATAAAAACCTTGCTACAGTAGAAGAAATAGTATCGAAACTTTTGCAACTTGGAATCGACAGGCACTCATATATCATTGGCATAGGCGGTGGAATAGTCTGCGACATTACAGGATTTGTTTCTCACATATTCATGCGTGGCATTAGGTTCGGGTTAGTCCCCACTACCCTGCTTGCAATGTCGGATGCTGCGATAGGAGGAAAAAACGGAGTGAACTTCGGAGAAAACAAAAATATGATCGGTAGCTTCGACAACCCCGACTTCATTATTGCCGACAGCAGTTTCGTACAAACACTAACGCAGGAACAATATATGAGCGGTCTGGGCGAAATAATAAAGTACGCACTTATTGGCAACGAAAAGATTCTCAATTTGTTGCAAGACAATCAGGCAAAGATTCTCAACCACGACAATGAAATCATAAGCAAACTGGTAGAAGAATCAATCCTAACAAAAACCGAAATTGTAGAAAACGATCCGCTCGACACATCCATTAGGCACATACTGAACTTCGGACACAGCATAGGACACAGCATCGAACTTATGGAAAACCTGCCTCATGGCATTGCAGTAGTAAAAGGTATGAATGCCGCCGTTGACATATCATTGAAAATTGGAATCCTAGGAAACGAGAAGGCAAAAACAATAAAGCAACTCCTTACATCATTCGGCTACGACATCTCATACTGCCTCGGTGAGAAGCACATTGAGCTACTTTGCCACGACAAGAAAAAGGAGGATTCACAGATTCGTTTTGTCCTGCTCGAAGACATCGGCAAACCCGTCATAAAGAAAATGCCCGTCGAACAAATAACCGCACTAATCGGATGATAGCAAAAATATGCAAGTCGGAACTTAGCGGCACAGCCAAAATATGCCCATCCAAAAGCTTCGAACAAAGGGCGTGGGCTATGTCTGCATTGCCTGGAACGGACATAAAGATAACCTATTCAGGAAACTCCGATGATGCCAAAGCTAGCAAAAAGATAGCAGAAAAACTAAAGGACACTCATCGTTCCGACAATGTGTTCGACTGCGGAGAATCGGCATTATGCGCCAGAATGTATCCGCCAATCATAGCTCTGCACACCGACAATTTTATACTCGACGGACATGGAACATTACTGAATAGAAACATCAGGCACGACCTTGAATTTTACGAACAAACCTTTGGTTGGAAAATTTCGGACGGAGGATTCCCAATTCGTATAAGCAACGCCCACATAAACTCAGGCAAGTTCAACATCGATGGAAGCCACACTTCACAAATCATATCAGGGCTTATGCTTGCACTGTCGAACTTAGAGAGTGACAGTCAAATATCGGTATGGAATCCGACTAGCACCGGATACATAATAATGACGGCAGGCATTGCTGATGAAATGGGAGCTAAGATAAGTGCTATGCGCAACGATTTTTTCATGGACATAAAAATCTATGGCAAAGCCTCATTGCTCAAGAAAAACCTTGCAGTTGAAGGCGACTGGAGCAATGCGGCTTTCCTTATAGCAGCAGGACTTGCCAACGGCGATATCGAAATTGCAGGCCTCAATCCAGACTCTATGCAACCCGACAGGATGATACACACGATATTGTTTTTATGCGGAGCAAACTACGAATGGAAAAAAGGCAAACTTATTATACACAAATCCCAAATACATGGATTTGAGTTTGATGCGCAGAATTATCCAGACCTTATTCCCCCACTATGTGCAATGGCATTGAATGCCGACAGTGAATGCATAATAAAGGGAACGAACAGGCTTATCGGAAAGGAAAGCAACCGACTCGAAGCAATTGTCACAGAACTTGGCAAACTTGGTGCAAACATCAGGGTCACAGAAAACTGCCTCGCAATACAGCCATGCAGAAATATCGGTTCTGCCACTGTCGATTCACACAACGACCACCGCATAGCAATGATGCTTGCAACAATAGGACTTTCTTCAAATGGCATTCAAATAGCGAATTGCGAATGTGTAAGCAAATCCTACCCGGAATTTTTCGATGTGCTAAAATACCTTGGTGGAAAGGTTGAATAAAAAAATAGCGACACAATACTTTGCGCCGCTACTAAATATCCATCTTTTTTAATTCTCATCGAAATCCAAATCGCCACTCTGTCCATACTCATGGCAGTCGATCAAATCCTTGATACCTGCTGGCATCGGGAACTTGTCTTCGGGATTATATCTCTTGTTCAGTCGCCAATCGGCATACACCTTCTTCATATACAATGCCCATATAGGCAAAGCTGCAGATGCACCTTGTCCGAATTCCATGGAACTGAAACGAATTGTAGGTTCCTCGCCACCAACCCATGCTCCATTCACAAGATTTGGTGTAATTCCCATAAACCAAGCATCAGAGTTGTTGTTTGTAGTACCGGTCTTGCCTCCTATCTCGCCAGTTAGACCATATTTGAACCTGATTCTCGAACCTGTACCCATATCAACTACGCCCCTCAACAACTCTACCATCAGAGCAGCGGTTTCCTCGCTTATTGCTTCGGTCTGTATCGGGATGAAAGATGCTAGTTCGTTACCATCCTTATCCTCAATACGTGTTATATATATAGGTCTTGTGTAGATACCCTTGTTCGGATATGTGCAATATGCACCTACCATTTCGCAAAGCAAAACCTGAGGAATACCTACGCATATTGATGGGAACGGATCTATCTGGCTATGTACGCCCATCTTGTTGGCTAGCGCAACCACTGCCTCTGGAGTCGTCTGCTTCAGTGCCCAAGCCGAAATCTGGTTAAGCGAACCGGCAAGACCTTGCTTCAAGGTAATGGTCTGACCATCCAACTTTGACTTAGAATACCTAGGCGTATAATATTGTCCTGTAGGCAGTTTGAAAGTCTGCTCTACATTCAGCACCTTAGTACATGGTGAATATCCGTTCTGCATAAGCAAGCAATAGATGAACGGCTTGAATGTAGAACCCACCTGACGACGCGACTTGGTAGCATTGTCGTACTTGAAGTGCATATAGTTTATTCCACCCACATACGCCTTGACGTGTCCAGTCTGCGGTTCCATCGAAATGAATCCCGCCTGGAGGAATCCCTTGTAGTACAACATCGAATCCATAGGTGTCATTATGGTATCAATGTCACCATCCCATGAAAATACGCTCATGGTGTCCTTTTCATAGAACGAAGCCTTTATCTCATCCTCGCTGAAACCTGCCTTTTTCATTGCACGCCAGCGCTCAGTCCTTCGCATAGCACTATTTATGCATTCCTCCTTCTTCGATGATGCTATAGATGAGTAATATGGAGCATTCTTGTTGCTCTTCATGCTCTTTGCAAAAGCAGGTTGGAGGTATGTCCCCACATGCTCAGCGACAGCTTCCTCAGCGTACTTCTGCATACGGCTGTCAATTGTGGTATATAGCTGAAGACCATCGGAATAAATGTCGTAGGCCGTTCCATCGGGCTTTTTGTTCTTTGTGCACCAGCCATACGACGGGTCAATAGCCCAGTTTATTGAGTCCTCGATAAATTCACGCTCATCGACATAGTTTTCACGAATAGGTTTCTTGGCACTCAACCACAAACGCAGGAATTCGCGGAAATATGTTGCAGCACCTAGGTTATGGTCGGCACGACGGAACTTAATGCCAAGTGGCTCGTTTACCAGGGAGTCGTGCTCTTCCCTTGTAATCTTACCGTACTTAAGCATTTGTCCAAGCACAGTGTTTCTTCGCGACAAAGCCTTGTCCGGAAACCTTATTGGATTGTACATCGATGGATTTTGGGCCATTCCAACCAGCATCGCAGCCTGAGTCTTTGTCAAACCATACGGAATTGTATCAAAATATATTCTCGATGCCGACTCAATGCCAACTGCCAAGTTAAGGAAGTCGAACTTGTTAAGATACATTGTGATTATCTCTTCCTTGGTGTACTGGCTTTCTATCTTGGTAGCAATCACCCATTCCTGGAACTTTCGGTTAATGAATTCCAATTTGCTCATCTTCTGTCTAGGGAAAAGCATCTTGGCAAGTTGCTGCGATATTGTACTACCACCTCCCTTTGCACTGTTGCCAGTAACAATACCCTTGAATACGCGTGGCAACGACTTGAAGTCGATTCCGCAATGCTCATAAAATCTGACATCCTCAGTTGCAATAAGAGCATCTATTACATTAGGAGATATGGAATCGTAGCATACGTGAGAACGATTCTCGCGGAAATAGGTACCGAGCAATTGACCGTCGCTCGAATAAATGCGAGTTGCCAAGTTCTCTTTTGGGTTTTCTAACTCCTCAAAAGTCGGCATATACCCAAAAACTCCATGCGACAACAATGCAAAATAACCGATAAAAATTCCGAGTAGAAGTACACTCAGAACCCACAACACAATGAATATCCGAATTTTAGTCTTCTTTGTATATGAAACCTTTTCCTTTGAGCCTTCAACCATATCGAAAAAAATTTTGAGCGGTAAAATTAAAAAAAATATAAATCGTATCCCTTAATTTTTTCTAATTTTGCAGCCAAATTCAAAAGTAGTATGGAGAACAACTTGGTAATTGTAGAGTCACCTGCGAAAGCAAAGACTATTAAGAAGTTCCTCGGAGATGATTTCATCGTAAAATCAAGCTATGGACACATCAGGGACATTGAAAAGAAAAATTTGGGAATCGACATTGACAACGGCTTTGCTCCGGAATATGAGATTCCAGATGACAAGAAAAAAATAGTTTCTGAACTGAAAGATGCTGCTGGAAAAGTAAAAACGGTATGGTTGGCTTCCGATGAAGACCGCGAGGGAGAAGCCATTTCATGGCACTTGAGCGAAGTCTTGAAACTAAAGAAAGAAAGAACAAAACGCATTGTTTTCCACGAGATTACAAAAGAAGCAATAAAAAATGCTATCGCCAATCCACGCGACATTGATCAAAACCTAGTAAACGCACAACAAGCGAGAAGGGTACTCGACAGACTTGTAGGTTTTAAACTTTCTCCTCTTCTATGGAAAAAAATTAAACCCGCTCTTTCTGCAGGTCGAGTTCAGTCGGTTGCTGTAAAACTAATTGTTGAACGTGAAAGAGAAGTTACCGAGTTTAACTCCAAATCCGAATATAAGGTTATCGGTGTTTTCAATATTGATGGCAATTCGGTAAAAGCCGAACTTAGCAAGAAATTCAAAACCTACGAAGAAGCCAAGTCATTCGTTGAATCATGCAACGGCAAGAATTTCAGCGTCAAGGATGTAACAAAGAAACCTGGCAAAAAGTCGCCTGCTCCACCATTCACAACCTCAACACTACAGCAGGAAGCCGGTCGCAAACTTGGATATTCGGTTTCACAGACAATGAGGTACGCACAGAACCTGTACGAAAACGGTTTCATAACATACATGAGAACCGACTCCCTCAACTTGTCAACTCTTGCAATCGGAACAATTAAGTCCAACATTATCAAGAACTACGGAGACGAATATCTTCATGTTCGTAAATACCAAACCAAAGTTAAGGGTGCACAAGAAGCTCACGAGGCAATAAGGCCTACTTTCGTCGATAACGAAACTATCGAAGCAACCAAGCAGGAACAAAGACTTTACGACCTTATCCGCAAGAGAGCAATCGCATCGCAGATGGCCGATGCAAAAACAGAAAAGACCATCGTAACAATTAGCGACGAAAAGGACAATTACTCGTTCATTGCAACTGGCGAAACTATAATCTTCGACGGTTTCCTTAAGCTATACATCGAATCAAGCGATGATGACAATGCAGAAGAGACAACCGACATACTCCCTAATATAATTATAGGTGCAAAGGCTGAAACATCAAAAATCGAGGCTATCGAAAAATTTGACCAGCCTCCTTCAAGATACACGGAAGCCAGTCTAGTAAAGAAGATGGAGGAACTCGGCATTGGTCGTCCATCTACTTACGCTCCGACAATATCAACAATACAGCAACGCGAATATGTTGTAAAGGAAAGCAAGCCAGCAAAGAAAAGAACAATTAAGGTTATTTCTTTGTCAAAGGGCAAAATCAAGGAAAGCACAACCACCGAGAACTACGGTGCCGAAAGCAACAAATTGTTCCCGACATCAATTGGTATAGTTGTGACTGACTACCTTACAGCACATTTCGACGATGTACTTGACTACAACTTCACAGCACAGATAGAAGAGAAGTTCGATGACATCGCTATGGGCAAGCTCAAATGGAACGACATGCTGAAGTCATTCTATAAGTCATTCGACAAGGAAGTCGAAACATCTCTGAAGGAAAAAGAAGCCACAAAATGGGAACGCCACATTGGCAACGACCCAAAGACTGGCGCACCTATTATAATAAAAATAGGCAAATACGGACCATACGCCTCGATAGAAAATGGGGACAAGCCAATGTATGCAAGTCTACGCAAAAACCAGAATATCGAAAACGTAACCCTCGAAGATGTTCTCGACCTATTCAAACTGCCACGTGAACTTGGTGAATACGAAGGCGATTCCGTAACTGTTGCACTCGGCAAGTTCGGACCATACGTTAGAAACAACGGCAAATTCTACTCGCTAGCAAAGGCTGACGATCCGTACTCAATCACACTCGAAAGAGCAATTGAGCTAATTGAGGACAAGAAGGAGAAAATGAAAAACGCTCTTTGCCGAACATTCGACGAGGAACCCGACATGCAGATACTGAAAGGCCGGTTCGGACCATACATATCGTACAAGAAAAAGAACTACAAAATACCTAAAAACATATTGCCAGAAGAAATCACACTCGAACAATGCAAAGGCATAATTGAAGCTTCTCAGGAGAAGAAGAAAAAGTAAACGAAAATTTACTATCTGGTTAGTATTTTGTTAAAAACATGACTTGATTTGGAGGTGCCACTCAAAAAAAAATGCAGCACCTCCAAATTTTAAGCATAAAAAAAAGATTTTTTCTCAAGCATATTTTGTTGATGTATAATTAGTTACACAAAATTAACAGTTTAAACAAAAAAAAGTTCATAAAATTTGGTCGCATAAAAAAAAAGCATTTAATTTACCAACTTGAAATTTAGAGATATAGTATACGGTTATAAACTGATATGTTAGACACTATTGTAAAACGAAAATAACGGAAACAGTATGAGAAAAGGGTTAATACTATCGGGTCTGTTGATATTGCTTTCTGCATGTTGGTCGTTTGCACAGAATGACTCGCACTACAGTTTGTTTGAATATTCGCAGAACCTATATAATCCAGGAGCCGCGGGAGCAAATAATGCAATATGCGTCACAAGTATGCATCGTCAACAATGGGTTGGTTGGAAAGAAGGTCGCCCTCAGACAACCTTATTCACATTTGATATGCCTATTAAGGATTTCCTTGGTTTGGGAGCATCAGTAATGCACGAAACCGTTGGCTTTCAAAACGATGTAAGTTTCATGGTAAATGGTGCATATAGACATGAATTCTCATTTGGAATACTTGGTGTTGGTGTAAGTCTTGGCATGCTTAATAGAAATATCGACGGAGAATGGAAAACTCCAGAATCCTTGGGAGGTGATCCTGTATACGGAGACCCAACTATACCTCACAAAGACAGCAAGGCTGTATTCGACATGCATGCAGGTGCAACTCTGTACGGAAAAGACTTCTGGGCAGGATTATCTGTCAGCCACATCACAAGACCGACACTGAAATTCAGCGGTACAACGTCCACATACCTTGCACAACATTACTATATTGCAGGTGGATACAACTGGACAATGCCAAATCCATCAAGCGACTTGCTCTTTTCAGCAATGGCAGTTTACGCAAAAACCTTCGAATTCCAGATTAATGCTAAATATTTGTACGAGAAGAAGTTCTGGGCTGGTTTGTCATACAGGTTCAGCGATGCTATTGTTCCAATGCTTGGTATACACTTATCGTTTGGCATGAGTATTGGATATAGCTACGACATACCTCTGGGAGGTAACTCTTACAGATACAACACAGGTTCTCACGAAATTATGGTTAGATACTGCTTCAACGTATCGAGAAACAACAATATGGGTAGATACAGAAGCGTTAGAAGATTATAATAATTATAATAGGTATACTTAGAAACAAAAAATAGAAACTTACTAAATATTATATATTATGAGAAAGTTACTTGTCATTTTAGCCGTACTCATCATCGCCTTTGTTAGCGGATGCAGCTACTCGGGCAATGGTGAACTGACAGGAGTTGAGCGTAAGACGTGGTACACTCCTCAACCCTACGGAATGTTATTCATTCCCCCGGGATCATATCAGATGGGTCCTAGTGATCAGGATGTCCCCTATGCAATGACAGCTCAATCAAAAACCGTTACTATTCAGGGTTTCTGGATGGATGAAACGGAAATAACAAATTCCGAATATAGGCAGTTTGTTTATTGGGTAAGAGACTCTCTGGCTCTGACAACACTTGGAAAGGAGACAAAAAATTCTGTCGACTTTGGTGATATCAGTACAAAAAGGTCGTATCAGCCAACCGACTTCATCATTGATGATGCAGAAGTTTCGGAAGAAGAAGTTAACTTCATGACAAACATGTACGAAAATGGTGAATTCGATTTCGACGACTACGACAATAACAATTTCCTTGACTGGAATGGTCCACTGGACTATAGAGACTTGGAATTGAAGGGCATACTGATTAAGAATGAAATTCCTAACAATTTCAACCAGACATTGTTCCTTCTTCCGCCAGCAGAACTCTACAGGTTCAACCGCAAAATCGACATGAATACAGATGCTTTGTATTATGAATATTTCTGGCAAGACCTCAGACAGGCTGCACAGAAGCATGTATTCAAGCCAGGTGACGATGGCGTTACCCAAGATGCAAACCTTGCTCGTAGCTTCGAACGTGAAGCCGACCATGGTCTTAGAATCGGAAGACATTTCAACCCCGAAACTGGCCAGTACGAAGGTTCTATCAAGGATCGCGAGAAAATGAAAGAAGATGCTGAATGGGAAGACTTCGCTGATAGAGAAGTAAAGAACTACGATGGCAAGTCTGATGCAGGAAGACATGGTGGTAGATATAGCTACTGGATGCACGAAAAGGTACATATCTATCCTGATACACTCTGCTGGATAAGCGACTTCACTTATTCGTACAACGAACCATTGGCAAAGGCTTATTTCTGGCATCCAGCATACGACTACTATCCAGTAGTTGGTGTGACCTGGAAACAGGCTTCAGCATTCTGCGTATGGAGAACTATGATGAAAAACGCATCACAGGCTTCAGCAGGCGAAGCTGCCCTGCAGGACTACAGACTTCCAACCGAATCGGAATGGGAATATGCAGCACGTGGCGGTCTCGATCTTATGATGTATCCATGGGGTGGTTTGTACACTCGTAACTACAGCGGTTGCCATGTTGCAAACTTCAAGCCTATGAGAGGTAACTACTACGATGATGGTGGCGTTCAGACACTTATGGTTGCTACTTTCGACCCCAACGAATTCGGTCTATACGATATGGGCGGAAACGTTGCTGAATGGACAAGCAACGCATTTGACGAAGCAGCATACAACTACACACACGATTTGAATCCAGACTATGAATATTATGCTCATCCAGACGATTCTCCAGCATTGAAGAGAAAAGTTATCAGAGGCGGTTCATGGAAAGATGTATCTTACTATATGCAGAATGGTACTCGTACATACGAATATCAGGATTCAGCAAAGAGCTACATCGGATTCAGATGCGTTCGTGAATATCTTGGTCGTCATAGAGGCGATGGAACATCTTATTCACAAGTTTACTAAGAGTTAAAATTAATTGGAATTATATTGTTTATTTAAGTTAAGTATTATTAAAAACTAAAAAACTAAAAGTATGAGTTTAGGTGAATTGACCCAAACCAAAGGGTACAAAGTATTTATGGGTTACGTATACGGTTGGGGTGCAACCGTCGTTATGGTTGGTGCATTGTTCAAAATCCAGCACTATCCAGGTGCTAGTGTCATGCTTATCGTAGGTCTTATGACGGAAGCTGTAATTTTCTTCCTTTCAGCATTCGAACCACCTCACGAACAAGTAGACTGGAGTTTGGTATATCCCGAACTTGCAGGTATCGACAAGGAAATGGATAACATCAATGTCGAAGACAAGAAGGCAGCAGTAAAGTCAAAGAAATCTGCTCTTGAAAAATTCGACGCCATGATAGAGAGCGCAGAAATTACTCCAGAACTCTTCGAAAAGTTGGGTCATGGTTTGAAGAACTTGAACACGACAACAGAAAAGTTGAAAGACGTATCGGATGCAACTGCTGCTACTAATAATTATGTAGCTAATTTCGAGATGGCATCAGAAAAGGTTAACTCGTTTGCAGAAGCATACGGAGCATCAGCTCAGAAGCTCAATGTTCAGGCAGAAAAGTTGGCAAGCGCATACGAAAGATCAGCTATGTCAGTAGGTAACTCAGGTGACGAACTTTCTGCAACCTACACCAAGCTCATTGCTTCGATGAACAAGGAACTCGAAAATTCAGCAGGCAGCGGCAAGTCGTACAACGAACAGTTGAATATCATGAACAAGAACCTCATGGCACTCAACTCAGTTTACGAAATGCAGCTCGAAGGAACAAACAAGCAGTTCGAAGCAGCAAAGAAGTTGTCGAGCGGTCTGGACGAAATCATGGCAAACATGAAGCAGTCGGCAGAAGACACCAAGCGTTACAGAGACGAAATAGGAAGATTGAGTTCGAATTTGGCAGCAATGAACACTATTTATGGAAATATGTTGGCTGCAATGAATTTCAAGCAGAATTAATATCCGCATAGAGAATTATTAACTGATTGTTTAACATTAAAAAGTAAAGTTATATGTCAGGTGGAAATTGTCCGGAGACCCCGAGACAGAAAATGATCGGTATGATGTACCTGTTCTACACCGCACTTATGGCATTGAACGTATCAAACGAAGTTTTGAACGCGTTCGTGGCGGTAAACGCAGGTATTCAGCAGACCACTGAAAACTTCTCGATTAAGACCGGAGAACTATACGGAAGAATTGACGGCAAAGCCGCCGAGCAGCCAGGCAAATATGCTGCACTGCAAAAGGAAGCTCATGAATTTGAAGCAGAATGTAATAAAATCTTCAATGGTATCAGAAGAATTAAAGTTCAATGTTTAAATAAGAGTGATGAAACCATTGATCCTACAAACATTGAAATGGATACCGCCGTTATTAAGAAGATGGACGACATCAACGCAGCTCCTGCCATAATGGACAAGGAAGCAGGCGGTGTAATGGGCGATAGCTTAAGAATGTGGATGGATAACTTCAGAGATATGGTACTCAAGATGTCAGTCTTCAGAACCGACAAGAAGGATCCTAACAGCCCAGTTGATACAACTAGCTCATTCTACCATAGAACTGCAGCTGCGCTTGCTACTCCAGATAAGATTGATGACGGTGCAACAATTCCATGGGAACTCGGTCTTGTTAGACACATGCCTCTCGTTGGTACATTGGCATTGCTCTCAAAATTGCAGTCTGATATTAGAAACGTTGAAGCAGAAGTATTGCAGCAGATGGTTGCCGACCTTGAAGGTATGGATATTCGTATCTCATCACTTACCGGTTTGGTAAGTACTTCAAAGAGTGTCGTAATGAGTGGTAGCGAATACGAAGCACAGATATTTATCGGTGCTCGCGATACCACAATGAGACCTACTATCTACATTACCCAGACAGCTCCTTACTACGATTCAGTTGTTAAGCCAAACGGCGAAATCGAATACAAACAGCTTGCAAATGCTACATACGACACTCTTCCATTGGATGAACAAGGTCGTGGTACATTCAAGACAGTAGGCGGTGTTGGTGAACACGGATACGGCGGTTTGATTTTCTACAAGTCGAACGTTGGTGACCAGTGGATTCCTTACAAATCGTCATATGCAGTTGCAACATCTTCTACAACAATTTCGGCTACAGCTTGTAACATCTTCTACAAAGGTCTTCAGAACCCATTGTCAGTTGCAGCATCAGGCTACACAAACATCAATGTGTCAGCTACAGGCGGCGCAACAATCACCAAGGGTAAAGTTGCAGGATACGAAGGCGAATATATCGTAACAGTTCCAGCAGGAAGCCAGACCAAGGAAGTTACAATCAATGTTAGCGCAGATGGAAAATCAGTTGGACATCAGACATTCAAGGTTATGAATGTTCCTTCTCCTATCATCACAATTGGTGGTTATAAGAGTGGTGACGATGTTCCAAAGGCTGCTATAAAAGGTTCACCAAGACTTGATGCAGTACTTGAAGGTGGATTCTTCCCATTCAAGGATGTTAAATATACCGTTACATCTTTCACATACATGAAGGAAGTCAGGGGTGTAACATCATCACAAGTTGTAAGCGGCAATACTATACCTGGCGACATCTTGTCAGATATATCAAAGAAGGCTTCGGGATCTTCGATTTCGTTCATCGGAATCAAGGTTTCATCACCTTCAGGACCGAGAAATGCTCCAGGTTTTGCAGCTAGATTGAAATAATTAAAATTATTAGTCATGAAAAGATTAGTTAGTTTTTCCGTATTATTGGCTCTCATGCTTACATTGGCTAACACATCGTTCAGTCAAGTACTTGACGGTGCATTCGCCAGAGAGACAACAGTGAAGAGAAATGTAGTTCCTCTGCCATACATCAGGGAGGCAGACGCTATGTATTCAAAAAAGATTTTGAGAATATTGGAACTCAAAGAAAAACAGAACTTGCCCCTGTACTACCCGCAGACAAGGATGACTTATCCAGGTGAACTGCAGCCACAAAGAAGCAGGGTTAACCTTCTGTATCTTGTGTACGATATCGGAATCAAAGGAAAAACTTTCTATAAGGCAACCGGACAAGAAATTGAAGACAACGAAAGTACCGACAACAGGTATCCTGTTTTCAAACTTGATGCAGGTGACATTACCAACTGGTGGAGAACTCCAATCGAGAAGGACGATCCATCAAGAGACTCGTTGCTATCTTACGAAGGTACAATAAAGATTGCTGACCCATATTCAGACGATCCTGATAATCCAGATTACATCGAAGTTGCACAAAAGATGGAACTCGAAGAAAGTGACCGTGGTGTAATGGACGAACTATGGGTTTGGGAAGAATGGTTCTTCGACAAGCAGAGATCAGTAATGGATGTCCGCATAATGGCTATGTCATTCGACGGATATACTTCAGAAGGTCGTGTATGGCCGTTCTGGATTGCCTACAACGACTATCGTCCGCTGTTCACTACGCACGAAACATTCAACACTCACAACGAAGCTGAACATAGGACATTCGACGATGTTTTCCTACAGAGAAGATTCTCAAGTTTCATAGTAGCTGAAACAAACAACTACGACAACCGTCTTATCTCCGATTACCTTGTTGGCATTGAAGCAATAAGAGAAGGTGAAAGAATCCAGGACGAAATGTTCAAGGTTGAACACGACATGTGGGAATACTAACGAAGTTGATTATTCCAAAAATAGGAAAAGGCTGCCGATGGCAGCCTTTTCCTATTTATACGATTCAGGTCTTACATACAACAGACTTTGAAACATTAAATCTTTAAATTATTGAATCTTTAAATTTTCCTAGTGATTACCAACATATAAACAGGGGTTAATAAAAAAAGAACATTTTGCTTTAAAGCCATATCAAAAAGAAATATTTTTGCAGTCCGAAACATAAAAACAAATTATTACCATGACAACAAACAACGAGATAGCGACACCTATCAAATTCTTTGCAGGCTCGGCAAGCAGATATGTAGCCGAAGAAATCGTAAAAGGCTATAATCCAGAAATGAAACTAGGAGAAAGCACACTTCTTAAATTCAGCGATGGCGAATTCGTAACAAGCATCGACGAAACGGTAAGAGGCTGCACAGTATTCCTAATCCAATCAACATTTCCGCCAGTAGAAAACCTTTTCGAGCTTATGCTAATGGTCGATGCTGCAAAGAGAGCTTCGGCAGAACAGGTTGTTGCCGTTATTCCTTATTTTGGCTTTGCTAGACAGGACAGGAAAGACAAACCAAGAGTAGCAATAGGTGCAAAACTTGTAGCCGACTTACTAATGGCATCAGGTGTAAACAGAGTTATGACAATGGACCTGCACGCAGACCAAATCCAAGGTTTCTTCAATGTGCCAGTTGATCACATTTATGCATCAACATTGTTCGTTCCATACATAAAGAGCCTCAACCTCGACAATCTTGTAATAGCATCTCCAGACATGGGAGGAGCAAAGAGAGCAAAAGCATACTCACATTTCCTTGATGCTGAAATGGTTATCTCGCACAAGTCAAGATCAAAGGCCAACATGGTAAGCGAAATGATGGTAATTGGCGACGTAAAAGACAAGAATGTCATTATCGTTGACGATATGATTGACACTGCCGGCACCATAACAATGGCTGCTGATATTATTATGGAAAAGGGTGCAAAGAGCGTCCGCGCCGTAGCAACCCACCCCGTACTTTCGGGACCAGCATACGAAAGAATCAACAATTCGGCTCTAATCGAAGTTATTACCACAAACTCAATTCCTATCAAGGAAGGAATGTCGAACAAAATTAAGGTAATCTCAATCGGAGATTTGTTTGGAGAAGTAATCAACAACGTATATCACCACAAGTCAATAAGCAAAAACTTCATCGTGTAATGGACTTGCGGTATTTGGTCATCGAAGGGAACATCGGGACAGGCAAGACAAGCTTATGCCACCTGATTGCCCAGAAGCGCAAGGCGAAACTCTTCCTAGAACAATATGCCGAAAACCCCTTCCTGCCCAAATTCTACGAAAATCCGGAAAGATATTCGTTCCCTCTGGAACTTTCTTTCCTAGCAGACAGATACAATCAGCTTAAAAGCAGCATTTCGTCATTCGACCTGTTCAACGAGTTGATTGTATCTGACTATTTTTTTATGAAATCACTTATTTTTTCAGCACACACTCTCCAGGAAGACGAATACAAGCTATACCGACAAATATTCGACATCATCTACAGCACCTTGCCAAAGCCAGACTTATACATATATCTGCACAAAAATACAGACCTTCTGCTGAAGAACATTGCAAAACGAGGGCGCGAATACGAAAAAAACATCACGGCAGAATATCTGAAAGGAATCGAAACTGGATACTTCAATTTCTTTAAGCAACAGAATCAAATAAAAATAGTCATTATCGACACCAACAATATTGATTTTGTGAACAATAGCAAAGATTTTGAGAAAATAGAAAAAACGATTTTCGACAACGAATTTCCAACTGGGATTACCAGATTAATCCTCTAGATATTTTTTTAAATCTTTTTGATAATTTTTCTTTACAATTCAAAAACAAGATATTATCTTTGCACAGATTTTTCCCGAGGAAAAGTCAAAGCTAAGTTTAAAGTATTAAAAATTAAAAGAATAATAAGTAATAAATTATGAAGAGGTTTTTATTTGTGACTTCGGTGGTTGCACTAGGACTTATAATGGGTTCTTGCAACGATCTTAAAAAAATGGCAGCTAATGCCGATGACATCAACTACTCAGTAAATCCTAAGGTACTGGAAGTACACAACGGACAAGTAGCTGTTAATATTACTGGAAATTTCCCAGAAAAGTACTTCAGAAAGAAAGTATCTGCTACATTAACTCCGACCTTGGTATGGGACGGTGGAGAAAAAGCTCTCACACCTATCTATGTACAAGGCGAAAAGATTTCTGGTAACGGACAAGTTATAAAGTACAAACCAGGTGGTTCTTTCTCGTACAATGACAAGTTCGACTATTCTCCAGAAATGCGTAGATCGAAACTCGTTTTGAAGATTACAGCAGTTAAGGGTACAAAGGAAGCAGAATTCGATCCAGAAGACATTGCAGAAGGTATTGTTGCAACTCCTGAACTCGTAAAGTTGACAGGTGGAAAGTCATCGAAGGCAGCAAGCAACTTCAAGAAGGACAATACAGCTTCGAAGATTGCAGCTATCAACTACGACAAGAACAAAGCTGACATCAAGTCATCTGAAACAAAGAAGAGCGAAATCGCTGAAATGCAGAAGTACATTAAGGAATCTAAGGACAACGACCGCGTAAGATTCGACGGTGTTGAACTTAAGTCATACGCTTCTCCAGAAGGTACACAGGAAATCAACAAGAAGGTTTCAAACGACCGTTCAAACAGCGCAAGCAAGTTCGCAAAGAACGAATTCAAGGGCGTAAATGGTGCTGACGGAAGCAACTTCTTCAAGAGCTTGGTAACAGAAGAAGACTGGGAAGGTTTCAAGACAGCAGTACAAAATTCAAACCTTGCTGACAAGGATATGATTATCCGCGTTATCAATATGAATTCTGACCCAGACAAGAGAGAAGAAGAAATCAGAAACATGAAGAGCACATTCGATGAACTCGAAAAGGAAGTTCTCCCAAGCTTGCGTCGTTCTGAAATCGTTATCAATGTAACTAACATTGGTAAGACCGATGATGAAATTGCTAAGCAGTACAAGGAAGATCCTAGCAAGCTCTCATTCACCGAAATCATGCACTATGGTGAAATCACCGAAGACGCTCACAAGAGAGTAGAAATCTACACAAAGGCAACTGAACTCTTCCCAGAAGAATGGTCAGCATACAACAACCTCGGTGCAGCTCTCTACGAAACTAAGGATTACCAAGCAGCAAAGGTTGCTCTCGAAAAGGCAAAAAGCAAGAGCAACGGAAATGCAACAGTTCTCAACAACATGGGTAACATCGCTCTCTCAGAAGGCAATATCGCTGAAGCAGAAGCTAACTACTCATCAGCAACTGGCGTAAACGAAGCTAGCGCTGGTCAGGGCGTAATCGCAATAAAGAAAGCTCAGTATGCTAACGCATCTAATTTCTATGGTGACGACTGCTCATTCAATGCTGGTCTTGCTAAGGTTCTCAACAAGGAAAACGATGCAGCTATGAAGGCTCTCGACTGTGGAGAAGAAAAGGACGATGCAATGAACTACTACCTGAAGGCTGTTGTTTGCGCTCGTAAGACCGACAACGAAGGCGTTTTCAACAACTTGAGAACAGCTTGCCAGAAGGATTCGAAGTTGAAAGATTTCGCAGCTAAGGATGTTGAATTCATCAACCTCTTCGAAAACGATACTTTCAAGTCAATTGTAAAGTAATTATTAGCATTCATATCACAAAAATGGCTACCAAACGGTAGCCATTTTTTTTATTGTATCAATCGAAACATACTTATTAAATATTAAGATGCAGCCCGTCGTAGGCAAGCTGAACATTTGCAGGCAACTTTGACAAAGCAGAATCGTGCGAAATACGATGCCCTATATGCGTGAAATATGTATGCTCAGCCCCTACCCTTTTTGCAAAATCAACAGCCTCATCGAGTGAAAAATGCATCGGGTGAGTATCGTACTGCAACGCATTTACAACCAAAGTCGTGACATCCTTTAGCTTTTCCATTTCCGTTTCGGGAACAACCTTAGCATCAGTTATATAGGCAAAATCGTCAATTCTAAATCCTAAGATTGGCAGTTGTCCATGATAGGCACGAATCGGAGTAACTGCTATGTCTCCTATTTTGAATTCGGCATCGGAAGTAATAGTATGTATGTTCACTTTGGGCACACCAGGATATGTACTATTGTCGAAGATATAGAAAAACTGTTTGTGAAGCGCATCAATCACTCGCTGCTCTGCATATATCTCCATTGGCTTCTTGGTAAGATAATTGAGCGGGCGTATGTCGTCAAGTCCACCGGTGTGGTCGACATGTCCGTGAGTAAACAATATTGCATCAACATTGTTTGCTCCCTCTCGAATCATCTGATAGCGAAAATCAGGACCACAATCGACTAGTAAATCTGTTCCGCAATGGTGTATCAGCACCGACGAACGCAAACGCTTGTCCTTCGGATTAACCGACCTGCATACTTCACAATCGCAACCTAAAATTGGCGTTCCCTGCGAGGCACCCGTTCCCAAAAATACGACTTCCATAATGCAAAGTTACAATATTATCCAGCTATAAGCAAAATAAAATTTAGCAATACACAATAAATCAGCGCAAAAGTGCGCTAATATTAGTAAGTTGAACATTGGAATAATATTTTTCTAATTTACTATTTGTAAAATAAAATATTGTTTATCTTTGCCGGCGATAAGACGAGGAAATAAATGCAGAATGATTCTGTAGAAGTCCTACCCTTCAAAGGAAAAAGAAAAGACAGAAAAGTTTGATTTATATTCGTCAATTAAAATTTTATGAGAACCATATATTGGCTAATAGTATTTTCCGCTATGATGACAATTTTAGTATCGTGCAACCGCAATACTAAACTTGAACCTGCAGTTTATGAGTTTGAAGTTTACAAGACTCAGGAAATTGTGGTGGATGATACTGATATAGATAGCACTTATATATTTGCTGTTCCCGAACAACTCCTAGATATAAACGGAAAAGATGTGCTTGTTTTTGTGTCTGCCGATAAAACGCAGTCGTTTTATGATTTGGAAACAGGCAAAAAATTGAGTGGAATTAATAATGTAGAGCTTGAGGAAAACAAGCTTTTAGATACTGTAATTAAAGTTGATGTTCCGCTGGTAAGTGGCGACAGCAAAGAACTTGAAGTTTCTCTTAAATATGACAATACCAACGATATATATTGGGCAATAAAACCGTTAGAATGCAATATATCTGGAGGTTGTGTTCGTGAACTTCTGATTATCGATAAGAATTTTGACTATTTAGGGTTAATTTTCAATGATGAAAAAAGTCCATGGTTTTCTAATGGAAGGATACTTATTGACATTCTGCCAGTTGAAAAGACCAAGATGATAGTAAATTTTATGAAATTAAAGAAAACAGATCGTGACTACAAGCAATACATTGATTCATGCCGTACAGTTGTTGAAAAAAAGCATCAGGACTATGTTACATCTGACACACGAACAGATGTAGAACCGAGCAATCTGTGCTTCATTAATGTGAAAAACGACATAATAGATTTTGCATTATCGTGTTTGCGGTGGAGAATTGATTTGTGTCGTTGATTATAATGTTGTCTATAATTAATTAAAAGTTCTTGATACTAATAAACAGGGAACGCTGCATTTGCAGCGTTTTTTATTTATAAAAGATAGTTGTAATGGCACCACAATAAAACCGATATGTGTGCGTTATATTAGTAAATGCCATTGAAATAATATTTTTCAAATTTGTTATCTGTAAAAAATATTGTTTATCTTTGTCAGCGATAATTTGATAGAAATATATGTAAAATCATTCCGGAGAAAGTTCTGCGCTTTGGAGAAAAAAGGAAAAGCAGACAAGTGGAGATTTTGTTAGATCATATAATTTATTGATATGAAACGATTTGCAATAATATGCCTGTTTATGCTAGCTTTTCTTTTTAGCAGTATGATTTCCTATTGCCAGTATGAAAAGCAAAGCAACTATGACATTGTTAAGGCTAGGATTGCGGAAATGAAACGAACTCTTAACGAGGAAATTTATTTTTCCACCTACGAAATTATCGAATGGACTTTACCCACTGTTGACGACAAGAAACAACTAAACGAAATTGTCAGAATTTTGAAGAAACTGAAGAAAAAATGTCCGCAAAAGCCAAATTCTGTTTGTGATTGCTACGAAGCGAAAATAAGGAAGGGAGAAAAAATTCCTGATGAGATTTTATTCTGGAATGGATGCAAGGATTTAATTAGCAAATAAATATAAGGAGATATGTATATGAGAAAATCAGCAATGTTATTTTTGATTGTCGCAGCAACGGCGACTTTGATTTCGTGCAACCGTAACACGAAGTCTGGACCTGCAGTTTACGAATTGGAAGTGTATAAGACGCAGGAAGTTGTGTTGAACGCAGAAGACCGAGACTTGGAAAGTGAAATAACTCTTCCGGGAGGACTTGTTGACATCGACGGCAAGGATGCGCTTGTGTTTTATTCTAATGGAAGCATATCGTACTACGATTTGGAAACTGGCAAGAAGATGAGCGGTGTTAATAATGTAGAACCCAAGGAACCCGTGTCTTTGGATACTGTGATTGACATTGATGTTCCGTTGTTGGCAGGCGACAGCAAGCAGCTTGGTGTTAGGCTTGATTACGACGAGACTAACAATGTTTACTGGGCAGAGAAGTCATACGATACGGAATATTATGGTAGTAAAAATGTTCATGAACTTATCATTGTCGATAAGGATTTCAACTATATGGGAACAATTTACGACAATAAAGTTTGGCCTTGGTTCTGGAACGGCAGGATACTTATTGATATTGAACATATTAAAGACAATTCGGTTGTGACGGTTAACTTTTTGAAACTTACTAAGACCGACCGCGATTACAAGGAGTACATTGATTCGTGCCGTGCCGACCTTGAGAAAAAGCATAAGGACTGGGAAGAATACAAGGAGAAGAATTCTCCTGAAAATAGTCCGCTTATTGGTTTGGTAAAGCCCGAGGCTGACAGAGTATATAAGGTACTTACCTTGTACTGCAAGGATGAAATATCGGATGGCGACAAGATGGTTATCGACTCGCTCATTGGCGAAAAGGAAATTGTCAACTTGGCACCAATATATCTTGTGATTTCTGCCGAAAATGAAGAAGTTGCCGCTTCGTATGTCAAGAAAAACGGTCTCGACTGCATCGACAAGGTTGTGTTCGACACCGAAGGCATAGCAAAGACAGATGCGGGACAGGACAATCCGCGCTTTATATTGGTTGAAGACGGACTTATAATAAGAGATACCATTTATAGCACCGAAGATCTTGGCTCTGAGATGTTCCCGAGATTGTTTGGCGAGGGCAAACACACCAGGTATATTATTTATGATGGAGAACTTATTGTTATGGCAACCCCTGGCGCTTTTTTAGACGATTAGCTGATGAAGTGACTAGTCCTAAATAACCGTTACAGGTTTTTACGGGACAAAAATACAATTAAATACACAGTCGGATATCCGACTGTGTATTTTTATTTTCCTTTTTAT
>CADAXK010000007.1 GCA_902791865.1 uncultured Bacteroidia bacterium
CGAGGAGTTTGTTCCTAAGCGTGCCGAAGGCGGTTTGACGGGCTGGATTGACTGCTATGGAAAGTCTGCCCTCAAGGGACATATTTTCTGCGGCGGTGTAGGTGCTCCGAACGAGATAGCAGGGAATGAAAAACTACAGGAAGCGTACGAAATGGGAAAGAGTGTGTAGTAAAATAACAACTTGTTGATTATTGAGGTTTTATTATTGAAGATCCATTATTCAAGTGTGCGAAAATTTGTGTTTTTTATTGCATTTTTCGCACAGTTGAGATGATGCACTCATATTACCTCCTATACTTTAGAACTGCAAAATAGTATCTTGCAAAAATAAATTTTGCCATTCCATTACCTTTTTCTATTTTTGCCATTGGTTTGGTGATGAACCAAGCCAGACATATTGATTAACGAAGCGTTTATGCTCGTCTTGTGAATAGAAACGTGAGAAACTTCTATAAGGGACAAGAGAGTATAATGATTCGCGCTTTAGCGTGGATTGTTATATCTGCATCTTTCCCACAGGTAATTCTCACGACCTCTATTCAAAGAAGTGGTATATCAGTGCCACGCTTCTTTTTGTGAAATTGCCTATGGGGTACTGGTGGGCAGGAAAAAGTAAAAAAGATGGGATTTTATAATTTGGTCTTACTAAAAAACGGAATTGCCATACTTTGGCAATCTTATACTTTTTCTTTGCAAAATAATTTAAATGTAAATAAATATGAAATGTTCAAAGTGTAATGCGGAAATAGCGGATAATGCAAAGTTCTGCCCTAAATGCGGTACAAAAGTAGAGAAGATAGAACCAGAGAAGGTTTGCCCGAATTGTGGAGCACTTTTCAAAGAAGGGGCAAAATTCTGTGTTAAATGCGGTTGCAAGATAGAAAACTACAATACAACATACAAACAGACTTTTGTGTCATCGGAAAACGAAAATACTAATAAAGCATCACATTCCAAAGAAAAATATGTCAATCCCAATCCAGTACCTCAAGCACAGAATTCTGTAAAATCAAGAAAGAAAACAATAATAATAGTTTCGGCAATAGTAATATTTGCATTGATTGTAATTTGCATATTGCTTTTAGTGTCAAGATCAAATAAGAACACTTATCCTAATAGGTATACAGACGATTACGAACCTACAGAAAAGGAATTACAAGAAATGACGAATATGTTGCATAGCCTACCAAGTGAGGAAGAAAAAAATGTTATAGATAACCCCACAACAACGACCAATTCGAAATCAGAGACAGAAGCATCTGTTAATAATACAGCGGTACAAGAGGTCCAGGATAACCTTACAATTGTTGAGGATGCTGGTGATTATATAAATACTCAAACTGAGCCACAGAATGTACAGATGGTAGAAGTCGACGAGGAAGAGGATGTTGAACCAGTTGCTTTTGCCGCTGTAGAAAATAAGCCAGAATATCCAGGTGGCGATATGGCACTTATGAAATATTTGGCAGAAAATACCAAGTATCCTGAAACAGCAAAGGAAAACGGTATATCAGGGAAAGTTTTTGTTCAGTTTATAATAGACAAGAAAGGAATAGTAACAAATGTAAAGGTTATTCGTGGTGTTGACCCAGCTATTGATGCTGAAGCAGTGAGAGTTGTTAAGGCTATGCCAAATTGGAAGCCGGGTTCTCAGAGAGGTAAGGTTGTGCCTGTAATTTATCAGTTCCCAATTAATTTCAAATTAAATTAAAATTTCCCGAATGCCATTTTAACAGACTTTAGAACATGGTGGTATTAGTAAATAAGATTGAAGTAAATTATGAAATGTACAAAATGTAATGCAGAAATTGACGATAACGCAAGATTCTGCCCCGAATGTGGAAGTAAGATAGAAAAGTTTGCTTTTTGTTCCAATTGTGGTGCTAAACTAGAAGAAGGTGCGGCCTTCTGTAGTAATTGTGGGGAAAAAATAGGTTGTCAGCCAACAGATAAATTAGAAAAGAAAAATTGTCCGTATTGTGGGGAAGAGATACTTGCAACAGCAACAAAATGCAAGCATTGTGGTGAATGGCTAGATGATGAGGATGACGGAGAGGTAGAAGGTGATATAAACGAAATTGAAGAAGAGGATAACATAACATTGCTAAAACGAAATGTTCCTCTGAGCGATGGTTTAATAATAACAGCCTTATGGGTTGCTATAATCGGACTATTTATCTCATTAGAGAACACATTTGTAGATGGTTTGGGCTTAAGGGATACAATGAATGGAATGATGAAAGTCTTTTTCTTTTTAAGTTATATACCTGAATGGGTTGGCACTGTTTTGGATGCCATTGGTTTGGTCGCTTTGCTGTTTTCTCTGAAAATAGCAATGTCTAAACTGAAAAAGAGTTTCGATAGTTTGTTCACTTGGCAAATTGTTATAGTTGTAGTTTCTGCTATCTCTATGATTTATATGGATTTTTATGATTCAGTGGGTCTATGGATTTTATGTCTTGTATTTTTGTTAACACAAACAATAATACAACTTATACTTGGTTTAAAGATAAGTTCAGCATACAACGATGAATTCTTTTTTCTTGGTGAAAAGATAGCAAAAGACCCTGAAATTAATAAGTTTGGAAAAACGATGTCCATTTGTGCAATTATTAACTTGATGGCATTTGTTTCTATGTTTATATTTTTTATTATTTCCTCCGTTATGTATTTGCCTGATGTTGACTCTAATACTCAAGTTATACTTGTTAATATTGCTTCAGTACCAACATTTGTTTCAATGTTTTATTACGAACGGTTAAAGAGAATCCTATTAAAGACAGAAGATAATGAAACACAAGGTGTTGATTCAAATATAAACCCAGAAACTGATGGCAAAACAAAAACTAATACATTGGAACATAGACACTATACAGATGCCGATGGTAATGAAATAAAGACTATTGTGTGTCCAAACAAACTATGCGGTAAAGAGGTAAATGCAAAATTTAAAGAATGTCCTTTTTGTGGAACACCTTTGCGTTCGCAAAATCAATAATAACTAATAATATATGAAATGTTCAAAATGTAACGCAGAAATAGCGGATAATGCAAAGTTCTGCCTGATATGTGGTGCTAAAGTTGAAAAACTAGAACCTATAAAAGAATGTCCTAACTGTGGAGAACATCTTAAAGAAGGCGCAAAGTTCTGTGCAAAATGCGGTTGCAAGATAGAAATGGAATGCAAATGTCCACAATGTGGTAATGTCCTCAAAGATGGAACTAAGTTTTGCCATGTATGTGGAACTAAAATTGTCGGCAGCAATGAAGATTTTCCGAGCCAATCAGCAATATGCGAAAAAACAGAAATTCTTGTTGAATTACCTATTGCAAATTCTACTGCAAGTACCAAAAAACAGAAAAAATCAGACAAGACAATAATAATTATAGCAATCGCCATTTTTGCAATAGTCGTTGTGGCAATTATTGCAATAACTTTAGCGTCTAACTCTGAAAGTCAGTCAAATTACTCAAGTAACAATTATTCAAGTAATAGCAATCTCAGCAACACCTATTATAATGAGTACATATATTTTAATTATCCGAGCAATTACAAGATAACTGATGAGGAAAGGAATGAGGATGGAGAAATTAGCCTCAATTGTGAGATAAAAAGTGATGATTTAGCTATTATAACTATAACCAGTGGTTATGATGCAAGTTTGTCCTTTTATGACGGACAAGATCTTAATGAAATTTGTAAGGAGACTCTAAAATCTTTTAATAATGAATTAAGGTCAAGTGGGTATGGAAATGTTAAAATCTCTGGAATGTCAAGAAAGGCAATCGGTTATAATTATAGCGGTTACTATAATGATTTTACAGCAGAAGTGTATTCGAATCCCATCAAGGGGTATGTGTTTGTTGGTACTTATGGTAATAATTATGTGACAATATTTGCACAAGCAGAGAATGATAAGTATTTGCGACAACTTGATGATATATTAAAAACTCTTATGTATACATATGATGGAAGAGGGGATGATCCTGATTATGACGATGTGTAAAGGAATGGAATATGGTTATAAACAATTTTACAGCAGTCGGCAGATGGTCGGCTGCTGTTTTTGTATCGGTGTGTAATAAATTTCTTCACTCTCGCTTTTGTCTTGATAACAAAAGATTCCTCATTTTCAATCAGATAGGATAATATTTCAAAAAATTTTGTGCTGATTTGAAAAAAGCATTATCTTTGCAAACTGAAATTTTGTTCGCAATTCGCGAACAGCGAACAAATGAGATTAAGTGCTTAATATACACACAAATGAAACCACAAGATATTCTTGTATTATTAAAAAAGATAACATCTGATGGAAAGACGCTCTCGTGCCACGGACTTGCAGAATCGTTAGGTTTAAGTGCCTCAACGGTAAGCGAAAGTTTGGAACGCTGCAAAAAGGCAAAACTTATCGACCGTGACAAAAAGCGAGTTAATGTACTGGCCTTGCAGGAATTTCTGATTCACGGCATTGCGTATGTCTTTCCCGTAGAAGTAGGACGTGTCGGCAGAGGCATACCAACCAATTCAAGTGCATCGCCTATAAAAGAGAACATAACTGGCAGTTCAGAGATTTATGTATGGCATTATGTAAAAGGCACCTCCCGCGGACAGCAAATAGAGCCTCTCTATCCAACTGTCCCCGAAGCCGCCCTACGCGACGATGAACTGTATCAGTTGCTGGTAATTGTTGATGCTTTGCGGATTGGACACAGCAGAGAGAAATCCGTTGCCATTGAAGAACTGACCAAAAGGCTGAACCGATATGCAGAAAACAAATAACGAACGCCTACAGGAAATTGCCGAGGCTTTGCAGGACTTGAACGACAGGCTTGTATATGTGGGCGGTGCTATGGCAGGTTCGTATGCTACAGACCCAACCGCAACAGAACCTCGTGTGACTTTTGATGTGGATTGTGTGGTAGATACTAAATCGTACAGCGAACACATAGACTTTGAAAATAAACTTCGTGCAAAACATTTTCAGAACGACCAAACGCCCGATGCTCCTCTTTGCCGATGGGTGTTCAACGGAGAAAAAGTGGATGTAATGTCAATGGACGAAAAGAGTTTGTCGTTTGGTAATCGTTGGTATCGTCCAGGGTTCGAGAAGCGAGAATTATGCACACTGCCTTCGGGCGAAAGCATTTATCGCCTTTCGGTTACATACTATATTGCATCAAAAATTGAAGCATTGCTATCGCGTGGCGGTAACGACTGGCGAGGTGCAAAAGATTTCGAAGATATTGTTTATGTACTCAATTATTGTTCCGATTTCATAGAACAATTTAAAAATGAAGATGCGCAGGTTCGCAATTATGTTTCGGATCAATTTTCGCAGATGTTAAAGCGTTCCAATATTTCAGAGGAAATAGAATCTGCAATATCATACGATGAAATTGAGCGCACCGATATGATTCTGGAAACACTAAAAGCCATTTCGGAATACAACCCACAATCATTAAGCATACAATTTGTCAGCGACTTGCATTTGGAATTCCCAGAAAACAGAGCATTTATTGCAAGTCATCCGATGGAAGTGTCGGGAGAAATCTTACTTGTTGCAGGAGATTCAGCATATCTTGACCATCCTGATTCTCGTCAGGACACATATTCGCATTATTCTTTCTGGGACTGGGCATCAAATAATTACAAGCAAGTAATTGTCTGCCTCGGGAATCATGATTTTTACAGCTACTACGACCTTGCCACAATGCCAGACGGCTATTGCAAGCAGATTCGCACTAATGTTCACGCATATTATAATGCTATTGTGCATCTTGGGGATACTGACATTATTGTTTCTACGCTATGGTCGCATATAAATCCGAATGATGCCTATATTACAGAACGGAATGTCAGCGACTTCTATCGGATTATGTACAAAGGGCATCGCCTAAATGCAGAAAACTTTAATCAGGAACACGAACGATGCCTGCAATTTGTAAAAAAGGCTGTTGCAGAAAGTAAAGCAAAGACAAAAATTGTCCTCACCCACCATGTACCGACTCAATTATGCACAGCCGATGAATTTCGTGGCAGCGTCATAAACGGTGCGTTTTCAGTTGAACTTGGCGAATACATTGCAGAATCTGGCATTGACTTCTGGATTTACGGACATTCGCATCGTAACATTGATGCCCAGATTGGAAAGACGGAAATATTGTCCAACCAACTTGGGTATGTTTCACACGGGGAACATCGCTCCAATGGATTTAATCCGAAAAAGAAAATTGATTTGTGATTCAAACCATTCCAATCTAAATCGTACTTCATAAATTAAATTTTACCACAAATGATTCTATACTTCTCAGGAACAGGCAACAGCCTGGCAATAGCAAGACAGATTGCCGAACGCATTGACGAACAAGTAATGCCACTGCGCGAGGCTGTCGGTGCCGACTTGTCAAACGAAAAGCGCATAGGCTTCGTATATCCTTGCTACAACGGCGATGCGCCAAAAATTGTCCCAAAACAGGTCGCGCAGCTGGATTTGCCCACGGATGCCTATTATTTCATCGTAATAACCTGTGGCGCACTCACGGGAAATAGCATCTGGACCGTCGAAAAAGTACTGAAGAAGAAAGGCATTCGGTTCAACTACTGCAACAAGATTCGTGTTCCCGACAACAGCGCGCTTGGTTTCGGTCGCAATCCAAATGACCAGCTATGGAAATTCCAGAAGTACGCACCGCGCCTTGAGCAGATAAAGAACGACATTGCCGCGAAAGTGAACGCCCGCCACTGGGGTTCGCCCGATCCACTAGCAGCCTTGCAGACTTTGAGCGTGTTCGACAATGCCATTTTCAAGGCTTTGCGACCAAAGGTCAATGCCGAAAAATGCGTAGGTTGCGGAATTTGCGCAAAAGTGTGCTCAGTCGGCAACATCTCGCTGACCGAAAACCGTGCCCACTGTGGCGACAAGTGCGAGTCCTGCCTTGCCTGCGTACATTTCTGCCCGCATCAGGCAGTGGAACTTGGTGGCAAACCGACACTCAAGGAAAGACAGTACCATCATCCGGAGGTAGGATTGAAGGATATGATAGTGGAGAAATAAGGACTTTTGAATTCGTTTTTTCAAAAATCCAAAATTCCATTTTCTGTTTCCGGCCTAATTTACTATCTTTGCAGTTTGTTTCTAATAATAGAATTTTGACTTTTACAATATGGCAAAGATTGAAAATCAGAACGAAAAAGCAGTTCCCGAAAACGGAAAGAACGGCTTTGCACTTGGCAAGAAGAACTACATTGCGCTAGCAATAGGCTTTGCAATACTTGTTATCGGCTACGCACTTATGTCGGGTGGTGCTTCAACAGACCCCAATGTTTTCAACGGCGACGAAATATTCAACTTCCGCCGCATAACACTTGCCCCGATAGTGCTGATAATCGGTTTCGCAGTCGAAATTTTTGCAATAATGTGGCGTCCGCGCACTAAAAAAGACTAGCAAATGGATTGGTTAGAAGCTTTAATACTTGGTCTTATCCAAGGACTTACCGAATATCTGCCAGTGAGCAGCAGTGGACACCTTGCAATAGGTGCAAAATTGTTCGGACTTAGCGGCGAGGAAAACCTTGCATTTACTGTGGCTGTGCATATTGCAACAGTCCTTAGCACATTGGTAATATTGTGGAAAGAGATCGTTTGGCTTTTCAAGGGATTCTTCAAGTTCAAATGGAACGACGAGATGAAATACATCGTCAACATCTTGATTTCAATGATTCCAGTTGCTATTGTCGGATTTCTGTTCAAGGATACCGTTGAGGAGATTTTCGGTTCGGGGTTGCTCGTAGTAGGAATCTGCCTGCTCGTTACAGCCGCCTTGCTTGCATTTGCATATTTTGCAAAACCACGCCAGAAAGAAAAAATCTCGATGCTCGACGCATTTGTCATCGGTATAGCTCAAGCTGTGGCTGTTTTGCCAGGACTTTCGCGTTCGGGTAGCACCATTGCCACTGGACTTTTGCTTGGCAACAAAAAGGAAAAACTGGCTCAGTTCTCGTTCCTTATGGTGATTCCGCCAATTCTTGGTGAAGCATTGCTGGATGTTCTGAAAATGTTCAAGGGAAGTGCCGATGCGACAACAAGTTCGATCGGATTTTTACCATTGGCAGTGGGATTCATCACGGCTTTTGTGGTTGGATGCCTGGCATGCAAGTGGATGATAAACATAGTGAAGAAAGGCAAGCTGATATGGTTCGCAGTATATTGTGCAATCGTAGGCCTTGTCTCCATAATTTTCCTAAGCTAAATGGAATATTTCTCGTTCGACAGGTTGCCGGATTTTGAGACTGGCGAAGTCATAATCTTCGACAAGCCATATTCGTGGACTTCGTTCGACGTGGTGAACAAAGTGCGCAAGAAAATCAGCGAATACACTGGCATACGCAAATTCAAGGTTGGACATGCTGGCACGCTCGACCCGCTTGCTACCGGATTGCTAATTCTTTGTACTGGCAAGAAAACCAAGCTGATAGAGGAGCTGCAAGGTGGAACTAAGGTTTACGAAGCCGAATTTTGCCTCGGAGCCACGACCCCATCTTTCGACCTTGAAACCAAGATTGACAAAACCTTTGATATTTCAGGAATTACCGAACAGCAAGTGCGCGATGCACTTGCAGGTCTTTGTGGAGAACGCGAACAGATGCCACCGGTATATTCGGCAGTACAGGTGAACGGCAAACGCGCCTACGAATTTGCCCGCAAAGGTCGCAGCGTGGAACTGAAGCACAAGTTAATAACGGTTTACGACATTACTGTCAACAAAATAGAACTCCCGCTTGTTGATGTGACAATAACCTGCAGCAAAGGCACTTATATCCGATCGTTAGCTGACGAATTTGGCAGAAGCCTTGGCAACGGTGCATATCTTAAATCTCTCCGAAGAACCCGAAGCGGTGAAGCCGACATCTGCAAGGCTGTGAAGCTTGACGAATTCGTGGAGTACATGGGGAAAATAATGGACAATTAATAATGGACAATTAACAATTAAATGTAGCGGCGCAATGCATTGCGCCGCTACATTATTTTTTTTCTTGCATTTACAAAATTAAATTTGTACTTTCGCGGTTTCAAATTTATACTGCGCTAAATAGCGGATGTTAGTTAGTAATATATTGATTTATAACAAGTAACAGAAATGAAGTTATCTCAATTCAAATTCAATCTGCCCGAGGAACTTATTGCCCAATACCCTTCAAAGTTCAGGGATGAGTGTAGGCTTCTGGTCTTGAACAGAAAAACTGGCGAAATCGAGCATAAGGTTTTCAAGGATTTAAAGGATTATTTCAGCGACAAGGACTTTATGATTTTCAACGACACCAAGGTTTTCCCTGCTCGTCTGTACGGCAACAAGGAAAAGACCGGCGCTCGCATCGAGGTTTTCCTGTTGCGCGAACTTAACCACGATCAGCGTCTGTGGGATATTCTTGTCGATCCGGCACGAAAGATAAGAATTGGTAACAAATTGTATTTCGGTGAAGACGGCAACGAACTTGTAGCCGAAGTCATCGACAACACCACCTCGCGCGGACGTACATTGCGCTTCCTTATAGATGGTGAGTACGACGAATTCAAGAAGACCTTGTATTCGCTCGGCGAAACCCCATTGCCAATGCATATCATCAAGCGTCCGACACAACCCGAGGACGAGGAATGGTATCAGACAATTTATGCAAAGAACGAGGGCGCAGTTGCAGCTCCAACAGCAGGTTTGCATTTCAGCCGCGAACTTTTCAAGCGTCTCGAACTTGTAGGCGTTGAGTTCGGTTTCCTTACCCTTCATGTAGGTCTTGGCAATTTCCGTAGCGTCGATGTTGAAGATCTTACAAAGCACAAGATGGATTCTGAGCAGATGTTTATCTCCGAAGAGCTCGCCGATACCGTTAATCGCAAAAAGGCTGAAAATCGCAGAATATGCGCAGTAGGAACAACCGTGCTTCGTGCTTTGGAATCTTCGATTACCACAAGCGGAATGCTGAAGCCATTCGACGGCTGGACAAACAAATTCCTTTTCCCGCCATACGAATGCATGGTTCCGAACTGCATGATTTCGAACCTGCACCTGCCAAAGTCAACGCTGATGATGTCGGTGGCAACATTCGCAGGCTACGAAAACCTGATGAACGCCTACGAGGTGGCTGTAAAGGAAAAGTACCAGTTTGCAACCTACGGCGACGCAATGTTGATTATTTAATGGCGAAAAGTATAAATGGTGTACGTACTAAAGCACCAATAATATATTCGATTGTACAGACGCAAAATTTTGCGTCTCAACTAGAAACAATAAACATATAAAACTATCATTATGACCAAAATGACATCAAAGTATGTGGGTGGACTTCGCACAGAAAACACTCACCTCCAGTCGGGCAACAGAATTATAACCGACGCTCCGCTCGACAATCACGGCAAAGGCGAGGCTTTTTCGCCAACAGATTTGCTGGCAACAGCATTGTGCGACTGCATTTTCACAATCACTGGCATTACTGCACAGACATACAACTTTTCGATTGACGGCGCAACCGCTCAGATTGAAAAGATTATGAACGAGTCGCCGCGCCGTGTTGCCGAAGTAAAAATCGACTTCGACTACTCAATGTGCAATCTAAACGAAAAGCAGCAGACAATAATCAGGCGCATCCCTGAGACTTGTCCTGTCTCGCGCTCGCTAAGTCCAGAAGTAAAGCAGACAATTACTTTCAAATTTTAAGGGTAAATTTAGGTAAAATCGCGCCATGGCGCGATTCAACATGAAACGGAGAAGCCATTGTAAAGACGTGCCATGGCACGTCTCAACAGAAACAGCGAATCCATAGAAACTTAGAAACAACTATGAACATAAAGCTTGGTATAAAAGGCGAAGAAAAAGAGGTCGTCCGTCACGAAAACACGGCAGCAGCATACGGTAGCGGACTCGTTGAGGTCTACGCAACTCCCGCTATGATTGCCCTCATGGAAAAGACTTGTTACCGTTCGGTAATGCCATACTTGTCGGAAGGAGAGGGAACAGTCGGTACTCATGTAAACATTTCGCATAGGAAAGCAAGTCCGCTTGGCACGGTAATTACCTGCCATTCCGAAATTGTGGAAATAGATCGTCGTCGTATTGTATTCAAGGTGGAAGCCTTCGACGACAATGGCGAACTTATTGGTGACGGCGCACATGAACGCTTTGTCATCAATGTCGAAAAGTTCATGAGCAAGTAGCATGTGGACACTTCTTGTCGCTGTAGTTCCTGCGGTTGTGCTCATCGTGTACATAATGATACGCGACAAGTACGAGCACGAGCCTATTGGGAAAATTGTACTTGCATTCTTTGTCGGAATGGTGTCTGTACCGCTCGACTTATCATTAATTGGCATTTTCGACCTTGACGAATTGCCATACCTTTTCGATGGGGAAATTTTACAGCAGATTGCAACAGCCTTTTTCTCGGCCGCAATCCCCGAAGAATTTTCAAAATTTGTAATACTATTACTGCTTGTCTGGTGGAGCAAGGATTTCAACGAACGCATGGATGGTATTGTGTATGCCGTATGCGTTTCGATGGGATTTGCCACAGTCGAGAATGTTATGTATGTGTTCGATAATCCGTCGTGTGCGTGGGGTAGGGCTTTGTTTGCTGTTCCAGGGCATTTCCTGTTCGCCGTACTTATGGGATTTTTCCTTTCGTTGGCAAAGTTTAGTGTGAAGCACAAATTCCGCAACTGGACTATGACTTTGCTTGCTCCAATACTGGCTCATGGTATATATGATGCAATACTGATGGTTGCGGATGTCGCAACTGAGGGTTGGGCAGCATTGTTGACGATTGTTTTCTATGTTTTCATTTTTGTATTGTGGAGAATTTGCTTGGACAAAATTTCGGAACATGTAGAAGCTTCCCCATTCAGCTATTGGCGGAAATATAAGGAAAAGCAACAGAGAATGGAAAACATTTCCAAAGATCAGAAGATAAATAATTTGAAGGATTTTTTTGACAGGTAGAAATTTACCTTGCTTTTTCTATTTTGCAAAGATACCCTAGCTTATACAAGTTGAACAGCATTAGTTTCGGGTGTTTCGAGTTAAGAAGATGCCTTTCGAGTACTTCGTCGAAAATCTTGTAGGTAAGCCTAATTGTCCAAAGCAGATGCATTCTTTTCAACTTGGCATAGTGTCGGTATAGGCGGATATGATTGAAAAATCTAGGACTGATTTCATCTATGTGCTTCATTTCAACAAGATTTTCGATGCCAGCCCTTGTCTTTGTAAGAAATTTGTCGTTTGATTCAATGCCAGTGTGAATCACAGGATTGTCGATGTGATGAATGGGTATTTTATTTTCTTGAAGGTCAAATCCGAAAAGGCTATCCTCGTGTCCGTATTTTTTTAGTGCTTCGCAGAATCGGATTTTTTCGAAAACCGTTTTCGACACCATCATGTTGTTGGTAGTGAAGGCAGAGTAGGGGGCTTGGTTGCGTTTGTCGGCAGTTGATTTTTCCACTTTTGTGCCGAAAGTGTATCGCAGTGATATTTCGGGGGAATATTGCAGTTCGGTGTAAGTTGTTCCTCCGCATACGACATCGATGCTACTATTATCGAGATACCTATTAATAAATAAGTGGTCGGGAATTGCCGAGTCGCAGTCGATGAAGATTAGTTTTTCTCCTTTTGCAATGTCTGCAAGTTTGTTTCGAGTGTAGCTTCTGCCGTGGTTCTGAACATTAACGATGTGCTGTGCTCCATGTATTTTTTCTATGCATGAGTTTTGTTTGGCGTAATCTTCATCCGAACCATCTTCGAGGACTATTATTTCAAAATCGACTTTCGCATCTGTGCATTGCCTTGAAAGTTCGGCAACGAGATCGTTTACATCGCAGTTGTATGTTGGAATGCAGATGCTAAGCATCATTGTTTGTTGTTTAAAGAATCGTCTTCTTCGCTAAGGCGTTGAATGTCAATCATAAGTTGTTCAACCTGCTCGTTTACCGCTTCAATTTCCGATGAGACGTCTTCAGAAAAAATACTGTCGGTAACATGGGGGTTTTGCATGGCGTTGAGCTTTTGCAGAATGTTGTCAATCTTTTTTCTGTTTTCTCTGTTCCATTTGTCAAAATCTTCGGGACATTTTTTCCACATGGGTTCAATTGCCTCGTCGTATGCATTTATCAATTCTTCGAAATGTTCAAGATCAGATTTCGCCTTTGCATCGTTTTCGTTAAACGCTTTGTTAGATGTGCTGTAAAAAACAGAAACGATTTCATTTCCAGCGGATATTGCCTCAGCGCAATTCTCGAATTTCATTTCTGCATATTTCTCTGCCAGTTCACCATAGTCGGACTCGTATCCGCTAAGGTCTATTGTACTTTTCCTGTCGTTGTTCTTCTCGCATGATACCAAAAAAGTAGCAAGCAGCAGGACAATGTATACAATATGTTCGAAAGGCTTATTCATTAATGCCTAGCTTGTTTAGAAATTCCTCTTCTGTGAGAGTGTCCCTGTTTAGTATTATTCTTCCGTCTTCAAGTTCCTTGATGGTGTCCTTGCCAATGACAACCGAACTGTCTTCCAGCATCACGGGCTCTTCGTAGTCTCCTCCATCATTGTATTCTTCACCGAACATGTCCTCTATCATCGGGCGGACTGCTTCCATGCGTTCCTTGAGAGATTCGTCGTACTTTTCGTCAACCTCGTCCCACAAATCCTTGTTGTTGAAATTTATCTTGTCTTCGAAATCGGCAATCAGTCCGTTTTCGAGATCTTCCAAGCGCTTGAGGTCGTATTCTCCGCTTGCCTTACCTTCGTTGTAAATGTCCTCGATGACATCGCAGTACAGCATCATTATGTCCCTATAAATTTGGTGGACATTTATATTCTCAATTTCTTTCGATAGTTTCTCTTCGCGACCTTCCAGGTCCGACCTGTCGGGCGTGCGCTGGCATGCGAACATTGAAAGTGCCAATGCAGCAAATACTAATGTTTTAAATGTGGTTTTCATTTCTAATGTTAAATTTTCTGCAAATTTATGTATTTTTTTTCAAATCTGACTACTAAACCTTTATAGATGTTGACAATCCGCTTTTGAAAACTTAAATGCGAAAAATTTTTCTCCGACTGAAAGATTAATTGTAAATTTGTGCTGTTATTTTTAGAAATATTTCACATGGCAAAGTATTCATACACAGAGAAAAAAGATACTCGTTCTGGTTTCGGAGCAGGTTTGCTCGAGGCCGGAAAGCAGAATGACAAGGTTGTGGCATTGTGTGCCGACCTTACCGGTTCGTTGAAGATGGGCGATTTCCAGAAGGAATTTCCACAGCGTTTCTTCCAGGCTGGTATAGCCGAAGCTAATATGATTGGCGTTTCGGCTGGCTTGACAATCGGCGGAATGATTCCGTTCTGCGGAACTTTTGCTGGTTTCGCTACAGGTCGCGTATACGACCAGATTCGTCAGAGTGTAGCATATTCAAACAAGAATGTAAAGATATGTGCTTCGCATGCTGGTATAACCTTGGGCGAAGATGGTGCTACCCACCAGATTCTCGAGGACATTGGTCTTATGAAGATGTTGCCGAACATGACGGTTATCTGTCCTTGCGACTACAACCAGACCAAGGCTGCAACCATCGCCGCTGCAAAGTACGATGGCCCTGTTTACCTGCGTTTCGGTCGTCCGGCAGTTCCGAACTTCACCGACCCTGACCAAGTTTTCGAAATAGGTAAGGCTCAGCAGTTGTACGAAGGCTCTGATGTTACAATCCTTGCTTGCGGACATCTTGTATGGGAAGCCATTACTGCAGCCGAGGAACTTCTTGCCGAAGGCATAAAGGCAGATGTGTTCAATATTCATACGATTAAGCCGTTCGATGCTGAGACCGTTTTGAAGTCAGTCGCTAAGACCAAGGCAATAGTAACTGCTGAGGAACACGAACTCAATGGCGGCCTGTTTGATACAGTTGCTCAGGTTATGGCAATGAACAATCCTGTTCCTATGGAGGCAGTAGCTGTTCGCGATTCATTTGGCGAAAGTGGTACTCCTGCCGAACTGATGAAGAAGTATGGCCTTGATGCCGAAAATATTGTGAAGGCGGTAAAGAAGGTTATGGCTCGCAAGTAATTCTCAAGAATTTCATTTGTATAATATATAAGGTATCCATCGTCCAAAAAGCGATGGATATTTTTTTTGTCTGTAAATTATTCAATTCTCAAATTTTCAACCTTTAGCTCAGCGAAGCTAAATCATCAAATTTTTCGAATCCATGGATCCACTTTGGCACGAACTTTGTTATATTCTTAGGCGGTGATGAAAAAATAATTCTTCGCCAGATGCTCTTTGGCACGAAATTTGAATGTGAATAAATTGTAAAATTAAAATAAAATTATTGTTAAATAAAAAAATTAAAGTCATGAAAGCAAAAGTAACATTTTTGATGGTAATGGTAGCGTTCTTCTTCGCAAGCCAAGTTTCAGCACAGGAAATCTTAACAGCAACTAGAGTTGTAAAGTCAAGAGGTGCACAGTCTGAATATGTTGTTCCACAGGGTGACAACGCAATCGAAAGACCAGTTCTCTCAAGAGGTGGTTGCGTAGTAAAGCTCGACAACTGGACAGGTTATTATGTTGATATTTGGGTTGACAAGGCTTACAAGGGCCGTCTGAATCCATGGGAAAACTCACAGCTCATTCTCCCAGAAGGTTTCAACGAAGTTTACTGCCGCACAATGGGTGAAAGCTACCAGTGGCAGTCGGGTGGCGAATGCAACGAACAGTTCGTTCTGCAGGTGCCAGAAGAAGACGAATAAGAGAATTTAATAAGTAGAATGATGAGTCAAGCGGCTCATCATTCTTTGTAAATTTTAAAATTTAGAGAGATGAAAAAGATAATAATATTAGTAACGGCGTTTTTGCTCGCTGCTGTTTGCGCAAATGCTCATAAGTATGCGCTGATTATCGCAGTCGGCAACTACGACCAGAACAAGACCGGTTGGTATCCTATCAGTGCTGATCACGATGTTCCGCTGATCCAGAAGACTTTGATTGGTCTTGGTTTCGATGAAAAGGACATCATGTACCTTAAGGACGAACAGGCTACCAAGGCTGGTATGGTCAACGCTTTCAACGAACTCCTTGCAAAGGTTTCGGAAGGCGATGAGGTCGTTATACATTATAGCGGTCACGGACATCAGATTTTCGACGACAATGGCGACGAAATCGATGGTCTCGACGAATGCCTTGTTTGCTACGATGCTCCTATGAAAATGACTGAAGGTTACGATGGTAGCCTCCATTTCAGGGACGATGAACTTGGCGCTGTAGTTGAGAAATTCCGCATTAAGTTGGGCAAGGACGGACATATCCTTCTTTTCCTCGACTCATGCCACTCTGGTACAGGTACTCGTGGTGCTGCCAAGGTAAGAGGCGGTGCTCCAGCTTTGGTTCCTGCAGGATGGCACGCTCCAAGCGGTGCTCCTAAGACCGACGGTAAGGTTGGTATGGGAATGGGTGCAACTAGCTCGCGCGGTGCTGTTGATGCCAACAAACTCGCAAAGTATGTTGTATTCTCTGGCGCAAGTGCAAACGAACTTAACTACGAAACATTTGACGATGAAAACAATTCGGTTGGTTCGTTGTCATATTGCTTGTACAAGTCGTTCTCACAGATGAAGGAAGGCGACACCTACCGTCAGGTATTTGCAAGAATAATGGCTGAAATGGCTGCTAAGGCTCCTTTCCAGAATCCTGCAATCGAAGGTGATGTTGACTTCACAGTTTTCGGTGGCGACTTCACAACTCAGGCAGAATACTTCAACATGACATCAGTAAAGAATGACTCTGTTATCACAATCAACGCTGGTCGTCTTGTAGGTGTAAATCCTGGAACTACAGTAGCATTTGTTGCTCCTGGTACTTCACGCCTCGATGAAAATACAGAAGTTATCACAACTGGTCGCGTTATCAGTTCCGAAAACTTCAAGTCGCGCGTTGCTCTTGATACCAAGAAGAAATTCAAAACTGCTCAGGATGCATGGGTATTCGTAAAGGCTAGAACTTTCACCGACCAGAAGATTAAGGTCAGCATCGACCCCGAAATGGATCCGGCTTTGAAGAATGCTCTTAACAAGGAAATTTCAAATTCAAGTTTTGCAGAACTTACAACCGATGCTCCAGAAATCACATTGAACTATGGTCGTACCCGTGGTGCAAAGGTTATTTCGGTTAGCAATGCAATGTACAACAAGGAACTTCATAAGATTTCCAATGTTGACGAGGCTGCTCTCGAATCGGATGTTATGTCAACCTTGAACAACTTTGCACAAGGTAAGATCATTAAGGATTTGGATTTCTCAGATGACCGTTTCAACATCGTTATGGAACTACTCCCTGTTGAAGCTGACATTTATGACGATGGAACATTTGAAATTACCGAATATCTTGACAAGGATAAGTTCGTTGTGAACGAAGTTCCTGGTTTCACAGCAGAAAACATGGCTGTAATTAAGGTTACGAACAATGGTACAAAGAAGGCATTCTTCAATATCATTGACATTCAGCCTGATGGTTTCATTAACCCGATTATCCCGACTGTAAACGACAGTGATGGTCGTGAATATTACCTCGAGCCGGGCGAATCAGCAATCCTCAAGAATACAATCGTAATGTTTGGTCCTCCATACGGAAACGAAGTATTCAAGGTTATTGCAACCGACAAGCCATTCAACCTGTCTGCTACAATCATGCAGCACGGAAGCTCTTCGAGAGGCGACTCATCAAACATCTTCGAAAGCGCACTTGGCATTGGCAACTCAGGTGTTAACACCCGTGGTGCTGCAACAATCAGCGCAAAGAAGCAGGATGACAAGATGGGAACTTTCGAATACACTTTCAAGATTATGGAAGGCGAAGAATAATTGTTGATAATAAAGTTTTGAAAAGCATCCCGATTAGGGATGCTTTTTTTATTTTTGTGGTAAAAATTAAAACATTTTGAAACGACTGATTTCGACCATAGTAATCGCAATATGCACCGTTTGTGCATTCTCGCAGAGCATTAATATCAGTTTCACAGGCAAGACTATACACGGCAGGCATGTGGACATGGACAGCATTGTTATATGTAATCTCACGCAGGGATGGACGGCAACACTCGTTGCGCCCGACACGTCCTGCTCGTTCGACATTACGGCGATAAAAATCGACAACGCGATGCAAGCCGAACTTTCGCAGAATGTCCCGAATCCATTCCACGGCACAACCGAGGTAAGCCTCTCGCTGCCCAAGCCCGACAAGGTTGGCTTGCAGGTACACGACATTGGCGGAAGGCTCTTTGCCGACTACAACGGCAACCTGCCTGATGGTGAACACCGCTTCGAGATAAGCCTTGCCTCACCGCAAAGCTACCTGCTGTCGGCAACTACATCCAGCGGCACATCAGCGATAAAGATGGTAAATCTTGGTAGCGGAGGAGCAAACAAAATTTCCTACCTTGGAAAAACGGATGGAAAATCGTTGCGCGATGGCGACTACGACATAGTTATCGGCGATGAACTTGAATGTGCGGGTTATACAACCTACTGCGATTCAATATACGAAAGCGAAGCTTTAGATGTTACAGCAGGCGATTCAAATACGCAGCAGACGTTACGGTTCAATTTGAGGTCGGGCGTAACGGTTGACGAGATAACTGCATGTGGACGATACACATGGATAGATGGTAACACATACGTAGAAAGTGACAATACTGCGACATTTACATATAGGAATAGTATGGGGTGCGATTCAGTTGTAAGACTCGACCTTACCATTTATCCAATATATTACACGCAACCGAGAATAGATGCATGCGACAGTTACGAATATAATGATACCGTATTAACGCAAACTGGGACATACACATTTTATCTGCAAACAGTTCACGGTTGCGACTCTATTGTCTATCTGCATCTCCACATAAGAAATGAAAATCACGAAATAGATTCTACAGTCTGCGACAGCTATGAGTGGGAAGGGCAGACATATACCGATGACAGGACATTCTCGACCACATACGAAAACCAATACGGATGCGACAGCACCATAGTCGTAAACTTTCACGTGAATCATTCGACCGAAACAATAGACACGAGAGAGGAATGCGATTCGGTTGTATGGATAGATGGCAACACATACACCGAAAGCAACGACGAGGCAACCTATACATATATTGCAGAGAACGGATGCGATTCGGTTGTTCGCCTCAACCTGACAATAACACGCATTGAGCATGAGTTTTACGCTTCTGACTGCGTGGAATACATTTGGAGTTGGGGCAATGGCTCTGCTTCGGCTTATTCCACAACAGGCGACTACACAAGGACATACACCGCCGCAAACGGCTGTGACAGCGTTGTGACATTGCACTTTACGAAACTTGGAAACTATATATACGACACCATATACATCTGCAACAACGAAAGTTACACTTGGATAAACGGAAGAACCTACACTATTGATGATTTGGACCAATGGTCGTCATGTATTTATGACTCCTACACCTACACAAATTCATACGGTTGCGACAGCACTATCAATTTACGTCTGTTCTTTAAAAACAATGATGTGGTTGATACCCACCGCGCCTGTGATTCCTACACTTGGATTGACGGCAATACCTACACAGAAAGCAACAACACCGCCACTGTAACATATACTAACCAGTACGGCTGCGATTCGGTTGTACATCTGAACCTTACCATAGGTCACACTGACAATATCGTACACGAAGTTACTGCCGAGGAATGTTCCTACTACAGAATGTCCAACGGAGAATATTTTACAGAAAGTGGTGACTACCGGCGAACACTGCAAAGTTCCTGTGGATGCGACAGCACGGTATTGCTGCACCTTACAATTACAGGTGAAAACGGACTTGAAGGCACATTTTATGACGAACGGGATAACATAACCTATCGTACTATACAGTATGGTTGCCAAACATGGTTTGCCGAGGATTTGAGGACTAATTACTATGCTGATGGGACACAAATAGGAAACCCTTCGTCTCACTCTCAGTATGCATTTTATTATTATAGGTATAGTAATCATGGAGGATACTATTATGGGCCAAGTATAGCCAACGATAATTCACACGGAAGTGTTTGCCCCACAGGATGGCATATCCCATCAAGGACTGAATGGGAAGATTTGTTTACAATGTTAAGAATACGCGACGAATACATCTGTGGAAACGACAGCAGCGTATTGAAGGCGATTTCCTCTACCTCGGGCTGGAACTCTTCTGATGTGGAATGTTCCCCTGGATATGACATGACAACAAACAATTCCAGCAATCTTGGACTAAATCCGGACGGAAGTACATATATTGGAAGAGAAGAAAAAAATAGAAATAGATTGGAGTGGGTTGGAGATTATGCTGTCTATATGACATCTTCTGGATATGAGATTTCAATTTCTAAAAGAAGTATTATTTCGTACTGGAACGAATCTATTTTTTGGTATGGTGATTTAATTAGATGCATTAGGGATAACTAAAAAATATAAATTAATGAGGACTATAGTTTTAGCAAGTCTATTAGTTGTTTGCATAAATTGTTTTCAGTTAACCGCGCAAACCCTTCCATCGTGGCTGCTTGGAACATGGGAGATTCCATCTGTTTCGGCGTATGCCGGCAGTTCATTTGAGGTGTGGAAAAGAATTTCAGATAGCAACTGGGAAGGAAAGACCTATCGTATGTTTGGAAACGACACGATAATCTTCGATAGGATGAAAATGCTTGTTGAAGGAGGGAAGGTCGTAATAAAGATGACTGCAGAAAAGGAGGGCAAGCGTTTTGACGCAAGTTTCGTTGGAGCCAAGCTTTGCGAAGAACTATGGGCATTTGAATGTCCAGATGCCGATTCTCCATCAGCGATATACTATCGTAATCTTGGCAATGGTCAGGTATATGTGTGGACAGAGGTCAAGACAAGTTTCGATGTTTGTGCCGACTTCATAATGTACAAGCAGAAATGAACCAAGGTTTCCCTATATTGTGTTTTCCGCCATACGATTTCCGCATGAAATCCGAGGCAGGCAAAGTGTTGATTTTTGATGAGATACGCAAGAAGTGGATAGTCTGTACTCCAGAAGAATGGGTGCGCCAGAACCTCGTGCGATTTCTTGTGCAGGATTGTGCTTATCCGCAGGCGCTTGTGGCTCTCGAAAGGCAGATTAAGGTGGCCGATCGCAGTTTGCGTTTCGATGCTTTGATTTACGACCGCGAAATAAATCCTCTAATACTTATTGAATGCAAGGCACCATCGGTAAAGCTTACGCAAAAGGTTTTCGACCAGATTTGGCATTACAACTACGAGGTAAAAGCTCCTTTTTTCATTGTTACAAACGGCATCAACCTTGTGATGGGGCGCTACGATATTTCTGCAGGCGTAGAGATTTTCGATAGTGTAAAGGCTTTTGATGAGTTGAAAAGGTGAGAAAAATATTTTGCATTGACTAGCTTTGAAATTATATTTGCAGAATTGTAAAGAACTTATAATGCTATGATGTATCTGCTTATCTTGCTTGCAGTTTCGCTCGCAGTTTCGGCTGTAGGATGGAAATATTTCATCTATTTCTTCAGTTTGGGTTATGGCTATGGCGTTGCTGCTCTTGCAGTTGCAATGCTAGTAATGTTTGGCGGTGCAGTATCGTTGCCGACCATAGCACTATGTGCATTGTTTTTCGTGTTCGGCTGCAGGTTGGGAACCTATCTGCTTATTCGAGAGCGTAAGGCTTCTGCTTACCGCAAAATCCTTTACGACCCGTCGTTGCAGAAGAAAAAGCCTATTGGTGTGATTATTAGCGTATGGCTGTTCTGTGCGATACTGTATGTTGCACAGGTAAGTCCGGTTGCTTTCCGTTTGGCGAATACCGCCGAAGGACTGCCAGTCTGCAACCTTTGGGCGTGGATAGGTGCAGGTGTAATGCTATGCGGAATATTGCTCGAGGCTGTCAGCGACGCACAGAAAAATGCCGCCAAGAAGCGCAACCCCAAGCGTTTTGTCGATACGGGGCTTTATCGTATTGTCCGTTGTCCAAACTATTTGGGCGAGGTTGTGATATGGACAGGTGCATTGTTGAGTGGCATAGGCGCAAGCCTCTGCGTATGGCAGTGGGTGATTGTCGCAATCGGCTATGCAGGCATACTTTATGTTATGTTCAGTGGCGCTCGTCGTTTGGAACTTCGTCAGGCGGAAGTATACGGCAACGATGCTGAATATCAGGCATACGCCAAGAAGACGCCGATTTTAATACCGCTACTTCCGATTTACAGTCTTGCAAAGTATAAGTGGTTGCAGGCGTAGAATGGTTCAAAGGTTTAAGGTTCAAAAGTTCAATGATTTAGCTTTCGCTGAGCTAAAGGTTGACAACCTGAAGATTATCTCCTTGAACCAATAGGTAAACGAATCAGGGTTCCTTTCTATTTCTGATTTTATATCGTCCATTGTTGCCCAGCGGTAGTCATCGGCTTCGGTGGGATTGGGCAGGGGAGTGCCGTTCCATGTACCTATATATACATGATCTATTTCGTTTTCGGTTAGGCCATTGTCGAACTTGGCGGTATAGTGGAATGTGAAAGCAAATTTCAAGTCACAGTCGATGCCCATTTCGTGTTGCAGTCGCTCGTGCATGTAGGATTCCATGTCTTTGCCTTCAACAAGGTGGCTACAGCAGGTGTTTGTCCATAGTCCGCCAGAGTGGTACTTTGTTGCAGCGCGTTTCTGCATTAGGATTTCGCCTGCGTTGTTGAATATCACAACCGAAAACGCACGGTGAAGTAGTCCCTGCTGGTGGACAAGAAGTTTCGGTGCATAGCCGGTGATGCAGTCGTCGAGGGATACGAGGGCGATGTTTTCCATTGTGCGATATGGTTGAAGGCTAAAGGCTGGCAATTTTTTCTCCCCCAGCATTAAAGGCGTTAAGGCCTTTAACGTCCTTAATGCTTCGGGGGGAGACTTTTAGCCTTTTAGCCTTCTAGCTTGTTTTATTCTTTTCCCAGCAACCTGAACATTTCCTTCTTGTATGCTTCAACGCCAGGCTGGTTGAATGGGTTTACACCGAGCATATATGCGCTGATACCGCAAGCGAACTCGAAGAAGAACATTAGGAATCCGAGGTTGAACTCATCTACGGCATCAAATTCAATGCGGATGTTAGGCACATTGCCTGCCACATGTGCGTTCATTGTACCTTCGGCAGCCTTGCTGTTGATGTATTCCATGTTCTTGCCTTCGAGGTAATTGAGTTTGTCGAGGTTTTCGTTGTCGTGCGGAACTACTGGAGCATCGCTGTCGTCGTCAACCCAGAGTGCGGTCTCGAATAGGATTGGGCTGCCGTCCTGAACGAACTGTCCGAGCGAGTGAAGGTCGGTTGTGTACGATACCGATGCAGGGAACAAGCCCTTGCCGTTCTTGCCTTCGCTTTCGCCGTAGAGTTGTTTCCACCATTCGGCAAAGTAGCTGAGACGCGGATTGTAGTTGACCATGAGTTCAACCTTGCGACCTTCGTTGAAAAGCATATTTCTTACTGCAGCATATTGAATTGCAGGGTTTTTCTCGTTGTTTTCGAGGCAGATGTCCTGTGCAAGTGAAGCGCCGTGAAGCATTTCCTCAATGTCGAAGCCTGCAATTGCAATCGGCACAAGTCCTACTGGCGACAGTACCGAGAAGCGTCCACCTACATTGTCGGCGATGATGAAGTCATCGAAGCCTTCCTTGTCGCAAAGTGTGCGGAGTGCGCCTTTGTTTTCATCTGTAATTACTACGATGCGGTCGCGGATGGTCTCGTTGTCGAAGCGTTTCTTCATTTCATTGTAGAGAAGTCTGAATGCAACTGCCGGTTCTGTGGTAGTTCCCGACTTAGAAATTACAACAATACCGAACTCCTTGTCTTTCAAGTATTCCATGAGTTCTGCGTGGTAGTTGCCGCTGAGGGTGTGACCTGCGAAAATCATTTCGGTGTCCATTTTTCCGAAATGAGGTCTCAGTGCTTCGATTGTCGCCTTTGCTCCGAGGTACGATCCGCCGATACCTATAACTACTACGCAGTCGAGCTGGCGCATACGGTCGGCGATGTTTAGAATGTCTTCAATGTCCTCGTCGCTATACGAGGTTGGTAAGTCAAGCCATCCAAGGAAGTCGTTGCCTTCGCCTGTTCCTTCTGTTAATGTGCTAAACTTTTCCTGTGCAAGTTTGAGCATTTCCTGATATTTGGCATTGTTGCCGAGTGCTTTTTCGATGTTTAGTTTCATTGTGTTGATGATTTTAAGTTGATTATTTAAAATTTTAAGTTTTCCATATTGTTGTCTTTCAGGAATATCGTGTTGAATCCCAATGCATTTGCCGCTTTAATGTTGGCTTCGTTGTCGTCGATGAAGATACTTTCCTCGGGTTTGATGTGTGAATGTTCCACAACGTAGTCGAAAATGTCGCGGTTGGGCTTTTTCAGACCGATTTCGTGTGAGAAGTAGGCATGTTCCACAAGGCTCTCAAGTCCGTTGACACCATGAACGCGTTTAAGCAATGCTGTGTAGAATCGGTAGTGGATTATGTTGGTATTGCTGAGGATGAAAGTGCGGTATTTGCCTTCGGCTTTCAATCGTTTCAGCATGTCGATTCTTGCGGTGGGGAAGTCCATGATTAATGCATCCCAGCATTCTTCGAGAGTTTTGTCTGGCAGTTTGCATCCCGTTACGCGGCGGAATTCATCGTAGAATTCCTTTTCTGTAATACTGCCGACTTCAAGGCGGTCGAAAAGCTCATTTTGCGAGGCGAGCGTATATAGCTTTTCGAAATCGTTCATTCCGTATTGGGCAAAAGCCTTTTCGCTCAACTTTGTGTCAATGTTGAGTATTACATTGCCTAGGTCGAATATGAGATTCTTTATGTTTTTCATTCCTGAAAAATTTCAGACAAATTTAAAAGAAAATCTGTTATGTGATGAAAAAATGTTTGAAAGTTTGTGCCGAATTGTCGTTTATTTACCCGTAGGTAAAAATAATTCCATGTCTGATGAAAAATATGAGTGGAAAAATGAAAATTTACCCTCTGTTTTAGAGGGGTAAAATGCCCTTGTTTTCATTAAATTTATATAAATCGAATAAAATTTACATATAGATCTATTAAACGTTATATTTATATTATTTAAATAAATATATAAATTAGTTGTTTCTAATAATAATTTGTTGTTTAGTTTAGTCATTTAATTATATGAATATAATATGTTAATTTGTGATAAATTAAATATTTTTATGGACAAATATGACCCTCATGTGTCTTTTATATTTGTGTCTAAAGTCCCAAAGGAGTAGTCTTCTAAATTATTCTTTGTGAATGCAAGTAGTTTATAATCAGTAGTTTGTGCTGGGTTTTCCTTAAAAAATCATTCTGTTGTAGAAAAACATCAAAACTTTTATTTATATCATGATTGTTTTCTGAGTGTCACTCATAAAAAGTTTTCAAGACTACAGAAAAGTAAAAAAAAATTACTTCCAGAAAAAGAAAAATTTTTAGATAATATTATTGTACCGCTTTGGGGTATGACTTAAAATAAAAACAGAATTTTTTTACAGCGTGTTTGTTTTAAAAGTTTCACTCATAAAAAGTTTTCAAGACTACAGAAAAGTAAAAATAAATTACTTCAGGAATATGAAAAAATTTTTGATCATTACATTGTATCACTTTTTAGGTATGACATAAAATAAAAACAGGATTTTTTTACAGCGTGTTTGTTTTAAAAGTTTCACTCGTAAAAAGTTTTCAAGACTACAGAAAAGTAATAATAAATAGAAAAAACAGATCTTTCTTTGCTCATAATATAATAGATTAAATTAAATGTGTGGCGGAGTCGCAGTTGCGATTTCGCCATTTTTTTTGTGGGGGCGTGTAGTTATCGCATATAGTTTTAATTTTTAAATAATTTCTTTATGAAAAAATTATTTTCCGAGTCAAATTCTGACTCAAAAAAAGTGAGAGGCAGTCAATTGCAAAACCCCAAGAATTGCAAGACTGCAAAGTTAAATAGGAAAGTGCAGGATGATTCCTCAGAACTGCTGCTTGAATTGGAGTCGCGACCACCTCTAGTCGAAAGAGTAAAGGCGACGCTTGCCGAAGTAGAAGCGGAATGGGCAGAAGAACTGAAAGAATACCGCAAATCCGCCAATGGCAAGGAAGACATCTGGGAGAATTACGAGCGGATGAGTGAAGCACAGCGGGCAGAAGTCGATAAAGCCTTCGATGAACTGGGAGAAATTCTGGACGAGTACGACAAATGGAGCAAGGACTTGGACGACTGGCTGGCAGAAAATGACCCGGACTACGACTTGGATGAAGACTGGGAAATAGAACAGCAGTTGGAAGAAGAACGCCAGCGAGAGGAATGGGACAAGGAACTTGAGGAGAACGGGATGTTCGCCGACGAGTAAATGAGAAAAGAGGTCCTCGACAACCTCGGTGGAGGCACTGCACTGTGCGGTGTCTTCACTTTTTCAAGTGTTATTATTAACAAATAAAATAAAAATTATGAGAAAAAAAGAATCGGGCGATGATGAAAATGATGAATTGTCGCCAAAATATGCAGATGATTTTCTTAATGTTTACGAAGAATCATTGTCGGCAGCAGCGCAGGGACATTACAATCCGCTTACGCAGGAAGAAATAGATGAGTTCGGTCTTGACTTCAATTTCAGCACAATGTATGAGTGCGATTTGGAAGAATATGAAGAAAGAATTGAAGAACTGAACCGAAATATTGAAGAGTCCAGTAGCGATAATGAGTACCTGTACTACAAGATGCTTGAATATTACATGTCGGATGAAGATGATTAGCGGTGCTAGCTATTACGACCTCTCTTAGGGGAGGTCGTAATTTTTTTGCTGATTTTGCGCAGTTTGTGATTGGTTTGTTGTATATTTCCTCTAAATGGAAATGCAACATATTGATTGTCAATTATGAGTTTTTTTATTATGCAGGTATAAAAATCGGAATTTTTTATAAGTTTGCAAACATAATGTAAAGAATATAAGTATGAATAATAATGAACATTTGAAATTTGCTAATTCTTATGATGATGCAAAAAAAATAGCAGTAGAAATAATAGGGAAAGATGTGTCTTTTGAAGAATTACAAAAGGAAGGGTATATATTTAACTCAAATAAAGACGATCTTATCAAGGATGCATTATATAAATTTATTGAAAAATCAATTAAAGATGTTAAACCTTTTAAATCGAAAAATAAAGCAGATAATACAGACGAATATCCCCAATGGCATCTAACACAAGATACTTCGGATGAAATTAATGCAATTCGAAATAATATAAAACCAGGTGAAAAAGCATTTACGTTGACTGAATGGCATATTAATCAATTAGTTGAATATATTAGAGAAAAACGGCTTGATAATAAAAGAAATTATGAACTCGGCGGTCAACCAGCTACATATCAGAGAGCTATCGCTGAAGAATTTAAACACTTTAAGTGTGTAGCTATTTTTGATAGTAATATTGGGATTGACAATTTAGAAACCCCTGACAACATATATGTAATATGTGTTGAAAATGACAATGATAATAAAAATATCGAAAAAGAGGAAATAGAATCTCAATCTACAACTGTCACAACACCAAACAATATTTTCGGACGCAATATTATTCTCTATGGAGCACCGGGCACAGGCAAGTCATATACGGTAAAGCAAATTGTAAAAGGTGAAGCGGAAAAAACATACGATTATTTGAGTTTAAAAAATTTCCCAGCCGGAGAATGTGTGCGCGTCACCTTCCATCCCGATACCGACTATGCAAGTTTTGTGGGTTGCTACAAGCCATCAATGAATGGCAAAGAAATAGAATATAAGTTTGTGCCACAAGCATTTCTAAGGATTTATGTAGATGCGTGGAAAAACTTGATTTCTGAGGATGAAAAGCAACAAAAGCAACAAAAGCAACAGTATTATTTGGTGATTGAGGAACTGAACAGGGGCAATTGTGCCCAGATATTTGGTGATATATTCCAGTTGCTTGATAGAAGAGATGATAATGGTTATTCGGAGTATTACATATTGGCGGATACTGATGTAGTGGATTATTTAAAGTCTGCTGATGGCTTTGGAGAAGATGAATATAATAAATATACGAAAAAATTGAAAAATGAATATCCTGAAGGAGCAACAGATATTGACAAAGGAGTGCTTGCATTGCCATACAACCTTACCATATTGGCAACCATGAACACATCCGACCAGTCGCTATTTCCTATCGATTCGGCATTCAAGCGTCGCTGGGAATGGAAATATGTAAGAATTAATTATGAGGTCGGAGATTTAAAAGATGTAAAATTATGGGATGGTACTACTGAATGGCTCAAATTTATAAAGGAAATTAACAAATACATTGCAGACAAAACACATAGTGCCGACAAGCAAATTGGAGAGAGGTTTATAAAGAAACCTAAGGATAGCAAAATTGATTATGAAACATTCCGCGACAAGGTTATGTTTTATCTTTTCAATGATGTGTTCAAGGATGATGAAAGTTTTGGAAAGGATGTCTTTGAAGATGAAAATGGAATACACCTGTTCGGGGATTTGACAGAAGAAAATGCCAAGGAATTCATAAAAAATAAATTATTAGTGCAATAGTTTAATCTGATCAAATATGGTGGACCTGCAATTTGAAAATGACAATGGTAAAGTAGGGTACTATTGTTGTTCGAGAAAGGACGGACAATACAAACCTGTTTTTATTTTGCCCAAGGTCTTTTTTCGTAAATATGATATGAAAGATCCAAAGTTACAAGAGTTGCCGTGGTGGATTTATCGTGCGTTGGATAAATATGAAAAGGACATACCGAAAACTGTAAATCTAGAAAAACAATATGTTAATGTTAAAAGTAGCAGGCAGGATAGGTTTGAACCGACTATAATAGAGCGTATTTTGTCGCTGAAGGACTTTTACGACAACAACAAGGATTTGTTTCTGTTCATCTATAAGCAGACTCATTCGGGCTACAATCGCATAAACTGGACTAAGACTGTTCGCAAGCATATACCTCTGATAAAGGATAAGCGTGTAATGTACCTTGATGTTGACAATAAAAAGAAGACTATCAATTATAACGAGCAGTTGCTTGTCATTTTCTTCAACACGCTTCTGTATCTTAAAGATGAGATGGGGCTTCCTGTGGTTGTTGACCAGCCATACGAGTTGTACGGCAAGGAAGAGTTCAAGCGTATGATTGTCAATGGACAGGTTCTTGGCACGCTAAGAAGAATCAAGAATAATTATTTCAGCGATAGGTTGCGGATGTTGTGGGAACTATTGTTTGCATATTACAAATCAGACAGTGAACTTCGCAATGGGACACGTAACGAGGAGTATTTGCTTGTGAAAAAGTTTGAACATGTGTTTCAGGCTATGGTTGAGTATATGATTGGAGATGAGGGTGAATGGGTGTCGTATTTTAAGAATCAGGATGACGGTAGCCAGTTGGACCATATATTTTTAGGGCATTCTGTTTTGGGAGAAACAGGAGGAAAGAAAGTTTGTTATATTGCTGATAGTAAATATTATGTTATTAATAAAAAAATTAGGGAAAAATTAGATGATAATACAAAATCCACCCAGAAACAGTTTACTTACGCAAGGAATTTTGTTAGGATGGCGATGGAAGTAAAAAATGGGGATAAAAATGGAGATAAAGGGAAAAAATGTCTAGCTATTTCCAAAGCATACAGGGATGATGTTACAGACGGGTATGCTATTACACCAAATTTCTATATAATACCAGATGGCAATTGTTCTTCTTTTGATGATGATGGTTTTGAATTGCTTGATGAATTTGAGACACTTAATAAATATCAATTCAAAGATCGCATATTTGATAGGGATACATTATTTTTACAGGCATATAAAGTCAATTTGATGTATTTGTTGCATATTTATGCAAAAAATGATATTGTAGCGAGAGAAAATTTTCGCAAAAAGGTGGAGAATACTGTAATATCTGGTTTAAAACAACACATTCAAAAGGAATATGTCGTATATAAAGGTTGTTTTAAGGATGAAACAGAACTGAAAGAATTCGTTAAGGTACATTTTAGTGATTTGAGAGGTTGTATGTTCAGTAGTGAAAATTGTTTAACTGTTGCGCTGGCAGAATCCGATGATAAGTTGAAAGAGTTGACCGATTTGATGGTTTCGGAAAACTTTTCTGAAATATACTTGTAATTTGGAAGGGTGTATGTGGTAAGAATCCGCACAGCTTCGGCTACGCTCAGCCAACGAAGATTCGTAAAGGAATAGAATATTTTGTGGTCTATCGTAAGGGGAGGTTTCAAACCTTCCCTTACGGGTAGACAACCACAAAAACATAAGATAACGAGACGGTCATAGACCGTCTTTTTTATATGTGCTTGTAAATGCTATTTTTACCATATTTTTTGCAAAAACTTCCCCAATTTTTTGGTCATCTCCCCAATCTGTATTATCTTTGCAATCCGAAAAAATGAAGAAAATGGAAAGGAATATGGAAAAGTGAAAAATCGAACTTAATTTTTTAGGAACATTCGTTATATTATAGCGAAACGATTTCTTGTCGGTTAAGGTTACGACACATTTTGTCAGAATAAACAGAAGTTACGACAGATTTTGTCGTATGCTGTGGATAGATTTGCGTAGTTTTTTGATTGTATAATGATTTAAAACGAAAGAGATGAAAAAGAATTCGATGAAAAAGGAGCAGTTTGATGCGTTGAAGACCTTCTGCGAGCTTTCGAGGGGTTTGGAAGGTAGCAGGAATGCAGTGTTTAATTTGTATATGCCGGAGTTTTTCGCTGCACCGGATATGTCAGAGGATGACGAGGATGATGGGGATCTTCCTTTTACGAGGGGCAGACATTGCCGCTCAATGCCGTTTAAAGCTTCTAAAGTGTCAAAACTCAAAAGGACGATTGCTAGTTTCGCCAAGTATCTGAAAATGTCGGAGATTGAGACTATGCTGGTCGTGGCGGCTTATTCAAAGGCGATTGCCGACTGTGACTCATCGTTCGAAATGAGGGATTTAGTAGATTATTTCGACTTGAATGCAGTTGATTTTATGCCACTTAGGAAATATTTTGACGGTCTTGTCAAGGATGGAATTTTTATAAAGTGTTCGAATTGCCACCGCTTGTCATATAGGCTTGAGCAGTCTTTGGCGGAAGCAATACAGAACAATACGACGTATGAAAAGTCGGAGAAGAAAAAAATCGACAGATACATGTTTTGTAGCATTGTATCGGATATGATTGATGAGAGAAACGATTCGGGGCAGACTACGCGTCGTTTGTTTGCTGAGGTTGAAGCTCTTGAAGCTCAGAATTCGGACTTAAAGTTTGTACAGAACGTGAAAAAACTTGTTCGCGCCATCGATTTGCGTACATTTTTCTATGAGTGTTGCGACGATTTTATAACCAATCTGCGCGGTCATGTGTCCGATTTGGAGTCAACGCTTAATGATATTTATGATTCGATGCGTGCTCGTATGAATGTTGCTGCCGATTTGATTAATGGCAAGCATCCTCTGGTCGTGGCTGACCTTATCGAGAAGTCGGATGGCAATTTCATTTCGGACATTACAATTAAACTTACCGAGAAGGGCAAGGATTTGTTTCTTGAAGAAGATGTTAAATTGTATTCGAAGGCGGGCAGTAAGGACAAAAATCTTGAACAGCCGGAAAATATACACGAGAAAAAGATGTTTTACGGTGCCGAATTGGAAAGAAAGATAGATTTTCTTACTCAAAGCCTCATGGATGAAAATTTCAAGAGTCTTCAGGCCCGTCTTGAGAAGGAATCGATGCCCAAGGGTGTTGCAGTAATATTCTATGGAGTGCCGGGTACGGGCAAGACCGAAACTGCTATGCAGATTGCCCGTAAGACAGGCCGCAAGGTTTACCATGTCGATATTAGTGCAAGCAAGTCCATGTGGTTCGGCGAAAGTGAGAAAATTATCAAGCGCATTTTTACCGATTACGGCAGTATGTGCAAAGACGAAAAGTTGAAGCCGATATTGCTTTTCAATGAAGCAGATGCTTTGTTCAGCAAGCGCAAGGATGTAAATTCATCTAATGTGGCGCAGACTGAAAATGCCATACAGAACATTATTCTTGAAGAACTTGAAAAACTTGATGGTATCCTGATTGCCACCACCAACCTTGCCGATAACCTTGACCCTGCTTTTGAGCGTCGTTTCATCTTCAAGTTGAAATTCGACAGGCCAACACTCGAGGCAAAGCAGAGCATCTGGCAAAGCAAGCTTGTATGGCTTGCAGAGGATCAGTGCCGCAAATTGGCTACAGATTATGATTTTTCGGGTGGAGAAATCGACAACATTGTCCGCAAGGTCGTTATGGATGAGGTCATCAGCGGTACGCGCCCAGATTTTAATTTCGTCGTTGATCAGTGCAAGAATGAGAAGTTCCTGAGTGCAAAACATGCAAAGGTAGGATTTTAGTAGCGGCACAATGCTTTGCACCAATAGATTGAGAATTTTGTATTTTTTGATTGCTTTGGGGCGTTCTTCGAACGTCCCATTTTTATAATAAGTATTCAATGGCTCATTTATTCTTGAGCCATAATGTCTAGATTTTTATAGTGTTGGATTGCAGAAACTGGAAATATCAATTACCCTTTATGTCGAGCAGTTGGATTTGCAGTGTGGTTTGGTTCATGAAGTTGTTTTCTGCAATGTGGTAGCAGATGTCGAATGGCTTGTAGTCGGAGATGGTTTCGTAGCGGTTGCCGAATCCGAAACCTACGCCATCAATGCAATTATTGTCGCCAACCTGCTGAACGATTTTCAGTTTTAAATGTTCTAGATTTTTGCCGATTTGTCGTCCCATGCCGTTGTCGTAAATTTGCCTTGAAGCGAATACTGGCGACATATTGCCGGGTCCAAACGGTGCGAATTGCTTGAGTATGCGGTAAGTTTTTGGCGTTATCTCCTTTATCATTATTTCTGTGTCGATGCGAATTATAGGATGCCTTTGCTCTTCGGTGATATTTTCACGCACATACTTTTCGAATCTTTGCTTGAATGCTTCAAGGTTTTCTTTTTGCATCGATAGTCCTGCTGCGTAGGTGTGTCCGCCGAAACTTTCGAGCAAATCGCTGCAGGCAGTAACGGCGCTGTACAAGTCGAAACCTTCTACCGATCGAGCCGAGCCTACAATAAGACCGTTGTTTTCGGTAAGTACTATTGTCGGTCTGTAGTATGTTTCGGTAAGTCTCGATGCAACGATTCCAACGACACCCTTATGCCAGTTAGGTGAGAATACAACAGTAGAATATGCATTTTTCAATGTTTCGTCAGATTCGATTTGAGCAATGGCTTCTTCGGTGATGTTGCGGTCGATTTCCTTGCGGTAACTATTCATGCCATCGATGGAATTGCCGATTTGCAATGCGAAGTCACGGTCGGTGGTAATCAGCAGTTCTACGGCGGTCTTGCCTGTGTCGATACGACCGGCTGCGTTTATTCTCGGACCAATCTTGAAAACAATGTCATTGATTTGTATTTCCTTGTTGCTCAAATCGGTGAGGTCGATTATGCTTTCGAGTCCAGTGCAAGGCGATGTGTTCAATTTTTGCAATCCGTAGAATGCAAGAATTCTATTTTCGCCGATTATTGGAACAATGTCCGAACCGATGCTAACGGCAACAAGGTCGAGGTAGCATGTAATGTCCTCTATGTCGAGGTTATGCTTTTGTATGTATCCTTGCAACAGTTTGAAAGCCACGCCGCAGCCAGAAAGTTCGTTGAACGGATAGCCACAGTCGGGTCGCTTGGGGTCGAGTACGGCGTATGCGTTTGGCAGTTCATCGCCAACGGTATGGTGGTCGCATACAATGACCTCTATTCCTTTGCTGTTGGCGTAGTCGATTTTGTCGTTGCCCTTTATTCCGCAGTCAACGGTAATAAGTAACGTAATACCGTTTGCGGTAGCGTAGTCGATACCTTGTGTTGAAAGTCCATAGCCTTCCAAGTAGCGGTCGGGAATGTAGAAATCGACATTTGCATTCTGTTTTTTCAGGTAGCGCAGCATAAGTGCAGTTGCAGTTGTGCCATCTACATCGTAGTCTCCGAAAATCAATATTTTTTCGTGATTGTCGATTGCGCGTGTAAGACGATCAACGGCCTTGTCCATGTCTTTCATTAGGAATGGGTCGTAAAGGTCGTCGAGCTGAGGACGGAAAAAGCGTTTTGCTTCATCGTAGTCATGTACCCCGCGCTGAACAAGTAAGGTAGCTATAAGTTTGTCCACTCCAACATCCTTCATCAACCGTTCAACAGACCGGCTGTCGTTACATTCCTTAACTGTCCAAAGCTTTTCCGTCATCGTCTTCAATTTTGGGGTGGTAAAAATAATATTAAAAATAAAAAAAGCCGGCATGTAATCCGACTTTTTTGTGAACAAGGGTAAAATTGTTTCTTTCTTGTTGAGACGCAAAATTTTGCGTCTGTACTTTTGTATTGTTGTGGCGTCGTGGCATGCCGCGACACCACAGATTGTCCATTGATTCTATATCTTGTCGAAACCAGTATATTTCCTCAGAACTTCTGGAACTATAATTCCGTCTTCGGTCTGGTAGTTTTCGATGATTGCAGCCATGATTCTCGGCAATGCGAGTGCGCTACCGTTGAGCGTATGGCAAAGCTGGGTTTTCTTGTCGGCTGTACGGTATCTCAGTTTCAGACGATTTGCCTGGAAATCTTCGAAATTGGAAACAGAGCTTACCTCAAGCCACTTTTCCTGTGCTGCCGAGAATACCTCAAAGTCGAATGTAAGCGATGAGGTAAAGCTTATGTCGCCACCGCAGAGACGCAAAACGCGGTAGGGAAGTCCCAACTTAATGAGCAAACCTTCAACATGAGCCTTCATTTCTTCCAATGCCTCGTATGAATCTTCTGGTTTGCGAATCTGGACGATTTCCACCTTGTCGAATTCGTGCAGACGGTTCAGTCCGCGCACATTTGCACCCCAAGAACCAGCTTCGCGGCGGAAGCATGCCGAGTAGGCAACATTCTTTATCGGGAAATCCTTCTCGTTGAGGATAACATCGCGGTAAAGGTTGGTTACGGGAACTTCGGCAGTCGGGATAAGGTAGTAGTTGTCGACTGTTGCATGGTACATCTGTCCTTCCTTGTCGGGAAGTTGACCTGTTCCGTAACCGCTGTCCTCGTTGACCATCAATGGAGGAAGTACTTCGGCATAACCAGCCTTTTCTGCTTCGTCGAGGAAGAAGGTTATGAGTGCGCGTTGTAGTTTTGCGCCTTTGCCGAGATATACTGGGAATCCTGCGCCGGTAATCTTTGTTCCAAGGTCGAAGTTTATGATATTCAAGTCCTTTATAATTTCCCAATGCGGTTTCTTGAACTTGAGTTCGGGAATGGTTCCGCCCATCTTTTCAACAACATTGTCGTCTTCGCCCTTGCCTAGTGGAACAGATTCGTGTGGAGTGTTTGGAAGAAGCACCATGTAGCCGTTGAGTTCTTTTTCGGCTTCGGCTTGCTTTGCTTCAAGTTCCTTCACTTGTTCCTTCATTTCGGCAGTTTTCGACTTTGCCTGTTCGGCTTCGTCCTTCTTGCCTTGAGCGAAAAGTTGACCAACTTGCTTGGCTATGGTGTTCAATTCCTTCAGTATGTTGTCTTTTGTAAACTGACATTCCTTGCGGCGGTCGTCGCAGGCGATGATTTTTTCTACTAGTTCTGTTGCGTCGAAATTCTTAATTTTCAGACGGTTGATGACGAAATCCTTGTCGTCGCGTATTAACTTTAATGTAAGCATTTTCTGAAAAATTTAATCGGGTGCAAATTTATGCAACTTCCATAAATTTTGTTGAAAAAATAATTACAATTTTCAAATTTATGCTTTCCTCTGTTGTGAGGCCTTATTGAACTTGTTATCAACTGTATGATGATAACTTTACGAAAATGCGTTTCATCCGAAACGATAATTTTCATACATTTGCGACAATACAAGTAAATTATAATTCAAATGAAAAAACTATCGCTAATTTTAGCATTGATTATCACTTGCTTGGCGAGTGTATATGGACAATCGTCAGTTTTGTTTGGTTACGAGCAGGTTCTTCCTTCCGATACGGTAACTTGTATTGCACAGGATGCTGATGGCAATATTTTAATTGGTACAAGGAATGGATTGGTTTCGTATGATGGCATTGATTTTAATGTGATTACAACCGCCAACGGACTTGCTGGCAATTCCATAAACGACATTTGCGTTGCTCCAGATGGAAAAGTTTATGTTGCGACAACAACTGGAGTTTCGATAAGCAATGGCAATGCATGGCAAAACGATTTCACTGGAAGTAATATTAGAAAGATTGCCGCTCTTGCCGGTGGTAGATTTTGGTACGCGACATTAACTTCCGTAATTGAGTTCAATTCGGGAACTACTACTGTAATTTTGGATGATTACGATTATTCAAATGTAGTAACTGACATTTTTGTTGACCGTGGACAGAATGTGTGGGTGAGTAGTAACGGAAAATTGGTTGAAATATGTGCCGATGGAAAATTAAAGTCGTTTTCTGATGTATTTTCTGGCAAAGTGGTTTACAATGTGTATCAGCGTTTCAATGGTGACCTGCTTGCTGCGACTAGCACGGGTATAATGTCGTACGATTACGATGCATGGACATCAATTGATGGCATAACTGTTGGAGCATCGGCAGTATGCGAGGATTTTGCGCAAAACATCATTTACGGAAACCTAAACGGAATTTACAAGTACGATGGAGCATCCAATGTTTTGCTGAATGATAATTTTTCAGCAGAAAAACTTATGGTCAGCAGTTTGCCAAGCAAAAGAATATGGTGCGCCGATTTGCAGAATGGTGTTGCTGTTATGGACTTTAATGGCAATGCTGAAACCTATCACACAAATCGCACCATGATTAACCATACGCCGAATTTCATTTGGGGCGATAATGAAGGAACTGTGTGCATTGCAGGAAATGGCGGAATAAACATGGTTTCGGATTTCACATGGTTGTCGTACAAGCGCAATTTGCAGAATCTTACAGTTAATGCAATGTGCCTGCGCAACGATACTGTTTGGATTGGAACCAACAATTCGCTTTTGCGCAAAGCTGGAATAAATGTCTCGACAGTAGTGCAGACAAATGTAAATGCAATAGCCGAAGATGGTGATTTCGTTTATGTTGCAACAAATTTTGGAATTCTAAAGATTAGCGGCGGGTCGGTGGTTGATACTATTGAAAGCTCATCAGCGGTAAAGGATTTGGTATGCAACAATGGCGTTTTCGCAATAGCGGGAACTGAATTGTATAAGGTAGAAAACAATGCATTGGTGCAAATGACAGCAGGAATTAGCCTCAGTGCGAGCTCCCGTTTCGTAAAGACAGCGTCTGGAAATATGTACATTACTGTTAACAACGGATTGGCAAGTTTCAATCCATCGGGAGCACCTGCCGCAGAGCTTATAGAGCCGGGTTTCACACAAAATATAGTTTCATCTACAGCTTGTGACGGCAATGTGTATGTGCTCATTAGCGATGGAAGTATTTACGAATATTCTAGTTCGTGGCGCGAGGTGACAACTGGAAGTTACACTAAGATAGCATCGGCAGGAAACGGAGTTGTTTGGGCAATATGTAATAATGGCAATGTGGCAAGAATTTGTATCGACTGCAACGCTGATTTTACAATCTCATCGCAACCCGAAACCTGCGATGGCATTAGCAATGCAAGCCTTACTGTTTCGGCAACGGGTGCGACATCCTATTCAATTGACAATGGCGAAAATTGGCAGTCAAGCGGAAATTTTGCAAGCATATCAGGAGGAAACAAGCATCTTTTGGCAAAAAGCTCGTCGGGCAAAATAATTGCCGATTCGGTTTTCTTTGTAGAATACGGCAATGCACTTCAAAATCAAAATCTAACCTATATTCAGCCAGATTGCTTCGGAGAAACAGGAAGCCTTTCGCTTTCAAACCTTGGAGCATCGACTTTCGAATGGGAAAATGGCAATACAGCGGTAACCGCACGCACAAATCTTGGTGCTGAAAATTATTCTGTGACAATAACATCGGGAAGTTGCACCAGAATATTGGCGACTACGGTAGTTACGAAAGCTCAGATTCTTATCAATGCAACATCAGACAATCTTTTATGCAATGGTGACAATTCGGGAAGAATAATACTTAATGTTACTGGTGGAACTTCGCCTTACACTTATGCATGGAACAACAACGCTGCAACGGCATCATTAGAAAATCTTGCTGCGGGCGAATATTCCTGCACTGTAACCGATAGAAATTCCTGCACTGTTTCGCAGTCGTTCACAATAACGCAACCAGATTCGTTACTTGTGCAAACCGAAGTCACCAATTTAAGTTGTTGGAATTCAGATGATGGTGCAATTTCTGTTTCAGTCACTGGAGGAACTCAACCATACAGTTATTTGTGGAACGATGGCGTTACAACGGCAGACAGAACAAACTTGTATGCAGTCACGTATGGGCTGATGGTAACGGATGCAAACGGATGTAATGTAGCTACTTTCCCAACTGTATGGCATCCAGACCCAATCACGTTTTGGGTAACTAATCAAACCGACATAACTTGTTTTGGCGCCAACGATGGAACTATTTCTACTGGTATAAGGGGAGGTACTCGCCCGTACAGCTATACTTGGTCTGATGAAGCAACAACAGCAAACAGAACTGATCTTTCGGCTGGCTATTACCGCCTTACTGTTACCGATGCCAATTCGTGTGTAGCGACTTTGTCTGCTAATGTTACAGAACCTGAAGAACTTGTAGCGGTAGCCAATGTTTCTCCAATAATATGTGCTGGTGACGTTGCGCAACTATCGGCGTCGGCAACAGGAGGAACAGGAGTTTATGCGCAATATTTCTGGTTTAGGGAAGGAAATACTACTTCGCCGGTATGTGTACAGCCTAACTATCAAAATGTTGCTCCTGGAACATATTACTTGGTAGCAAAGGATAGTCATAACTGCACCGACACAATTCAAGTGGTTGTTGAAGATGCCGAACCACACAATTTTGTGGTTACAGTAACAGACGCAACATGTAATGGTGCTAGCAATGGTGCAATTTCCATAACGCCGGATGGCGGTTTCACTTTTGCATGGAGCAATGGCATTTCCAATACCAATAATGCAAACACGCTTCCGGCAGGCAATTATTCGGTTACAATAACCGATGCAAGCGATTGCACAACTGTGATTGACACTGTCGTACGTGAGCCAGAAATGCCGTTGATTGGAAGTTTTGATGACATGGTTCTGTGCGAAGGTCAGACCTATACGCTCAATGTAGGCAGTTATGCTTCGTATCAGTGGAGTACTAATGCCACATCGCAGACCATAATTGTGGATGCTGAGGGCGATTATTCGGTAACAGTGACCGACAATATGGGCTGTCGTTTGTACGATGAGGTAAACATAAGTTTCCGCCGACCTTATACTGGCGACAGACTTGCGCTTGCAAGCGTAACAGAATCGAATTCGGTAATTTTGCGTTGGAATAAGACAGATAATCAAGGTACGGCATCGTATCGGATTTACCGCGATTCTGGGGATGGTTTCTCACAAATAGCTACTGTAGGCTTCAACAACGAATCTATGTACGAGGATACTGCGGTAAATGTTGCTGAGCATTATTATAAATATAAGGTAACAGCAGTCAGCAATTGTGGCGATGAGAGCGAAGTAAATGATTTCCATCTCACCATTGTCCTCGCCGCCATTTGCGACAACAACAATGTCTGCAACCTCAACTGGAGTCCTTACATGGGCATTACCGAAACTTTCACATATCTTCTTGCTGGCGATTCGCCCGAAACATTGGAAGTCGTGGATTCAGTGCTTTTCAATACCTACAATTACATTCAGATGAACCAGTATGAAGGAGGTACATATTATCGCATAATGATAAAGATGAGCCATCCTTTGGTATTGGGCGATGAAATTTACGATAGAATCTATTCCAATATTGTTCGTTGCGGAGGCAATGATGAGCCACCTGTAACTGCTGATGAATTAAAAGTTATGGACATTTCGGCTTATCCAAATCCATTCAACGATGAAATTACAATCGAGTTCAGCATAAATGGTGCTGAAAAGGTTGCATACGAGGTTGTAAATGCTCTTGGACAAATTGTAATTGAAGGCAAGCATGTTGAGAGTCCGATTAAATTTGGAACGGAGCTTAATGCAGGAATGTATTTTGTAAGACTTCGTGCTGGCGATGAGGTTCAGACGATAAAGATAAGCAAGCAATAGCAAATATGCGCTACAGAATTGACCTTTCGTATGTTGGAACGCATTACCATGGCTGGCAGTCTCAGCCTAATGCTTCAACTGTGCAGGAAACTCTTGAGGATGCCTTGGAAATGGTACTCCGCGAAAATATTTCTGTAACTGGATGCGGTCGTACCGACACTGGTGTCCATGCCGAATACTATGTTGCGCATTTCGATGCCAATGCAGAAATTGATGCAAAAATCACAGACAGGCTTAATAGATTGTTGCCAGATGACATTTCAATTTTTTCAATTGTCAAGGCTGATGAAAATTTTCATGCTCGCTTCGATGCAAAGAAGCGTTCGTACAAGTATGTAATAACGCAGCGAAAAAATCCGTTTCTAAAAGGTTTTTCGTGGCATGTGCGTTATCCTCTCAATGTCGCCAGAATGCAGGAAGCGGCAGATAAATTATTCAACTACACAGACTTTACAAGTTTCAGCAAGTTGCATACGGATGTGAAGACCAACAATTGTAAAATATATCGTGCAGAGTTTGTTAGGGATGGCGACCAGATTGTATTTCATATTTCTGCAGACCGCTTTCTCCGCAATATGGTACGTGCTATTGTGGGTACGCTGGTCGAGGTCGGCAAGGACAAGCTTTCGGTAGATGACTTTTGCCGTATCATCGAAAGCAAGGACCGTTGCGAAGCTTGTCAGTCGGTGCCAGCGGATGGATTGTTTTTAACCGAGGTTGAATACTGATAATTACAATTTCTTTACAATCTCAGTTCCTTCCATTATGCCTTCTTCCTCATCAAAGTAGGAGTATATTATCTTGAACATATCCTTTTGTCCTTTTACAGGAGTGATTATGGGTTCTCCGGACTCTTCTAATGCTTCCATCAGGTTGCAGTGTACGGAAAACGGTTCTACAAAGTATTCCCATTCTCCGTTTACAAGCGTATATATATAGAAGGTATGCCAGCAACTTGTCCACCACCATGGCCAAATGCCAATTTCAATGGTGCCGTTTCCATCCAGATCACCGTAAATTTTTGGTTTGCCTCCAATGCAGGTTTCAACCTCGATAGGCGGTATGTTGCTGTCGGAGAACATGATAAGACAGTTGCATTCGCCTTCGCATTCCATGAAATGGTCTTCGTCATCGTATTTCTTTGGTTCGAGCAGATAGCACGATTCCTTTTTGCCATCACCATTGAAATCGTAAGTGCCGGGGACATCGTATCTGTCGCCCATTTCCTGATTGAGATTTTTCTTTTCGGCGCGTTTTGCTAGGTTTTCATCTGTAATGAGGTCGCTTTCGACCGAAATTTTCCAGTCGTCGCCAGCCTTGCGGAAATGCAAGTAGGAGGGATAGTCGGTTGTTTTGCCGTCAACTGTAACTCTTTTGTTGAAACTGCATTTTACCTCGTTGTCGCTTATGTCTTCTATTGTTATTTCGCCAGTTGCTTCCTGCTTGAAATCTGGTTTTTTCTTGAAAAAAGCCAGTTTGTTTTCAATGCATTCGTTTTTGTCCATAGGAGAGCCATAGAACATAACATTTTGGTTGTATATGTTCGACAATGCACCAACATCTTTGGTGTTGTGAGCATCGCACCATTTGCCGACAAGTGCCGAAAAGTCAGTTTTGCTTTCGGTTTCCGTTTCGGACTTTGTTTCTGTTTCGGTACTTTCGGTTGGTTCGGTTGCCTTTGGAGAATTGCAGCTCCATGCTATTGCTAGTACAATCAGCAATGTGGTTATGGCGAAAAGTTTGGTTTTCATTTTGTTTATTCTTTAATGACCAGAAAGATTATTCTTCCTCTATTGTAATTTCCTCGATTTTGCATCCCTGGCGAATCTTGTCGAGGGTGTCAAGTCCTTCGACTACTCTGCCGAAGCATGTGTGCTGACGGTCGAGATGTTTGGTGTATTCGCGGGTAAGGCAGATGAAAAATTGAGAACCGCCAGTGTCGCGTCCTGCGTGTGCCATCGAGAGTACGCCGCGGTCGTGGTACTGGTTGCCACCATTGAGTTCGCATTTGATTTTGTAGCCTGGTCCGCCCGTTCCTACTCTTGGATCGCCAAGATTGCGGGAGAATGGGCATCCGCCTTGTACGACAAATTCGGGAATAACGCGGTGAAAGCGCAGTCCGTTGTAGAAGCCTTCTTCCGCCAGTTTTATGAAATTTGCAACCGTATTTGGTGCATCGTTGAAATAGAAGTTCACCTTCATGGTGCCAACTTCGGTTTTGATTTTTGCTATCTTCATGATTATAATTTTTTTGTTGAGTCGTGGCGCGCCGCGACTGTACTATTTGCCATTCTTCCCCTTTTTATTTTATCCAGCAGTCAACATTGAACTTGCAGTCCTTGTATTCGTCATCTACCTTAATGTATACGCCTTGTACCTTGTCTTTTACCCATTCGTCGATGAGCTTGCTGTTCTTGTCTTCGAGGGCATATCTTTGCAATGTTAGGTAGTCATCCTTCATGTTTGCCTTGTGCTCCTTTACATCGAGGTCGAGGCGTACAATCTTGATTACGCGTATGCCTCTGTTGTCGCTTGAAAGGAATGGTTTCGAGTATTCGCCTTCCTTCAATGACATTATCGCAGCCTTGGTATATGGATCTAGGAAATCGGATGTCATGTGTGCATCGCCGTAGTATGGATTCATGACTTTTCCATCGGAACCTTTGCTGTCGCCGTTGCTATATTTCTTTACAGCATCAACAAAACTAATTGTGTCGGTCTTGAGAATGTTGTAGACTTCGTTTGCTTTCTTGTCGGCTGCTTCCAGTGCTTCCATGCTTACTTTCGGTTTCATCAGGATGTGGCGGAAGTTCATCATGTTGCCCTTCTTTTCAATCATCTGTATGATATGGAATCCGTATTCGGTTTCTACCACCTGAGAAACATCCAGAGGACTTGTAAGGTTGAACGCTACCTGCGAAAATTCAGGTACGAGGTCGGTCTTGTTGACGAAACCGAGTTCTCCGCCCTTCATTGCTGAGCCAGGGTCTTCGGAATATAAAACAGCCATTGTCGAGAAACTTTCGCCGTTTTGTATGCGTTCGCGAATCTTATTAAGTTCGCCAATAACCTTTTCCTTGTCTTCCTTGCTTACTTCGGGTTTGATGACGATTTCTGAAAGTTCGTAGTAAGCTTCGATAGTAGGTACGCTGTCGGCAGGCAGACTTTCGAAGTAACGCTTTACTTCAGATGGTGTTACTTTTGTGTCGCCGATAATCTTTTGCTGTACCTTTTGTGCCATCATTTGTTCCTCGATAGTGCTTCGCAAGTCATTTTTTATCGACTTGATGGTTTTGCCGAAATATTCTTCCAGTTTTTGCTCCGATCCTATCTGGTTTATGAAAACGCTAAGACGGCGGTCAAGTTCGGTTTCGACTTCTTTGGGAGTAACCTCGATACTATCTTTTTGCGCCTGCACATAAAGCAGTTTTTGGAACATCAAGTCCTCGAGTATTTCGCAGCGGGTGTTTGGGTTGACATCCATCTGCTGGCTAGCCATCTGTATGTACTGGTTCTCGATGTCGGACATCATGATAATTTCGTTTCCAACTATTCCGACAATCTTGTCGATGATTTCCTGCGAGTAAACGTTTGCACCTATCAGCAGGCATATTATTGAGATAAAAAATCTTCTTTTCATAAGTTAATTGTTGCCAATTACAATAGTTCCGTCAGATTTATATTTGTTCATTAGTTCCCGTTTGTTCTGCAAGTATTTATCGTGTCTGCGCTTGTTCATAATAATCTGTATGATTCTAGGTTTTGCAAGCTCGATTGGCAGAAGGTCGCCTGGGATAAGATAGTCGTCAATTTTGACCAAGTAGTGCAGTGTGTCGTGTACGAAGTCGAGAGTATTTTTGTATTTGAGTTCGTAAGGTTCTATGTTTCCGCTGAAGTTTATCAGTTTTATGAAGTCGTTGAGTTCTACCCATTCCTTTACGAAGTAAACATTTTTGTCGGGACCATCGCAGTAGTCGCCGAGTTCCTGTTCGCTGTCGAGGTCGCTTTTGCGTAGTTTTTCGAAAATTTCGTAGTAGCGTACAATTTTTGGCGAAATTGTCATGTAGTGTGCCTTAATGTATGTGGTGTTAATGACATATTCGTTCAAATGCTTGTCGTAGTAGTCGTTGATTTCCTTTTCGGTAACATTCATGTTCACATTGCTGTATATGTACTTTTGGCAGTATTCCTGTGAGAATAGCTGGCGGCGGTACTGCATAGCCTTGCGGTTGATTTCGGCAGTGTCGTACAGAAGTTTTGTGGCTTCGCTGTACATTATTCGTTCTGTAAGCCAACTGTCAATGTATTCGTCAGCAAGTTCTGCGCTGTCGTTGCCCTTGGAGAATGCTCCAATTGCGTGCATGAGTTCTGTTTCGGTCAGTTTTTCCTTGCCGAAACTAGCCACATACTTTTCCTGCACGGGTTCTTCGCTCTTGTGAGAGCACGAGCAGATGACAATTGCTAACAATATGAATGCAATGTACTTTTGCATTGTTACTTGCTTTCGGAAAGTTCCTTTACAATCTGGTCAAGCATTTCCTCATGAATCTTCACATTGTATTTCTTGTGCAGACTTTCAGTCCATTGCTTTTCAAGGTAATCCTGATATGCAGCGGTGACAATGCCTCTGATTTCGCTGAGTTGCTTTGTGGTGGGGGCAACAACCTTGATTGCAGTTACGATGTTGTCCTTATCGGAGTATACTTTCGTCTGTCCTGCTGTTTCTGTAATTCCGCTTTCGCGTATTGCATTGTCAACAAAGAGGCTATGTCCTTTCTCGTCCAATGCATATTCGCCAGCGACTACTGTTGCAGAATCCTTAGCATTAAGTTTGGCAATGATTTTTTCGTCATCAAAATTTGTGCTTAAGGCCTTAGTGAGTTCTTCCGCCGACTTTGAATTCTTGCACTTATATGTTTTGACATCGTAACGGTATCCCCACTTGTAGTTGTCCTTTACGGTCTCGTAGTAAGCTTCAAGTCCTGTCGAATCGGCAATAGCCTTGTTCCATACGGCATCGTTTGTAAGGGCAAAAAGCAAAATTCCATCGTGATATTCCTTCATCAAATACTTGAATGATGGATATTTTTCCTCGAGGTGCTTTTCTTCGTATTCGATTATGCATTTGTCACCAAACTGCTTGTAAGCATTGAGTACTAATGTTTTTATGTCGACTGGCGTTTGTTTTGTATTGTATTTCATTATGTAGAATGCGAAATCCTTTTCGGTAAATTTTTCATCTTTTATTTCGAAAATTACCTTGTCAAGTTTGAGCGTAGAATCTATTTTCCAAGTGCCATTGAATATGGAATCTGTAACGTATTTCTTGTAGAAAGGTGCCACTTTCTTTGACATGTCCTTTATGCCATATTCCTTGCGAAGGTTGGCAACTACAACATCACGTCCTTTGTACGACCTCATGTTTCCGCTAACCTTAGATTTTAAGTCGGCCTTGCATTCCTCGAACGACTTTATTGGTTCTTTTTCGAGGAGTTTGATAATGTGGTAGCCGTAGCCAGTGGAAACTATTTCGGAAATGTCGCCTACATTGTTCAACTTGAATGCGGCATCTTCGAACTCGCGAATCATTCTTCCTCCGACATTTATCCAGCCCAATTCGCCACCCTTGACGGCTGTTCTGCGGTCGGCACTGTACTTGTCGGCCATTTCGGCAAAGTCGGCACCAGCTTTGAGCTGTGCATACACATTCTCGATGGTTTCCTTTGCCTCGCGCTTCTGGTCATCTGTTGCGTCTTGTGGCGAAACTACCATTATGTGTGCGATTTTGTAGCGACCTTTTGATGGACGCTTGTCGTTGACCTTTACGATGTGGTAGCCGTAACGGGTACGGAAAGGCTTTGATATTTCACCCGGCTTTGTATTGTACATTGCCGTTTCAAAATCGTAAACCAAACCAAATACGGTGCAGTATCCAAGATCGCCATGGTTCTTTGCAACTGACGGGTCTTGTGAATAGGTGTCGGCCAACTTTGTGAAATCTTCGCCTTTGACAGCCCTTTTGTAAATGTCGTTTATTTTATTCCATGCCTTCAGAGTGTCTTCTGGCGAAGAATTGTTGCTTACTGTTATAAGTATATGGCTTACATTTACATCGTAGCACATTCTATCGTATGCTTCCTTTACGAGTTCTTCCTCTACGCTTTTGTCGCTGAGGTAGGGCTGTGCGAGTTGCTTGCGGTAGCCAGCAATTTCCTGTTTGAAACTGCGCGAAGTGTCAAGGCCCTGCATCTGTCCCTCGTGGACTTTCAACTTGAAGTTGACAAAGAGTTCCATGTATTCGTCAACATCTTTGCGCGTAACATTCCCAGTGTGACCTGCATTTTTTTTGAAAATGTGCATGAATTCGTCTGCATCAATCTTTTCGTTGTCGATTTCGAGCAGAGTCCTATCTTGAGCGCACAATATTGTTGCAAAAAGCAATGTTGCAATTACAAGTATTGTCTTTTTCATCTTAAATTTCCTTTATTGATTGCGTGAATAGTTAGGAGCTTCCCTTGTTATGGTTATGTCGTGCGGATGGTTTTCGACTACGCCGTTGGCGGTGATGCGTACAAACTGAGCCTTTTCGTGAAGTTCCTCGATGTTCTTAGCTCCGCAGTATCCCATACCAGCCTTCAATCCGCCAATGAGCTGGTAAATAACCTCGTTGAGAGTTCCCTTATAAGGTACTCGTCCTGAAATTCCTTCCGGTACAAGTTTCTTGACATCGTCTTCCATATCTTGGAAGTAACGGTCCTTTGAGCCGAGTTGCATAGCCTCAAGAGAGCCCATACCACGGTATTCCTTGAACTTACGGCCGTTGTAAATGATAGTTGAACCTGGAGCTTCCTCGGTACCTGCGAAAAGTCCACCTGCCATGATTGATGATGCGCCTGCAGCTATTGCCTTCACGATGTCACCGGAGTAGCGGATGCCACCATCTGCGATTACTGGAACGCCCGACCCCTTGATGCCTTCGCAGACATTCATGATTGCTGTGAGTTGTGGAACGCCTATACCTGCCACGATTCTGGTGGTACAAATCGAACCGGGACCAATGCCGACCTTTACGCCATCGGCACCATTCTTTACGAGTAGTTTTGCTGCATCAGCAGTTGCCACATTTCCAACCACGATGTCGATATCGGTGAATTTTTTACGGGCTGACTTCAGGACTTCGTTTACGCTCTTGGTATGTCCGTGTGCTGTGTCGATTACGAGAGCATCAACGCCGGCCTTTACCAATGCTTCCATGCGTTCGAGCGAATCGCCTGTTATGCCTACAGCTGCAGCTACGCGCAGACGACCGTGCGAATCCTTGCACGAGTTGGGGCTTACGCTTGCCTTTGTTATGTCCTTGTAGGTGATAAGTCCTACGAGCTTGTTGTCCTTGTCAACAACAGGCAACTTTTCGATGCGGTATTTCTTGAAAATGTCCTTTGCGGCTTCGATTTTTGTATTCTGATCGGCGGTAACAAGTTTTTCCGCAGGCGTCATTATTTCGCGGATGGGCTTGCTGGCATCGTCTTGGAAACGCATGTCGCGGCTGGTAAGAATACCGCAGAGGCGTTTTTCGGCATCAACTACTGGCAGACCGCCGATGTTGTATTCGTTCATGATTTTCCTAGCATCACCAACTGTGCTTTTAACATCGATGGTGACTGGGTTTAGAATCATTGCATTTTCAGCCCTCTTCACCTGGCTTACATGGCGAGCCTGAATGTCGATAGGCATATTTTTGTGAATTACGCCAATTCCGCCTTCGCGAGCCATAGCTATTGCCATACGGCTGTCGGTAACTGTGTCCATTGCCGCCGAAACTATTGGCGTATTGATTTTTATGTTTCTGGAAAACACCGAACCAAGAGCAACTTGTGCAGGTATGATTTCCGAATATGCAGGGATAAGGAGTACATCGTCGAATGTAAGACCGTCCATGATGATTTTGCTGTTTGTAGCCATAGAATCTCGTATTAAATTTAAGGTGCGAAGATAAGACTTTTTTTGCAGAAATTGAAAAGTTTTTTTTGATGTGATTAAGTTGTGCTAATAGTTGAATCTTTAGTCCTAAATAAAAATGCAATAAAGTTTTTTCAACTGATAAAAAAGTTATCTTTGCGAAAAATTTTAATGTAATAACTTATTTAAAAAAGCATAAAGAAATGGCAATAGTAAAACCTTTCAGAGGCTTACGTCCTCCTAAGAATTTGGTAGAGAAAGTTTCGTGTCTGCCTTATGATGTTATGAACTCGGAAGAAGCTGCACAGATGGCAGAAGGCAAGAAGGAATCGCTCCTTCATGTAACCCGCGCCGAAATCGACCTTCCAAAGGGTACCGATCTTCACAGCGAAGTAGTTTACAACAAGGCAGTTGAGAATTTCAAGAAGATGCAGAGCGAAGGCTGGCTCGTTGAGGATGACAAGCCTAAATTCTACATTTACGCCCAGACAATGGACGGTCGTACACAGTATGGTATCGTAGGTTGCGCTTCTTCCGAAGACTATTTCAACGGCATTATCAAGAAGCACGAGCTTACCCGTATCGAGAAGGAAGAAGACCGTATGGTTCTCACCCGTTACACCAACGCTAACATCGAGCCTGTGTTCTTCTCATACAAGGCTGTTCCCGAAATTGATGCAATAGTTGAAAATATCGTAAAGAACCAGCCTGCTGAATACGATTTCGTAGCAGAAGATGGTTTCGGACATCACTTCTGGGTAATCAACGATGATGCAACAAACAAGCGCATCGAAGAATTGTTTGCAACCAAGGTTCCTTATACATACGTTGCTGATGGTCACCATCGTACAGCTGCTGCTAGCCGTATAGGTAAGGAATATGCAGGCAAGAATCCAAACCACACTGGCAAGGAGGAATACAACTTCTTCATGGCTGTTCACTTCCCAGATACACAGCTCAAGATTATCGACTACAACCGCGTTGTAAAGGATTTGAACGGATTGAGCAAGGAAGATTTCATGAACAAGCTCGTACAGAACTTTGTAGTTCAGGATATGGGAACTGAAATTTACAAGCCGGCTTCATTGCACGAATTCAGCATGTATCTTGATGGTCACTGGTACAAGATGAACGCAAAGCAGGGAACTTACGACAACACTCCACTTGGTGTTCTCGATGTAAACATCCTTTCGAAGCATGTTCTCAACGACATCCTTGGTATTGCCGACCTCCGCACCAGCAACCGCATCGACTTTGTTGGCGGTATCCGTGGTCTTGGCGAACTGAAGCGCCGTGTTGATTCTGGCGAAATGGTTGTTGCATTTGCCTTGTATCCAGTATCAATGGATCAGCTCATCAACATCGCTGACTCGGGAAGCATCATGCCTCCTAAGACTACATGGTTCGAACCGAAACTCCGTTCGGGACTTGTAATCCACAAACTGTAAAATTTATATTTACGATTTATAGGGGAGAGGCGTTTCGTTTCTCCCTTTTTTGTGCACAAATATTACGACACAAGGTATACATTCTTCCTGCCTTATAGCTCTTGGTGTTTGATGTTGTTTGAAATAGTTTTGTTAGAGACGTTGCGCGCAACGTCTGTACTTTGATATTGTTTGAAATTGACCGTTAGCCTTTCTGCCTTCAATCCTTTCAGCCTTCCAGTCCCCTATATACCTTCAAATACCGTTCTGCACCGATTTTCAGCGAGAATAAGTCAAGCGAGATTTTGCGTAGGTATTCGCGGTCGAGGTTCTGGAGATTGTCAATCTGAGATACGAGTCCATTCAGCGTTTCATCGTCGAATTTGGTGGTAATCAGGCCAAAAGGAGTGTCGTGCATAAACTTGTCGAGGTCGCCGACATCGCCGTTGCAGATTACGGGCATTCCCATTCCAAGCAATTCGGCAAGTTTGGTGGGCGATGAGGCCTTTTTGGAGAAAACTGGCTTTATGAAGAACAGCGACACATTTCCGACAGCAATCATTGTCGGCACATTTTCGCGGTCGGCGGGATGCACTATCGCATCGCTGTGACTGATGCCGTACTTGTCGCACAACGAGTGGATTATCTGCGGATTGTCGCGCGAGATGAAAAGAAATTTTGCATTGGGCTTGCTAGTTTTCAGTAGCTTGAAAAAGTGCATCATTTCTTCTGCCATATACCAGGTGCCGATTGAGCCGAGGTAGGTAACGACAAATTCATTTTCGGCAATTCCGAGTTCCTTGCGTTGCTGTTCAACTTTTGCTGTGTCAATTTTGTGGTAGTCAAATAGTTCGGTGTCGGCACAGCAGGGGATGACTTCTATAGGTATGTTTTCCAAGCCGGCAAAAGTGTGTATTATGTCGCGGCCTGCGTAGGTGAGGCTTATGGTGTGGTCGGCCTGTGTGAAGAAAAGCCGCTCCTTGCGCTTGAAATACTTGTAAACGGCGTTGTAAATCGGATTGCTGCGGTTCCAGAGCTTTCCGTCAACGCGCTCGTCGGCGTAGAATCCGCGCATATCGAAGATGAACTTGGTGCCGAACTTACGTTTCATATAAACGCCAACGAATGCCGAAATGTATGAGCGACAATGTATTATGTTGAAATTGTACTGCTTGTGCAGACGGCGTGCTTCCTTTTTCATGCGGAATACATCCTTTACTGTGGAAACTATTGGCGGTTTTTTTGTGTATGGAACGGGATGCCATTGTATGTTGTTGTCGGACAAAAGTTTGCCTATGAATTCCTTGCGTTTTGCGTAGGCTTCGGGCTTTTCGGCAGATAGTATGTGAATGTCGTAGCCGTTTTTAGAAAGCACGGTGAGGTAGGGGATAACTTGCGACTGTCCGAGGCTATCGGTCATTCCGTCGTACGAAACGTAAAGAATTGATTTATTGGCGTTCATGTCAAAGCATAATTTGTTAAAAGATTGGCAAAGGTAATACAATGATTTTAATGATTAGCTATGCTGATTTAAAAATTCAACGATTTAAGAATTTAAAAATTCAAATTGCTCAGCCACTTTATCGAGCGAAAGTTTATAAATCAAGATGGACATTATAGTTTATAATGACTTGATTAGGAATGGTTGTGCGATTCTGCATGTAGCATTTGTAATCTATGAAAATTATACCTAAAATAGGCTACCTAAAATAGGCTACCTAAAATAGGTAACCTAAAATAGGTTGGATTTTGAAAAAATATTTATATTTGCAAAAAATTAAATGTTATGCAGAATCCGTTTTTAGCCAAGGGGTATTTGTCTCCAAAGTTCTTCTGTGACAGGGAGAAAGAAACAGAAATGTTATTGTCGAACATACAAAATGGTATCGATACAACTTTAATTTCTCCACGAAAACTCGGGAAAACAGGGCTGATACATCACACTTTTTATAAGATTGCAGAAGAAAAATTGCCATATAATACCATTTATGTTGATATTTTTGCAACACTTTCGCTGAAAGATTTTATCAAGACATTGGCGGAATCGATACTCGCAGAATTCCCCGAAAAAACCACTATTGGCAATAAGTTTATGACCTTGCTGAAGGGGTATCGTCCTGTAATTACCTACGATCCAGTAAGCGGACTTCCACAAGTGGAATTCAGTTTTGCTATCCCATCGGAAAAGGAATATACATTGAAGGGATTGTTTGCCTTCTTGAACTCGCAGAAACAGCATGTCGTTCTGGCATTTGATGAGTTTCAGCAGATTACTGCATATCCGGAAAAAAATGTAGAAGCACTGCTCAGGACATATACACAACAGATGCATAATATTAGTTTTATCTATTGTGGAAGCAAAAAATCCATTATGACGCAGATGTTTACCGATGTGGCGCGTCCATTTTATTCAAGTACTAGGCAATTGTCGCTTGACAAAATTGATGCTGAGAAATATTCTGCTTTTATTCGTGAGAAATTCGCACCAGCACAAGTTGATGATGATGCGATGAACTATATCCTAGAATGGTCAAGACTGCACACATTTTACACGCAATCGCTATGCAACGAAATATTTAAAATGAAGCCCAAAGTTGTGACTTTGTCGATTGTCCGTATGGCATGTCGTGAAATTTTAGAGACAGAATCATCTAATTTCATGCAGATACGAAATTTGATAACTGACCAGCAGTGGTTGCTGCTTATAGCAATCGCAAAGGAACAGTCAGTTCAGAGTGTAACATCAGCCCAATTTCTTGCAAAATATCAGTTAGGGAGTGCTACAAATGCACGGCGAAACCTTGAGTCGTTAACTGAAAAAGAGTTGCTTCTCGAAACAATAGGTCTTAACGAAAAATCTTATTCGGTGTATAATGTATTTTTGTCGAGGTGGTTGGAGGAAACTTATTAATGTTGTGTATATTAGGCAGCTGGCTAAAGTTTCTAAATCCAGATGAACATTAGTGACCAGATTGGGATTGGTCGGTCAGATACTCCACGCACGCATAAGCGCACATGCAGCCAAAAACCACTGGAATATAGCTGATTGTGCCGACATTCGACTTCTTGTTAATGCTTTCTTCCTCCACAATCGCACTTTTGTCGACTAGTTCGGGCGAAAAGACAACAGTTATACCTTTATATATGCCTAGCCTATGTAGACGTTTGCGGAGCATCAGCGCAAGACGGCAGTTGTAAGTCTTTGATATGTCGGCAATCTGAATTAACTGCGGATTGCGTTTTCCACCCGAACCCATACAACTTACTGATGGAATGCCGTTCTGGTGACAGATTCTCATCAGGTGCAATTTTGGAGAAAGCGTGTCGATAGCATCAACAACGAAGTCCCAGTTGCCATTTTTCAGCGTTGATTCAAGAAGTTCGTCGCGGAGATATTCGCCAATCACAGTGAGGTTTATATCGGGATTTATGGCACGGAAACGCTTTGCAAATTCTTCTGCCTTGGGCTTACCGATATTTTCGTGAGTGGCAATTAGTTGCCTGTTGATGTTGGTTTCGGAAACGCAGTCGGCATCGACGATTGTAAGGTTCTGTATGCCTGCGCGGACAAGCTGTTCGGCTGCTGCACCGCCCACACCGCCAAGTCCGCAGACAAGCACCTTCGCCGAGCGCAGTTTTTTCATCTTTTCGTCGCCCAAAAGCAGTTCGGTGCGTTCTTGCCAGCTCATAGGTTGATGGTTTTCAGGTTTTTGTCAATTATTTCGCAGAGTTCTTCGAGCGAAATGTTCATCCAGCGCGTTGCCGACTTATAGACATTTTCCACAGGAAAATTGCCGTCATCGGTTTCGAAGAACAGCCTTTCGCTTGGCACAAAGGAGAAGAATTTGGATGATTTCTTGTCTTTAGACAGTAGCGAGTGAGATATTGAAAAGTAGATTCCGCTTTCGATTAGAGGGCTTACTTGCGACAGTTTTCCGCAGAATCCATGCAGAATCCACGGCTGTGTAGGCTGCAATTTCTTCTTTTCGGCAATCAGGTGCTGGAACTGCTTTACGCAATGTATAATCAGCGGTTTCTGCAGTTTTTCCGACAATGCAACATGGGCTTCAAAAATTTCGGTCTGTCCTGCAAAGTCAAGTCCCGACTTCTTGTCGAAGCCTGTTTCGCCTATGGCTACCACCTGTGGATTTTCGGCTGCCTTTGCGATTTCAGCCATCTTGTGGATGGAGTTCTTGTCGTAATACCACGGATGCAGTCCCACCGAATACTTTTTGCCTTCGGTAAAGTTGGCGTATTCGCTCAGGCTTATTATGCCCGAAGTTTCCGATGTGTTGTGCGTATGGAAGTTGAAAAAGTTCATACTCATAATTTTAATACCCCCCCCAGAATTTTCTTAAGAACCATTCTGCAGTAGCGAACAGCAGTATGCAGATGAACAGATACCAGAAATCCATTATCGACGACAATGATTCCTTTTCGTATGCAACATTCTGGATGTCAGGGTTCGACGATAGGTCGTCCTTTATCTTCGACATTTCGGTAGGATAATATACCTTGCCTCCGTTTGCGCCTGCAATGGCAAAAAGCACATTGTGGTTTGCCGTGAGGTTCTGTGCTTCAAGGTTCATATTCCTAACCATTATGGCTATGTTGGTTTCGTATTTGTTTCCGTCGAATTCGGTGGCGAACTTGCAGGTGTACGAGCCTTTTGCAAGCCGTCCGAGGTCGATGCGGTAGGCATTGCCGTTGGGCTCCATTATGTACTTGAACTCGTTGTCGGCGCTGTCCTTGAGTGTAGCTTCGATTTCGAGGTCGGGGACAAGCTCGTAGGCGTCGTTGTAGAATTCGGCGGTGATAATGATGTTCTCGCTGTCGGTGTAAAGACGCTTTGCTTCAACACTCAGCTTGTTCTTCTGCTGCTTGGTGATTGTGAAACGCACAATCTTGTTTATCAGTGTGTTGAAGTTCTCGTTGCTCGACGACTGCTTGTAGTCGTAGATTCTCCAGCGCCACAGTCCTTCGCCCATTACGAAACAGCATTTGCGGTTGTCCCTGTCGGTGAAGAAAACCAGCGGTTTGTCGGTCTTTATTCCATTGATTGTCTGGTAGAGCAGAACTTTCGATTCTCCCGAAATCTTTGGCGAGCAGTAGGGCACCTTTAGCGGTGGAAGTTGTTGCAGGAACTCGGGCGATTCTATTGAGAACGAGTTGAATGCCGAATTTAGCGTGGGAACAGCATCGTCGAATGCATTGAAATTGGCGTTTGTCTTGAGGTCGGTGCCAAGCTTGTCGAAATCGCTGTACGAAGTGTTGGTTCCGAGGATTATAATCTGCGGAATTGCGAATTTCTCAATTTCGGCAAAAGTGCCCTGCGCCTTGTTTTTCACCGATGGCAACTGGTGGGTTATCACAAGGTCGTAGCCCTTTGCAGTTATGTTGCTTTCGTACAAGTATTTTGCTTCGACTTCGAGGTCTGGATTACTTTTCAAGGCTGACCTTATAGCACCGACATCGGGATGGGGGGCATCGGCGAGAATCAGAATCTTGCTTCGCTTGTCGATGACTTCGATGTAGAATTCTGCATCGTTGTTCTCGTAGCTTGTTTCGTTGTCGAGATGCTGCAGCGACACCTTATATTGCTGAAGTCCAATCAGGTCGGCGGTAAGTTCCACTTCGACGCTCCTAGTGGTACCATTTTCAGGCAGGTCGATGGTCTGCGAATAGACATTTGCGCCCTTTCTGGTGATTTTTATCTGAGCTTGCTTTTCTGTGCATTTGTCGGCTGAAACAAGAATCCTAACAGGGAACTTGTTGCCGAGGAAGGTGACGCTGTTGTGTACTATGTCCTTTATCTGCAAGTCCTTGCGAGGCATAGTGTCGCCCATTGCGATGCACATTACGGGATATTTGGCCGGGCGTGAATACTGCGGATTCTGTCCCTTGTTGTAGATTCCGTCGGTGGCGAGGATTACCGCGCCCATGTTTGCACCGGCGTAACGCGATGATATTTCGTTGAATACCGATGAAATATTGGTTGCGCTACCTGTGAAGTTAATGCTGTCGCTGTTTTCAACGCCATCGGAAAATGGCAGCAGGCAGACATCGTACTTTTCGCTAAGGTCGTCGGCAAGTTGTGAGATATTTTTGGTGTATTCGGTTCTGTAATAGGCTGAATCCTTGTTGTAAAGTATTGATTTTGAATTATCTTGTGCAATTACGACAATAGGTTTGCGAATGTCGCGGGTGATGTGCTTTACAATCGGGTTGAGCAGAAGTGCGAGTGTGAGGAAAATGAATATTGCTCTGAGTGCCGTCATCAGGCGTTTTTTCCACGGCTCGATTTCGGCGAAGGTCTTGTCCTTGTGGTAAAGGAAAATCGCTATTGCGACGGCGACAATCACCATCGGAATCAGCAGCCAAGGGGAATATTCAAAGTAGAATTTCATATTATGTCAGCATTGCTCCGCAAACATTAATCACCTGACCTGAAATGTATTGCGACATATCCGAGGCGAGGAAGAGTGCCGCGTTTGCAACATCTTCGGGACGGCCTGCGCGTTTGAGCGGAATGGCATCGATGATGGCTTTTTTCTGGTCATCGTTCAGAGCAGCGGTCATATCGGTTTCGATGAAGCCAGGGGCAATGGCGTTGCAGCGTATGTTTCTGCTACCCAGTTCCTTGGCAACCGACTTTGTAAATCCTACGATTCCTGCCTTCGATGCGGCATAGTTTGCCTGACCTGCATTGCCCGACAGTCCTACCACCGAGCTGAGGTTGATAATCGATCCTTCGCGCTGCTTGAGCATAATGCGCTGTACGGCCTTGGTGTAGTTGAAAGCCGATTTCAGGTTGGTGGCGATTACGCTGTCCCACTGTTCTTCGCTCATTCGCATAAGCAAGGTGTCGGCGGTAATGCCTGCATTGTTGACAAGTATGTCGATGCGGGTGAATTTTTTCACGGTCTCGTCGGCTATTTCGGCAGCACGGTTGAAGTCCTTGGCGTCGGCTTCGAAGTAGAGAAATTCAACGCCTAGTGACGAAAGTTCCTTTTCGAGTGAATCAACATTTTCGTTGCGGTGCGTTGATGTAAATGCGATATTTGCGCCAGCCTTGGCGAATTCAACGGCAATTGCCCTTCCTATTCCGCGCGAAGCACCTGTGATGAGTGCGGTTTTTCCTGTTAGTAAACCCATAATTATAATGGTGTCAAATTTTGTGCAAAGATAAAAAATATTTACGATTTATGAGGTACGATTTACGATTGGGGAGGAGATTTGAAAATTTTATGATTGTTGAATCGCGCCATGGCACGATTGTACAAGATTATTGAAAATGAATTAGTGTGTGTTATTTTTGTAGAAACGTTGCGTGCAACGTTTGATGATGTTTGGTGTGGTTTATTTTTGTTGAATCGCGCCATGGTGCGATTGTACAGGGATGATGGGAGAAATATTTGTTGATTTTGTAGTCGCAATGAATTTTTCGTATTTGAAAAAAATGTATATTTGCCACAATATTTAATGAATGTTGAAAAAAATTAAACTCTCAGGCAACGAAAACGATGTTTCAGTTGTCATATATGAAAGAGATTTTTAATAAAGTAATGAAAACTTAAAATTTTACGACTATGAAAAACTTGATATTGACGGCAATATGTATTTTTATATACATTTGTTCTTTTGCCCAGTTTTCTGGCGGAACAGGTACAATTAGCGACCCTTATCTCATAGGGGATTTTAATGACTGGTATGAAATGATTGAGCAAGGCAGTAACAACTATGTCCAGCCAACAAATCCAGTGCATTATAGGTTAGTATCCGACATAAATATTGAACCTTACAGGATACCGTCTTTACATACTTATTTCAATGGGGTTGTGCATGGCGGAGGACATACATTATTTTTGCCAGACAGCATTGATGTTGATATTTTGCAACAATTTCCAAGTCAGATTTTTCCAATATTCGGTTATCTTGCTGGGGGGTATGTGGATTCGATAAAAACGGTGGGGAATCTTTCATATATGTTTGTGCTTGTTGGCAGTGTAGGAGTTGATACAAGTCCCATTGGCGGTGAAATATATGGATATGTGAACGAGGCTAATGTTTCTTTGTCTGGCGAATATGCTCCAGAGATAAATTCGATTATAGCACTTAGTAATGAATATAACGGTAGAATTGTTAATTGCACGAATTATGGTAATATAATCGTGCAATCTGATGTTGACAACGAATATTATGCGAATGGCTGGTTTGAATGTATGGGCATGGTTCAATATAATATGGGTGAAATTATCGGATGCAAAAACTATGGCGACATTGTCGGCTTTTTCGGCGCGGGCGGAATATGTTCTATAAATAACGGGACAATCAGAAGATGTATAAACTACGGCGATATTATTGCACCGGCAGATGTTGTCCCCTTTTCAGCCTATCCCTGCGGTGGAATATACGCTCTTAGCGACCCTTATGATAATAATCCGCCAAGTATTACCGAAGAATGTATCAATTATGGTTTTATTGATGCCGGCAAACTGTACAACGGAGGAGGTATTGTTGGCGGAGGAAGTCCTGCTTTTTTTCAAGATGAACCTGACAATATCATTTATCACAATTATAATGAAGAAAGAATCATTCGCTGTGCCAACTACGGTCGTGTGGCAGGAGGCGGTTTTGTAGGCGGAATAGTCGGTTACATATATAGTATTTCCAATGTTTCTTCGTGCTTCAATGCTGGACAAGTGGCGCGTGCTACAAATTCGGGCGGAATTGTAGGAAATGCATTCGACACTATTCGTATTGCAAACAATCTTGATGTAAGCGGTTTTCCGGTAACTCTTGGGCGTTGGTATGTTACAGGCGATTCAATTAGCAATATGTCTTCCAACTACTACGACCGTCAAATGTCGGGCGGTGCTGGCGAAGATATTGAAGGCGAATCCGAAGGTCGCTTTACTTCGCAACTCACAGGCGACACGCCAGAACTTCGCGCTATGCTTGGTGATGGTTGGAGTTATGCAGAAGGTCGCTACCCAATTCCGCTTGGCTTGGAAAACGATTCGCTTGCAATGCTTTTCGCTACACCTATTTATCTGCGTGAAATTAGTGATGACAACTACGACCATACCAACCTTGTGCGCAACAACTTTACAGTTGGTACAGAAAATGGCGTATCGTGGTCGTCAGGCAATCGCCTTTCAATTGATGGCGAGAATGCCACAATTCTTGCATCCGGTAGCGAAACGGCAACAGCAAGTCTGGCAGGATATTCGTTTTCGCGTTCCCTGCGCCTTGACCCGATAACTGGAGAATTTGTTGCCACCGACTGCGACAGTTACGAATGGAACGGCGATGAATATACGGCAAGTGGCGATTATATTCAGGTTCTCACTGCCGCCAACGGTTGCGACAGCATTGTAACTCTGCACCTTACCATAAACAATTCAGTGCATTATAGTTTTACAGAAACAGCCACCAGCCCATACACTTGGAATGGCACTGAGTACACCGAAACTGGCGACTATACGCAGAATTTCACCGCTTCAAACGGCTGTGATTCAATTGTAACTTTGCATTTGAACATTCTAAGCGGAATTTCGCAGAATGGCATGGCGGAGATTTCAATATTCCCAACTCCTGCAAGCGACATTCTCAACATCACATCATCGGAAACAATTTTGGAAATTGAGATTGTGAATGTGATGGGGCAGGTGGTAAAGAGAATTGAGGTAAATGGGGACAATGCGGTTTGTGGTATAAATGATTTACCGAATGGAATTTATGTTGTTCGGTGCGTTGTTGGGAACAAGGCTTTTGATGCGGATTTTGTCTTGAAGAAATTCATAAAGGAATAAAAATTGGGGGTAAATGATTGATGTGTTGCGGGTTGAAGAACTTCATATTCAACTCGGCAAGATTGTCTAAATCATGCCGACAAATATTGAATCAACAATATTTTTATCTCAAACGATCAGAATTAAAATCAATCTAAAATCTAAAATCGTCAATCTAAAATAATATTGTATTTTTGTCCGACTTTTTAATTGTACAATTATGTCGGTACATAAGGAAATAAAGAAGGTTACCACCCACATTCTTCAGGAGATGAAGAACCGTGGCGAAAAGATTTCGATGCTTACTGCCTACGACTACAGCATGGCGAAAATAATCGATAAGGCAGGCATTGATGTCATACTTGTCGGCGATTCTGCATCGAATGTCATGGCTGGCTATGAAACGACTTTGCCAATCACTCTTGACGAGATGATTTACCATGCCAAAAGTGTTGTTCGTGCAGTTGACCGTGCCTTGGTGGTTGTGGATTTACCGTTTGGAACTTATCAGAGCAATTCTAAGGAGGCTTTGTCGTCGGCAATCCGCATAATGAAGGAAACTGGTGCAGGAGCCGTGAAACTCGAAGGCGGATTGGAGTCGGAAGAATCGATAAAGAGAATTCTCTCGGCTGGTATCCCGATAATGGGACATCTGGGACTAACCCCGCAGAGTATAAACAAGTTCGGAACATACGCTGTACGCGCAAAGGACGATGAGGAGGCTTCTCGTCTGGTCGAGGATGCTTATTTGCTGCAGGAATTGGGTTGTTTTGCCATTGTCCTTGAGAAAATTCCGGCAAGCCTTACTTCGCGCATTGTTTCCGAAATAAAAATTCCAATCATTGGCATTGGTGCAGGTGCCGCCGACGGTCAGGTGCTTGTAATGCACGATATGCTGGGAATTACGCAGGAATTTTCACCGCGTTTCCTTCGCCGCTATGCCGACCTCGATGCCGTGATAACTGGTGCGGTAACGAATTATATCAGCGATGTGAAATCGGGCGATTTCCCCAACGAACAGGAACAGTACTGACAAATTTTGTCGCACTATGGCAGAAAACCAAAATACAAGTCCGCAGACGGTTGATATTCTTTACGAGGACAACCATATCATTGCCGTAAACAAGCAGGCTGGGCAGATTGTGCAGGGCGACAATACTGGCGACAAACCTTTGTCCGACATTCTGAAATCCTACATCAAGGAGCGCGACAATAAGCCAGGCAATGTTTTCCTTGGTGTTCCGCATCGTATCGACAGACCTGTGAGCGGAGTGGTGCTTTTTGCAAAGACTAGCAAGGCATTGACGCGCTTGAGCGAACTTTTCCGCACGAAGGACGCGCATAAGACTTATTTGGCAATTGTCGGCAACAAGCCGCCTAAGGACAGCGATACACTTGTGGATTACATTTACCGCAATGTCAAGCAGAACAAGTCGTATGTGGTCGATGAAAAGCATCCAGATGCCAAACGATCAAGCTTGTCGTACAAGGTAATCGGACATTCGGAGCGGTATTATCTGCTCGAGGTTGACTTGCACACCGGACGACATCACCAGATTCGCTGCCAGTTGGCAAACATGGGGTGTCCTATACGTGGTGACTTGAAATACGGTTATCCGCGTTCCAACAAAAATGGTGGCATTAACCTTCATGCTGTGCGGATTACTTTTGTTCATCCTGTGAAGAAGGAGGAAATTGTCATCGAGGCACCGTTTCCAGATGAAAAGATTTGGACGATATTTTAATGTGAGCGTACAATTTTTCGACTAAATCGTAAATTTGCACGATTATTCTATATTTCATTTAATGTCAGTAAGTTGCAGTCTGTCATTTGCATTGCTTTTTTCCCAGCATACACAACATTACATTCAGATGGTTCGGCATGTGAAAGTTTTGACCAGTAATGCAGTCCCTTTACAAAGTCTGTAGAGAATGTTTGGGCAGATTTAATTTCGTATGCGATTTGCTTTTCACCACTGCTGTCGATAAGGTCAATTTCATTTCCAACGCTGTCGCGCCAGAACGACAGGTGCGGTTCTTTTCCTTCGTTGTACGAAGCCTTTAGGAATTGGTTTATGACATAGTTTTCAAATAGTCCACCGTTGAGGTAATGGTTTTCGAGTTGGTTGGCTTCCTTGATTTCAAGGAGAGAGCATGCAAGACCTGTGTCGCGGAAATATAGTTTAGGTGATTTCACAAGGCGTTTCGAGAAATTGTTGTAGTCGGGACGTAGCATATATATTATGTAGCTAGTTTCGAGTACACTTAGCCATGCTTGTGCTGTAGAAACGGCAATGCCGCAGTCGTTGGCAATTGATGAGATGTTTAGTATTTGTCCGATTCTTCCAGCGCACAATTTTATAAATTTTGTAAAAAGGCTCAAGTCCGAAATGTTTTTTAGTTGCCTTACATCGCGCTCAACATAAGTTCTGATATAATACGGATAATATTCGGTAGGGTGCATTTGCTTGTCGTGCAGTCGCGGATAGCCTCCTGCAAAGATTTCATGCCATACATTTTGAGATAGCAATCCTGCTGCTTTTAGTTCGTTGCGCGAAAAAGGCATGAGTTCAAGTATTGCAACCCTGCCAGCGAGCGACTGTGAAATTTGTTCCATAAGCAGGAAATTTTGCGATCCAGACAGGACGAACATTCCTTCCCGCTGTTCGTTGTCAATGTGGGTTTGCAGGTACGAAAACAGCGATGGCACATGTTGAGCTTCGTCTATAATTGTTTTATCTGGGTGCGCAGCAATGAAGCCACGAGGGTCGTTTTGTGCATAATACCTTTCGTCCAAGTCTTCAAGTGATATGTAGTCGTAATCTGGTAAAATGTTTTTTAGAAGCGTTGATTTGCCCGATTGTCTTGGTCCAGTAAGAAGCACTATTGGATATAATGTCATCATGTGCTTCAGTTTGGGTGTTATTATCCTGTCAATCATATTGTTTAATATTTAACGGCACAAATATAGTACAATTTTTCGATTCAATCGTAAATTTGTATGATTATTATGTATTTTATTTAATAACAGTAAGTTACTGTTGCTTTGAATAAATATGCAGGCGGCGAAGATAGAAACGCATATTGAAGAAAATTCTGGGAAATAATTCTTACTTTTGCAAAATAAAAGTCACGCAACGATATGGAAAGTCTTCTTCAGGCGGAAAACATTAGCAAGCGGTACGGCGACAAACTGCTGTTCGAGAATATAAACATCAGCATTGGCGAAGGGCAGAAAATCGCTCTTGTCGCCAAGAATGGCACGGGAAAAACATCGTTGCTGAACATACTTGCTGGTGCCGATTCTCCTGATGGTGGAAGCCTTAGCCGTCGACGCGATGTGCGAATCGGTTATCTTCCGCAGGAAATTGACATGAATCCCGACCGTACGGTGCTTGATGCCGTGTTTGTGCTTGAAAACGAAATCACCCAGACCATCCGCCAGTACAACGACTGCCTTTATTCCGAATCGCATGAGGTTCTGCCGTCGCTGCTAGACAAGATGGATGCCCTAAATGCGTGGGATTACGAATCTAGAATCAAACAAATCCTTGGGAAACTTGATATTCACGACTTTGATAAGAAAATCGGTACTCTCAGTGGCGGTCAGAAAAAGCGCGTGGCACTTGCTGGACTGCTTATTTGCGAGCCTCAACTGCTAATCCTTGATGAGCCGACTAACCAGCTGGACTTGAATGTGATAGAATGGCTCGAGGATTACCTTTCTGTTGCCAATATTACAATATTTATGGTAACGCACGACCGCTATTTCCTCGACAGAATTTGTGACACAATAATCGAGATGGATGGCGGTAACATATACTCATATTCAGGGAATTATACATATTATGTGGAAAAGCGTGCCGAGCGTATCGAGAATTTGCAGGCCAACATTGAGCGGGCTCAAAACCTGATGCGTACCGAGCAGGAGTGGATTCGCCGTATGCCGAAGGCGCGTTCTCATAAGGCAAAATACCGTATTGATGAGTTCGAAAACCTAAAGGCAAGGGCTTCGCAACGCATTGACAACCGCAAACTTGAGCTTGATGTTGCAAATCAACGTCTTGGCAAGAAAATCATTGACATCTACAACATTTCAAAGTCGTACAGCGAGCAGAAAATTATTGATGAGTTCTCGTACAAGGTTACCCGTGGCGAAAAGATTGGCATCGTCGGTCGCAATGGTGTTGGGAAGACCACTTTTTTGAACCTGATTACAGGAAATCTTGCTCCCGATAGCGGTCACATCGAAATCGGGCAGACGGTAAAATTCGCCTACTACACCCAAGATGGCATTGCTTTCAACGATGATGACAAACCCATTGACATTGTCCGCAAGATTTCCGATGATGTGAAGTTGCGCGACGGCAAGAGTTTTTCGGCATCGGGACTGCTCAACTACTTTATGTTTACTGGTGATATGCAGCATACGCTTGTGCGCAAGCTCAGCGGTGGCGAAAAGCGCAGGCTGTATCTCTGTACGGTGCTAATCCAGCAGCCCAATGTGCTGATAATGGACGAGCCTACCAACGACTTGGACATCACAACTTTGCAGGTTCTTGAGGAATATCTCACGATGATTGACGCAACTGTCATAATTGTTTCGCATGACCGCTTCTTTATGGACAAGATTGTTGACCATCTGTTTGTGTTCGAGGGTGATGGAAAGATTTCCGATTTTCCGGGAAACTACACGCAGTTCCGCGATTCGGATGCCTACATAAGATATTTGGGAACGACGCAACCTAAGGAGGAAAAGCCTGCAAAAGAAGCGAATGCAGAGCCTCGTAAGCCAATAAATGCACCCAAGAAGAAACTTTCGTACAAGGACCAACGCGAATACGATATGCTTGAAAAGGAAATCGAGGAACTGAACGCCAAGCGTGTCGCAATGGAGGAGGAACTTAATTCGGGACGGCTTTCTCCGTTTGAGATTGCCGCAAAGTCATCGGAATACTCGCAACTGATTGATAGTATTGACGAAAAGGAAATGCGTTGGTTGGAACTGGCTGAAATGCTAGAGTAATGTGTGTTGTTAACATTATGCCATTGTTGGCATTATAAATGTTATTTCCGCAATGCAAATGCTGATATTCGTATGTGTCTGAGTATATATCAAACACAACAATATGTTAGCTGTTCCAAATATATTTAACTATTTCAAATAAAAGTTTATGTCTTTCCTCTAGTTCTTTTGGACCGAATTTGTCCATTGGTCTGAAGTTTAATTTTGAACTATTTATCCAATTAGTAAAATCAAGATGCGACTTATAACTATCAGCTCTTAATGTTTCGTTCCAGTATAGAGTATTTGCATACGAAATCAATTTTTTGGCGTATGTTTCGTTATTGCTTGATATATTATCTTTTCCTTTTAACAGCAATAATCCACCAAGTCGATTACGTTCGCTTCGGAATCTTTCCTCATCATTATCAAACAGTGCATAGTTTTCATTATTTTCAGCAAGGATGTGTTCTATATGAAAACCATTTGTACTACCTGTGTTTACTACTAAATTATATAAATTATGGCGCATAGCCATCTTTGTGTTTTCGGCAATAAACTCTTCAATGCGAGCAAAGAAATATCTTTTAAATCGTTTGTCCAAATCAATGCCCGTTTCCTTAAAGTAGCCATAACTGAAAGTAGAACTCAAATCGGAATTGCTATACTTGTCTTGAAGTATTTTGATTAGTGAGTCGTTAAATACGTGCTCTATCTCTGATACATCTTTCTCTCTAATTTGTTCGCTGATTTTGTACATCATTTCATTAAACATATTACTATCGTATGCTCTTTGTAATTGAAGCAAACAAAACAACCTGTCTATCTGATAGGAAACAGCCTTTATTTTCTCCTGTTCTTGATTATCATGAACTTTACAAGCAGAAAGTATTAGTAAAAATTGTTGTCCCCGATCAGTAAGAGAATTGTAATAGATATATCGATAATCTTTATTATAATTTACCGAGTAGCCTTGTAATTTAATAAATAGGTCTGCATAATACGAAAAGTCGTTTTGCAGAAATTTTTTGACATTGTTAGGGTTATGGTCAAGATTTAAATTTGTTTCAGCAAATAAGGCTCTGTGGTATTCCTTGTCAAATTTTCTGCTCTCACCTATTGTATTCGCAAATTTTGCTTTAAGAAGATATATAAAGAAATTGTCAATTAAATCAGGATTGTTCGCATTAATTGCATTTACACGGCTATCCCATAATTCATTAAAATTTAATGTGTTCAATTCTTCTTTGTCAATTTGTCCTAACAATTTCCCTTTTAAAATTTCATATGGCTTTAGTCGTACGCCTCTATCATTGATAACCTCAAAAACCATAGGAACATCTGTTTGTTCAACTTTAAGATTGATAATAACTAATCTGTACATAAAGTAGAACACAAATCTTTCAAAAATTTTCTTGTCTTTAAGTTCGTTATCTAAACGTTTTGAGATAACAACATAATTTTTAGCCAAATTTAATGCTGTTATCCCTGTGTCAGTGGGAATTTCTTCTATACCATCAAATAAAGCCTTTAATGTTGGCTCATGAATCTCATGATTTAGCCAAAATGTTTTCTTATAACCAGAACGACCAACAATTTTATCAGCAATCCAATCTTTTAAGTCCGATTGAAAGGAATCTGCTTGATGATATAATTTTATTAAAATTAAAGTCAAAGTTGTAAGGCGTTGTTGTCCGTCAACAATATATAGTCGATTAGATTCCTCATCAAGGTTGGTGACATAAGTATTCATATAATACCATGAATATTTTGTTATGATTTGGTCGCTCGGTATTGAACTATTTGCAAATCGTTTGTGTTCTTCTGTAAATTTATAAAAGATATCATCTAACAAACGGATTACAGGAATAGAATCCCATTTGTATTGTCTTTGATAAAAGTCAATGTAATACGTTGTGTTTGAGAATAACGTGTCGATATTTTGATTTAATGGAGATACATCCATGTCTATTTATTTTAGTGGACTTCTGTTTTTTACATTCTGTGTTGCCTCTTCGGACCCTGCGAAGTCCGTTAAACACGAATCTAAAGATAACAACCTTGCAAATTTACATATAATTTCCCGATTTATATGCTGATATTAAAAGAAAAATATACAAGTTCGCTCAAAATGCAATATGTCAAGTTGTTATATGTTCTATTAGAAGAACTTAAACAACCTATGAGAGGTTATATATTTATTGTTTTAGAGCGTTGGCGCATATTTTTGTGGTTCAACGGCTCTTCGGCTCTGCTTAGGAAGCAATTCGCCAACCAGACAAAAATTGTGACAACGTATGATTTAGTTGATAATTATAATAACGCATAATGGAGATTCCGTATAGACAGGCTCACAAGGCTCGTTCCTGTGCCTGTTCGCTTTGTCTTACGGAATGACGTAGGGAAAATGAAAAACCCGACAATTGCCGGGCTTGCGTGGTCTGTAGCAGATTCGAACTGTTGACCTCTTCCGTGTGAAGGAAGCGCTCTGAACCAACTGAGCTAACAGACCAAAAAAAGAAAAGTGATCTGTACAAGATTTGAACTTGTGACCTCTTGCCTGTCAAGCAAGCGCTCTAAACCAACTGAGCTAACAGATCAAAATCGGGACAAAATTACATATTTTTATTAATGCGAGCAAAAAAATAAATTTTTGCCCGATAAAATCTTGTAATGATTTAGTTGTTAGTATTCTGCCTGTTTGTTTTTGCCTCTTCGTACAATTTTTTGAATTTATTTGCGAGATCTTTTTTGCCTCGTCTGTCGTATGATTTGTATGCGTATTCGTAGTAGGAGAGTTCTGCATCGCGGATGTCCTTTTGCTGTGCGTTGTAAACGCGAACAAGCTGACGGGCAGCCTGTTCATCGTAAATGTCGTAGTCAACGGTTGCAAGGATTGTACTTTCGGCTTTGTCGAACTGCTTCTGTTGTATGTAAATTGTTGACAGGAACATGTATGCGAGGCTGAAACGCGGATTGTAGTCGATTATTTCCTTGCAGATGCGTTCTGCTTCATCGTTGTCGCCTGTAATGTTGTGGTAATAAGCATTGTAATAGTTGCCGACATCGTTGCGTGGAGCAATGGCGAGGAAGCGGTCAATCCACATTTTCATTGCATCCTTGTTGTTTATGCGCAGGTTGGCATCAATGAGGTTTATCATTGCCGATTCGTTGGTGGAGTCGTTGCGAACAGCTGTTTCTAGCAGTTCGATGGCATGTATTACATCGTTGTTTGCAAGGTATCCGCGTCCGTATAGGTCACAGGTATCGGTGCGTTGCAGTACAAGGCATATCGGCACATTGTCGATGCTTATTGTGTCAACCGTATTCTTTGGTGGAAAGTACGGACTTGTCAATATTTCGGGTTCTATGCCTGTAACGGGGAAAATTGCGTAGTCCCAAAGGTGGTTTGCGCGTTCCGCCCAGCGACTTTCAACGATGGAAACTTCGTATTTGTACTTGCCGAAGTAATATTTTCCTGCAAGTTCGCTTCTTGTAGCCACGAAAAGCTGATTTCCAGAAAGATTGTATTTGCCGTTGTCGATTATCCATTGTGAGGCTTCGCGGTTGCTTACTCCATAGTTTTCAAGTTCGTAGCGACCAAATGCGTGTTGCACGCCACCTGTAAATTCGTTGTAGTATATGTGGCTGTACGGCTGGCTGCGGAAAATGTGTATGGCAGGCATTATCATCAGCAGTACGGGTATTGCGATGCCTGCAATTTGTGTGGCTGTTGAACGTGACGATTCGGCAAGCATGTCGAAGCCGATTGCAGCCACAATGTATAGTGGAATTTCGGCGTATAGTAAGTGCTGCCAGATGCCGTTGGTGTCGGTTTTGAGCGAGAAAAGCAAGATAGCTAGCACCGATATTGCCAAAAGGGTTATGATTTCTGTGCGATTCGACTTCTTTACAAAGCACAAACCTAGGGCTAGTAGCATTCCGACAAAAATTGCGGCTGGAATTGTCATAACCAGCATTTTTACATTGTAGTACCACGGCAATAGGTCGGTCCAGTGGAGTTTTCCTTGGAACAAAATTCTTGTCGGCGATGTCGGCGAGAACGATTCCAGCCATGTTCCAATTTCTTGTGGAATAAGAATAACTATAATTCCGCAAATTGCTGCAAGCGAGCATATTGCAAAGATGGAATATCTGATTGTTGCTTTCTTGATTTCATTGTGTTTGCGTTGTGCGATAAGTCCGATAATGCAAAGGATTAGTGCAATTGCTACAATTAGCGAGCAGTCGGGATTTGCCGTAATGCATAATGCTGTTGACAATGCAAAAAATATTGCATCGAGGATTTTCGGTTTCGGAAAATGGTCGGCAAGGCGTTTTGTGAAATACAGCGATGCTGCGAATGTCGCAAAAACGGGAATGTCGTCAAGGTTGAACATTGAATGACCGAAGATTACCGGTGAAAATCCAAGAAGTAGCAAAACGAAAGTTCCTGTGCGCCAGTTGCGGCATCGTTTTGCAAGCAAAGCGGCGAAAAGTATTCCTAAGAATCCGAAAACGACATTCATGCCATGGCGCACACTTCTTATATCAAATTTTGTAAACACATCCGACATTGTAATTGTCAGTGCGTTGAACCAACCGCTGTACATCGGGTGGGAGTTTTCAAGTATGCTGGTGTCGTTGCCGAAACTACGGTAGTAGCGGTCGAGTTGGACGGCTTGGCTTATTTGGTATTCGTCTTCGGCGGTGGTGCTTCCGTAGTCGCTTACGCTTGAAAACATTATAGCCGCTATTGCTAATGCAATGATTATAAATATAATCCTTGAAACTTTGTTATGGAATTTTTCGTTCATCTTGCATGTAAAAATGTTGCGCAAAGATACAATGATATTTACTATTGGCAAAGCCGAGCTAAAAGGTTGACTAATTTTGATTTGCGATTTGCCAATTTGGGTCTGATGTTTTGAGACACTGCAAATTAAATTTTTCTAATTTTTTAGGCAACCGTATGCTAAAATTTGCGTTAAGCATATAGAAATTTAAAATTTAGTGACATGAAAAAGTTAGTGATGCTATTATGTGCCGTGGTAATAAGTATATTTTCTTATTCGCAACAACCACCTTGTCAGGATTTTACTGTAGTGCCTAACATTGATGCGCGGTGGAACGAAGACGAAAACCGCTTCGAGGCTTGTTCAAATTCTCCACTTGAGATTTCGGCAAATGGTGTGTTCCCAAACAATGATGCGCCCAACGGCTATCATCAGTCGGACGAAAACCTTAATTGGACTTGGAGTTGGGTTGACGAGCATGGCAGTCATCAGACCGGTGGCACTGGTATGAATACTCTCGTTACCAACCTTGAGCCTGGTGCCTATTACATAAATATGTATGCTACCGACCAAAATGGTTGTCGCTACGTTTATCCCGAGCCTATGCTGGTTGTTGTATCGTTGCCCCCGACTTTTACGGGAACAGCGGTAACTCCGGAGATTTGTCCCGGCGAAGCGGCCTTGCTTGAAGGTCATGTGCAACCGCCCGACCTGTGGGTTATGGAAATTCCAGAGCAAATCGTTGAACAGCACTGCTTTGTTGACGAAACTGGCTATGTGCAGTCGATGTGCTTTGAGCATAACGCGTTTGCGCCCGGACAGTTGATACAAAGTGCAAGCGACATAGAGTCCATTGCCATTGATATGGAGCATTCGTATCTGGGCGACCTTGAAGTATGGATTACCTGTCCTTCGGGGAATAGGCTTACGCTTTTCGACGGCTATAACGGAGGTTCCGACCTGCAGTTTCTTGGCGAACCTGTTGACGACGATTATGACCCATGCGATCCAGGAACGCCGTATCATTATACTTGGAGTCACGATGCTACAAGTACGATTGAGCAGGTAGCCGAAAATGCACCTACATACAATTATACCGACAATGCAGGAAATCATTATTATGACGAAGAGTACATACCTGCCGGCGACTATCGTCCCACTGGCGACTGGTCGAGTCTTGTGGGGTGCCCAGTGAATGGAGAATGGTGCATTAATATTCAAGACCATAGGCATTGGGACGACGGGGTTGTGTTTTCTGTCGAACTGCATTTTGCCGATTATCTTATTCCTGTCGAGTCGCTTATCCAATACCAGACCGAATTTGATCCTTCTGATATGGCTTGGTCGGGAGACAATATAATTGGTGGAGAGTCGGCAAATACGACGGCTTTGCCGAATGTTCCTGGGCAGTACGAATATGTGTTTTCTGCAACCGACAATTTTGGCTGCACCTACGACACAACTTTGATAGTTACCGTACGCGATTACGATGACCCGAGATGCTGCATCACGCCCTCAACCGCCATTCAGACTTCATCGGGAAATGTTTGTTCAAACAGGACAAGCCTTTCGGCACAGCCTTTGGCAAGCGGAAATACTGGAGAATGGTCGGTGGTGGCATATCCCAATGGCGACAATGTGAACAATTCGGCAACTTTCACCAGCCCGAATGCGTCTAATACACAAGTTGTTGTAAATGGTTGGGGTACATATATTTTTCGTTGGACCGAACATTATATAGGACAGGCAGACTGTATTGATTTCGCAGATGTTGCGATAACTTTCAACCAGCAACCGAATGCAACCTTTACCTATACGCCAATTTCCTGCTTTGGTGGCGAAACTTCAATTGCCTACACTGGAAATATGAGTGCCGATGTCGAATTTTCGTGGAACTTCGATGGCGGTTTTGTGCAGTATGGTCCTACTCCTGTTGGTCCGCATATAGTTTCGTGGCCAGAATCAGGTACCCATGGTGTAACGCTTCGCGTAAACAATCATGGTTGTGTTTCAAACGATACGCTTGTGTCGATTTTTGTACCCGACAAACTTGTGATTGACTTGATTTCTGTCGTAAACGACAGATGTTTTCATGCAAACGAGGGTTCTGCTGTTGTTACTCATCATGGAGGGATACTTCCTGTGTCGTATTCGTGGGCAGCACCAGGCAACGAACTTTTGAATCTTGGTGCAGGAAATTATAACCTTGTGATTACCGATGCTAACGGATGTACTGCTCAACACAATTTTATGGTTACCGAACCTCCAGAACTTGTAATTCAGTCGGTTGAATCGACCAACCTTTCGTGTTATGCTTCGCACGACGGCACAATTTCGGTGTATGCTGGCGGAGGAACTGGTGAATTGCAATATATGTGGTCTGACGTGGGTGTCGCTTCTGCCGATAGGCGGAATTTGCCTGCTGGCGAATATTCGGTGACGGTGTCAGATGTAAATGGTTGTAGCCAAAGTGCGTATGTCTCTTTAACTCAGCCAGAAAGACTTCTGTTGCAACTTACTTCCGACTATGCAGTGTGCGAAGGCGAGCCTACGTCTGTTTATGTAAATGCCTTTGGCGGTACGGCTCCATATCGTTATTTCTGGAACGATGGAACCAATTCTTTCGAAGCAAGCAACGGTCTTTCTGCTAATCTGACCGAGACAACACATTACTCGGTATATGTCGTTGATGCACAAGATTGTGTGAGCCAAACTCAGACTATGACAGTAACAGTAAGTCCAAGGCTTACAATCGACAGCGTAATGTTGCAAAATGTGAATTGTTACGGGCATTGCAATGGTAGGGCAGAGCTTGTCGTAAGTGGCGGTCTTGCCCCTTTGCATTATAGTTGGCCGTCAGACAATTACGTATACGATGGAATTTGTGGTGGAATGTATGCTGTTACCGTTACCGATCGCATAGGTTGTTCGGCAATAACAACTTTTGTGATTACACAGCCCGATGACTTTATGGTTTCGTCTTCGCTTAAGCCTGTTTCATGCAATGGTGGCGACGATGGTGAGGCAAGGATATTTGTTTCGGGTGCAACTCCGCCATATACTTACCTTTGGCCCAATGGAAATACTACTGAAACACTTGTAACTTCGGCTGGTACTTACACCGTTACAGTGCTCGATGACTATGGTTGTCGTTTTACGCATGATTATGAAATTACCGAGCCATTGCCTTTGCAGGCATTGCCTATGAACAATGTTACTGTTTGCAAGGGGCAGTCGGCTGTACTTACAACACAAGTTTCGGGCGGGACTCCCTTCTACGACTATGCGTGGTCGGGTTCTGATGGCGGTAGTTATTTCGGTTCGCAATACACGGTTTCGCCAACAGTAGCATCGACTTACAGCTTGACTATTACCGATGCAAACGGCTGTTCGGTGCAACTGCCACCTGTTACAGTATCTATAAATCCCGACCTGCAAATTGTCTCGATTTTGCCTAATCGCGATACCGTTTGCCCTGGCGAGGAGGTGCTTGTCTATGTCGAGGCTACAGGTGGTAATGGTGGTCCGTATACGCTCACGCTCGGTGATAGGAGCATAGTGCCGTCGCCGTTTGCAGTACGACCAGACACCACCACGATGTTCTACATTACGCTTTCCGATATGTGTGGAACTCCATCGGTTATGGATTCGGTTCTCATTCATGTGTATCCGATTCCCGATGAATTGTTCCGTGCCGACAAGGTTTTCGGCTGTGTGCCGCTGTCTGTGTCGTTTGCTCCGTTTATTGTAAGCGGAAGCAATTACCTATGGGAGTTTGGCGACAATAATTTTTCCGAGTCGGAAGTGCCAACTCATGAGTATAGCAAAGCTGGCGACTTTGATGTAACAATGTCGGTTACAAACGAGTATGGCTGTCGTGTGAAAAAGACTATGCCCGATATGATACATGCCTATCCTCGTCCCAAGGCACTGTTTGATGCCGATGTGCATGCGGTATCGGCGATGTCTGCCGAGGTGCTTTTCGTCAATAGGTCAATTGATGCTGTTAGATATTTCTGGTCGTTTGGCGACAACGATAGTTCAATGTTCGAAAACCCGCGACATTTGTATCCTGCTTCTGGCGAATACGAGGTAGTGCTTGTAGCCGAAAACGAACATTACTGTGCAGATACAACTGCGCGTACAATAATGGTTTACAGCGAGTCGTCTTTCTATGCGCCTACATCCTTCACTCCCAATGGCGATGGCATAAACGACTGCTTTAGAATTTGCGGAAGCGGCATTTCGAAAAACAATTTCCTATTGACGGTATACGACCGTTGGGGCGAATTGGTATTCCAGACGACTGATTATTTTCCCGAAGCTAGCTGTGATGCATGTTCCGAAGGTTCGTGGGATGGAACCGACATGGGAAGCAAGCGCAAAGGCGACAAGGTTTTGCCAAATGGCGTTTACCAGTGGTTCTGCCAGTTTGAGGATGTGTTTGGGAATCTGCACAAAGAGCAAGGCGAGATAAATTTGATTAGATAAGGCGTGCGTATTTGTAGGGGAATGCTATCAAAACATTTCCCTACAAACCGCCTTCAAAAAATAATTCAAAAAAAAATCTTATCGCTTGCATACCTCTAATAAAAAATATATCTTTGCCGATTGTTGCGTAGTGTGAAAAAATTTTTGTTCGCTGGAGGCAACCGCGAATGTTTTTTTACGTTATGCAATTGGATTTGGATATAGAAAAGTTATGTTTATGAAAAAGATAATATTGCTTTTGTCGCTGATTCTCATGGGATTCGGTGTGTTTTCGCAGACATTACCAATTGATAGCCGATTGTATGCAAGGTATTCGGAAGAGGAGTTGCAAAATATGCTGAGCCATAATCCGGCAGGTGTTGAATACAAGAATTGGTTTTTGGATAATGCTTATGTTGTAAAGCAAATTAGTGATCCAGAATCTTCTCCTTTCCCGAAATTAAAGTATTGGGATAAGGAAACAAAGATGGCTGGGGCAGAAGTAACTGAATACGATTCAGAAACTTTCAATGTTATGGAATATAGTTATGATGTATTGCCAAAGAAGTCAAATGCATACTTGATTGGAGATACTGGTTATTTGCTGGTGTTTTATTCTGGCGAAGACCTTACAAAACTCTTTAACGAATACAGGAGGGCTAATAATGAAAATAGATAGTAAGAAAATATTATTTGCAATTCTGTTTTGCGTATTCTCTGTTGCTGTTTTTTCACAACAGGTGATAACCATGAATTCCTCTACCCATAATACAACTGTGACAATGACTGGTTGTTCGGCAACATTATACGACTCGGGTGGCGCAAGTGGTTCATATCAAAATGATGAGTATTATAGAATAACAGTTTGCGTTCCGACTGGTTATCCGATGGAACTGAGCGTGACGATGAACACTGAATCAGGATGTGATTATCTTTCGATATATGAAGGCACGGGAACTTCTGGAAGATGTATAGCAAACGAAATAGGAGGTTCTGTAACAAATGCGTATTCATTAAACGCATCGTGTGCGACTTTTGTTTGGGAAAGTGATTATTCGATAACTTATGCAGGCTTTGAAATTCAGATAAGCTGTGCTATGGCTTGCCAGGATTTTACTTTGGTACCCGACATTACTGCTCGATGGAATGCTACGGAAGAACGTTACGAGGCTTGTTCCAACGATGACCTCGGTATAGCTGCTCATGGAGTATTCCCAAATAATGATGCCCCTCAAGGTTATCATCAGTCTGATGAGAACCTTACTTGGACTTGGAGCTGGGTAGATGCTACAGGTCGTCACGAAGATTCTGGCGTGGGACACAATGTCCTTACTTCAGATATTGAGCCTGGAGCCTACTATATAAACCTTTCTGCTGTTGATATTAATGGTTGTACTTATTCCTATCCGGATCCATTCCTCGTGGTAATATCATTGGCTCCGACATTTACAGGAACTGCGGCAACACCATCGATATGTCCTGGCGAAGTTGCTTTGCTCGAAGGTCAGGTACACCAGCCTGATTTATGGGTTATGGAAATTCCCGAGGTGCTAATAGAGGAACACTGTTTCGTGGATGAAACAGGATATGTACAGACAATGTGCTTCGAGCACAACGCTTTTGCTCCTGGTCAGACAATTCAGGCCGCAAGCGATATTGAGTCTATCTGCGTTGAGATGGAACATTCTTACATCGGTGACCTTGAAATATGGATAACCTGTCCAAATGGAAGTAGGATGGATCTTTTTAATGGGTATAGCTCAGCTTGTTCAAGCTGTGGAGGACAATATCTGGGAGAACCTATTGATGTTGATAGCAGACCTTGTGAGCAAGGTGTGCCTTATCATTATTGCTGGACACACGATGCTTCTCAAACGATTGAATCCTATGCTACTTCACATACTGGTTGGGGAACACTTATACCTGGAGCTGATTATCTTCCACGAGGTAGCTGGTCGAGCCTTGAAGGTTGTCCTGTCAATGGCCAATGGTGCATAAATATAGAGGATCATATAGGATCTGACGATGGAACAGTATTCTCTGTAGAGTTGCACTTTGCCGACCACATGATTCCTGCTGGTGACAATGTTGTTCAGTACCAGACTGAATTTGATATTTCATCGACTTCTACCGACTTGACTTGGGATGGAGATAATATTTTCCAGGACCTGACAGCTAGTACAACAGCAACCCCCGACCTTCCCGGTCAGCATGAATATACATTCTATGCTACCGATAATTTCGGTTGTACATACGATACGACTTTGGTAGTAACAGTAAGGGATTATGATGATCCTGGTTGCTGTATTCAGCCGGCTCCGTACGCAGGTGAAGATGCTCGCGTATGTACCGACCGCTATATGCTGTCGGCAACTCCGCTTCCTGCTGGAAATGAAGGTACATGGACTGTTGTTTCTGCGCCAACAGGCGGTAATGCAACATTTGCTGCCGAACATTCTCCAACAACAAATGTTTTTGTTGATGCTTGGGGAACTTACAAGTTCAGATGGACGGAAGCTTATTTGGGCGACTACAACAACTGTTCAACCTACGATGATGTAATTGTGGAGTTTTATCCGCAACCGACTAATACTTTTGCTTATTTGCCTGTAAGTTGCTATGGCGATGCTACAACAATCACTTATATCGGCAACATGACAACTGTTGGAGCTGTAGGAAACAATGCTCAGTACTTCTGGGATTTCGATGGCGCAATTGTTGAGTCGGGAAGTGGTGTAGGTCCATACGTGATATATTGGCAGGATCCAGAGGCAGCAACTCATCCTGTGACATTGCATATAGAGGCTAACGGATGTATTTCGGAAGATACGGTTGTAAATATCTTTACGCCATCGAAGTTGGTCGGTGATATATCAACGGTTGACAACAGATGCTATCGCGACTGCCAAGGTTCGGCAACAGTAATAGCTACGGGCGGTACATTGCCTTATTCGTATTCGTGGAGCGCTCCGTCTAATACATTGCTCAACTTGTGTGTTGGCGAATACAGTGTAACTTTGAGTGATGCTAATGGTTGCGAGCTGGCTTTCGACTACGAGATAAACGAACCGGATGAAATGGTTGTTGTAGACAATCAGACATATAGCAATGACCTGTCCTGCTATCGTTCGTACGATGGTAGGGCTCGTATAATGGTAAACGGAGGTACAGGTACCCTTTCGTATTTGTGGTCTGATATAGGTTATGCTAATAATCGTCGTAATAATTTGTCGGCAGGTGTTTATGTGGTTACAGTTACTGACGAGCATGGATGTTCCTTGTCGCGCGAATTTATAGTCAATCAGCCCGACCCGCTGATTGTATCCACCGACGGAAATAGTGCAGTGTGCGAGGGAACGGTTTCGTTTGTTCAGTCATCTGCTATTGGCGGTACTATGCCGTACACATTCCATTGGATAACAGACAATGGAACAGATGTTGGCAATACTCCTAATTTCGAGACAACGCTTCATGAAACTACAACTTATTCGGTATATGTTACCGATACTCATAATTGCCAGTCTAATACGGAGACATTTACGATTACAGTAAGTCCCGAAATGGTTATCGATTCGATGATTCTGGTTCATAACAGATGTTTCGGTTCTTGCGATGGTAGCGCCGAAATTGTTATGCATGGCGGTCTACAGCCTTTCCAGTATTTGTGGGGTTCTGATAATTACATATACAGGGGATTGTGCGCTGGTTTGTATACTGTGACAGTAATGGATGCAATCGGATGTCATGCAAATACGTATTTCATTATTGATGAACCTTCACAAATGTTCATTAATACAATGTCAACAGCTGCATCGTGTGGAGATATTGATGACGGAACTGCAACAATAAATGTTCAGGGAGGTGTTCCTCCGTATTCATACTTGTGGCCAGAAGGACAGACAACGCATAATATAAATGCAGTTCCTGGCGAGTATGTCGTTACCGTTACCGATGATCACAACTGCCGTATCGAAAGCAGTATAACTGTGGAAGGTCCTACACCTATATATATATTACCTATGAGCGACCAGACTATATGCAACGGTCAGACGACTACGATAACGACTCAGGCTGCTGGTGGTACCCCGTTCTATACATATATATGGGCAAATCAGGATTCTGTGATTTCGTACTCAAATATGTTGACAGTGACACCGGAGGTAAATTCGACATATACACTTACAGTTATTGATGCATCGGGATGCTCTGCTGTTTCGCAACCTGTGACTGTGACTTTGAATCCGCCACTGAATATAAGAGCAGTAACAACAAGTTACGACACAATATGTCCAGGAACTGGTGCAATAATAAATGTTGTGTCGGAAGGTGGAAACGGTGGTCCGTATTTGCTGACAATTGACAGCGGTGAAATAGTACCATCTCCGTTTACAATAAATCTTGATACAACAACTATGGTTCATATAACATTGTCGGATATGTGCGGTACTACACCTGTGGAAGATTCGATACTGATAAATGTGAGACCAAAGCCTGATACTTTGTTTACTGCATCCCAAATCGAAGGATGTGCTCCGCTAGCAGTAAGGTTCATTCCATTCAATACTGCAACTCAAACATTGTGGGAATTTGGCGATTATGCATTCTCCGATGCATGGTCACCAACGCATGAGTATAATCAGGATGGAACATACAATGTTTCCCTTGAACTTGTTGATAATTTCGGTTGCCATTTCTATAAGACATATAACAATATGATTACCGTATATCCGAAACCTAAGGCCTTGTTTGAGTCTGATCCTTTGATTACGGGTATGCTTGATTCTGAGATAGAGTTTATCAATTATTCTACAGGAGCAGAGCGTTATTTCTGGTTCTTTGGCGACAATGATAGTTCTTTGTTCGAGAATCCTCGCCATAAGTACAGAAGGATAGGTGAGTTCGAGGTTATGCTGGTGGCTGAATCGGAAAATTATTGTCGTGATACTACAATACGCCCAATAATAATACAGAATGAGTTTGCATTTTATGCTCCGACATCATTCACGCCGAATGGCGACGGTATAAATGACTGTTTCAGGATTTGTGGAAACGGCATAACCAGGAACAACTATATACTTACAGTTTTTGACAGGTGGGGTGCAATTGTATTTAGAAGCGACACATACGATCCATCTGCATCGTGCGAATCATGTGGCGAAGGCGCCTGGGATGGTACCGACTGGGGAAATAAGATAAAAGGCGATGCAGTTTGTCCTCCTGGTCTATATCAGTGGTTCTGCACCTTTGAGGATTGGAACGGTGTAATACACAATAGGCAGGGAACAGTAATGCTTATTAGATAAAACAATAGGGAAGTCCGCAAGCGGACTTCTTTTTTTGTTAATTGTCAATTATCAATTATAATTGATAATTGCCTAATTTTGTAATACTTTTTGCGTATGCAAAACTCGTAGATGAGCCATAAGGCAAGGAAGGTATCGGTTGAAATTTCGTATATCAGGTCCCATGGTTCTGGCAGTGTTACGAAAAATCCCGCAATCCATAGCACAAGGTCGATTGTAAATAGTATGTCCCATATTCGTTCGCGATTTTTGAATGCTACGACATTTTCCACGCCTTTCTGTATTTCAATCTGGTCGGTAGCGTATAGTAGCGGAATAGGACTTTGAATCATTATGTTGTATGTGCCTTCGGGTATCATTATGCTAACTTTTTTCTGTTGCATTATGCCCACGAAGCGTCCGTTTATGAAAATGCGGTTGGGGAGCTTGGCCATAAATTCCGAGCACTCCTTTTCTATAGTCAGTCGTTGATATTCTATCTGCGTTTCTTCCACGTTGCAAAAATATCAAAGTTTGGGACATGTGTGATTGATAATTTGATAATTAGCTACGCTGAGCTGAAGGTTCGATGATTCAATGATTTGCGCTGTTTCTTGAATCGCGCCGTGACGCGATTGTACAATCGTAAATCTAAAATCGTAAATCGTAAACCTTTAGCTCGCGCAAGCAATTCCTTTGTATCTTGTCAGTCAAATCGTAAATCTAAAATCGTAAATCGTAAATAATATTGTATCTTTGCAAAAAAAATTCTGCTTGAAAGTATTTTATGAAATATCGCCTGAAATTCCGAAGAACTGCGTAGCTACTGTAGGCGTGTTCGACGGTGTGCATACAGGACATCAATATATTATTGATCAGGTAAAGCTGATGGCGGAAAATTCAGGATTCGAGGAGCTTGTCATAACAATGAATCCGCATCCGGCTGAGTTTTTCGGTAGAAAGATTAGCTTGCTTTCGACAATGGACGAGAAACTTGCATTGTTCGATAGGTTTGGCGTTAGGAACTTGTTGGTGCTGAATTTCAATTCCGAAATAGCCGCACTTTCTGGAACTCGCTTCATTGATGATATATTAGTATCACGACTTTCGGTTTCGAGGCTATTGCTCGGCTATAACAATTCCATAGGGCACAAGGAAAATGGAGTGTCCGAAATATTTTCTGGAAAAATTCCCGTTTCGCGTCTTGATAGGTTCCATCTGGATTATTCGGACGATATAAGTTCTTCGTCGATAAGGAATTTATTGGCTAACGGAGATGTGTCGACTGCAAATAGATTTCTAGGATATAAATATAGTATTACCGGAAAGGTGGTGCATGGTCGGGGTGTTGGACACACAATTGGTTTCCCCACGGCCAATATTGAAATTTCGGATAGCCGTAAGGTTGTGCCTGCCAATGGCGTGTATGTAGTGTTGGCTTCGGTTGACGGAAAGTGTTACGAATCAATGCTTAATATAGGTTATTGTCCAACATTCGATGGCAAAAGCCAAAGTATCGAACTGCACATGCTAGGATGCTCTGCCGACTTGTACGGCAAGGAAGTGAAAGTAAGCTTTTGTTCGAGAATAAGGGTTGAACAAAAATTCAACGATGTTGGAAGCCTTGTGAATCAACTTAATAAAGATAGGGCAGTAGTGGAGGAGTATTTTCGTAAAAAACCATTAACTTTGTAAAAATTACAAGTTGGCATGAAGAGGTTGCATAGATATATCTTGCGGGCGTTTATCGGTCCATGGGTGATAACGTTCCTTTTGTGCGTCTTCATACTTCTCATGCAGTTCCTTTGGAGATATATAGACGACCTTGTTGGCAAGGGCTTGGATTTTTCAATAATTCTGGAACTGATGTTCTATGCATCGTTCTCGCTGGTGCCATTGGCGTTGCCGTTGTCCGGACTTCTTGCATCAATCATGGCAATGGGTAAGTTTGGCGAGACCAACGAGCTATTTGCTATGAAGTCGGGTGGAGTTTCGCTGTACAGGATAATGCTTCCGCTGGTTGTTTTCAATATTGTAATCAGTTGTGGTGCATTTTTCTTTTCTAATAATCTTATGCCTTATACCAATCTGAAAATGAGGTCGTTGTTGTTTGGAATACAGCAGCAGCGTCCCGAAGTCATAATACAGAATGGCATATTTGTTGAGCCTGCCGATGATATCTTTATCAAGGTCGACCAGAAGACTCGCAACAACGACTTGAACGGAATACTTATTTATGATCACCGCAATACTTCCACACCCAACAATGTTACAATGGCTTCGTCAGGTAATATTTTGATAACGGAAGACAATTCGATGATGATACTGGAACTTCACAACGGTACGCGTCACGAGGATGTAAAAGGAAACAAATATCAGCATCAAAGTTCTAAGTTTGAGCGTCAGGTGGCATATTTGGAACTTGATGCGACGGGAATCGACAAGGATAACGAGGAATTTTTCAAGGGCGGTTATGAGATGCTTGATAATCAGCAGCTAAAATATACTATGGACTCGTTGAATGATGCCTTGGGAAACAGAGAGCAGGAGATATGTGGAAATTTCAAGCGCTTTCAGATTTTCAAGGGCATGAACGAAATTCATTATGGAAACATGGGGACGTATGCATTTTCGAAAGCTCCTCCATTGAGAATTTCGGCTGATGACGAATCGGTTGTGTCAAAAATCAATATAGATACGCTGCTTTCAATGATGGACAATGTGCAGAAAGAGCAAGTATATGAATTTGCTGTCAATTATTCGCGCTCGGCTGACACGTATGTAAATATTGTGGCGGATGAGGTTGAAGGAACCCGTAGGTGGATAGTTCGTCACGAAATAGAGTGGTATAGGAAATATTCGTTGTCGTTGGCATGTTTGTTATTCTGCCTGATTGGCATACCATTAGGTTCAATAATCAGAAAAGGTGGTTTCGGACTTTCAACTGTAGTTTCTGTTTTAATATTTCTTATGTACTATATTATATCGACAACTTTTGAAAGTACCGTCAAGGAATTGGTAACTCCAACATATATTGGAATGTGGGTAAGTTCTCTCATCCTATTGCCTATCGGTGTTTACTTGGTTGTAGCTGTTGCCAATGACAATTTGAGAATAAATCCTCGCGTAATGAACAAGATAATAAATTTGATAAAGTTCAGACGGACAAAGGACGAGGATAATCAGTAATTTTATATATGCATATTTCTTTGATTACAAACCATTTGGATGATTTGTAAATATCTGTTGTTACCTTTTTGTCTTTTTTTGTTTTTATTGGATTGCAAACGGATTTTTAATGTAAATTTGCGGTCTTAAAAATTGGGAAGTTTTTTGCATCCCATATAGAAAGGAAACGAGATGATTGAAGATAATAAGCGTCATTTGAATACTGTCGAAGAAGCCATTGAGGATTTCAGACAGGGAAAGATTGTTATTGTCGTTGACGACGAAGATAGAGAAAATGAAGGCGATTTCATTGTTGCCGCCGAGAAGATAACCCCCGAAATAGTGAACTTTATGCTTCACAATGGTCGCGGAGTGCTTTGTGCGCCTATCACCGAGGAACGTTGCGAAGAATTGGAACTTGCTCATCAGGTGTCGAACAATACATCGATGCTTGGAACTCCATTTACCGTTACTGTCGATAAGTTGGAAGGTTGTACTACTGGCGTTTCGGCTCACGACCGCGCTGCTACAATCCGTGCTTTGGCCGATCCGAACTCCAAGCCCGAAACATTTGGCCGTCCAGGTCATATAAATCCGCTTTACGCAAAGAGCAAGGGCGTGCTTCGTCGTGCAGGACATACCGAGGCTTCTATTGATTTGGCTCGTCTGGCAGGACTTTATCCGGCTGCAGCACTTATCGAAATTATGAACGAGGACGGAACTATGGCGCGTCTGCCTCAGCTTTTCGAGGTGGCCGACAAGTACGGACTTAAGATTATATGCATTGCCGATATAATTAAGTACCGCTTGCAGACCGAAAGCCTTGTGGATATGGGCGACCGCGTGTTCCTGCCTACCGAATACGGTAATTTCGATGTAATACCATTCCGTCAGCATTGCAATGGCCTTGAGCATGTTGCTCTTATCAAGGGCGAATGGAAACCCGACGAGCCAGTGCTTGTGCGCGTACATTCGAGCTGTGCAACCGGTGACATTTTCGGTTCCAAGAAATGCGACTGCGGAACTCAGTTGCACGAGTCGATGAAGATGATCGAAAAGGAAGGCAAGGGTGTTTTGCTTTATCTCAACCAGGAAGGACGCGGAATTGGTCTGATGAACAAGATAGCAGCATACAAGTTGCAGGAGCAAGGCTACGATACCGTTGAGGCAAACCTTCACCTAGGATTCAAGGACGATGAGCGCGATTATGGCGTTGGTGCACAGATATTAAGGCATATTGGCGTTACAAAGATGCGTCTCATAACCAACAATCCACGCAAGATGGCAGGTATCAAGGGATATGGACTAGAAGTTGTGGAAACCGTACCTATCAAGGTGGAACCTAACGAGTACAACAAGTTCTACCTAGAGACCAAGGCAAAGAAAATGCACCATAAGTTGTAATTTTTTTTGAAAAAACTATTGATATTTTACGGAATAGATATATTTGCAAAAATTAATTAACTAATATTTATTTTAACTTTATTGAGATGAAAAGAATTTTATTGATTTCAGCGATTGCATTATTGGCAGTTGCATTTGTATCGTGCAAGAAGGATGGTGTTTACAATCCAAAACACAAAGTAGCAAAGGTTTACAATGAGTGGACAAGAACTACAGTTACAACAGATGCTAGTGGTTCAACCACAAGGATTGATTCTCTTAATCCTTATGTCGCACAAGAATGGTCTTGGGGTAAAAAGAGTTTGTCTAGCATAATGTATAAGGATTCAGATGGTAGAGTTAGTGAAACTGTAAATTACACCTACGACGATAAAAATAGAATTGTAGGATCTACAGGAGCAGATAACCGTAAGGCTGAATATGTTTACAACGATGATAAGAAATTGCAGACTGTTAAGATTTCGCAAGGCGATCATTCCGAAGCAGTTATGGAAATTACATACGATGGTAAGGTTCCTACCACTATAACTACAGTGTACACTTATACTATTGGCAAGAAGGTTTCTGATTTTGCAAGGACAATAATTCCTAGCTATATATGCGAAGCAATTGAAGCGAATGAAATTAATGCTAAGACTACAACTATTTCTTATACATATACATCGGCATTGGAATGGGATGGCAAGAATATTTCTCAGGTAGTTACTACGAGTGATGATAACTATAAGCACACTATTACTTACGAATATGATGGCAAGACAAATCCTTTCGCAGGAATGTATTGCAGTGAAGATTATGAAGTATTTTACTCGAAGAATAACATCGTAAAGAGAACCGAGAGCTATGTTGAAGGCAACAAGACTATTACAGAAGTTGATGAATATGTTTACGAATATGACGGCAAGATGCCTGTAAAGGTAATTACTACCGATGTACGCGAAAATGAGATTTTGGGAACTACTTATAAGACTACTACTGTTAATACAACTACATACGAATACACAAAGTAATTTTTGTTGATTAGTTAATACTCTCAAGGCTTCCCACGTGGAAGCCTTTTTTTTGTATGAATACATATATTTTTTTTCTAGTATGCAGAAATGTCATATATTTGCGGACAATTTTATACATAACGATATTTTAAATTTAAAGAGATGAAAAGAAATTTATTGATTGTAGCAATTGCATTGTTGGCAGTCTCCTTTGTATCGTGCAAGAAAGACGGCGTATACAAACCCAAAGAGAAAATTGCAAAGATTTATAAAGAGTGGACAACAATAGATGTGACCACCCAAGTAACCCCCGATATGACTACCACAAGAACTGATACAACGGCTCAGCCTCGTTATGTTGCCGAAGAGTGGAACTGGGTTGACAAGACTTTGGGTTCTGTCGTATTTAAGGATAACGATGGTAGTGTTGATGTTAATGTCGCTTATATATATGATGACAAGAACCGTGTGACTGGTTTGACATTCGACGGTGGAAAGGTTGAATACGCATATAACGATGACAAAAAATTGCAGTCTCTGAAGTATTATGAAGACAATGAATTAAGTTTTAGTTTTGATATTGAATATGAAGATAAGTTGCCTGTTAAGGTGGCAATGACGGAATATTGGGGCGCTTCTGATTTTAAGAATATGTCTGATTTTGCAAAGTCATTGATACCTAGGTATATTTTAAAATATATGGAACTAAAAGAAAAGGAACTTAAGGCTAAAGCGACGCATACTTATACAATTACAGCAAATATAACATGGGATGGCAAGAATATTTCGCAGGTGGTAACAACAGAACCTGATGATGATCCAGTTACAACTACATACGAATACGATAATAATATTAATCCATATTATGGTATGTATGGGGCTGTGTGTGTATTCGAAGAAGAAGCGGATGGGTTGCATTTCGCATATTCAAAAAATAATGTAGTAAAGGAAACAAGCAGTTTTACGAACAATAACAAAACTATAACAACAATAGATGAATACACATACGAATATGATGGTAAATATCCGACATCAGTCACTACAGTGTATCGCTATGAAAATACAAGTTCTAATGGGGACTATTCTTTTAGCTATAAGACAACAACAAGAAGTACAACTACATACGAGTATAAGTAAAATTGCATAAATTATTAATACTCTCAAGGCTTCCCACGTGGAAGCCTTTTTTTGTGTAATTGCAAGTGCGGAAAGTGCTGATTTTAGTGGATTTGGTTTGTTGAAAACTTTTTGTTTTTTTTAAGAAAAAAAATGTTTCTGGCGCTTATTAATTGATAATGAAAGTGTAATTTTGCACGACTTTTAATTAATTGATTTTTATGAAAAAAATAGCAATCGTATCGTTTGTGCTGTTGAGCGCAATCCTCTTGGTATCATGCAATAAAAGTGGAGTATATAAGCCAAAGGACCAATTGGCTAAAGTATGGTATGAGAAGGAAGCTGTAACAACAATTGACAGTATTGACCATCCAAGTTCCACCCCAAAGTATTTGCGTGAAGATTGGATATGGGACGGAAAATATCTTGCATCCCGTACCGTATATAGGACTAACGGAGATGTGTGGTACAACTACAACTACGAGTACAACAAAAAGGAAAGTAACAGGATTATTGGTATAACATCCAATATTGCTGCAGAAAGAAAGACCCGCATACGATTCATGTACGACAATGATTCGAAGAAACTCAAGGAAATAAAATATTTCACAGAGGAATTTTCCGAAAATAGTTTGCCATACAGGTGGTTGGTGCTTGATTATGATGGCAACAAGGTTGTGTCGATAAAGGAAACTATCAATACATCGAGGTTCCCGAGAAATTTCTCCTGCATGGAAACTTCTTTGCTTCCGTATTTTGTTTCAGAGGAAATGGCTGAAAGTATTGAGGCAAGCGAAATCAGACCGAAAGCTGAGTACGATATAAAAGTCAACGACTATGTTATTGAATGGGAAAAGAATAACATTTCGCACGTATCTATGGTTTCTACGACTGGAGATACAATAAATATATCTTACACCTACGATAAGAATAGGAATCCACAGTTGGCTCGCGTTATGGGGCTTGTAGAGGAAGGTGGTGTAAGTTGTCTTATCTTCTCGCGCAACAATGTTGTAAGCTGTACTTATGAAGGTCCCGACAAAACATATACTGAAGAATGTGAATACACTTACGACAAGAAAACGCCAATGGAAAAGGTTGTAATAAGGACGGAAAACACCCATTTCTCGGTTTCAAGGATTACCGAAAAGTGGACTTACGAATATGTAGAGTAAAATCTTTAAAAAATACAGGAAGGGCGATTCTCGCCCTTTTTTTTTACATAAAAGTTGCTGGTGTTCTTTTTTGTTTTATTTTTGCATTCGAATTAGAGTTTTAGAAATGGTTAGAAATTTATTGATAGTAAGCATATTGAGTTTGATAATTGTCTCCTCTTCTTGCAATTCAGACTTTGATGTTAATGATACGTGGCGAGATGTCCCTACTGTTTTTTGTGTTCTCGACAAGTCGCAGGATATGCAATATGTTAAGGTTAACAAGTGTTTTATTGGTAATTTGCCAGCATCTGAAATGGCTTCGGTGTCAGATTCTTTGTTCTACGACTGCGATGTGCAGGTTAAGTTGCATAAGAAGCAAGGAAATTCCATCTTGAAAACATGGGATTTCTGGCCGGTGGACAGCATTCCAAAGGAGAGTGGCTACTTTGCAAGCGACCGAAATACCATTTGGGTTGGAAAACCTGAACTTTCCGAAGGTTTTGTATACGAGATAGAGGTAAACATTGACAATGGAAGGATTATTGCAAAAGGTAGTGCCGAAATAGTGGATGGTTGCCGTATAATTGCTCCGGATGCAAGAGCACCAAAAATTGAGCTGTCAAGATATACCAACGATTGTAATATAAAGTTTGCACCTGGTAAGAATGCCAATCTGCAGGAAACCAATGTGTATTTCAATTATCTGGAGGTTAAGACTAGCGGCGATACCGTACAAAAATCCATAAATGTGTACAACAATCAGTCGTATAGGGTTTCTAATGATTCGTATACTACGATTGAGCAGGCCTTTTCGGTGGCATCGTTCTACAGTTCTATTGCAGCTCAGATAAACGCATCGGACGAGTCGGTTGCGAGACGTTTGGTTAAGATGCCAGAGTGCCTTACATTCAGTGTTTCGACTGCAGACGAGAACTTGTATACATATATGCAGGTTACGAAGCCGTCGAGCGGAATAGCGCAGGACAGACCTATATTTACCAACATCACCATAGATGCAGAATCGAAAATGCCAGGTGGAGCCGCTTATGGTCTTATGGCTTCGCGTTATACCGTATCGTTGTCGAAGGCTGTAGGTTCCGAGACGCTTGATTCGATAGCCCGCGGAATGTATACCAAGCAGCTAAAGTTCCAGCCCTGGACCGACAATTACTACATCACACATAAGCCTTACGACAAATAATCGGAAAGTTTGCCCCCTAACTACTATGTCCTTCGGGATTTGTACTCCCGAAGGTAAAAGTATAAGGATATTTTATCCGTCAAATACATTGCATCAATCCCAAATCTTTATTGCCCAATAGAAAATAATGCGTACATTTGTGATGAAATTTATTAATATTGAGCCATGAAAAAATTAGTCTTAATATCAATACTCGTTGTAGCAATGAGTGTGATCGCATTCGTAGGGTGTGAAAAACCAGATTCAATCGAACCAATTGAAAGTATATCGCAACAAGATCCTACCATTTGCGACACTTCTGTTGTTTCAATAACACGCATACATCCAGAGTGGTATTATACTGATTGGGATTGTGCCCTTGATTTTCCCGACGATATGTGTCAGGTGTGCGATTATGACAATGGTGGAAACAATGCTAAATGGTTAGTCGCAATAAACGATGAGGAAACATATCGCGAGTTTTTTGGAACTTGCAACGAGATGCCCCCAATTGACTTTTCAAACCATACTGTTTTTGCTATTTCGGGAAGGACAACTACTGTTCGTGAAGATGTTAGCTTTAAAATTTCCAATGGGAAGATTTTAATTGACATAGTATTGTACGAAAGTGGAAGTGCCGATGCTTGTGGATGGAAGTTAGCATTCTACACCGACAGGAAAATAAATATAAATAATGAATATGAGATAAATATAACCCGAAGGTAAGAGTACTTATGTCCTTCGGGATTTGTAACCTTTAGCTCACTGCCCAATGGCAGTAATCACGAAGCATAGAATATAAGGATTTGTAATCCGCTTTAAACAAACACCATTCCGCTTCTAACACCGATTTTGAATCAGTAGATTTTTAATAACAACAGAGCCTTATTTTTGGGGCATAAATTTCTGTTACCCTTATTTTTTATTTCTAAAAGTTTTCGTAACTTTGGCATTTTAATGTCGGAGGATTGAAATGGCTTTTATCGTTATAGAAGGTCTTGATGGTGCCGGCAAGTCAACTCAAGTTGAATTGCTTTCAAAATATTTGCAGTCAGAGGGAAAGAATGTTGAGTATGTGCATTTCCCGACAGGAGATTCCGAAATTTTTGGCGATATGATTAATCGCTTTCTGCGCGGAGAATTCGGTGGAATAGGAGATGTAAACCCATATTTGGTATCATTACTTTTCGCTGGCGACCGCTACAATATGGCACCTAAGATAAACTCATGGCTTGCCGAAGGCAAATTCGTGATAAACGACAGGTATGTGTATTCAAACATAGGTTTCCAGTGTGCCAAAATCGCTGACGAAAGCGAAAAAAAGAGACTTTTCGACTGGATTTTCAACCTTGAGTTCAACTATTTCAAGATTCCGCGTCCCGACCTTAATATTTTCCTCGATGTGCCGTTCTCGTTTACCGAGAAACGACTGGCCGAAAACAGAACCGGAAAGGATCGCGACTACTTGAATGGCAAAACCGACATACACGAGGCTGACCTGAATTTCCAGAAAAAAGTTCGCGAAACCTACATTAAGGCCGCCGAAACCGACAGTCGTCTTGTGCGCATCGATTGTTCGTGTAATGGCGAGATGCTTTCTGCCGAAAAAATATCGGAAAAGATTGTCAATGAATTGAGAATGAATAATTTTGTAAAATAAATAAAGTTAATATTATGAAATTGATAAGGACCTTGTTTAGATGGATAGTGGGAGCCACATTTATTTTTTCTGGCTTCGTGAAGGTTATCGACCCGCTAGGATACGGATACAAGATAGCTGATTATTTGGAGGCTATGAATTTGTCGTCGATAGAAGCTGCGGCTCTGCCACTTGCTGTGATTTTTGCCGTGTTGGAACTTGTAATAGGTTTTTCGCTGTTCTTCAATCAGTTGCCAAAACTCGGTGCATTGGGAGCTTTGCTGATGATGGTGTTCTTCACGCCGTTGACTCTTTGGTTGGCAATTGCAAATCCAGTGTCGGACTGCGGATGCTTTGGCGACGCGCTGGTAATCACCAACTGGCAGACATTCTTCAAGAACTTGGTTTTGCTTGCAATGGCAATTCTACTTTTTGCTCAGCGTAAAAAGTTTAAACCTGCATATTTCCCTGCAGTCCAGTGGATAATAATGTTCGTTGTTGGCTTTGCTTCGCTTGGCTTGTCAATATATTGCCTGAAGACTTTGCCTATTATAGATTTCCGTCCGTATCACATAGGTGCCAATATAGCCGAAGGAATGATTATTCCTGAAGATGCGCCAAAGCCAGTAATCGAAAGCGTATTTACATACGAGAAGGACGGCAAGCAGCAGGATTTTGGAATTGATAATCTGCCAGATTCTACATGGAAGTTCGTTGATGCAAAGCATAGTGTAATTGATGCTGGCTATGTGCCTCCTATTCATGATTTTACAATGACAAAGCCAGAACAGGAGAGTGCTGGAGTAGGAGTTGACCTTGATGGTGTCGAGCTTGTATACAAAAACGAAGACGGTGAGCAAATGTATGCAGATGTGTCATCGGTTCCAGATGCTTCGTGGAAGTTTGACAAGTACATTTGCGAGGAGTGCGAAGAAGATATTGATGTGTCGAAAATAAGGATAACATATAGCGATGCCGATGGCGAGCTGGTTGAACTTGGCATTGATGAAACACCCGAAGGCCTTGAATTTGTAGAAGCAGTGTATGCCGATGAGGCTGTCGAGACCGACATTGCTCCGCGTGTGCTTGCCGACGAAAGGTATTCTTTCCTTATGATAGCACTTCGCCTCGAGGACATGGATACAGAACATCTTGCCGAATTCGATTCTATTGCCGAATTTGCTGCCAATAGCAATATGGGGTTCTACTGCATGACTTCTTCAAATGCAGAGGCTATCGAAAACTTCAAGTCAGAGCATCCTGTGAAATACAATTTTTACAATACCGATCCAATAACTTTGAAGACTATTGTCCGCTCTAACCCTGGCTTGCTGTTAATTCGTAAGGGAACTGTCATTGATAAGTGGCACGACGGCAATCTCCCGAAGGTCGAGAACTTGAAGAACGAACTTACAGGCACAATGCTTACTTCGCAGCATAACCAGCGCGACAGACTGCTCTATATCGTCTGGATATTGTCGGCATTCTTGGCTATGGCTGTAATTAAAATAATTTACAACTGGTTAGTGAAAAACAGATATATTAACGATAAAAACGAATTGATATGAGAAAGAAAATTGTTGCAGGAAACTGGAAAATGAATACTCTCGTAAGTCAGGGCAAGGCTTTGGCAGAAGAGTTGAACGCCTTTATGAAGACATACGATATGCCGGCTAACAAGACAGTCATTATCGGAACACCGTTTACCCACCTTTCAACTTGTGTTGCAGCTGTCGATACAAAGAAAATACATGTGTCGGCTCAGAATTGTTCGCAGTTCGAGAAAGGTGCATATACTGGCGAGGTTGCCGCAAATATGATTAAGGACCTTGGTGTTGAATTTACTATTATCGGACATAGTGAACGCCGTCAGTATTTCGGCGATACCGATGAGGTAATTGCAACCAAGCTTGCACAGTGCTATGCAAACGGACTATCGCCTATACTTTGCTGTGGCGAAAAGTTGGAAGAACGCGAAGCAGGAAAGCATTTCGAAGTCATTGAGTCGCAGTTGCGCAATGCCTTGAAGGATGTTTCGGCAGAAAACTTCAAGAATACCATCGTGGCTTACGAACCTGTGTGGGCAATTGGTACAGGAAAGACCGCAACTCCCGACCAGGCAGAGGAAATACATGCTTTTATCCGTGGCTTGATTGCAAAGCTTTACAATGCCCAGATTGCCGATGATACAACTATCCTTTACGGCGGAAGCGTAAACGCAGGCAATGCAGCCAATCTGTTTGCACAGCCCGACATCGACGGTGGACTAGTTGGTGGCGCATCGCTCAAGGCAAACGATTTCATCAGCATAATAAAGGCTATTTAATTTATATCAGATGGGAGGAGTTTCTGCTCCTTCCATCGGTTTTTCAATTGATTGTACGACAAAGACAAAAAAGAAGCAAAGATGAACTATTTGGAACTTTCAATCGATATACCTCGAAGTAATCCCGACCTTTCGGACATACTTGTGGCTTTTCTTGCCGAACAGAATTTCGACAGTTTTAGCGAGGAAAACGGAAAACTTCTTGCATACGTGGATGAAGAAAAATACAGCAAGTCCGATGTTGACGAGATACTTGCACAGTTTGGCGTTTCGGCAGTAGAAAAGATTATTCCTCAGGAAAACTGGAATCGTCAGTGGGAAGAAAACTTTTCGCCGATAGTAGTAGATGACAATCTTGCAATAAAGGCTCCGTTTCATACCGAAACCTTCGACACGAAGCATACGATTGTAATCGAACCAAAGATGTCGTTTGGAACAGGACATCATGCTACAACATCGATGATGTGCCGACTGATAGCCGAACTTGACCTTAAAGGCAAAGTAGGTCTTGATATGGGATGCGGAACAGGAATATTGGCGATTTATGCTTCAATTCTCGGCGCATCGAAGATATATGCCATCGACATTGACCAGTGGGCATTCGAGAATACCGAAGAGAATGCTGTGCGTAACGGCGTTTCAAACATAGTTGCTTCGCGTGGCGATGTGGAGGATATTCCAGAAGTAGAATACGAATTTGTCTTTGCAAACATTAATCTCAACATACTGAAAAAGCAGATACCGACTTACGCAAGACTGATGAAAAAAGGTGCAGTATTGCTGTTGAGTGGCTTCTTCTTGGCCGAAATAGACCAAATAAAGGATGTTTGTTCGTCGTGCGGACTTTCGTTTGTAAAGTGCATCTCGGAGGATGAATGGACTGCTTGTGTTTTCGAAAAATAAAATGATAAAATGAAAAGAATATTCTCCATACTGGTGTTTTGCATAGTTTCATTTTCAACATTTGCCCAGTTTACGTTGGAACCGAGCAAGTTTGGAAAGGAGTTTGCCCAGCAGCTATCGTTTACAGGCGACATCAGGAAGGACGGGGCAAGTATGCAGAAGGAGTTTCTTGCCTTCTGGCAGTCGGATACCTTGACATCGTCGCAACGCGACAATTTCATAAGGACAATAAACAAATTGCAGTCGAAAGGCTGCAAGCCTTATCCCGATTTCGTACGTTACACCGATGTGCTTATGATGTTTAAGCGTAGGGGATACGACTATGGCCAGTTTGAACTGTTTGATAAGAAGGTGGTCGCAATGGTTGATGCGGGAAGACAGGTGCGTGTTAACGAATTGTCTGAATTTTTACAGAATTTCAATGTATTTCTAAGTAAGCGCATCGTTGCCAACAATACTAGAACAAAATGGACTGTAAACAAGCTCGATTTTTTGATTACATACGAAAACGAAAAGTTTCTGATAAAGCTTGACAATATAGACCTGATCGGATATCAGGACAAGGATAGTCTTAAGTTGTATTCAACAAGCGGTATCCTTAACCCTATTGCAAAGACATGGGTAGGTAAAGGTGGTGTACTTGGTTGGGAGCGTGTCGGTTATCCGCTCGACAGCATGAGTGTTGATCTTAACAAGTACAACATCAACATGACCGATATAATGATTAAGGCGGACAGTGTTGTATTCCACAACAAGTATTATTTCACGCAGGACCTAATGGGTGACCTTCTTGACAAGGCACAGAATGGAGATAAGCCTTACAAGTCGACATATCCGCGATTTACGAGCTATTCGCAGGATTTCGACATAAAGAATATACTTAAGGATGTGGATTACCGTGGTGGACTTTCGGTGCGCGGACGAAATTTTATCGGTAGTGGCGTTGACGACAATAAGGCAGAAATAAGGATAGTTAAGAACGATAGTGTTTCTTTTAGTGCGTATGCCAGTGCTTTTGTCTTCGATCCGGATAAAATTGCCGCCGATAACTGCGAAGTCGTATTTAGACTTGCACAAGACTCCATATATCATCCGTCTGTTAGTATCAGATACACTCTGGTTAAGAGAAAGTTTGAGAAGGAGACCGAACCGCAGAAAACAGGACGAAACAAAAAGCAGGAAAAGCAGTACGAATATGTAGAGAATGGATTCCTCGAGGTGATAAGGATGAAGGAGGGGCTTTCGAATATAAATTTTGTTGATACATATCACCAGCTTTCGATGGACTTCACTTCGTTGAAATGGGTTGTGGACAAGCCGATAATTGATATCGCCACAATTAATACTCAGGGAACTCCTAGCGAAGTTCTGTTCGAGTCTGCCGATTATTATTCGTACGAAAAGTATAGGGCATTGAAAAAGCAAGATGCCCGCAATCCTCTCGAAGTGATTGCTTCGGTAGTAGGTTATGTCGGCGGTTATCCTGAATTTACGCTTGCCGATGTTGTTAACTATATGAAGGTTGACCGCGATCAGGCTTTGCAGCTTGTGTACACGCTGACATACAAGGGGTATATTTCTTATGATCAGGAAACTGAACGTATAAAGGTGCATGATGAGACTTGGCGTTTCTTGGCAGCACACAAGGGCGATGCCGATTATGATGTGATTGTGTTCTACAGCAAGGTGAATTCTGAAGGAGGGGTAAAGGTTGACAAGGATACAAGACAGGTGGTGACAGGTACTGTTGGTAACGAAGTGGTATCAAATGCCAAGTTGAGCCTTTCAAATTTCGAGCTAAAGATGTCTGGCGTTCCAAGTGTACATCTTTCCGATTCTCAAAGCGTAACTGTGTATCCGAAAAATGGCAACCTTGTAATACAGAAGAACAGGAACTTTATGTTTGATGGTTTGCTTAGGGCTGGTCAGTTCTATATGTACGGTAAGGGATTCCATTTCGATTATGGATTGTTCAAGATTGAGGTTCCGAATTGCGATTCGATGAAGATGGTTGCCATGACTACTCCAGATATGAATTTCCTGGATTCGAACGGAGAGCCTAAGCCTGCCATTGTTCGCAACATGATTGAGGGACTTTCTGGCGAATTCTATATTGATTATCCGAATAATAAGTCTGGTTTTGCGGACTACGATGAATATCCTAAATTGGTTTCAACCAAGGATTCGTATGTATATTATGATCGAAAAGATATATACAGCGGAATATACGACAGGGAAAAATTCTATTTCAAAGTCGACCCGTTTGTCCTCGACAGTATCGAAGGCTTCAACAAAGAAAATATACATTTTGATGGAGTGCTTGTAAGTGGAGGTATATTGCCCGACCTTAAGGAAACTCTTGTCGTGCGCAAGAGCGACTGGTCGCTCGGCTTTGAGTATAAGACACCGTCATCGGGAGTGCCGATATACAATGGAAAAGCGACATTCAAGAATGTTATCGACTTTAGCAACAAGGGTTTGCGTGGTGATGGAACAATTTCATACATGAATACGACTTTCAGCGATGCATACGTAACTTTGTTCCCCGACGATATGGAAGGTCATTCCAAAAAAATGCTGATGGAAGCTCGAAAGTCGCCTGTTCAGTTCCCGAAGGTTGAAGGTGTTGAGAATACATTGCATTGGGAAGTAAGCAAGGATAAGTTCCATGTAGATAAGGATACAAGCAACTTTGTGATGTACGACGGCAAGGCACATCTTGACGGTAACCTAGTTATTCAGTCGAATGGCTTGCATGGCAATGGAACTACATTTATTGATAAGGCGTTCCTGGTGTCGGATAATTTCGTGTATAACAAGGAGACTTTTGATGCCGATACAGCCGACTTCAACATTTATAACAATAATATTGCAGATATTGACTTCTCTGGAGAACGGCAGAAATCACATATTGATTTTGTGAATAGGCTTGGTGATTTTACATCAAACGACACATTGGCAGAACAGGATTTCCGCAAGAACAAGTATAAGTGTATTTCCGACAGGACTATCTGGAATATGGACAAGGATGAGCTTTCGTTCTCTACAAGGCAGGATGTGCTTGATGAAATCAAGAATATAGATCCTGAAACCGAGTGGGAAAGATGGGAGTCTGCATTCTTGAGCAGTTCAAAATTCATGTCGTATATGCCTGGGCAGGACAATTTGTCGTTCCATGCACCCGAGGCAGTTTACAATTACCGCAAGAATATAATTAGAGCTAAGGGGGTTGGTGTTGTCCGTGTCGCCGATGCAGCAATATTCCCGTCTCAAGATTTGATAATCAGAGAGAACGCTGCAATGGACTCTCTGAATAATGCAAAGATTACGGCAAACGTTACAAATGAGCACTATAAATTTTATAATGCTATGGTTAAGATAAACGGAAGACGTGATTATACTGCTGATGCTTTATATGATTATATAAACGATACAAAGTCGCCTCAAACTATACATTTTTCTGATATAGGCGTAGTTGACGGAGAAACACGGGCACACGGAGAAATTGCCGAGCCAGACAATTTCTTGTTGACGCGTTATTTCGCATATCAGGGCAGAGTAAATGTATATGCGGGCAAGGATACATTGGAATACGATGGTGGAGCAAAACCGATTTATAATTGCGATACATCAATGCAATGGTTTAAGTTCAAGTCGTTTGTAAGTTCCGAGGATGCATACATTCCTATAGCTAAAGATTTGAAGTCAATTAACAATATTCCTCTAAGAGCATCTGTATTATATGGCAACAATAAGATTTATCCGGCATTCCTTATAAAGCGGAGCGCCGCTGCCGACGAGACTATTTTCAATGCAAGCGGTTACATACACTACGCTGTTGATTCGGGCAAGTACGAGATTGCTCCAATCGAAAAGTTGTACGAGCCTAACCTGCCAGGCAACTATATGTCGATTGATGCCAGCACATGCAATATAAATGGTGAAGGACATTTCGCCTTTAGCAAGAATTTCGATGCCAAGGTATTCAATCTGAATTCATACGGAACATTCAATTATAATGTGGAAACCGATACTACGGTGTTCAATACTACAATGTTTATCAATATGCCAATGCCTAATGCGGCATACGAGCACTTGGCTAAGGTATTGACGGCGGCAAGTTCGGATCCTGTTGATGAAAATGACGAGGATTATCATGTGGCGTTGAAGCAGTTCCTTGATACTGCCGAGTACAACAAGTATATGACTAGTGTAAGTTTCGGCAACTACAACAAGATACCAAAGATGTTGACCGAGGATAAGGTCGTTATCACTGGTGTAAAGTTTGTCTACGACCGCAAGTCGCAGAAAAGAGGTTTGGTGTATGGCGGTCCTATAGGTATTGTAAGTTTCGGTAAGCATCGCGTATTACGAAATGTTTATGGATATATTAGGATAACTAAGGCTCGAAGCTCAGCATCAGAGGTTTTCGAGATGCTTATTACTGTTGACAATGATAAGTTCTTCTATTTCAATACGGATGGTAAGTATGTCAAGACTTATTCGGAGGAAGGAGACGGAGTAAATAAGTATCGGTCAATAATAGCCGAGTCGAAAGAGAAATATACCGACAATTATAATGTAGTACTTGAAGGCAATACAGATAAGAATGCTTTCTTGAAGGATATGGACAGGAAGTTCCAAAATAGGGAAAGTGAATATTAGGATTATAGTGTACATATTGCTGATGCTGTCGCTTGCGTTGTTGAGTGGTTGCTGGACGTTCCAGAGGGATGTTAGTCCATCATCTACAGCGTCGAGGTCATCGGCAACCGACTTTTCGTCAATGTACAATCCTGGGGCTTCGGTTGTAAATCCGCAGATAAAGGCGTATGTGGCTTCTGATACCGAAGCCGATGTATTTTTCCGGATAAGGACGCAGGAACTAAAAAATGCTCTTGCCAATCCGTTGGAAAAGGAAATAAACATATATGTCAAGTATTATCTGCGTAGCTCAAGCGATTTCCAACTTGCCGATACGTCTTCAATGCGTTATACATTTGATGTTTCTACGGGCGATTATATGTATGGGCGTTTCAAGGTTTCTTTGGCAGATAAAACTTCGTACAAGCTTGTTGTTGATTTTGTGAATATGCGTTACGATATTCGTAAGCGTTTGATTTGTGATTTAAAGAATACTCCGGTTTTCAATGACGACAAGTTCATCGCAAAAACAACTTCAGACGAGTTCTTGTATAACAATGTAGTGCCAGTGGGTAGGCCTTTGGTCTTGTATAGAGGTGCCGATTGCGGGACAACCGTCGATGTGGAGTTTTATGGCGAAAAGAAATATGTATCGCTTCCTCCGTATCTGAGTTCTCCTGTTAAGTCTCCTAATGTTCCCGATTCAATTTTCCGCTATACTTTTGGCGACACATTGCATATCGACAAGGCTGGATTTTACGCAATAGGTTCGACTCCGAAGAATGAGAAATTTGGTATAGTATCAGTCGAAAATCTGTCGTATCCTACGATAACAAAGGTGTCGGATATGTTGGAACCAATGAAGTTGATATGTACTGACAAGGAATTTGCTAAGGTTGATTCATCGGCAAACCAGAAGAAGTCTATTGATGCATTTTGGTTAGGGTTGTCGAGGAACGAGAAAAATGCCAAGGAGCAGATTCGGGTATTTTATAGCCGGGTTGCCTTGGCAAATATGTTTTTTTCCAGTAGGGTGGAGGGATGGCAAACCGACCGAGGCATGATATACGTAATGCTTGGGCCTCCTACTGTGGTTAATATAACTCCTACTAGTGAGGAGTGGGTATATGGCGAGAATAATGGTATGTTATTTACATTCGAAAATATTTCTGGACTTCGCAACGACTTTTCGCTGTTGAGGTCTAGTGCATATCAGTCAGTTTGGTCGCAGGTCTTGACGACTTGGCGGTCGGGGAAAATATTTACAGTTTCAAAGTTGAACAATGAGTGAATTTATTTTTGGAATAAGACCTGTGCTCGAAGCGATTAGGGCAGGGCAGGAGATTGACAAGGTGCTGGTAAGGCAGAATATGACTGGCGACCTGTCGGTGGAACTTATGACAGAACTGAGACGCAACAAGCTGAACATACAGTATGTTCCAGCCGAAAAACTTGATAAGATTACCAATAGGAATCATCAGGGTGTTGTCGCATATATTTCGCCTGTTGCATATCAAAGCCTCGAGCAAGTGGTAATGAAGACATTTGATGATGGCGTTACGCCTGTTGTTGTAGTGTTGGATGGAATTACCGACGTGCGTAACTTTGGCGCCATAGCACGTACATGCGAGTGTGCAGGGGTTACTGCAATTGTCATTCCCGAGACAAACTCAGCGAGAATTACGGAAGATGCAATAAAAACTTCGGCTGGTGCATTGTACAATATTCCTGTATGCCGTGAGAAAAATCTTGTCGATACAGTATTGTTCCTGCAACAAAGCGGATTTCGCGTTTATGCAGCTACAGAAAAGACAGAAAACATCATTTACGATGAGGATCTTTCGGGACCAGTGGCAATAGTGATGGGTTCGGAAGATGTTGGAGTGTCTAAAACATTGATGAAGCGTGTCGACAAGCTGGTTAAGATTCCGATGCGGGGCAAGACAGAGTCGCTAAATGTGTCGGTTTCTACGGCTTTGGTAGTGTACGAAGTTGTGCGTCAACAATATATGGAGAAAAAATAAGGTTAATTTATAGAACTAAAAAGGATAATATATGCAAAAGGTTATTAAGTCGGCGTTGATATCGGTTTTCGATAAGCACGATTTGGATTTGGTTGTAAAGAATTTGAGCAACTACGGAGTTAAGATTTATTCCACTGGCGGAACCTATGATTTTATTTCGTCTATGGATGTTGATGTTACCAAGGTCGAGGACATTACTGGATATCCATCAATTCTCGATGGCAGGGTAAAGACTTTGCACCCAAAGATTTTCGGTGGAATTCTTGCTATTCGCGAAGAGGAAAGCCATTTGGAACAGATGCAAAAGTATGAAATACCAGAGATTGACTTGGTTATTGTTGATTTGTATCCGTTTGAGCAAACGGTAAAGTCGAATGCATCGGAGAGTGACATAATCGAAAAGATTGACATAGGTGGTATTTCGTTGATTAGAGCTGCAGCAAAGAATTACAAGGATGTGCTGATAATTTCGCACAAAGACCAGTATCAGGAACTTTGCAACATAATCGAGGAAAATAATTGTTCTACAGATCTTGAAACACGTCGCAGATTTGCTCGTGAAGCATTTGGCATCAGTTCCAATTACGATTCAGCAATTTTCAATTGGTTCGACAATGATTCGATGTCGCAACTAAAGTTGTCGCAGCGCGAATATATGCCATTGCGTTATGGTGAGAATCCGCATCAGGAAGCGAAGTTCTTCGGCAATTTCGATGAGATGTTCACCAAGTTGCACGGCAAGGAAGTTAGCTACAACAATATACTTGACATTGATGCTGGCATTAACCTTATCAGAGAATTTGAGGATACAACTGTTGCTATTCTCAAGCATAACAATGCCTGTGGTGTGGCTACCCGTAGCACTTTGCTGAGGGCATGGAAGGATGCTCTTGCCTGCGATCCTGTTTCGGCATACGGAGGAATTATTGTTACTAATAGACCGGTTGACCGTGAGGTTGCAATGGAAATAAACAAGATTTTCTTCGAGGTTATAATTGCTCCCGACTTTACAAAGGAGGCTCTCGAGGTGCTTGAACAGAAGAAAAACCGCATAATTCTTGTGCAGAAGCATAACAATGTGTCGAAACATGTGTTGCGCACGGCAATAAATGGTGTTCTGGTTCAGGAACGCGATACTCGCATCGAGGGAATGGACGACTTGAAGTATGTTACCAATGAAAAGCCGACTTCTGCGCAGATTGAGGACTTGTTCTTTGCAAACAAGTTGGTGAAGAGTACCAAGTCTAATGCAATAGTGCTTGTGAAGAATGCCCAGCTTCTGGCAAGCGGTACTGGCCAGACTTCGCGCGTAGATGCTTTGAAGCAGGCAATAGAGAAGGCTAAAGGTTTTGGCTTCGATCTCAATGGCGCAGTTATGGCTTCGGATGCATTCTTCCCGTTTGCCGATTCTATCGAAATAGCATACAAGGAAGGTATTTCTGCTGTAATTCAGCCTGGTGGTTCGATTCGCGACGAGGATACAATAAAATTCTGCAACGAAAACAAGATTCCTATGGTATTTACAGGAATCAGGCATTTCAGACATTAGAATGATTTGGTCATTCCACAACCTTTAGCTCACGAAGCTTGCGAGTAAAACTGAACGAACAGCATAAGGTACGTTGCTTGTGAGTTCGTTTGTGCGGAACGCTGCTTGCAGCCTCGCGAAGCAATCTCAACAATTAGAAGTTGCGTACAAGTTTTGCAAATAAAAAATAAGCAAGCCAATCGGCTTGCTTATTTTTTTGTATCCAATCGGGATTAGAAATTCGGTTTGTGGTCGTAGTTGCGGTAGAAGTCTTCGATAATCTTTACTGCTTCTTCCGGGGTGTCTACGATGTTGTAGATTTCGAGGTCCTTTTCGGAGATGTTATGTTCCTGTTCAAGTACACAGGTCTTTACCCATTCGAAAAGTCCAGTCCAGTATTTCGAACCATAGAGGATAATCGGGAACTTGGCGATTTTCTTAGTTTGTATCAATGTGATAGCTTCAAAAAGTTCGTCAAATGTTCCGAATCCGCCTGGGAAAATGATGAATCCCTGAGCATAGCGCATGAACATGGTCTTGCGGGTGAAGAAGTAGTCGAAAGTAACGAGCTTGTCGGTGTCGATGTACTTGTTTGCAGCCTGTTCGAATTCGAGTACAATGTTGCAACCTGCCGATGTGCCGCCACCACGCTGTGCACCGCGGTTTCCTGCTTCCATTATGCCAGGTCCGCCACCGGTAATGATACCGTAACCTTTCTTAACCAACTGGCATGCTGTTTCTTCTGCGTTAATGTAATAAGGATTGTCTTCCTTTGTACGTGCCGAACCGAATATTGCAACGCACGGACCTAACTTTGCATAGTGGTCGAAACCGTTTACTAGTTCGCCCATTACCTTGAACATGCTCCATGAATCGAGGGACTTTATTTCAGTGTCCCATTTCTTCTGCATTCTGTTTTTTTCGTCTGCTGTCATAAATTTTAAATTTTAGTTATTTATTTGTTTCTTTGTTTCTGAGTTTCTATGGCTGACGTCGTTTCTAGGTTTCTGGTTTGAGACGCAAGGTCTTGCGTCTTACAGATTTACTATTGCTCTTTGTTTTCTTTATTCTTTTGCTTTTGGCTGATAGCGAATGTTACAACAAGTCCGAGAGATATTACAAACGACATTATTAACGACATTACAACATCGCCTTTAAGTTTTTCAATAGTATAAATACCATTTTCGAAATGTATTAAAATATAGCCATATCCAAAAAATGGGAATGTAATAATCCATAAAATAATGAAATACAGAAATTTCTTTGCCATAGTCCTTAATATTAAGTTATTATCAATTTTTAATTATTCATTCCTTTGTCTTATAGCCTTTTCGTCTTTGAGCCTGTCAGCCTTCAAGCCTGTTAGCCTTTTAGTCCATTATTATAAGTTTCCAATTAGTTCTTCCAATTCCTTTTTGAAGGCTTCTGCCGACTGATACCTGTCGTTCAATGCCTTGAGTACCATAATTTTTTGAGCATTGTCGCTAATGGCGCCAGGCACAAATGGTAGAGGTCGTATTGTTGCTTTTTCTATTATCGCGTGAGCTTCATCGCTAATGCGGTAGTGCTGTTCTATCTTGCCGAACACTTGCTGTCGTTTTACGATAGGCTTGTCGGCTGGGAAAACGGGTTCCCTTGCCAATGTTTCGTACATTATCAGTCCCATGCTGTAAATATCGCTGTAGTCGCCAACTAAATCCTCGAAGCCAATGAGTTGTTCCGGACTTTGGTAACGAGTGTCGTACACACGGCGGATAAGTGGCATGTTCTTGAATCCCAGCTTGATGCTTTCGATGCTTAAAATCTTTGCTGTAGGGTGCATGAAGTCGAATTCTTCGCATTCGTCCCATTGCACGATGATGTTTTCGGGAGTTAAGTTTCCGTGGCAAAGTTTCAGCTTGTGTAGGTACGACAATGTATCGAGGCAGTTTGCAATTATGCGCAGGAAGAAAATGTCGTTGCGATAATCCATGAATTTGGGGTCGTATATCAGTTCCTTCAAAGTGCGTCCCGATACGAATTCGCATACGAGGTATATGTCGCTTCCATAGAAAATCATGTCATCGATGCTTACAAGTCCTTCATTTTTAACTTCGTTGCATACGGTTGCGAAGAACTTGAACCGTTGCGCATCGTTTCCGAACAATGCCGTGGATATTTTCTTCAGCATTACTTTCTCCTTTGTGTCGGCGTTTGCTCCGACATACAGTGTTGCGTAGCCCGAACGACTTATTATTGTGTCTTGTGCTTCGGGAAAGTATATGTATTTGGCTTTACTGCCTTCTAGAATCTTAGGTGTCATCGGCTTATTTGTTGAATTCTTCTATTGCACGGCGTTCCCAGTCGTTGGTGAAAGTGTTTTGTCCGTATCCTGATGATGCATTGTCGACGGAATTGTATGTGTCTGAAATTCCGTACGATGAAGATTTGCTTCGTGATAGGTAGCGAGTCCAGTTGAAGGTGTGAATTTCTCCTTGCTTGTTGGAGTGAAGCAGTTCGTATTCGTGGCCTTCCATGCTTGGATTGTAGAAGACGAACTTGCAGTTGTTATCCTCGCCAAGTCGGTAGTATTGCCATATTTCGTATGGGTATGCTCCTGGTTCTATTGGCGACTGGAAAATATGGTTAGGAACACCGTATTGCAGGTAAATTACGCCTCTGTCGGTCTCGAAACCATGGCGGATTGTGGTAGCGTAGTTTTTCTCAACTTTTTCGACCTGCAATTTGTATTGGTACCATTCGCTTTCGGGGTTCACATAGTTGCGTTTAACCCAAAATTCAACGAAATATTTTTGTAATGTTGCCAAATCTGCAGTGCGAAGCTGGTTGTCGATGAACGGACGCTCGTAAACACTGGCAATCGGGCGCATCGACTTTATGTAAAAAACAAGCGAGTCGCGCGAGTTCATGTTGCCTGCAAATGTATTGTTGAGGTCGAACTGGCGTGCCCGTGCCGCGTATTCCTCGTTGCTGAATGTGCTCTTGTTCTGCCTCTGGAAGAAGTAGACGCTCTTTGTTACAGGTTCGTTGTTCCTGTTGACTATTTCGACCACAAGGTTGTAGTTGCCACTGGGAAGTTTCTCGATGTTCAGTTCTCCTATAAACGGGATGACTTCGGCTGGTTTCATCTTCTTGAAACGGCTACATTGTGGCATTTCTTTGCCCGACTGGTAGTCGTCAATGTGATATTTTAGCATAAAGTCGTCGTTGAGTGCCTTGTCGGTGTTGTATGCCTCGATGTAGAACTTAAGCGAATTCATATTTTCGGGGAAGAAATTTGCAACATACGGAACTAGGTCGTATCCGCTCTTGGTAATCGACGACTCGCTGGACGCCTTTGTGTAGCTTTCGACAAGTTCGATGTCGCTGAATTTCACTTCGTCGCCGAAATCCATTACGATTGTGTCGGAGAAGCAGTATGGCGGCTTGTCGCTGTTGATGTCGCGTATGCTTATGTCGAAAGTGTATGTGCCGTTTGGAAGGTTTACGCGTTGTGCATCAATAAAGTTAGGGATGGGGGCAGTTGTGTCGGTAATTTCTGGTCCGTGCAGGACATATTTCTTGAAATTTGCAATAGAATCGCCGACTTTGAAAATCATTACAACTTCTATCTCCGATTGGAATTTTCCGTTACCGATTTCCTTCAAGATAGTTGAATAGCCTATTGTACTCATGTATGTTTCAATGTATTGGCCTTGCGGCGAATTGAATTTAGTGTACATGAAATAAACTTCAAGTCCAGCAAAAGATTTAGCCGCAAATATCAAGCTTAATATTGCAATGACTAATATTTTCTTCATAAGAATATCTTGTGTTCAAAATAAAAACGCAAGATAATAAAATTTATGATACGCGAAGAAAAAAGTTTTTAGGTTTCTGTGTAAGGTAGTTGCACGCAACTACCTTACAATTATCCATTATTCATTGTCCATTATACACTGGTCTTATCGTTTGTCCCAGCATTCTGTAATAGCTTGTTTCGTAGCAAGATGCAGGTTCAATGATGAATCCCCACGCATATTCGGGGTCTTCTGAATACAAAGTGCTAACCCAGTAGAAACCACTTTCGCCGTTGCTCAATAGACCTTCGCCATCGCGACCACCAGCCATAGGTAAGAAGATGCTGTTTCCATTAGGACCTGTAAAGCGGTAACCTGTGACTCCATTCTGAGTTATGTATTGCTTGTTGCAGTTGTCGTACAATTCGGCGAAATTCTCTCTTGTTGGTATTCTCCATGCCGAGCCGAGCATTGCTGTTGCTGCATCATTGTCAGTTTCCAAACTGGTCAATCCATCCGAATCCGTATATTTCACAAGCGAACTGTCTTTGTAGAATTCGTATGTATCCCAGCTGTATGCCTGTTTTTCTGCAACTTCGCCCCAAGCATAGTATTTGCCGGTTCTTTCCGGTGCGCTTGCTCCTAGGTTGCAGTTCGCCCACTTTAGTCCGCTAGGCAGACCAAGGTCAACATAATTGAACGACGATACCATATCTATGGATGTGGTCATAGGTTCGTTATCGAGGATAAAGATTTCCGATTCACCATGAAACACTATACCACCGATAATCGCATCCACCAGTACGCGGAAAGGTTTCCCCTGTACGGCATACAACTTATCGCTGTGGCCATAGTCGTACATATATAAGTCTGATATGTCGTCAGCAGCTACGAACCTACCGTTGTACACCGTAGTGTCGTCCTCGTACGCAACGGAAATCTCTGCGTCAAACTCGGTGACTTGACTTTTGCTTACAATACCATCAGCGATATATTTTTTCGTCAATTCTATATTCAGTGTTGCCAACGGATTAATCATAACCGCTTCCTTGTGGCACGAAGCCATTGACAGCATTAGAACTATCGCGACAAACAAAGTCGCATGCACTTTCGAAAATTTCATAACCATATATCTATTAATTGTTTGCATAAATTTACTCCTTTACAACCTTACTTACCGATGGCAGACTGCTTTCCTCGCCGTAAATCCTCAGAATATACACTCCATCCACAAGTCCTTCCATATCGAATTCTGCTTCGTAGCCGTTCACTTCCTTGCGCATAACAAGCTGTCCCGTGGTGGAATAGAACTCCACTGCCGAGATGAAACCGTCTGAATTTATATTGAGTAGGCTCTTTGTCGGATTGGGACCGATGTCATATACTGGTTCGGCAAGGACACGAAGGCGAATGTCGAAAATGGTATCGCAGTCGTTTTCGGACAACACGCTAAAACTATAGTTGCCGGTAGAGTAGAAGGTGTGCTCGCCGACTGTAACGAAGTTCGGCACAACGGTGTCGATTGCTTGTGTTATTTCGCACTTAACGAAGTCGGCAATGAAAGTGCTGTCGCTTGTGACCTCTATCGAACGTGGATTGTCAAAGTTTCCATCTTCCCACGAATCAAATAGATAACCTTGGTTTGGCATTGCGATAAGTGTGATTTCTGATCCTTCATCGTATGTACCGCCGCCCGAAACAGTGCCGTATACGTCGTTGTTTGAAAGAACGGTAATGGTATATTGCTGTGCTTGTAAGTTGTAGAAATCCATAACATTGAAACGCTTTGATTGCATTACACGACCTTGTGTATGATTCTCGATCCATACTACGACCTTGCACTTGCTCATATCGTATTCATCGCTGACATCAATTGTTATATTAGTTGAAAATCTGTTGTTTTCATCGAAAATCGCTTCTGTTCCGTTTTCATCCGGATATAAAACCCGTACAAGGTTGTTGATTTTTCCTGCCACGCTCCAATCGTAATCAATATCTTCGGCAAGTGCCGCCATTACGACAATCTGGTCATCCCCAAAGTATTCCGAATGTTTTTCGGCAGTAACATTCAGTGAAAATGTCCTGCCATTAAATTCTGTTTGTTCTAATTCTGCAGTAAGACTATATATGGATTTGATAGCCTTTACATTGTTATAGTAACCAATGTATGTCTCTTGCATTTCATCTACATTTGTATTTGTACCTGACATTCCTAAATACCCATCAAAAACTACCGATGGTGTACCATCAAACCCATAGCTCTGACCTAATATATCATCTTTTTCTGCCCAATAATAGAAACGATTCATTGACTCTGTATATCCGTATGTATCACTGACATGATGATCTATGACTATGATGTTCAGAGAGTCCGCCGCTTCCATATTGTCAAGAGCAGCAGCTGCATACGGCGAATAGCCACAATTTTTATATGCGAACAATTCGACAAGTACATTTCGCCTTTCAATGCCACCATCAATATCAATTTGTATAAAGTTCGCCACAAAAGTCGAGTCGCTTGTAACAATTATAGTTCGCGGATTATCCATATTGCCATCATCCCACGAAACAAAGCGGTAGCCATCGTTTGGCATTGCAGCAATCTCAAAAACTGCACCTTCCTCGAATGTCCCTCCCTCCGATACCATGCCGTATGCATCGTTGTTTGAAAGGACGATAATGGTGTATGTGTGGATTTCTTCAAAGGTAGCTGCAATCGTGTGATTTTCTATAACATCCACAAATGTGTAAGTACCATCAACGAGTTGGTCGGTAACATTTTCGGTTTCGTCAACCATTACGCTTGCAATGCGATAACCATCGTTGGGAGTGATTGTGAATGTTACACTTTCGCCAATATCCACCAGTACTTCACCATTGGGAGAAATCGTTCCTCCTTCGCCTGCAGTTGCTATAATAGTATCGGGAGCCTCTTTTATTTCAATGTCATCTATTTCCCAACCATAACCCATTTGCACGGCATGTGCATCAGAATTAATAAGAAAACGAATTTTAACATTTCCTTCTCCAGCTGCCTCACGAATGCCAGTTCGTATTTCATATTCTCCGTATGTATTGCTTTCAACTTCTTCGTTTACAATATGGTCGGTCCATGTTTGTCCGCCGTCAATCGAAACTCTTATTGATGTTTCTACGCCATTAAGTTGTCTAAAAATTTGTCGGAATGTAATTTGTGGTTGTTCCGCTTCAATCAAGTTAATGTTGCTGAACTCAATCCACGGACTTTCAGCCACCTGCCCAGGTCCTCCAAAACTAGCCACTTGGCTAATCAAATCCGCCATTGCCCAATGTCCTGGCGTATTGTTCAATGTATCGCCATAAAAGACAAAAGGTCTTATGTATGCATCATTATCACTGGTGTAAAGACTAGATGGATAAGTCTCACGCGTTAAAATCTGCCACTGCACATTCCCATCCTGCTGGTCGTTTCCTAAAGTCCACGTTTCTTCGTCCTCGAAGTTGCATAACCAGTAGTAGGGAACCTCTCGAATAGTAGAGAATTGTGTCCAAAATTCGGTATTCATGTAAATTCCCCCTGATCCTCTCGGCACCCAAACTGTTGCTGAATTATATATTGTTTCTGTGAAAACATTTTCGCCAAGAGCAGGAGGGGTGGTGGTTGATAAGTTTATTTCTGTGATATTTACGCATTCATAAAATGCAAGCTCTCCAATTTCTGTCACTGAACTACCTATTGTTACCGATGTTAGACTACGACAACCATAAAAGACCTCGTTAGCAATATTAGTAACTGAATTGGGAATATACACCTTTCTCAATCCCGAACCCATAAAAGCAGCATGACTAATATTTTCAACTGAATTTGGTATTATTGTGCCTTTGCACCCTGCAATCAAAGTATTGGTTTCTGTTTCAATTATTGCATTACAATTGTCGCGAGAGTCGTAAGTAGTGTTGTTGGCGTCAACAATAATTGATTCCAGTGCTACACATTCACTAAATACATAACGATAAATTCCTATGCTTGTAACAGATTCCGGTATTGTTATTTCTGTTAAATTTATACAATTAGAAAAAGCTCCGTTTGCAATGGTTGTTACCGAATTGGGGATTGTGATTGATTCCAAATCACTGCCGTAGAATGCATCCTCGCCGATGCTTGTGACCGAATTGGGGATAGTTGTATTTTTGCAACCTAAGACCAGTATGTTTGTTTCCGTTTGGATTATCGCATTGCAATTGTCTCGCGAATCGAATGTACTATTGCTTTCTTCAACGGAGATTGAAGTCAGTATGCTGCAACCAGCAAACGCATCTGTGCCAATGTTTGTTACCCCGCTGCCTATTATTATAGTTTCCAGTCCGTTGCAATAAAGAAATGCATAACTGTCAATGCTTGTAACAGAATTAGGAATTGTAACCGACGTAAGTTCAGTACAATCTTCAAATGCATATTCGCCAATGCTAGTGACAGAATTGGGAATTGAAACCGAGGTCAGTTCGCCGCAACCATTAAATGCTTTATCGCCAATTCTCGTAACCGAATATGTTATACTATTATACTCGACCGTTTCTGGAATTTCGAGGTCGCCAGTGGGATAGGTTGTATAAAACCCGTCTGCATTTTCAGAAGTTACTTCCACCGTATAAGGTTCTACATCGGATGTAATATTGTAATACAAAGTTTGCCCTGTGCTGCATACAGCGGAAAAGTCGTATGCCATTGCATAACAGCAAAGCAAAACAAAAAATATTATTGATAATAGTTTCTTCATTTGACTACTTTCAAAATTAGGCTACAAAGATACAAAATCTTTAGAATAAAACCGTCTTTACCATTCTCTACTCCTTTACAATTCTATAAACCGACGGCAGACTGCTTTCCTCGCCGAAAATTCTTACAATATATACTCCCGAAACAAGGCTTTCCACATCACATTCGGCAAAATTGCCGTTCACTTCCTTGCGCATAACAAGCTGTCCGGTAGGGGAGTAGAACTCCACATGCGAAATGAAACTATCGGAATGTATGTTTACGATGCTCTTGGCGGGATTAGGCTCTATGTCGAAAGGCTCAGGCTCGGCAAGCACCGTAAGGTTAATGTCGAAAATGGTATCGCAATCTGTTTCGTGAAGCACGGCAAACGAGTAGTTGCCAGTGGAATAGAACGTGTGGTTGCCGACAGTGACAAAATTGTTTACTGTGGTGTCGATGGTTTGTGTTATTTCGCACTTAACGAAATCGGCAATGAAAGTGCTGTCGCTCGTAACAGTAATTGTTCGTGGATTTTCGGCATTATCATCTTCCCACGAATCAAACAGATAGCCTCCGTTTGGCATTGCCATCAGCATTATTTCTGTTCCTTCCTCGTAAGTTCCTCCGCCAGAAACCATGCCGTAGGCATCGTTGTTTGACAAGACTGTAATCGTGTATAGCGGTATCTGCTCAAAGTTCGCCACAAACGTGCTGTCGCTTGTAACTATAATTGTACGCGGATTTTCAGTGTTGCCATCGTTCCACGACAGGAAGCGGTAGCCTTGATTTGGAATTGCAGTTACAACGACTTCAGAACCTTCATCGTAGGTGCCGCCGCCAGATACGGAGCCGTATGCTTCGTTGTTTGACAGTACGGTAACAGTGTAAACTGCCCTAAAACCAGCGGTAAAAGTGCTGTCAGCAGTAACAACGACAGTTCGTGGATTGTCGGTGTTGCCGTCGTTCCATTGTAGAAAGCGGTAGCCTGTACCTGGCATAGCGGTAATGCTTGCTTCTGCTTCGCACGAATAGTTACCACCGCCAGTCACACTTCCCATAGTTTCGTTTTCTGTTTGAACTGAAATTGAGAAGTTGACTGTTGTATCACCCTGAATATTTGCAAATTGCTCCCATATTTGGTAATTTCGGTAACTATTGGCAGCAGCACAAGGTGTATAGACGTTGGCTGTCAAGTAAACCCCATTTTCGAATGCTATCTCATCAATAGTTGGCGGGGTATATGAATATGCATTTATATTGGAAATGTTGACTCCCCAAAATGCCATTTCGGGAATATTTGTGACATTTTCGCCAATATTCAATGTCGCTAATGCTTCACAAATAGTAAAAGGCTGATACATTGTGGTACAACTTGTTGCATTGAAATTAACTGTAATAAGTCCGCTGCAAAATGTTTCATAGCCAATGTACACAACGGAATCAGGAATTGTTATTTCGGTCAATCCTGTGCAACCACTAAATGCATAATCAGGAATAATTTTAACTCTTTCACCAATATTCAAGGTTGTAAATGTTGCATTATACCAGGCATGTGGCATATATGTGCAATTTTGTGCATAAAAGTTCACTGTAGTCAATCCGCTACAATCATAAAATGCATATTCCCCAATGCTCGTAATAGAATTTGGAATTGTAAATGATGTCAAACCACTGCAATTAAAAAATGCTCCATCCCCAATAAATGTAACAAATTCGGGAATTGTAATGCTTGTCAAACTGCTGCAATCTTTAAATGCACCGCCTTCAATTCTCTGTATTCCATCTGGAATTGTATATTCTGTTGTATATCCATTTGGAAAAAAAACAAAGCTATTGGCATTATAGACTGGTTCTGTAAACCCGCTGCACCCCCAAAACACATCATTGCCAATACTTGCAACAGAGTTGGGTAATGATACCGATGTCAGTCCGATACACTCGCTAAAAGCATAATCGCCAATGCTTGTAACCGATTCTGGAATAGTCAAATCGCCTGTCAGTCCGCTACAAACTTCAAATGCGTGAGCCCCAATGTTTGTAACTGATTCTGGAATAGTCAAAGTGCCTGTCAGCTCGCTACATTGACAAAATGCCAACTCACCAATGCTCGTGACGGTATATGTTATACTATTATACTCAACCGTTTCTGGAATTTCGAGGTCGCCAGTGGGATAGGTTGTATAGGGTGGCAAACTTTCATTTTCTGGTACAACTTCCACCGTATAAGGTTCCACGTTGGAAGTAATGTTATAGTACAATGTTTGTCCGCTACTGCATACTGCCGAAAAATCGTAAGCCATAGCATAACAGCAAAGCAAAACAAAAAATATTATTGATAATAGCTTCCTCATTCGACTACTTTCAAAATTAGGCTACAAAGATACAAAATCTTTAGAATAAAACCGTCTTTACCATTCTCTACTCCTTTACAATTCGATACACCGATGGCAGACTGCTTTCCTCGCCGTAAATCCTTACAATATACACACCATTCATAAGTCTTTCCACATCTAATTCCGCTTCGTAGCCGTTTACTTCCTTGCGCATAACAAGCTGTCCCGTGGTGGAATAGAACTCCACTGCCGAAATAAATCCGTCTGAATTGATATTGAGCAGGCTTTTTGCCGGATTGGGACCAATGTCATATACTGGTTCGGCAAGCACACGAAGGCGTATGTCGAAAATGGTATCGCAATCAGTTTCGTGAAGCACGGCAAACGAGTAATTGCCAGTGGAATAGAACGTATGGTCGCCGACTGTGACAAAATTGTTTACCACCGTGTCGATGGTATATGTTATTTCACACTTATCAAAATCGGCAATGAAAGTGGAGTCGCTTGTGACGACAATAGTTCGCGGATTTAGCTCGTCGCCATCGTTCCACGAAACAAAGCTGTAGCCACTATATGGCATTGCTGAAATTAGAACAGAAGAACCATCTTCATAAGTTCCTCCACCAGTGACGGAGCCGTATGCTTCATTGTTTGACAAGACGGTAATCGTGTATTGCTGTTGCCTTGTAACTGTTATGCAAGTTATGTTGTTTGAGGTGTCTGGGTCGCTGCCGTTGTAATTTGCAATTAAGCATAGCTCGAAAGTGCCAGTTAATCCATACGAATCCATTTCGTCTGCAGAAAAAGCCAAAGCTCCGTCATCTTGAAATAATGTAGATGGCTGGTTAACTGGCAGAGGCTGTGAAGCCAATGATATTGACTCTGCTCCACCTGCCAATATGGAATTGCCATTTATCTGCAAGTCAATAGTTACAGTGTCAGTAGCCTCATCTGGTCCAGCGTTGAGAATAACGGGATAAATGACAAAGTCTTCAGTTGATAAAATGGTCATTGATGAACCTGCTTCGGCAGTAGCATTGGAATCGGCATAGAACTTTGCCTGTATGTCGCTGCTGTTCTCTGCGAAGTTCGCTACAAACGTGCTGTCGCTTGTAACCGTAATTGTTCGTGGATTTTCGGTGTTATCATCGCTCCACGAAACAAAGCGATAGCCTTGTTTTGGCATTGCTGTTATTATTACTTCCGATCCATCATCGTATTCGCCGCTGCCACTTACAGTACCATATTCCGTATTTGACGACTCTACAGTAATTGCATATTCAAATTCACGAAGCCTTATAGCAGCATTCTTCCCTAAATAGTACCAGGTGTCACCGTTTTTTATGCGAGTTCTCTTACCTTTATTAGTCAGCAAATTGTAAGACCCTATGGCTAAAGTTCCTTCTATTGTTTTGATTGTGATCAGATATTCTACAGAATTCTGTCCTTCGTCAAATGTAACATTAAAAGCACCGTTGAAAGAAAAATTCACCCACGAGCCGAGCATATCTTCAGTTATATTTACTATGTCAGATGACAACACCTGTGTATATTCTTCATTATTATATATATACACAATTGCTTGCAACTGTGTTTCTGCTGTTGTGTGTGCATCGATGTAGGCGTCAACCTTTACATCCCTGTCGGGTTCGTAATAGTATGTAAAATAAGTGCCTACTTCGGTTCCATAATTACTTGGCCAAAAATATCCATTAGGTTGATCGTAGGATGGTGAATACCGACTATCGGTAATGTAGAAATACTGGGTAGAGTAGTTGTCGGTATTGTCTTCGTCACGGTCATCAGTGAGTATCTCGAATTCGACATTGTATCTGCCCGGAGCTATTTCATCTTCACTATCTACATAGAAACGGAAAACAGTCGAGTTTTCCATATCTCCAGTATTCCTTGCAAGGTCCAAAGTATCCGACTGATCGCTTTGCAATGCGAAGGTTCCTTCAGCAATCTTGTCGTATATCAAGTCACCGTTCGGATTAAAGACCTTAACTCTTGCTTTCGGTGTGATTGTATCGTAGCCATTATTGAGAACCTCGATGTTGAATGCTGCAAATCCGTTTTGAGTAAACCATTGCTGGCGAGGACTTTGCGCGTATGGGTCGTATAACTGGTATGCGTAGTCTATTCTTGTGGATTCGTCCTCGCCTGCCATAAAATCATCTGGCAGGTTTCTGTAGTCAACATACCCGAACATACTTATTCTTGCCGCGTTCAAAGTAAGGTCGCAGGCTGGCGCTTCCAAAATCTTTATATCGTCTATCTGCCAGCCGTATCCCATTTGCGAAACGCTAGCATCGGAATTTACAAGAAAACGAATTGTAACATTTTCCGCACCTGCCGCCTCATAAATGTTAACGCCTTTGGTTATTGAGTTTTGTCCGTATTGGTTGCTTTCAACTTCTTCGTTTAAATTATGTTCGGTCCAAGTTTGTCCGTCGGTCGAAACCATTACTATTGTTTCTATTCCATTTAGTTGCCTGAACATTTGCCTGAATGTGATTTTGGGGTGTTGGGCTTCGCTAAGGTCGATGCCGGAAAACTCAATCCAAGGGCTTTCTGCCACCTGTCCGGGTCCTCCCAAATCAGTCAATTGGCTTATAAGTTCAACCATTGCCCAATGTTCTGGGGTTTCGTTAAGAGTATCACCTTGAAACACGAAAGGATTAAAGTATGCATTAGTGCCCGAGATAAGTACGTCGGGATAAGTTTCGGGAGTAACTATTTGCCATTGTACATTTCCAGTAGTGTCGTTTCCGAAAGTCCACGTTTCATCACCCTCGAAGTCGCAAGACCAAATGGGAGCCCTTTTTATGGTCAAATCGTCAATATGCAACCTAAATTGATAATCAGTATTGTAATTTATCATAAAGTACTTGGCGTCGGCAGGAAGAGTTCCAGTGTATGTTTCCCACTCCAAAGAATTTGAAGTAATCATCGAACCAAGCGTTATAAAACTTGAGATGTCGGATGTTGTTGTTGAATACTTTACATAGAAGTTTTCGCCTGTGCTACCTTCATTGTCCATCTTGTACTTAAACGACAGTTTAAGGGCTGTCTCATGATGTAGTTCGGGAGAAATGAAATACTGGTTGTAATTGTTGGCTTCGTTATAACTGCTGAATATCAGTCCGTTCATGCCAGTGGAATATTCTCCTATAATTACTTCATTCGTCGTTTCTTCACTTTCCAACGTCCAGCACCCTGGTCCATACTCAAAATCCTCTACAAATGGGAACACAGAAATGCCTGCAGAACAATCATAAACATTGACGACTCTAGTCTTAGTTATTGATCCATTCTCATTAGCAACAACGAGAGATACATTGTGCCGGCCTTCATTATTCCAAGTCACATTTACCAATTCTTCCGTTGATGTTTCCGGTGTTCCACCTTCGAAAGTCCAAGCATAAGTGGCATCGCTTATACTTGCAACGCAAGCGGAAAATGTAACCGTCTGTCCTGCATATATATAATCGGATATGTTTATTTCAACCAGAGGCAGGGATGTTTCGCTAAGGCAATTTCTTATTGCAAAATTGTATATATCATCTACTGTATTTATTCGGTTATAAATTTCATAAACATATCCAGAAGGACAAAACAGATAAACTGCAGGATAATATTCTTCATACAAGGAGACGTTTACTACAAGGTCTTCGGTAGCGTCAATAATAGGAATCGGATTTGTACCGTCACTTGTAAAGTCTCCCTGCGACAGACCTTCATGTGTCTCGTCTGTTGTTGTGCCTGTTAACTGAGCTTCGGTATTAGTAAGTTCATTTTCTACCATCAGAACGACAAACTCTCCAGTACCGCCATCTCCGTACGTATCGTATAATTCTTCAAGAGTACCCCTCTGATAATAATTCCAGCAATGACTGCACCACGCACAAAAGAAATCGATTACAACATACTTTCCTTGGTTCAAATAACTTTGAATGTCGTGAGTTACCCCATTCATATCGGTAGCCGTAAAGTTGGTAAAAGTTCCCCATCCAGAACAGCCGGAAGGGATATTTCTTACCATACGGGAACTACCTTCAAGGCTATTTATCTCGCTTTTGGCGATATTATCGGTCTGTGCAAATCCCATATTGCTGCTTGCTACAATAGCAAGCAGTATTCCTAAAATAAATATAAAATTCTTCATTAGAAACTAATATGTTGTATTATGAGGACAAAGATAAACATTATTTGCGAATTTCAAAATACGATTAGCAATTTTTGATGTACGAATATTAGCGGCGCAAATCATTGCGCCGCTACAAACATCAAATCATTAAATTGTTGAATTTTTAAATCTTCAAATCATCAACCTTTAGCTCAGCGCAAGCTAAATTTTCAAACGCAAAACCTAGATACGGGTGTCTACCCATGTATAGACGTGCCATGGCGCGATTCTTTGAACATTGAACCGTTTCTTGTGTGCGGTCACGTTTAAAACGCGACCCGACATTGAACGGCGTCATCCCCTGTAAAGACGTGCCATGGCGCGTCTCTACAGAAACGCCGCATTGAAACGTTGAACGTTAAACCAGAAACGTTAAACGTTAAACCAGAAACCTTAAACGTTGAACGTTAAACCAGAAACGGCGCAGCCATAGAACCTGTCTGTCGCCTATTCCGTCAAACACAAATCCAAATCTTCGCGAATCTTTTCCTTGTCCATGTTCTGACCTATGAATACCAACTTTTGCATGCGGTCTCCGTAGGTGTCGTCCCAGTCGCGGAGTACGGCAGGGTTGCGTAGAATGAAATCCTCAAGTTCGTCGTCGGGCATGGTGGCGAACCACTGACCTACATTGCGCAGACTGATTTGTTTCCCGGCCTGTTCAAACAAATAGCATACATCGAACTCGTCCTTGAAATAGCACATTCCCTTGCATCTGATTATGTTCTTGGGCATCTTGCGTGCTACAAAGTCATCGAAACGACCAAGGTTGAACGGTTGTCGTGCCTTATAGACAAAAGTGCTAATGTTGTATTCTTCTGTTTCTCCACCTTCGTGGTCGTGGTGGTGATGCTCATGTTCGTGATGATGATGTTCGTGCCCATGTTCTTCGTGGTGCTCATGATGCTCGTGCTCGTCGTGCTCATCATGGTCGTCATCGTGAATGTCCTCTATTTCGCGAATCCAAGTTGCCGAAGTTGCAGTGTTTTCGAAATCGAAACTTCCTGTATAGAGAATTTCTTCGAGGTCAATATTCCCATAATCGCATTCAATGATTTGTGCCTTGGATTGTATTGCCCGTATTATTTCTTTCAGGCGGTTGCGTTCTATCTCGTTTATTTCCGATGATTTGTTTAGTAATATGATGTTGCAGAATTCAATTTGTTGTATTACAAGGTTTTCCAAGTCATCTTCGGCAATGTGCTTTTTTGTAAGACTTTCGCCACAACCGAATTCGTCTTTCATGCGCATGGCATCCACAACTGTGACAATGCAGTCGAGGTAAGGCACTCCATGTCGCGTGTATTTTTCTTCGAGACTTGGTATTGAGCATATTGTCTGAGCAATTGGCTGGGGTTCACATATTCCGCTTGCTTCGATTACAATATAGTCGAACTTGTGCTGACTGGCAATTTCGGTGAGTTGCTCCACCAAGTCCATTTTCAGTGTACAGCAGATGCATCCGTTTTGCAATGCCACAAGACTGTCGTCCTTTTGACCGACTATTCCTCCTTTTTCGATGAGGTCGGCATCTATGTTTACTTCGCCTATGTCGTTCACTATCACTGCGAACTTAATGCCTTTCTTATTGCTTAATATGTTGTTTACCAAAGTGGTTTTTCCGCTACCCAAGTAGCCGGTGAGTAATAGTACTGGTATGTCGTTTTTCATTGTCTTTGAATTTTTGTGCAAAATTAAAAAAAATGCCCCAAATCGTAAATCTAAAATCGTAAATCGTAAATCATTTTGCTTTATCTTTGCGCCAATTCTTAAAACGATACAATTATGCATACATACAGGCATGAAGTGAAGTATTACGAATGTGACAAAATGGGAGTTACGCACCATTCAAACTATGTGCGTTTCATGGAGGAGGCGAGAGTGGCATGGCTCGACAGTTTGGGCTATGGATTCGACAGGGTTGAAGCCGAGGGCGTTTTTTCTCCTGTTATTGCTGTGGCATGCAACTATAAAAGTCCTTCTACATTCAAGGATATTATTGAGATTGAAGTTTCTGTCGCCAAATTCAGCGAACTGAAGTTTGATATTTCGTACACAATGCGTGTAGGCGACAGGATTGTGTGTACGGCACAGAGTACACATTGCTTCATCGAGAACAATCGTCCAGTGGCTATTTCGAAGCGTCTGCCCGAACTATACAAGGCAATAAGTGAATCTGTTGTAAAATAACTATGGGAGAGGCAAAATCCAGTGCTCAAAATGAGTTGACGGCTTCGGAGAGAAGGCGCATCATGGACTTGGCATACGATGCTGGTTCTATTCTTCTCGAAAATGGCGACGAAATTTCAAATGTCGAGGAGACCATGACGCGCATTGCCAGGCATTTCGGCATCGATGATGAAAATTTCTTTGTGCTCAGCAACGGCATCATGGCCACCGAAAGAACCTACGCGCGTACCAAATATATTCCCATACGGGGGACTTGTCTTGATAAGGTTGTTGAGGTGAAACAACTTTCGCGCGATGTCGAGGCTGGTAAGTGCGACCTTGATGAATCGGAACGCAGGCTTAAACAAATACGCAGTATGAAAGCCAAACCGATAGTCGAACAGATTGCTGCTTCTGCGGTAGGTAGTGCGGCATTTTGTATTGTGTTCGGCGGAGGATTCTACGACTGCATTGCTGCGTTTATCGCTGGTATGTTGCTATGGGCTTTCATGCTTTTCGTTGGATTCAGGTATATGTCGAGGATTATGGGTAATTTCGTCGGTGGATTGTTTGCTTCGCTACTTTGTATGGCAATGTATGCAATGGGACTCGGCACGCACTTGAGCAACATGATAATCGGTGCGGTGATTCCTTTGATTCCCGGTGTGCCGTTCACAAACGGAATCCGCGACATAGCAAATGCCGACTACATTGCCGGTGTTACGCGACTTCTCGATGCCATGCTTACTTTCCTATGTATTGCAATCGGTGTGGCGGTGTCGTTTATGATTGACGCAGGCATTTCGGGGCAGATGAAAGAACTTCAAGACCTTACAGCCGATAGTGGTACATCTGGATTTGCTGTGCAATTAATATCGGCATTTGCAGGAACTTTGGCATTTTCGGTACTTTTCGGTGTGCCAAGGAAAAATTACATTTTTTGCGGACTTGCAGGAATGTTCGGTTGGCTACTTTACCTTGTACTTTCAAGATATACTGCAATGTCGATGGCTGTGACTGTTTTCTTTTCAACGGCTCTCGTGGCATTCGTATCGACAATGTTTTCGATAATCAGAAAGTGCCCGTTGGCAGTGTTCCTTATATGTGGCATTTTTCCTCTAGTCCCTGGTGCAGGAATTTTCTGGACGGCCTACAACATAGTTGCTGACCAGTATTCTGCCGCTCTTGCAAGTGGTTTCTGGGCTTTGAAGGCAACTGTGGCAATAGCATTTGGAATATTGATTATCAATGAGATTCATACACTTACCATACTGAAAAAAGTGCTTGGAAGAAGGTGAAAATCGCATTGCTCGCCATTCGATATTAAAATTCGGTTAAAGTTCAAATTTATTTCATATATTTCCTTACCTTTGCACCCCAATTTCGATTAGGAGATGAAGCGTAGTTTCGTATATTGTATCTTGTTGGCAATTATGATGTTGCCGCAGTTTGCCTTTGCACAGAAATATACGATTAGCGGCTACATAAAGGACAAGGCTACTGGCGAAGACCTGATTGGTGCCAATGTAATGGTTGCCGGACAGACAATCGGCACAAGTGCAAACGGCTACGGCTTCTATTCGCTGACACTCCCAAGCGGTACCTACGATATCATCTATTCGTTCATCGGCTATAGCGACGACACAATACACATTAATCTTACTTCCGACAAGACGCTTACCGTGCAAATGTCATCGTCGGCAATAATGACGCAGGAGGTCGTTGTGAGTGCCGAGCGCAAGGCCAATGTGCAGAGCAGTCAGATGAGCGTGGTGCGTCTGCCTGTGGAGACGGTGAAGACTTTGCCAGCCTTCATGGGTGAAGTCGATGTGCTGAAAACCATACAGTTGATGCCTGGTGTGCAGTCGGCTGGCGATGGAAATGCCGGATTTTATGTCCGTGGCGGTGGTCCCGACCAGAACCTAATCCTGCTCGATGAGGCAACCGTTTACAATGCATCGCATCTTTTCGGATTCTTCTCCGTTTTCAATGCCGATGCCGTAAAGGATATGGAGATGTTCAAGGGTGGTATGCCTGCCGAATATGGCGGACGGATTAGCTCTGTATTAAACATTTCCATGAAAAACGGAAACATGAAGGAATATCATCTTGAAGGCGGAATAGGCTCAGTTTCATCAAGGTTTACGGTGCAGGGACCTATTGTGAAGGACAAGGCTTCGTTCATAGTTTCGGCACGAAGAACCTACATTGATGCGCTGATTCGTCCTTTTACAAAGAAAACTTCGCTACTGAGGACTTCTGGCTACTACTTCTTCGATGTCAATGCCAAGGCAAACTGGATTATAAACGACAACAACCGACTATACCTCAGCGGTTACTATGGTTACGACAAGTTCCGTTTCGGAAGCAAGGAGATGGGGCTCAACATGAATATGCCGTGGGGAAATGGCTTTGTTACCTTGCGCTACAATCATGTGTTCAACAACAAGTTCTTTTCAAATACCAGCCTTATTTGGTCTAACTACAAGTTCAATACTTCCGTTGAGATGCTGACTATGGTTGACGAAAATGCAGAGAGCAACGAAAATTCTTCAGGCTTTGCCATAAAGCAGAAGTCGGGCATCAACGACTGGAACCTGAAGCAGGATTTCACTTGGCTTGCTGGACCTAAAAATACGGTGAAGTTCGGCGTTCAATACACGCATCACAAGTTTACGCCCAATACGCTGGCTGCCGAAATTTCCGACACTACGCTCGGTTCCGACTTCTCGAACAACAACAACCAGTTTGCCCACGAAGTCGGCATTTATATCGGCGACGATTTCAAGATAAACGACCGCTTCACGCTGTATCTTGGTGTGCGTAATTCGTATTTCGTTCAGGTGGGACCATTTACTCGTTACATAAAGGACGAATTGCACCAGAATACTATTGATGAAATCCGTTACAAGGACAATCAGCCTGTGGCTTTTTACTGGGATATAGAGCCGCGTGCATCGTTCAAGGTTTCGATAACCGAAAATTCATCCATCAAGGCATCATACATGCGCAATTCGCAGTATATACACTTGGCATCAATTTCTGCAACTACCTTGCCTATTGACCTTTGGGTGGCTTGCAGCGATGTTGTGAAGCCGCAGAAGGGCAGCCAGTATGCTCTCGGATATTTCCAGAACCTATTCAACGACAAGTTTGAAGGTTCAATCGAGGTTTATTACAAGACATTGCAAAACCAGATAGAGTACATGGACGGAGCTTTGCCTGGTGACGACATATCCGACAATGCCGACAACTATTTCATCTTTGGCAAGGGCTATTCGTATGGAGTGGAATTTTTCTTCAAGAAACGCGTAGGTCTTTTCACTGGTTGGATTGGCTACACTTGGTCGAAAACGGACAAGATTTTCGATGACATCGACAACGGAAATCCTTTCCCTGCCAAGTACGACCGTCGCCACGACCTGTCCGTTACTGCCACCTATCAGATTACAGAAAGGCTTACGGCATCTGCCGTTTTTGTTTATGCGACAGGAAATACCACGACCTTGCCGGTTGCATCCTATATGATTGATGGAGATTATGTAAATGTGTATGGCTCACGCAATTCGTATCGTATGCCTGCTTATCATCGCCTCGACCTTTCGGTAACATACGATATAAAGACGAAAAAGAATTGGGAATCGTCATTCAACTTCTCAATCTACAATGTTTACAATCACAAGAATCCTTATTTCATTTATGTCTATAACACAGGAAATGTGAAGGATGGCACTTACAAGACGGTTGCAAAGCAGTTGTCGATTATTCCTATTTTGCCAGCAATAACATGGAACTTTAAATTCTGATGCCGATGAGAGAAAATTTGCTAAAGATTTCGATAATTGCCGTGTTGCTGTCGTTGATAGCAATTTCATCGTGCATCAAGGATATTACGCTCGATTTGCCGCAGTCGGACCCTTGTTTGGTTGTAGATGGCTATGTCGATTTCGATGATTATCCTGTAGTTTTCCTGTCGAAAAGCACAGCATATTTCCAGGAACTAGATTCCAATGCCGTAAATGATTTGCAGATTAACGATACAAAGGCTACCGTAATTGTTTCGGACGGAAGCATTTCCGACACCTTGCAGTACCTGCCAATTCAGCGCTGGCCATACAAGTGCTTCCAAGGCACAAAATTCAAGGGAGAATTGAACCATCGCTACGACCTCAAGATTTTGTACGATGGAAAAACTTATACATCATCAACATACATTCCAGATACTATCAAGATAGATACTGTGTTTCCGACCTTTATGAGCGATACCTTTGCCGTGATGCGCATAAACTGGCGTGACCCGAAGTACCAGAGCAACTACTACACAATTCATGTCAAGAACCAGTTCCAGCCGATGTATTACCGTCCGTATGCGCTGAATCATATTATCAGCGACAAGCTTGCCGACGGCGAGGAAATGTCGTTTGCTATGGTTGTGAAGGGAATGGAGCGCAATGCCTACTACGATAATTTTTTCACTCAGGAAGAGCGCGATTCGTTTATCAATAAATTGGGCGACATCTTCTGCTTCCGCGAAGGCGATTCTGTGTCGCTGAAACTGTCGACAATCGACAATGTTTCGTACAATATCTGGGAATCGTGGTATAGGAACTATCTTACCGATGGCAACCCGTTTACCAATCCAGCGACAGTAAAGACCAACATTGTTGCTCCTGAAGGGCAGGAAGCCAAAGGCTTCTGGATAGGCTACGGCTGCAACTACCGTTCTGTATATCTTTATAGTAAGGATTCCGTAGTGCCGATAGGAGGGAAATTCTAAATTTTCAAATCATCGAACCTTTGAACGTTAAACCTTGAACGTTAAACCAGAAACAAAATAAATTCCGTTTATGCTTTGTATTTTCAACAACTCCAACGATGCCTATTTCAACATGGCTGTAGAGGAATATGTGTTCACGCATTTTACCGATGATATATTCATGCTCTGGCGCAACGAGCCTGCAATAATTGTCGGATTGTTCCAGAATTCGCTTGCCGAAATAAATCTCGACTATGTGAAGGAAAAGAACATTAAGGTTGTGCGGCGTCTTACAGGTGGCGGTGCTGTGTTCCACGATTTGCAGAACTTGAATTTTACCTTTGTCGAAAGCAATAGCAAGGGCAATTTCCGCACTTTCACCCAGCCCATAATAGAGGTGCTAAATGGAATTGGGGTAGATGCTCGCTTCGAAGGTAGAAATGACCTTATGATTGATGGTCGCAAGTTTTCTGGCAATGCGCAATGCGTAAGCAACGGTCGTATGTTGCATCATGGAACCTTGCTTTTCGATACTGCAATGACAGACATGTCGAATGCCTTGAAGGTTAATCCGCTGAAGTTCGAGGACAAGGCCGTAAAATCGGTGCGCAAACGCGTTACAAACATTAGCGAGCATCTGAAATCGCCGATGACGGTTCTCCAGTTCAGCGACTTGATTATGAAGCATATTATGGAAACTAGGGCAAACTGTCAACTTTATGAATTTACTGAAGACGATCTTGTTGCAATAAAGAAGTTGCGTGATGAAAAATACTCCACATGGGAGTGGAATTTCGGTCATTCGCCCAAATATTCGTTCTCGAAGATGATAAGGACAAAGGGAGGAAATGTCGAGTTGCATCTCAATATCGAGAAGGGAATCATCTCTGCTGCAAAGGTTTACGGTGACTTTTTTGCTAAGCGTGATGTCAGCGATTTCGAGAAATTATTAATTGGTGTGCGCCACGAGAAGGATGCCGTTGCCGATTTGCTTACGAAGGTAAATCCTGATGATTATTTTATTGGCGTAACAAGTGAGGATGTGATTTCGTTGATGTTTTAAATGTTTTGCGGTCTAACAGTCTTACAGGCTAACAGGCGAGCAGTCTTGCTGTCTTTGCAGACAGACTGGTCTTCCACTAGACAGGTCGTCTTCTAGCCTTTTAGCCTTTCTGAACTTTGAACGTTAAACGTTAAACCTTGAACGTTAAACGTTGAACCTTGAACCTGAAACGGCGTAGTTCTTATTTGCTTTTCATCAGAAACGGCAGCACATCCTTGTTGTCGTTCCATATTTTCTGGAATTGGGATATAGGCAGGGGGGATGTACCCAAACCGATTTCGATAGTGGCGGCCTTTATGCCTTTAGATGTAGCCCAGTTGCTGCATCCTGTGCCGAAATCCTCCTCCGAATGATATTCGTAGTTGGTGACGTCCTTAAGTCCTTCGGCAAGGTTCTGGCATTGCTGGCGGAAGTCGCCTTTCTGTCCGTATGCCCAGAAAATTTCCTCGCCAGCCGAATGATAGCTTATCAGGGTCACTATGTTTCCAAGCGATTCCACAAGTCCGACCAAAGCTTGCGTCTCGAGTTCCGAATGCCCGTGGGGACCTCGATAGTTTGCGCTACGGGGCGACTTCAAAAATGTCTTGATATGGCGGTTGACATCGAAGTTCCTGTTCAAGTCAACTCCGAGGGCGTTGCTCTTCCACATTCTTAGGAATGTGTTCAGTTCCGGTCGATTGCGAGCCCTGGGGTTTTCTGCGTAGTATATCTTCATTATGTTGTCACGGATATGCGGGTCGCGGATGCTGTCGAGTCCGAATTGAGATATGCACACTCCATCAGGGTTGAGCATCGGGATTATATGAAGTTGGCAGTCTTCGATCAGTTCCGAATAGCTTGCGTCGTCAAATGTTCCCGACCAGAAGTTTTGTAGGAAATGCTCTGTCTGGCACATCACAAGTTGGCTACACATGTATTCGCGTGCGTGTGATGTGGCCTGTACGATGACTTGTCTGCTTGAATTGTCATTGCCGATTATGAGGTCGAAAACAATCCTTCTGTCGGCGGTTGCACCTAAGGTGTCGATTGTGAGAAGCGAGGGGTATTGTTCCGACAGCCTTTCAATGTCGGCACATAACTTGTCGTATGAGTAAAGTTCGCTTATGGTGTCGGTCACCCATTCGACTTTGTTCCAGTTTGTGCGCAGTATCCCGTTTTCGTCGAAGTAGCACATCTCGCCGTCGGCCGAGAAGTATCCTGTGACTTTCGTTCCTGAAATGTGGTCGATGAATGTCAGTCCGTCTTCGTTGTTCTTCCAGCCGCCGATGTGCAGTTGTCCGCGTTCAATTCCGTGTTCCTTGCAGTAGCTGTCGAAATCTTCACTGTTGACGAAGAGTCTGAGTATTGCACGACGTGTGTAGTTCTGCGAAAGCAAGTCGGTATAGTGTTCTCTTTCCCGATCTCTGAGATTTATGGCGAGCGCCGATGCAAGGCATTCTACATAAAGAGAGTCGCTTAATTCGTTCATTATTGGGCTGTTGCACACTATATTGTCGGCGACTGATGCAGCTGTGGCATTGCCGTCGAGCAGGAGGTTGAGCTCTTCGGCTGAGGCCTTTCTATTGTTGGCGAACGAAAATACATGTTGAGCTAGCATTGTCAGTTCGGCATTTCTGTCCCTATTTTCCAAAACGCCAGCATTTCCCCTTTCAATTCCATGCTTGGCGCACAGGTTATGGAAACTTTCGCTGTTGATGATATAGTTGCATACGTATTTGCGGCTTATGCCATTTTCAAGGTACGACAATAGCTTGTCGCGCTCCTTTTGTTCGATATGGTTTGGTATTATTGTGAGCAAGTCGCCTATATATAGGCTGTCGGGTTTGGAATTGCATTGGGGCAGGTTTGAAAAATCACACAATATTTCGGCTCCTGTTTTCTGTTTTGCTGTAAGTAGTCTTGTGAGACTGTCGGCAAGTGTGCGCGACGGAATATAACCTGTTGCTATTTTGTGTATTCGCTTTATGAAAAGCTTTGGGTTCTTTGAGTCTGCTGCCATCGAAGTGAAATGGCAGAGCATTATGAATGCAACTATGAGTATATCACGAATCCTATGCTTCATTCCAATAGAAAGACTTGATTATTCCCTCTTGAAGTTTTACTTTCATAATCGTATCCCCTTTTAGTCGTTTGCTGTTCCTGCGTTTATTCTGCCGTCAATGATGAAATGTCGATTATGGCGCAAATATAATGATTTTTGAAATACGTATCTTTATTTTGACTAATGTTTTGAAGGGTGCGAATTATATGAAAGTGGAGATGGTGAAATAAGGACTTTGAACCTTAAACTATTGAATCCTTCCCTTCGACAGGCTCAGGGGGGCGGAAATCACTGAAACGGTGTCAGCAACAGAAATCACGAATTCAAATCTTAAAATCTTCAAACGGGCTTTAGTCCTTGAACTCTTGAACCTTAAACTTTAAACGAGAAACCCATAAACGGCGCAGCCCTCAACGAAGTTAAACTCAGAAACGGCGTAGCCATTGAAACGTGAAACACTCAAACAGCGAAGCGAGAAACGGCGCAGCCATTAAACGGGCGCCAGCCCCTGAAACGCCGCAGGCATAGAAACGGCCTAGCCATTGGGATTACTGCGACATAGGTATTTTAATTTCATCCTCGCAATCTGTGATACAATCCATGATATTTATTCTTGTACAATTATGGTATTTGTACTAGGAATTTTTATTATTCCCCACAATCCTAGCCGAGAGCAATGGCTGTAATTTAGTTAACTGAAAATTATAATTTTATTTTAAAGAAGGGATGATTGTACAATTTAGATTTAACAACATTCCCAGCGTAATATTTTTTTATTTCATTGATAATTGATGCACATTCTTGATTATCTATCCAAGGATTAAGTTCAATTTCATCAAAAAGTTGATTGGGATTTATTGAAAAATTAAAGACATCACTATTATAATCCCAAGGGTTCTTTATTTTATTTATATCAAATTGAGATTCTGGACTTGGCATTGAAAAAATCAATCGAACTTCTTCTTCATAAGAAAAAGATTCTCGCTTTATTAATAGTGATAACACTTGGTTAATATTTGAGGTGTCGCAAATATTAGCTTTAGCGTTCTTTAAATAGTTAACAATTTCATCTATTTTGCAATAACGAACTTTACCAATAAAATAACACGAATAATGTAATGGATTCGTTTTGTCATAAAACGCATCCATCAATTTGCCGACTGTAGTTTTTACTTTGGCAGATATTGGAGAATGACCTTTTCTTTTATTAAAATCACTTTTAGTACATGTCTTGCAAGAATTAGATGTATAATTTCTCCATAAGCCATCACATTCTTCTTTCATAGACCAACATTGTCCATAAAATTGTTCCCTTATAGGTTTAAAGGAAACTATAGAGCCATCATCCAAGACTCCACTAGCATTAAACAAGAAGTTTTCAAAAGGATCATCCCATAGTTTTGGCTTTACTAAACATAACTTTTTTTCTTTCAGTGTTGAAAGTAATCTTTCTATTTTGAAGATTCTATATATTGGAGTGTCGGGCGTTAAATTAACAATATTTGCATTTATATATGTTTCTTTTTGTTTTGGATTGTCGATAGTGTCTTTTCCGTCATTTTCACTATCAATTTTAACGATTGTAATGTGCGAATCTATAGTAAAATTTTCCATAATTTTATTGTTTTTTTTCGTCCCTGCCAGCAACAAAGACTATAATACGGTTTCTATTACAAAGATATTATTCTCAAATTAAGTGTGTTTTATCGAGAAAGAGTGTTGTTGTGTATTCGAACATAGTTCTTAAAGTTTATTTAGTTGACTTTCAACTTCATTTTGTAATATACCTTGAATATCTAATATTAACATATTGGTATTACGCTTTTTATCTGAATCTGCTTTCTCGTATTCCAAAAGATTGTTATTTAAAGCCTTAATTTTATTCTTTAAATTGTCGGATAGTTCGGGTAGCGATGATAATTTTACGAGAATAGTTATCATAGGATTTATTATTTTTTCAGATTTTTTTCCTCTGAACCAATCATCTGCCCTAGTATTTAATATGAAACTTGTTGCTGAGCTTTCAAATTTTTTAGAAATTTCTATTATATTTACAGCGTTAAGCACATTATGAATTTGGTTTTTATATTTTTTGGCTATGCACGCTTGCCATATAGTTACCAGTGAAGCTATTATTGATACAATAGTCAACCACATATTAATATTCTCTATGTTCATCGTAATATTCTAATAAATCTATTTGTTCTTCATACTTTAATTCAAAACGCAACAAGTCGTCATCCGACCAGTTATATTCTTCCTTGATAAATTTTGAAAAATCACTTACACTTAAAGATTCCTCATTTCTTCTTAGTGCGATTAGAAAATCAAACCATCTGTGTTCATCGAAAGGATGACCTGATAATGGATACTGACTTAACCATATAATTAACTTATTATATGATTTTGGTATTATTTCTTCTATTGTATAATCTTCTTGGGTCTCCTCTATTTCGTTTGAATGAGCGTTCTTAATTTCACAAAAAACATCATTTTTAAAAGTATCTAAAATCTTATTGTATTGTGAGTAATCCAAAGAAGACATGCCACTTTCCATACTTGGAATTATATTGGAAATAATTAGTTTTTCTTCATTTTGTGGAATCACTAATATTAATTTTGACAATGGCAAAGATTCTTTTTCCATATAAACAACCAAAGTGTCATTGCTAACCCACGTGCGGCTTTTTTCTGTCTTATACGATTTGTTGTTACAAATCTTCTCAACAAGGTCTAATAATTCGCTTGTTGACTGCTTTTCCAAGCACTTTAACGCACAATCTTTATATCTTTTCATTTCGTATATTTTTTAGTATTAATATTTTTCTCCATCCAACAAACTCCATATCATTCTCTTTTTCTGTTATGTTTTATGTGACTACAAATTTAGGTTATATTCCTTCAAGAAAGAAGTAAAGTAGATATACTTATACTAAAAATCAATAATAGTATATCTATGCCACATATTATTATGTAAAATACAAATTAAATTTTCGCCAAAAATCACTCTTCTACAATGACCATAACGTGCGATATATAGGTATAAATTTTGAAGCGTCAAAAATCCACGAAAAAACAAAAAAGCCATCCATAAAGGACGGCTTTACAAAAAATTTTATACACTACATCTGTAATTGTAAATCAGTATTCGTAATCTTAATATACGAATGTAATTAAAAGACTAATTCAATATTTTGTTATTTAAATTATCTGTTTTTATATATAGTTTAAAATGTTCACTATCTGGAATTAATTCTATCTTTTTTGTTTTTTCCATATCATCTAAACTTATAAAATCAAAAGGTAAATTACAATGAAATACAGGGATGTTTTTATCTCGTAATATTTCCCACGGCATATAAAAATCATAGTATGATCTTAATTTTAGCACTTGCCTCACTTGATCTAGACAACTATTACAAGTGTTTTCAAATTTAGTGAACTTATACTTCTTTTCTCTTGTCCCATTGCTTATGGTAAACTCTGTATCAAAATTAAAATATAAAGTTCCACCTTCTAATAATGTATAGCCATTGCCAATATAAGTATCTTTCTTATTTAAAGAATTTGTCCTTAAATAATATTGTACATCATCACCAATTTTTGTGTAATAAACAGGTAATCCCATATTCTGTCTTTGGGCTCTATCTGCATTGTTTAGTTTTATGCTATTAATAGTATTTACAATATATTCTTTGCATTTAAAAAAGTTTTCATTCAAAAAATAATCGACATCAACTAGTACATAGTAATTACCATTTGCAGATACGACAGGATTTCCTGCGGTTAGACGATAATCAAGAGCATATTTAAGCATTTCGTTGCATTGTTGTATTAGATTTCTTAGGACTATTCGCTCTGCATCCTCATTCATCTTTTCTAACCTAACATTCATTGTAAAATTACTACATGAAAGTTCCGTACTTCCTCCTTTAGCCTTGACAAATGATGTAAGTTTTCCTGTTGATACCATAGCTTTTACCGTAACATTCCATTGATTTCCGACTTGTGCTTCGGATAGTATGTCATAATGTTTTATGTTGCCAGAAGAAATAGATACGATTTCATCTGCTACAAGTTTGTCATTCAGCAGTTTAGTGTTTGAAGAAACGAATGTGCCGTATGCTTGTTCTATAGCTGACCTAAGTGCCATTTTTACGGCATCAGTATGATTGGAGCCACTTCCAAGACAGACTATTTCAATATCATCATTTTCTTTTGCTGGTGCTTTACTTGTTTCTTGCTTTTGCTTTTTTTCTTTTGATTTGCCAAATATTGAATTAAGAGTGCCAGATGTTGAATATTGACTATTAGCATTTGAAGAATTGTAAGTATTACTATTCGAATGGGATGATTGTTGTGCATAACTACCTTGATTACTTGAGTATGGTGAATTGTTATTTGATTTGCTATTTGCAATCTGTCGTTCATAATTATACCTGCCACTCGTGTAAGATGAAGTCTGACCTCCTCCACTATAAGACGATGGCGTTGATTGTGTACTTGAGCAATTAAGTGCAAGCACTGCAAATACAATAATTACAGCAATTTGTGCTGTGATGAATAATTTTATTTTCATGTCCATATTAAAATGAAAATTATAAAAGTTATTAAATAAGAAAAAATGTCATACCAATCGAAAGTTCCTGGAAATAAGCGACAAAACTGCATCCCCTCAATTATAAACGGCAATACAACAGAAAAAACTAATAGTATTGTACTTGTCTTATTGCCTTTGATATAGAATGTAGAGGCAAGTAGCAGCAATGCCGCATACCAAACCATATCGGAGAAGCAATACAAGAAGAAATAACATACGAATCCATTAGATGTTTGTATCTCGATTGACAATGTTTGTAACCACTTTGGATGTTCCAGCAAGTCAAACAGAATAATATTCTGTCTAAAAAGCAGATATACCAAACTTCCTGCGACAACAAGTAATAATGAAACAACAATATTGATTTTCCACTTATCCGTCATTGCATCTCATTTATATTGCGCAGGAACAAATAGCACTTCTGTCCGTCTGGAGTGTCAACGGTTGCAACTATCTCCATCATCTTTGTGAATCCTATCGAATGTTCCTTTATGATGTCGGTGATTTCGCTTGTAGCAAGTTTACTCCCTGAATTTTCTGTAGTTTTTATTATTGTTTTGCTGTCAATTTCAACAAGACCACCTATGTATTGACTCATCTGTCTGTTGTTTTTTACTTGTGCAATTCTGTTTGCTGCACTTTCTGGTTGCGAGCCATCAACTCTTACTGCCGACAGAAGATATGTATTGTCGTAGTCTTGTATTATCTTTACCCCTTCAAAAGGAGCGTTATTGTACATGCGTACTATAAAATTCGTAAGTGCTACATTGTTCTGATTGTAGCCTTGTGCCTGCAAGTTTAATGCGAACGCACAAACTGCTAATACTCCGAGTAAAAATCTACTTAAATAATTCATATCCATTTAATTTTACCAATGATATATTCTATTATAGTTTATTGTTTTAGGTTGGTTACGAGCATATTCTATTGCAACATCACGACTAGCACTGATAATCATTCTGCGTTGTGCAGCTTGTTCTGCATCTAACGCTTTTTGCCGTTCCTGCCTGTCTTTGTATTCTTGTACAGACTGCTCCCATTCCCGATTTTCCTTTTCTTTCTGCCGTGCCTGTCTATCCTTATATTCTTGTACCGACTGTTCCCATTCGCGTTTCTCCTTTTCCACCTGGTCGTCGTACTGCTTCATCTTGAACTCCCATTCACGCTCATCTATCTTTTTCATCTGTTCGGTTATATCAGACATCAGTAATCGTGCATGTTCGTGGCACGATGCGGCAAAGTTTATCTTTGAAAGCAGTTTTGAAGCTTCTTGTGCACCCTGTCTGTCGGGACTTTTAGACCAAATAGCTTGTGCTTGTGATAACAACTTACTACCACTTGCGTTTATCATATCAACATAAATTCTTTCTGTTAGTTCTGAACTTTGTCTATAACATTCCGAACATACATCTGGAACTGATGTCAAAACCATTAATGCTTGTTCATAATTTTGGATTGAATATTGTTTTCTGGCACTATCTATCAAGTCATAACAATTCGCACTATAGTAGGATATTATCTTTTCCTTGGCATCCCGCATGAAATCTGTTATTCTTTTGTCATTAGGATTAATATTCTTGAAAGCACTTATGAATGACTTTTCATCGCTTTGACCAATGCCAACTGTGGTAATTGTTAATGTTGACATTACTTTGTCTGCTTCTATGTCGCCAACCATCAATGTTATATCAATTTTCTGCGAAATGCGCTGTGGTGGACCTGCAACTATATCCTTAGAGATAATGTTGATTTTTGCCGTCAATACAAATCGAACAATATATTCGTTATCTGCTATGCCATTAGTGGTTATAATTTGCATTAACTTTGTATGCAACAGGTTGTGCGACTCGTATGGCAGATTTTCATAATCTGGAATATGGGCGCATATTATTATTCGTCCGATATCATCACTTACTTGTTGCGGTTTTGCTGGAAATGCAAGTAAAACTATTATTATCAAATAAAAAATCCTTTTCATGACAATATTATTTTTCTCCAAGTACTACAATAGCTTCTCCTAAACCTCTTACCATAACTTTCGATGTAATATTATATGGTGCATCCTGCAAATGTTTCTGTAATTGCTTTGCAAAATCTCTTGCATCCATCTGCATACCTTTCTTGTTTTCCAATGGTATTCTCACCTGTTCAAACTGCGCAAAATTCTCTGTAGCATCAGATAAGTTGAACTGCTGTTTTATAGTGTTTTTTCTCATCCATGCAATTATGCAATCAAGCAATTCCTCCCCATCATATTCTTTTTCAAGGTCACCATCCCAACTATTCCATGTCCTTACCATAAGAATGATTTCACGACCATTGCCTTGAATGTCTGAATAAAAAGCATCCATTTGCTTGTCGAATTGCTTTAACTTCTTTTCAATGGTTTTTTGCAATTGAATAGGTAGCGGCTCACTACTCCTATATTCTGTACCACTTGATGTTGCAATACGCTTGCTTGTATATGCATCAAAAGCTTCAATAGTAAACGATAAGGTAGAAGATACGACTTTCCAGTCCAACTGAATGATTATGTCGGCCTTGGCTTTCCTTTTCAGTATGTCAAGTGTGCTTTCTTGAAATTGAGCGCCACTGTTCTTGCTAAATGTAACATTGTCCTCGGCTGTTCGGGTTACTACATTTTTTATCTCCATTTCGGCATCCTTCAGACTATAACCCATTTTTGTCAATAATTCGCCTATTTTACTTATTGCTGGTCCTAATTCAAGGTCTTCTTGAAATGCCTGCTGATAGTTTGGGTATCTTTCTGTTACTCCCTGATTGTTATAAGTAGTCGTGAAGTATCGCTGTGTACACCAATTATCACTTGGAAGAATCATCAATGTAGGTTTCTTTTGTGCGCTTAGCGGTTGTACTTGCAATATAACTAGAACCAACGCAATTATTCTTATAATTCTTACCATATTACTTTAAATTTAAAAGTTAATAAATATTTTGCAAAGATAAAACCTTAATACACACTTGGTTCGTTCAAGTTGTACCAAAATGGTTCAAGTTGTGCCAAGATATTTTTTGTTGTATCAAGAGCCATCTGCGGACGGTTTTGTAAGTTATTTTTGCACCCGATAGCACCCAACGGATAGTTATACAAAAGAAGCGTGGTGCTGATACGCCATATCTTTTTGTTGAGGTCGTGAGATTACCTTTGAGGAAGAAATTGCAACCAGTCCACGCGTATATGCGCGAACTTTAACACTCTCTTGCCTCTGTTAGAAATTTCTCACGTTTCAACAAACAAGACGAGCATAAACGCTTCGTTAATCAAATATGTCTGTCAAACAGCAACTGCCATTTGACGGTACAAATATAGGTAATTTTTAAACACCTATATATAAATAATAAGAAAATGTTGGGGGGGAAATCTTTGCATATTTAGCAAACAAAAGAAAGGATAGCAGTTTGTTGATTCATGTATATTTTTATAAACTATACTTCACAAATCTATTATAAATATTAGTTTTGTTAACTATACTTAATAAATTGTGTAATATGTGTGATTTTGTTAATTATACTTAACAATTTTTATTTATCTTTGTGCCCAGATACAACAATGATTTTTTTATGGAAATAATTGAGAGAGAACGGTATTTGAATCTTATCCGTCAATGGATTGGGAAAGACCTTATTATTGTGCTTACTGGACAGAGACGTGTCGGTAAGAGCTGTCTGCTAAAGCAGTTGGGCGAAAAGATGTCGAACGAAGGCAATGTAATATATATCGACAAGGAAAAACATGAATTTGATGGTCTTTCTAGCTACAAGGAGTTGAATGAATACATTGATAGTCAATTACAAAAAGGGCAGAAAAACTTTATACTTATTGACGAAGTTCAGGACATCGCCGGATTTGAACGTTCGTTGCGCAGTTATTATTCCAGCCCAGATACAGAAGTCGTAGTTACCGGAAGCAATGCAAAAATGCTAAGTAGCGAACTTACCACATTGATTGGTGGACGCTATAAGGAAATTTATGTCCAGCCACTTGACTATTCCGAGTTCCTTAAATTCCATCAGTTAGCCGACAACGATGAGTCGCTGACAAGCTATATCGAATACGGCGGAATGCCAGGACTGGTGAACATCGGTCTTGACGCAAACAATACTCCTCAGTACCTCAAAGACATTTACAGCACAACCTTGCTGAAGGACGTTGTAATGCGCAACCAAATACGAAATGTAAATTTTCTTGACAAATTAGTTAAATTTACAGCCGACAACATAGGCAAGCTAATTTCTGCCACCAATATTAGCAAATATATGAAATCGGTTGGTGAATCAATATCGCCGTCGGTTATTATCAACTATCTGGATATGCTTGCAGGAGCCTACTTGCTACACAAAGTTAACCGTTACGACCTGCATGGAAAGCGCATATTTGAAAACACCGAAAAATATTACTTCGAGGACAATGGAATACGCAACGCCATTATTGGCGGCTCTCGCAGCAGCGATATAGAAAAAGTACTTGAAAATATAGTATATCAGCAGCTTGTGCGTATGGGATATAGTGTGTATGTCGGGCAGTTGCAAGCAGGAGAAATTGATTTTGTCTGTTCAAAACCAAACGGAGAACGAGCATACGTTCAGGTTGCATATCTCATTGCTAACGAGGAAACACGACAGCGAGAATTCGGCAATCTCAAGGCAATCCGCGACAATTATCCCAAATATGTAATTTCGATGTCACCGCTTGTAAGGTACAACGACGAGGATGGAATTGCACATCTGCATCTGCGACATTTTCTAAAACACGGTTTTGAACGAGGTTAATCTCTGATTTCTTATCAAGTTGTTTCAAGTTGGTTCATTTTGTACCAAACTAAACAGATTGTAGTCAACGATATGATTTTTGATTATTTTTGCGCGACAAAACCATATTTATATGCAGGATATTGAATCGTATTATGCCAAATTGCGCAACGAAGTCTCAGAAAAGGTAAACCGTACAATGGAGTCGCCAACCGACTTCAACTACCTGTCGGCACAAGTAAAAATCGAGACCGACGAAGACCTCAGTTCTAGCACGCTGAAACGCTTTTTCGGATATATTCCTAAAAACGGAACGCCAAGCAGAACGACACTGTCAATTTTGTCGCGCTACCTCGGATACAAGGGTTGGAATGACTTCTGCCAGGATATGTCCGAATCGGATTTCATTGCAGACGACTGCATAATCACATCGGACCTCTCGAAAGACGACATTGTTCACTTTGAATGGAATCCCGACAGAGTTTATG
>CADAXK010000008.1 GCA_902791865.1 uncultured Bacteroidia bacterium
CCGATCCCATTCCGAACTCGGAAGCTAAGCTCACCAGCGCCGATGGTACTGCGTATTGTGGGAGAGTAGGTCGCCGCCGTCCTTCAAAGGTCCCGACTATCAGTCGGGATCTTTTTTTGTGTATATCAATAAATAATTTCCTAACTTTGTTTCTGTAAAGTTTACATTTATGAACCTAGAAGATATTTGCAAGAAAACGATTTTTGTGGCTGAGAATGCTGCCGAAATCATCAGAAGCCACATCAATAGTGCCGACTATAAAATCGACGCCAAAGGCAAGAACGATTTCGTTACAGAAATAGATAAGAAAACCGAAAAGTTCATTGTGTCGGAACTGATGCAGATACTGCCAGAGGCAGGTTTCATCGCCGAGGAAAAGTCGTCGCAGAAGGTTGGCGAGGTTTACAATTGGATAGTTGACCCGATTGACGGCACATCGAATTTCATCCACGGAATTTATCCATGTTCGGTAAGTATTGCGTTGAAACAGAACGATGAAATCGTTGTCGGCGTGATTTACGAAGTAGGACATAAGGAATGTTTCTCTGCCTATAAGAATGGCGGTGCTTGGCTTAATGGAAAGAGAATATCGGTCTCAAAGATCAATGCCTTAGCAAATTCTTTTGTAGCGACAGGATTCCCATACAATAGGTTCGATATTATTGACAAGTACATAGACTTGATGAAATATTTTGTCACGCATGCGCAGGGTGTTCGTCGCTTAGGTTCGGCTGCGGTGGATATGGCGTATGTAGCTGCAGGAAGATTTGATGCCTTCTACGAGTACGACCTTAAGCCCTACGATGTGGCGGCAGGAATCATAATATTGCAGGAGGCTGGCGGAAAGGTTTGCGATTTCTCTTGTGGCAACAATTATCTATTTGGTGGAGAAATGGTTGCGACAAACTCACTGATTTTTGATGAATTTTCCGCAATTGTAAAAAAGTTTATGAATGAATAATGACGGCAAAATAGAATTAAGGCGGCTTTTTTCGGCATCGGTAATCCCTGCCTTCTTTATGGCATTGGCTTGGCTGATGTTTGCCTCCGAGGCTCTGCTAAATGTCAGTTTGTCGCAATACGGACTAATGCCGCGCGAAATTTCGCACTGGTTTGGAATACTCACAATGCCATTCCTGCATGGTGGGCTATCGCACATTTTTGCTAATACCGTCAGCTTTATTGTATTGGGAACCATGCTGTTCTATTTCTATCCCGAAAAGGCGCTGCCTGTTTTCCTAATTTCGTATTTTTTCTCTGGCATAATTACTTGGCTTATCGCATCGGGCGGAGTGCATATTGGTGCAAGCGGAATGATTTATGCCTTTGCCGCATACATTTTTACGGTTGGCGTAAGGAGTGGAAATATACGCAATATGGCGGTGTCGCTGATAATTGTTTTCCTGTACGGAAGCATGGTGTGGGGACTTTATCCGCAAAATACCGGCATTAGTTGGGAAGGACATCTGGCTGGTGCTGTCACTGGGTTGGTATGCGCCTTTATTTTTCCTGCAAAGACCGAAAAACCAGAAAGTTTGGATGACGATGATATTGATGATGACTACGATTACAATTCTACGCTCGATGATTCCGATTATGAAATAAAATACCATTATAACAGCGGGAAAAACAATGGCAAATGATGGGGGCATATTGCAGTGGAACGACTATTCATCGTATATCCGCAGGACTTTCGGACAGCGGGTGCAGAAGATTTCTGTGAATGCCGGATTTACTTGTCCAAACCGAGATGGAAAGATTAGCAAAGAGGGGTGTATTTATTGCACCAACAAAAGTTTCTCGCCGTTTTATTGCAATTCGGATGATTCCATTTCGGAACAGCTTCGCAAGGGGATAGATTTTTTCAGCCCCAAGTACAATGCTCAAAAGTACCTCGCTTATTTCCAGACCTATACGAATACTTACGACAATGTAAATGCTCTTAGGCATAAATATGATGAAGCATTGTCGGTAGATGGTGTGATTGGATTGGTAATTTCCACTCGTCCCGATTGTGTTAATGATGAGATTATGCGTCTTCTTGCCGACTATGCCAAAGAAAAGTATGTGGAAATAGAGTTTGGTCTGGAATCGACAAAAAATACAGCGCTCGAACTTATAAATCGCGGTCATACGTACGAGCAGGCGGTTGATGCCATAATGCTTGCGCAGAAATATGGAATTATGTCGGGTGTGCATCTAATTTTGGGTTTGCCGTACGAAATAGAGGACGATTTTTATCTTCATGCAGAAAAAATTTCACAGTTGCCAATATCAACGCTCAAGTTGCATCAAATGCAGGTGCTGAAAGGTACAAGGCTAGAAAGTTTGTATTTTGAAAACAAATCTGTATTTGCCGACTTGTCGCTCGAAAACTATGTGCGCATAGTTGCAAATTTCTTGGACATGCTTAATCCAGAAATTATTGTGGAACGCCTAACAAGCGAATCGCCACGCGAAATGGTGTTGTATCCCGATTGGAACGGCAGGAAAAACTTCGAGGTGTCGCACATTGTGAATGCGTTTATGAAAAAAAATGGAATGTTTCAGGGAAGGAGATTTAATGGTTAACGGAAGAACTGTCTAACAGGCTGACAGTCAGACTGGCTAACGGCCTGGCAGTCAAACGAACCAGTTGTCTGTAATATTGTTATATGTAACAACTAAGTCTTTCTGCCTTTAAGCCTGTTTTGTTCCTTATCAAAAAAATAATTACCTTTGGCAAAAAAATAATATATGAAAAAGATTGCTTTGTTTGTTATCTTAATTATGTCATTGACAGTGATTTCGTGTAGAGTTAAGAATGACTGCGAAATTAATCATAGCGGATCAATTGTCGTAATAAACAAAACTGGTAAGACGGTGGAACTTCGTATTGACAATGAAAAAATAGGTGACTTGCCCGACCAGATGGTAAAGACAGTGGTAGATAAATATGTCGGTAGCTACGATATCAATGCGATAAGTTATCCAAGAGTATGGGATACAACGGTTAATGTTGTCGAGTGTCAAACGGTTGAATATACGTTAAAGTAGGCGATGGCTGTATCAACCGAGAAACTATGGGTGTATTCTGCTTCGGCTGGAGCGGGTAAGACTTATACTATAGCTTACGAGTTCATCTCGATGATGTTGCTCGGCGATGATTATAGGGATATTCTTGCCGTTACATTTACAAACAAGGCCAGCGAGGAGATGAAATCACGAATAGTGAAGGACCTATACTGGATTTCTCATGTTGATGCAGGTATTTTCAGCGAGAAAACGAAAAAAGAAACCGAAGATATAATAGCAAAAATTGATAAAAAGACAGGTCTGGGCAGGGAAGAAATAATAAAAAGGGCGAAAAAATTTTTCACCGAGGTGCTTCACGACTATTCGTTCTTTTCTGTTTCGACAATCGATAGCTTTTTCCAGAAAATTGTACGCAATCTGACTTACGAACTAGGTCTGCAGCAGAATTTTGAGCTTGAATTAAATACAAAACTGGTTATTTCCCAGCTGGTAGATGATTTGATGTTGAGGGCAGAGACAAATAAGGATTTGAATGATTGTATTTCCCTGCTTATTGAATCAAACATTGAGAATGATAGCGGTTGGTCGCCAAAACGTGTTATACTCGATTTTATATTGAAGTCGATAGAAGCCGATTATAGGGCATGTCCAAGTGGTTTCGATATTGACGACTATAAGAAAAAGCAGAGGAATATAATCGATTCTTTTTGTAAGAATTATAATAAATGTGTAAGTGATATAACTGCTGTACTTGATAACGAAGAAAAGGTTTCCGCGACATCGTATAATTGGGTGAAAAAACTTAAAGCTGGAAAGCTGAGCCCAAATAGAATATATGCTGAATACAAAAAAAGCAAATTTTCCGAAAAGAAATGGTTTAATAAGGGTGCATCTCAGGACAATATTGATAAGGTTGCCGAAGCAATAAATGTTTTTGAGGCAGTCAGTGATTTTGGTGAATTTTGTACAGCATTAGTTTTATATAATAGCATCGATCTGGTAAGATTGCTCGACATGGCGATGGATTTGCTGCGCGAGAATCTTGAGAGAGACGCTTTGTTCTTGCTTTCAGAAGTGCCATCAGTGCTTTCCGAAATAATTGAACGATTCAGGGACGAGGACGGAAATGTCGTAGTGATGCCCTTTATTTTCGAGAAGGTTGGCACTAGGTTCAATCATTTTATGATTGACGAATTTCAGGATACTAGCGATAAGCAGTGGAAGATTTTCAAGACTATGCTCGAAGATTCGTTGTCGCATGAGGAAAATTCAAGTATAATAGTCGGAGATATAAAGCAGTCGATTTATTCGTGGAGAGGCGGTGACTGGCGTATTTTGGGGCGCCTGAAAGAAGGTGAGGAACTTGCGGAATATTCAAAAAAGGAACCTCTTAATGATAATTACAGGACGGCAGAAGGTATTGTAAATTTCAATAATGATTTCTTTGAAAAGGAATACACAAGCAACTCTAGTTTTTTTGGAAAGGGCAACGAATCTCTATATAGCGATGTAAAGCAAGGTGTTATAAAGGATGTCGCTTCCGAAATAAAGGTCTGCCTATATGAAAATAAGGTGACATTTGAGTATGTTTTCGGCAAGATGCTCGCCGAGATAGAACGTTTACAACTTGATTGTGGCGTTAAGCCTAGTCAGATTACGATTCTCGTACGTAAAAAGTCGGAGGCAAGTTCTATTGTCAAGGCTTTTTGTGAACTTCCTGCCGAAAATAGAAAGAAAGATGTCTGCTACGATGTAGTGTCAAACGAGGCTTTGTTCTTAGTTTCCAACAAGGCCGTAAGGCTGATAATCGCATATATGCATAGCTTGTTGAATCCTGCTGACAATATTTCGCTGGTCGAGGCTGCTTATTTGTATCATATTGAGTGCCTTGAAGCTAAATCTGCAATTTTTGATGGAAATTTCGAAAAGGAAAAACTTGTGGATAATCTGAAGCAGGCTGTTGATGTTGAAAGTATTTCGGGAAAACAGGCTTTCGAGGTGGTGGATATACTTATCGACAAGCTGAAGCTTAATGAAATAGAGGCAAACATACCTTTCCTTATTGCTTTCAGAAATGTCGTGCATAATTTCTCCCTGAAGTCAACCGATCTGCAGTCATTTGTCGAATATTGGGACGAACGAGGAGCCGATGAGACAATTACGATTCCAGAAAATCAGGACGCAATAAAGATTCTTACCGTGCATAAGTCGAAAGGCTTGGAGTCCGACTATATATTCATCCCTTTTTGCGACTGGGATTTTGTGACAAGCGATTCGCGAAATGTTGACTATCTGTTTGTTGAGCCAAAGGCAGAACCGGGCTTGAAGATTCCTGTTACAAATAAGTCTATTCTTGCGCTTACCGAATTTAATGATGTGTATGAACAGAATCTGTACAGGTTGCGTATCGAGTCGTTCAATTTGCTGTATGTGGCTTTCACTAGGGCAAAGTACGGGTTGTATGTATCGGCATCACACACAGTAAAGGAAACAAAGAAGGAAAAACTTGAAGCGACTGCAGGAGAAAAGCCAGAGCCCAAAGATGTATCGTATATGTTGTGGGAATATTTCTCCAATCCAGATTTGGCTGGATGGGAATCTGATGAGATAGAGGAAGATGACTGCATAGTTAGGACTTATGTAAAAGGAGGTTTGTCAGCAAAAGTAAGCAAGCCTTCTTCTCCAGATGCGAATGATTCTGTTTTAAGGAAATATCCGATATGCGAAAATCCCGAAAGCGGTGTGGGTGTTGTTCATCATTTGGACGAGGCAGTGCAAGGCGAATGGACGGCACGAGTAAAAGGAACCAAGTATCATTCCATATTCGAGAATATTGTTACTGCAAGCGATGTCGAAGCTTCGGTTATGCAGTTGTTTTATAGCGGAGAAATAGATGCTGATATGGCACGCGAACTAATATCGGAAATTTCTGCTTCGTTGAAAAAGGAATGCATAAAGCCGTGGTTTGAAGCAGGATGTAAGGTTTACAACGAATTCAATATTATTGATCCGCTCTCCAAGGACGATAAGTTGAAGCGTCCCGACAGGGTTATGGTGTTCGACGACGAGATTGTAATCCTCGATTACAAGTTTGGAGAGGAAAAGCACGACAAGAAGTATGCGGAGCAAGTTCTCGATTATGCTCGACTTATATCGAAGATAAAAGGTTTCGAGGGGAAGAAGATTTCAGCGTATGTGTGGTACTATTTTAGAAACGAGCTTGCTGTGGTAAAAAGTTTGGATAATATTATAATCAAAGACTTAGCATAATGAAGAAGTTTATAAGTTTTTTGGTAAGAAAGATTCCGAGACCTATCCTTATAAGGTTTTCGGGATTGTTTTCTTTGTTGATTAGACCGTTCTATATTGGACATAATGTTACTTGCCCTGTTTGCGGTAAGTCGTTCCGCAAGTTTTTGCCTTACGGCAAGAATGGTGGAGACAATCGTTTGTGCCCCAAGTGCCTTTCGCTTGAAAGGCATAGACTTATGTGGTTGTACTGGACCGAGTATTCCGATTTTTTCAAGACAAAAAAATCGGTATTGCACATTGCTCCCGAGCAGCCATTCTTAAAGCCGTTCAAGAAAGCTGAAAATATCGAGTACACGACTGCCGATTTGGTTTCTCCTATTGCCGACCTTCATTTCGACATTATGCAGATTCCTTTGCCCGACGAGTCGTACGACTACATTATTTGCAATCATGTACTCGAACATGTACCCAACGACATTACTGCCATGAAGGAACTATTCCGGGTGCTTAAGAAGGGCGGAACGGCAATTTTGCAGGTGCCAATCAATACCAGTTTCACCGAGACATACGAGGACAGTTCGATTACCGATCCGCTCGAACGAGAGAAGCATTTCGGTCAGTACGACCATGTGCGCTGGCATGGACTCGACTATCCGCGTAGGCTGGAATCGGCAGGATTTGTCGTTGAGGAATTTGACATAAAAGACCATTTGTCAATGGAAATGGTGGAAAAGTACAAGCTCGACAAGAAGGAGATTTTGTATGTCGCTAGAAAAAAATAATGGATTTTTTTGCTTGGTTTAAAAACTTTTTATTATCTTCGCATCTTGTTAGGATAAGTATTAACGATTAAAAAGAAAGGGAAGCGCCTATAAGATACACTTTTACTCTGGTTTATTAAAGAGAAAATAGTATGACATACGACAAGTTCACTGATCAGATGCTGATTGATGCGTTTGTTGCTGGAGATAAAAGGTGTATCGAAGTCCTAATACAAAGATATAAGGAGAAAGTTTATTCTTATATCATTCTGAACATTAAAGATTCCAGTTTAGCAGACGATATATTTCAGGATACCTTTGTTAAGGTGATATCCTCGTTGAGGTCGCAAGTATATTCCGATGAGGGAAAATTCCTGTCGTGGGTGATAAGGATTGCTCATAATTTGATAGTTGACCATTTCCGTAATGAAAAGAATTATGGAACAACATCCTGTGACGAAAACGAGTATGTGTTGAATTCTTTTAGTCTGTCCGATTCCACTGTTGAGGATAGGATTGTGGATGACCAGATACTTAAAGATGTGAAAAAATTGCTCGATTATCTACCTCCTGAGCAAAAGGAAGTCGTGATGCTTAGACATTATGGCGACATGAGTTTCAAGGAAATAGCCGATCTTACAAATGTTAGCATCAATACAGCCCTAGGACGTATGCGTTATGCAATACTCAATTTGAGGCGTATAGTCGAAGAAAAGAAAATAATACTCACCAGGTAGTCTTTATACTCAAACACTCAATATCTTCTTGAAACATTCGCAGTGATGCGAATGTTTTTTTATTGTTGTGCGGTTGAAATAAGTACCTTTGTGACGATGAAAATATAAGCAATGACCGACTACGATGTAATAATAATAGGTGCTGGTGCTTCTGGTTTGTTGGCGGCGATTTCGGCTTGCCGAAACGGGAAGCGAGTCCTTGTCGTGGAAAAGAATGCTCGGGTTGCACGAAAGCTCATGATTACGGGCAAAGGTCGTTGCAATGTGACAAATTCCGATGACATCAAGGGATTTATGGGCAACATTTATCCCGAACCGCGATTTTTGTATCCCGCATTCAAGTCGTTCTTTTCGTCAGATATCCTTGCAATGCTCGATGAGGCTGGCGTGGAGGTGGTGCTTGAGCGTGGCGGACGCTATTTCCCGGCATCGGGAAAAGCGGTTGATGTGGTAGATGCACTTTATGCAACTGCGCGTAGGGCTGGGACGAATTTCTTGTTTTCCACCATCGTAACCGATATTATTGTGACGAATGATGCTGTTTCTGGGGTGAAAGTCAAAAGCGAAAGTGGCGAAAAATCCTTATTCTCAGACAAGGTAATAGTTTGCACGGGCGGTAAATCATATCCATTAACTGGTTCTACTGGCGATGGTTACGATTTTGCGCGGAAATGCGGTCATTCGCTTTCCGAACCCCTTCCTGCTTTGGTGCCGCTTGTCGGCAATGGCGATTTCTTTTCTAAACTCAAAGGTTTGAATCTCAGGAATATATCTGCATCGTTGTGGATTGATGGAAAAAAAACGCATGAGGAGTTCGGTGAACTCGAATTTACTGATTTCGGCGTTAGTGGACCTGTTGTTCTTACCATGAGCCGCTGGGCTGTGATTGCTTTGCACGAGAATCGCAAGGTGCGTTTATCTGTCGACTTGAAGCCTGCCCTTGAAGAAAAGAAATTGGATGCTCGTATTCTACGCGACCTCGATGCCAATGGCAAGACAAAGCTTAAGGCTTTGTTCCGTGAATGGCTACCTATGCAGATGATTCCAGTTTTCATTAATTTGGCAAGGTTGGATGCCGAAAAGGTTGCTAGCCAATTGTCTGGTGATGAACGGCGTAGAATAGTTTCGCTTATGAAGGATTTTGCCTTCGACATTGTAGGGCATCGCGATTTCAACGAGGCCATTATTACAAGTGGTGGCATTTCGGTTGATGAAATCAATCAGAAGACGATGGAATCTAAATTGGTGAAAGGTTTGTTCTTTGCAGGCGAAGTTCTTGATGTAGATGCCAATACGGGAGGTTACAATCTGCAGATTGCGTTTTCAACAGGTTGGCTGGCAGGGACAAGTATTAGATAAGCATCCTTGTTCGCTTTCTATATTCGGCATAGCCAGGTTTGTTATGTAGCTGGCGCTTTTCCATAAGCGGTATGCTGATTCCGAGGAATAAGGCCGTCATTGCTATCGGACAGCAAACAAACCAGTTAAACCCATTTAGCGATGCGTACATAATCCAGATGCCCCACCAGAATTGTATTTCTCCGAAATAATTTGGATGGCGGCCGTGTTTCCATAGTCCTACATTGCAGTATTGTCCGGGATGTGCGGCGCGAAAATCGTGAATCTGTTTGTCGGCGATAAGTTGAATGGTTGCGGATGACAGGCAAATTATAAATCCAAGCCACGTCAGGATATTGGCCGATGCGCTTGTCTCATAAAGCATCAATCCTGGTAGCATGGCGGCAAATACAACCAGAGTTGGCACCATGTTCAATCCAAAGAAATTGACAAGGTGGAAAAGGGCAGGATGCAAGTTGTTGCGGTACTGCGAGTATCGCCAGTCTTCGTGTGCTATGCCGTGAAATGTAATCGCCCAGTTTCGTGTAAGGCGGAATCCCCAGTACCATGTTGCAATAAGTATAAGAATTACGGGGAGCGACCAAATATGGGTGTAAAAGCACCAAAGTAGGAATGCGATTGGAGGAAAAACACTCCAATATGGATCGTAAACCGAGACGTTTTCGTATAGTAGACCGAATGCCCAGACAATAATGGTGGCCAGTATATCGGCATAGAAAAGTGCCAATAACGGAGAAATTTGTATGTCAACGAGTTTTACAAATAGAAGGGTGCCAGCTAAAGCGCCAATGATATATATCGCAGTAATAAGTGCTATACTGCATGATCTTGAATAGTCGCGTTTCATGATAGAAAAATTTGTCGCAAAAATACGACTTTTCTGCAATACGGACTAATTGTTCTTTAGCCTGTCAAATGGAAGCCAGTCGTTGTGTTCGGGAGCGACGAGTTTTTTATCAAAGGGAGCTTTGAATTTCTTGAACCATTTCCATGTCACCTCTTTGCCATCGTATTCGCATTCGTGAGTCATTTTGTCGGTTTCCAGATTGTACATCTGCATGTCGAATGCATGATGAGCGATAGAACTGTTTTCGATGACGTAGTATGCCGAGAAGAATGCGCCAGTTCCTGCAGGTCCCGATGTACACAGCACATTCCCGCTTACAGATGCAAACGACTTGAACCAAGTTGTGGCAATTATTTCGAGTTTGTCGTTGCCGTGGCAGAAGAAAGCGCCGTTTTCGCCGGCAGAGTCTTTTATCCAAAGTTCCTTTATGCCATCGCCGTCAAGGTCGATAAGTCCGTATTCGAATTTCATATTCTTGTCGTCGCTATATTCAAGTACTGGACATTCTTCGTTGAAAAGAGTTAGAATCTCATCATAATGCTGTGAGTAGAACTGCTCATCGGCGTTCAATGTACTTTGTGCATTTAAGTAAGCCACAGCAAGGATAGCGACAAAAATCAGCACCAACCTTTTCATATTATTCCTCCTTTGGCATGCAAAGTTCACCGATAATTCTGTTTATCTCATGGAAAGGTGCATTTTCCGGCCATTTCATGTAACCGTGAGAGTCGAATCTCTTGTCGCCGAACCTAACCGACACCGACCAGTTGTCGCCATCGAAGACATCGGTGGCATAATAATCGCGTTCCCATTTTTGCACATTGGCATCAACTAGCAGTTTGCCAACAGCAACAAGTTTTTCGCGTGGCACATCGCTTACTACATGTTCTTTGCAAGGAATTGTGTCGTCTATCATCATCCGGAAGTTGCATTCCTTTATGCTTGCTGTTATAACACCATCCTTTTCGTATATGCTATAGTCGTAGCGTTGTCCTGAATAGCCGTTTCCGACATGATACTGATAAAAAGTAAGGTCTTCGCCCTTTAGTCCGTCGCCACTAAAGCAGAACGACATGCATGCGCCCAGCATTGCAACAAGCACGACTGCTATAGTAGTGTACAAAATCGCTTTTTTCATACAGCCATAGTTTATTATTGGTGCAAAGTTAATGAAAATTATTGGAGGTTGGCGAAGTTTTTTGGTTGAGAAGAAGACATTTATTAAATGTGTATATTTTCAGAAAATATGATTATATTTGCAGATGTAAATATGTAACGTTATGAGAAAAGTACTATTATCATTTTTGTCGTTGTTTTTTGTGCTTGTCGTCTATGCGCAAAACATTACTGTGTCGTTTACAGGAATTACGCAGAATGGCGAATACCAGAGGCTCGACAGTGTTGTAATTCACAACTATTCGCAGAGATGGGACAGAACTGCCATATATCCTGACACCGTAATGGTTGCAATACTTAATGGAATTAATGGTTCTGTTGCAGATGCCGAAATGCTTTCATGTGCGCCGAATCCTTTTGATGGCGAAACCGATTTTGTTGTGAATTTACCTCAGGATGGTGCTGTTTCAATAAAAGTCTTTGATGTGTCGGGGCGTATGTTTGCCGAGTATAATGGAAACGCAATGGCTGGTTCCAATATGTTTGGTATCAGTTTGTTGCTGCCAAATGTCTATTTTCTTTCAGTAACGTCAAACGGAACTACGTCCACCATAAAGCTGATGAACATTGGTTCTGGCAATGCTGATCGTATTTGGAGCAAAGGCACAATGGCTAGCGAAAAGATTGTTGTCAGTGGTGATTTCAATCTTAACGATGTAATGAGATACACAGGCTATACTACATATAATGGTGTTCCGCGTACAAGTACGCCAGTGACTAAAGTGCAGACAGGAAGCGAGGACATATCTCTTGAATTTGATATTTTCCCTTGCCCACCTCCTTCGCTTACCGAAATAGATGTAGAAAGATGTGCTGCATATACATTGGGCGGCGAGACTTATACCGAAAGCGGAGATTATGTTTTGACATTACAAGATGTCCATGGCTGCGATAGCATTGTACTTTTGCATTTAACTATAACAAACAATGGCATTCCCGTGTATAGCGAGGTAGAGATAAATACCTGTGCCGACCCGTTTGTGTACAATGGTGTTACATATACCGAAAGTGGTGGCTATCAGCAGGTGTTTACATCGGCAAACGGTTGTGACAGCATTGTACTATTGTGGTTGCATTTGGGAACTGGTGTGTATGACGAGCGTGATGGGAATTCGTACTGCTCCATTACTTTGGGCGAACAGGAGTGGCTCTCGGAAAATATGCGCTATCTGCCGAGTGTAAATTATCTGACTGATGCATCTGTCGCAGATGCGAGGTATTATGTATATGATTATGACGGTACGGATGTAAATGAAGCCAGAAATAATCCGAACTACAGCGAGTTTGGAGTTTTGTATAACTGGCGTGCTGCACAGACGGCCTGTCCTGCTGGTTGGCATTTGCCTAGCGATGACGAATGGTCGCAGTTGGAGGTGTATTTGCAGAACAATGGCTTTAATTATGACGATTATATTGATACGGATAACGATAGGGAAACGCATAATGTAATAGCTAAGTCGTTGGCATCGACTAGTGGTTGGGTTGATTCTGGAATAGTAAATACTCCAGGATGGTTGCAACCTAAGAACAATACAAGCAGTTTCAATGGTAAACCGGCAGGAATGAAAATTGCCACTTCTCATTTTCAATCAAAAGGGAATCATACTTGGTGGTGGACTTCTGATACAGAATATGGTGATTCTAATAGTGCGTGGGATAGGAGACTTAGATATGATTTGGAAGAGTTGAGCAAAACGCACAATCACAAGAGTGTTGGTGTTAGTGTAAGGTGTTTGCGAAATTAATTTGTTGATAATAATTGTAGATTATGAAAAAGATAACTTTGATATTGTCTGGTTTGTTGCTTGTGGTTGTTTCATTTGCACAGGATATAGTGATTTCGTTTACAGGTGTAAATGCCAATGGCGGTTACCAAAGACTCGATAGTGTTGTAATTCATAACTATTCTCAAGGATGGGAGCGTACTGCCGTTTATCCCGATACCACGATGATTGCAAGAATTACTGACATTGAGAATCATAGCATTGACAATTATATGCTATCATCAAACGTACCTAATCCGTTTGATGGGAAAACCGAATTTGAACTCTCTGTACATGAGGTTGGCAATGTTTTTGTGTCAGTATGCGATATGGCAGGACGAAATTATGCAAGTTTTGACGGAAATCTTGATGCTGGAATACATCGTTTCGAAGTTGTGCTTTCTGAACCAAAGGTTTATGTACTGTCGGCTATTGTCAATGGCATGACGAGTTCCATCAAGATGGTAAATCTTGGCCATGGCAATGCAAATGCAATTGTTCATAAAGGCTATTCTGCTGAAAGTAAGATTGTCGTCAGTGGCGATTTCAATCTTAACGATGTGATGAAATACATAGGATATGCAACATATAATGGTGTGTTGAACACAAGTGCGCCGGTGACAAAAGTGCAGACAGGAAGCGAGAACATATCGCTTGAATTTGATATTGTAGATTGTTCAACACCTTCGCTTACAGAAATTAATGTTGAAAGATGTTTAGCATATACTTTGGGCGGTGAAACTTATACAGAAAGTGGCGATTATGTTCAGACTTTGCAAGATGTCAATGGTTGCGATAGCGTTGTACTTTTGCATTTAACTATTACTAACAATGGTATTCCCGTGTATAGTGAGGTAGAGATAAATACCTGTGCCGATCCGTTTGTTTACAATGGTGTTACATATACAGAAAGCGGAGGCTATCAGCAGGTGCTTACTGCTGCAAATGGCTGCGACAGCATTGTTCTGTTGTGGTTGCATTTGGGTTCTGGAGTGTATGACGAGCGCGATGGAAATTCATATTGCTCCATTATGATTGGAGAACAGGAATGGCTGGCAGAAAATATGCGTTATTTGCCGAGTGTAAATTTTTATAGTGATGCTTCAGTTGTTGATGCTAAATATTATGTGTATGGATACGATGGGGAGGATGTTGAGACCGCAAAAGAGAATCCGAATTATGCAGAATATGGAGCATGGTACAATTGGAAGGCTGCTCTGACGGCATGTCCTGCAGGATGGCATTTGCCTAGTGATGACGAATGGACTGAACTTGAAGTATATCTTCAGAACAATGGCTATAATTTTGATGATTATATTGATACAGATAGCGATAGGGAAACGCATAATGTAATTGCAAAGTCGCTGGCATCGACTAGTGGCTGGGTGGAATCTGATGTTGAGAACTCTCCAGGATGGTTGCAGCCTAAGAACAATACAAGCAGTTTTAATGGGAAACCTGCTGGTCATAGATGGGTCGATTCCCAATTTATGGGAATTGGCCTATATGGTTTTTGGTGGTCTTCTACAACTCAGTCCGGTGATAATAACAGTGCATGGGATAGAAAGATACATAATGATAGTGTCGCAATGGGAAAGACACGCAATAGCAAAACGCTTGGTTTTAGTGTAAGGTGTTTGCGAAATTAAATCTTCTGATATTGTTTGTATTTTGTCTTTTCGGCTCAATCGGATGCCTTTTTCTTCTTTTTAGGTGCATGAGAGTGCCGATAATGTCATATATTGGGGCAAATTTGAGCCGATTTGTTTATTCAGTAAAACTTTATTAATTTTGCAAGTTATTTTACAAGCCTAAAAGGTATATGTCGAAAATAAAATTCATATTCGATTTAGACGGGACGATAACTTCCGAGGAAACTTTGCCCTTGATGGCAAAGCATTTCAATGTGCAGGAGGAAATCGAACAGCTTACACGCGAGACCATACAGGGCGACATTCCGTTTGTGGAAAGCTTTATACGTCGCGTTTTCATACTTGGTAAACTGCCCGTCGATGAGGTTGCTAATTTGTTGGAAAATGTAAATATGTATCCGGAACTTGTTGGCTTTATCCGTGAACACAAGGAACAGTGCGTTGTTGCAACGGGAAACTTGCTTTGCTGGTCGGAAAAGTTGCTTGCTAGACTTGGTTGCGAGGCTTATTGCTCCGATGCTATTGTCGAGAACAACAAAGTTGTAAAGCTGACTAAAATTCTGCGCAAGGAAGTCGTGGTGGAGAAGTATCAGGAAGAAGGATACAAAGTTGTTTACATCGGCGACGGCAACAACGACATGGAAGCTATGCGTGTGGCCGATGTGGCAATAGCGGTAGGAATGACGCACTCTCCGTCGAAGAGTATTTTGCCTATAACTAATTATTTGATTTTTAATGAGAAAGCCTTATGTCGTCAGTTAAATCAGTTGTTATAAGTTGTGCGGGAATAGGTTCGCGTCTCGGATTGGGGCAGACAAAGGCCTTGATTAAGATAAATGGCAAGTCGTTGATTGCATGGCAGTTGGAACTGTTTAAGGATGTCGAGGATGTTCGTATTGTCATCGGCTATCAGGCAAACGACATAATAGAGGAGGTGCTGAAGCACAGGAAAGATGTGGTGTTTGTTTACAATCACCGTTATTTTGAGACAAAGACTGGTGCAAGTTTCTATCTGGGTGCTGTCGATGCAAAGGAATATGTGCTTGAATGGGACGGCGACCTGCTTGTTCACCCCGACGATGTGAAGAAAATCTTAGCCACCGATGGCGAATTTATCTGCTATGCCGACAAGAGTTCCGACGAGGCTGTGTTTGTGCAGACCGACGAGAACGGCGATGTGCTTGCCTTTTCGCGCGAGACTGGCGACTACGAATGGACTGGCCCGGCCTGCATAATGAAGCGCAAGGTGCAATATTCGTCGGGTAATGTGTTCAACCAGCTCGAGCCTTATCTGCCAATGAAGGGAATAAAAGTAAGAGCTTACGACATAGATACTTACGATGATTATAAGAGAGTAATGGAAATAACAAAGAACTGGTAGTTATGGTTGTTGGCGTAATAGGAGCGGCAGGAGTAGCGGCTACAAACAAGCTTTGCGAATTAATCGAGGTGAAATATACTAGAAATGGCGCTTTTCGCGATTGTCATCACCCCGAAATGATTATTTACCAGGCTACACAGGCTCCATCAAGAAGCATGTACCTCGAAGGGAAAGGTCCCAGTTTTATAGATGACTATGTGAATGTAGGAATCAAACTGAAAAATGCTGGTGCCGAAACAATTTGCATGTGCTGCAATACAGCTCATTATGCCTTGCCGGAAATAGAAAGCAAGGTTGGCGTGAAATTCATAAACCTTATAGAGGAAGTCGCTTTGAAATGTAAGCAATCTGGAGCAAAAAAGGTTGGACTTGTAGCTTCCGACGGCTGCCTTGGCGGAAAGGTTTATGAGCGTTACTTCGCCGAAATTTGTTCCGATGTGGAACTGGTTTATCCCGATGCTGATGTGCAGAAAAATGTTACTAAAGGAATCTGTAATGTAAAGAATATGCATAGGTTTGATGCTTTGGATTCGCCAGAAAGACCGGCTAGGATATTTGAGGAAGTCCGCGCTCATTTGCTTGAAAAAGGTTGCGATATTGTTGTGATGGGTTGTACAGACATAAGGGTGGATTATCATTCTGACGGTGCAAATGTTATTGATTCACTTGAGGTTCTTGCAGACAAGATATACGATTTGACAAAAGATTACTATGGAAAATAAGGAAGCATTGGATTTTTTTGAGCGCATGTCTCAAAATACAAACGACCAGAAGTCGGTAAAACTTGCAAATGCAAGCGACTTTTCGCAGATGGATGCTGATTTTATTTTGAAATACAGCAACGCTAATACTGAGATACTTGACTTGGGTAGCGGAACAGGATTGGTAGTTAATAAAATTTACGACAAGGTTAAGCGAATTGTTGCGGTTGAGCCTTTTGAGTCGTTTACAAAATTCATAGTAAAATCTTCCAATGTTGAAATTGTAAATCATACATTCGATGACTACACTCCAAGCGATAGCCTTTTCGATTTGATTACCATATTCGGAACCATGCATTATTTCAACGAGGAAGAATCAGTGAAGATTTACACCAAGTATTTCGGTAATCTTAAGAAAGGTGGTAAAATAATTATAAAGAACCAGTTTGGTGTAACAGAGGATGTTACTGTTGAAGGTTATTCAGAAGAACAGAAAACCAACTATTTTGCACAGTACAGGTATATCGACAAGGAAGTGGCTAATTTGAAGAAAATAGGATATTGCAATATTGAAGTTGCTGATATTTATCCGCCCGAGTGCAATAGGTGGACGAATACTCATTTCTACGCACTAGTGGCAGAAAAATAAAACTGATGCTATGAGAAAATTTTTAGTGAAGATTGCTTCTGCCTTGGGCATATACAAGTTTATCGTAAAGAAAGCGAACAAATATATCGAAAAGAAGGAAGCCAAGGCGATAAAGGAAAGAGGTATTGATGTCCTTGCAAAAGTAGATGCAATGATGCGCGAGCGCAATATCAAGGTGTTTTTCTGCTTTGGACTTTTGCTTGGCGCATATCGTGAAAAAGGATTCATTCCGTACGATTTCGACATTGACCTTGGTATGCTCGCTTCCGAACGCCCTGATAACATCATCGATATATTCAAGGAAAATGGCTTTACTTTTTTAAAGCAGTCGTATATCAAATCAAATGGACGCATTACAATTGACCAGTTCAAATACGATGGTGTTCCTATTGACATATATTACTATTATGACTTTGACGAACAAAGAATAGCTTGCAGTCCCCCGCGAAAGCACGAATTCAAGGATTGGCGTACGGCAAATGAAACCGATGGATTTCCAACTTTTATTTTCCCAGTACAGAGAACTGAATTTGAGGAAGTGGAATTCCTTGGACATAAATTCTACATGGCAGCAAAAGCTGAATCATGGCTTCGCGACATTTATGGCGAGGACTTTATGACTCCAGTGAGAGAATGGACGGAAAAAACTCGGAAAACTTGTATCATTGCATCACCTGAGCGTCAGTACAGGCGGCTTGATTTGTAGCTGTCCTTAATCCTTTGCTTACATTCTTCCTGAACTTCAGCATTATCTTCGCAGTGTAGGGTCTGAATGTTAGTGTATAATATGTTGCAAGCACTAGCGTTCCACACCATTTTACAAATTCTTGAAAATGACGCTTGTGCAGGCTTCGCTTTCCTGTGGAAGTGCAGCGTATTTGTTCGCTGATGCCAACGCCTAAGCCAACCCGCTCTATATATTCTTCCGTTGTACGCGATTCGGGGATTATGTGTTCTATTTCAACATCGGGGAAATAGTAGATTCCCATTTCCAAACCTTTGATTTTAATAAAAATGTCCTTTTCTTCGCCACCGAGAAGAATGTTCCCAGTGCGACCAAGTTCGGTGTTGAAATAACCGCTTTTTTCGAGGCATTGCCTTCTGAAGCCCATGTTTGCACCAATCGGGTACTTGCGTTTGCCGTATTTTTGCGTCTTGTCGGGACAATTGGTTGCCGAAATCAACGAATACATCCAGCGGTTAAGCCACTTGGGCGGATGTCCTGCTTCGAATCGTGGCGTTATTTTTCCGCCGAAAGCCATCAGGTCCGGCGTATTGTCGAGGTTTGACCTTAGATTTTTAAGGTAATCTGACTTTACGACAACATCGTCGTCAAGAAAGACAAGAATGTCGCCATTGCTTTCGGCTATGCCCTTGTTGCGGGCAAACGAAAGTCCTTGCTTGCTTTCGGTGCAGTACCTTAAATTGACATCGGGGAAATTCGCTACAAACTGTTGGCATTTTTCTTCGGTGTCGTCGGTGCTGTTGTTGTTTACGAGTATGATTTCGTATTCGTTGCAGGGAAAGTCGTTGCTGGCGATGCTTGCAAGGGCATCGTATAGGTACTTGGCTCGGTTGTATGTGCAGACGATTATCGAAATCATAAAATCGTTTCCTTGAACATTTCGGCAACGGCAGTTTCCGAATATTTTTCAAGGAAAATCTTCCTTGAATATTCGTTGAATCTTGGTCGTGGATTCTTTGCAAAATCGTTTAGCAGTAAGATAAATTCTTCAGCCGTATTGCATTCTCCACCGACTTTTTGTGTCTCAACATCATATCCTTCGAAAGCCTCTGTTGTTCCGATGATATTTTTGCCGTGCATTAGCGATTCGCAGGTCTTTACCTTCATTCCGCTTCCAGTAAAAATTGGCAGTACCATGATGTCGGCTTCGGCAAAATATGGTTGCAAGTCGGGTGCATCGCTCACGATTTCAATGTTTTTCAGCAATTCGGGTTCGTTTTCCTTCAGTTTCTTCATTCCCTTGCCTACTATCTTCATTTTTATCTTTACCGAAGGAAGTACATTGCGGACAAACCATATTATGCCATCGTTGTTTGGCTTGAAGTACGAACCGAGAAACATGCAAATGGGAACTGGCGATGTGTTTGCATCGGTGCGCTCGCTGTCTGTGAATTTGTCGGCAAGAGCGATTGGAATTGTCGAATCGGCGGTTCTGCCGTACCTCGATTTTATTTCTTGTCCGTCGCGCTCGTTCAAAACGATTATCCTGTCGGAATGCAGGCACGAAAAACGGTCGTTGCTGTCGGCGCATTTTACTGCAAAAAAGCGCGGCAGTCCCTTGTTCGCTAGCTTTGCTTCGAAGTACGGCACTTCCACATTATGGAAAAATGTAATAATCTTGCCTTTGTATCCCGACTTTTTTAAATCGCGGGCAATTATTCCGAAAACACTTCTGTCGATAAACACATAGTCGTATGACTTTGCAATTGAAACAATGTCCTTAACTCGTTTTGGACTAAGCCCGTAGAAATAGCCGAACAACGACAATATTCCACTTTTGATGATAGTCCAGAGACTTTTACGCTTTATTTGTTCGTGGACATAATAGGTTTTTATGTTGTCTTCGCCAAGCAAATCCGACAGTGCGGTGTAGTTGCGCCATGTGCATACTTCTCCGCCTTCGGGGATTCCTTCCGATTTTTTGTAGCGTATGAACAATAGGTTGCTACTCATGGCACTATGCTTCGTTTGCATTGCCGTCATTCCGTAAGACAAAGCGAACAGCAAAAGGAATGTTGCTTGTGAGCCTGTCTGTACGGAATCTCCTTTTGAATTCGTTTTTCACGGGAGATTCCGCATAGTTGAACAATATGACGCTCCTCGTTCCGTATCGCGTTATTGTTCTAACTTGTGGAATGACTGGTAAAGGGTTTGTAATAATATATTGACAATGTTTATGCATTAGCTGTAGCTTTTTTCTTTCTGTACTGCAAGAAAATCACTCCTGCAATTACCAATGCGAGCAGTACTGAGAATGCAATCGAAACGCCATCCCATACCTTTATCATTGGAGCTTCGTTTACAAACTCAATTTTGTGCTGTCCTGCAGGGATAATCATTGCACGAAGTATGTAGTCGGCACGGAAATATTCGGCTGGCTGTCCGTCGATATATGCCTTCCAGTCGGGTTCGTAGTAAACCTCGGAGAAGATTGCCAACTGATCCTTGCTGGAGGATGTGCTGTAAACCAAATAATCAGGATTGTATGGTTTCGCATGTGTCATTTCGATGACGGCTGTGGTGTCGCGCGACAGATTTTTGCCCTCTACGTAGCTTGCAAAATTGGGTGCTATAATTGCAGTGTCGGCAGGGGAGAAGTCGTTGAGCGCTAGAATCTCTGCATTTGCATCATCCACTATCTGGCAACCATCTACAAACCAAGCATTTCCGAGTGCTGCAGGGTTGCGTTGCACCATGCTCGAACCTTGTTGGTCGGGAACGATGAAGTATCGCGCGTTGAGCATATTGAGTACATTCATGTTCAGTTCGCCCATCATGTAGAAGTCGATGAGGTCCTGATAGCGACGCAGTTTTGCTCCGTGGTATCCGCCAATAGAGTGGTGGAATGCCGAGGTGCGCGAGTCGTTGAATGTGCTGGTGGCAAGGTTCATAACACGGAAATCCTTGTCGCCGAAACGCTCTGCTAACAGGTCGATTGTCTTGTCGTTCTCGGTCGGACTTAATTGCATTTCCTTTTTCGAAACATAGCTGTCATCGTTGAGATAGCGGCGGTCAACTGTCCAAAGGTCAAAAACTACGAGCAAGGCAATGACTGCGGTTGTTACGATAAAAGCAACTTTTTGTTTCTTTTCCTTGTAGCTGATTGCGAAGAACAATGTTGCAGCCGAAAGCAGTATCAGTATTATCGAACGCCACGAGTCGGCAGTAAACAAGTCCTGTCTGTCCTGAATGAATATTTCTTGGATTCTAGGCCAGCCATCGCCATATTGAGCAGCCATTTGCTCGTCGACAGCGCCAGCAAACGAGAACGAACCCGACATAATCAATACGATGAGGATTATGCCGCAGGTGATTCCTGTCGATGCATACAAGGCGATTTTTAGCTTTTTCTTGTCTATTTCGTTGCTGAAAATGTTTTTCAGTGCGAGAATTGCCATCATCACCATTGCGACATTGGCTATTACAAGGCTCATCGACGGGGTACGGAACTTGTTGTACATTGGCAGGTGGTCGAACAGGAATCCGTTGACCCCCATGAGGTTCTTGCCCCACGACAGTATTATTGCCATAATTGTGATGCCAAGTAGCCACCAGCGTTCCGGTCCTTTTACAATGAAAAGTCCGAGAATAAACAGGAAAACTATTATAGCTCCGAAATACACTGGTCCCGATGTGAATGGCTGGTCGCCCCAGTAGAGCGGTGCATTCTTGATTTTGAAATTCTTGTAGGTTTCTGTTGACTTGTCAACAGGTTCGTTTGAGCCACCGCCAAAACTGCCAGGAACGAGCAATGTGTAGGTTTCGCCGATTCCGTAGCTCCATGCAAAGGCGTAATCCATGTTTAGTCCAACTTTGTTCTTGTTGTCAGAATGTTCGATGTCGCCAGATAGAGATTCGGGAGTAACTGTAATTTCGGAACCGCCACGCATGGTATATCTGGAATATTCCACGTTCATCATAAGCAGACGGGCATTGCCGCCAATAGCGAAGATTGCGCCTAGCAAAAGTACGCCAATAGCTTTCCCAAATTGCTTGAAAGTCTTGTCTTTTATTGTGTAAATTAGGTAAACCAAGCCTAGTATTAGTACCGAAAGCAATGTGTAGTATGTTATCTGCAGGTGGTTGAATGCAATCTGGAAACCAAGCGCTATAGTGAAAAGTATTCCACCTATTAGATATTTTTTCTTCAGTGTCAGTATTATGCCGCTGAAAATTGGAGCCACCATTGCTAAAGCCCAGGCTTTTGAAATATGTCCTGCTTCAATAATTATTATATTGTAGCTGCCTAGTCCAAAGGCAATTGCTCCTACGAGGCTTAGCCACGGATTTACGCCAAGTGCTACGAGACAGATGTAAAATCCTATGAGATAAAGGAATAGTACACCAATGTTTTCTGACCATCCTAACCAATATAGGTCGAAGATTTCTTTGGCTCTAAAAATTGATTCCTGTGGTTTGTTGGTAATCTGGTAAGTCGGCATTCCGCTGAACATTGCACTGTTCCAGTGTGTGTAAGTGCCTGTTTCCTTCAGAAAATCCTTCTGCTCCTTCACCATTCCCTGCCAGTTGCGTGTGTCGCCCTGATTGAGAACTTTGTTGCTGGTAACTAGCTTGTCGAAAAACAGAATGGAAATAAGAAAGAATATGATTACTATTCCAGTGTGTGTAAGAATGTTTTTTACTATAGGTTTCATATCAAATCTTGTTGTTACAATTGAAATACAAAGGTAATGCTTTTTTGCTTTATTCCGTTAGGTCGGCAATGATTTCCCTGATAGGTCTAACCTTGTGGACATGCTCTATTGAAACTCCTGCGCACCAGACGGTCTTATATGTCGCCTTGAAAGCGGAGTTGTAGAGCTTTTTCATTCCAGCCTTCATCATTACAGATTTTGCAAACTTCTTCAGGGCAGAGTTGCCATTGACAAGTCTTTCCCAAATGTTTGGCTTGTTGCCAATTTGTTGGAGGTATGGAGTATTTATCACTGCAGTGGGACTGCCCGAAAGTTTCCGAGTCATGACAATGTCCTTGGCGCCATATTCTACTACGGCTTTCTTGTATTCGTCAGAGACCTTGCATTCCTCACTGGCTATGAAAATTGTGCCGATCGACACTCCTGCTGCACCCATTTCAAGTGCCTTGTCAACATCCTGCTTGCGGGCTATACCGCCTGCATATATAATAGGTGTGTGGCAATTGTCAACTAGTTCGGGCATCAACTTTTCGGGGGGGAATATTCCTGAATGACCGCCAGCTTTTGAGTTGACTGCGATAATAGCATCGGCACCAAGGCTTTCGACTTTTTGGGCAAATTTCAAGTCAACTACATCGCAGAAAACCTTGATTCCATTTGCGTGTGCCATTTCGATTGCCTGTTTTGGGTTGCCGAGTGATGTTATAATGAAAGCTGGTTTGGCATTAATAATTTCAGAAAGTTGCTGTTTGTAGCGTGTGTTCGACTTGTTTACCACAAGGTTTATTCCGAAAGGCTTGTCTGTTTTCGCCTTGATGTTGGCAATGGCACGTGCGAGTTCTCCTTTTTTTCGATAGTTTGCAGCTGGGATTGCTGCAGTAATCCCACATTCTAGCGCAGCGACAACCATTTCCTCGTTGCTAACCAGAAACATTGGAGCCATGATTATTGGATGTTCAATATGCAGTATGTCGCACAAAGTTGCCATTATTATAATTGCAAGGTATTGTTGTTTTCGTTTTCTGTTGTTTCGAAATACTCATCAACAAGCAGGTTTGTGCCTGTGGCGGCAGCAACAGCAAGCTGGTCGCAACGGTTGTTGTATGGATTGTCGGCATGGCCTTTTACCCATACGAATCTGACTTTGTGTTGCTTGTATATTCTTAAGAACCGAACCCATAAGTCTGGATTCTTTACATTCTTGAAATTTTTCTTTATCCATCCCGACAGCCAGTTCTGATTTATGGCATCGGCTACATATTTAGAGTCGGTGTAGATTGTCACAATGGAGTTCGGAATTTTTAACATTTCGAGGGCAGTGATTACGCCAAGCAGTTCCATGCGGTTGTTGGTTGTACGGCGAAATCCACAGGCTACATCCTTGCGGTGTTGTCCGCTCATAAGCACAATGCCGAAACCACCAGGACCTGGGTTTCCTCGTGATGATCCATCTGTATAGATGGTTATTACAGGTGGTTGTGGCGTTTGTTTTTCCTCCGGCATTACCTTGCAATAAGAACCTTTTCGGTTACGCTGTGTCCGTCGATGTTCATATTTACGAAATACAGGCCTTCGCTGTAGCTACTAACGTTGATTCTGATTTCACCCTCGCTACTGTTGCAGTTATGCATGTCGACCTTTCTTCCAAGCATGTCGTAGATGTCGATGGTAATGTCTTTGCCGTATTCCACAGAGCCAAGGTTGATGTTGACAATGTTGTTTGCTGGGTTAGGGAAGATGCTTATTTCGTGTTCGGCAGCATAGTCCTCAACATCAACTATGCATGTAACGGGACGAATTGCGGATGAAGTTCTTACACCGAATTTTTCGTAAGCAGTGTTCCATGTATCACCATCGTTGCTTACATACAGGGTATTTGAACCTGACGTACTTCTGTTTGGTGCAACGCTTACTACAAACCATTCGCCATCGCCGTCTGAGTTGGTGCCGTTGTAGTTGATTTTGTATCCGGCATAGAATGGACCATTTACTTCAACAGGGTCATCAAACTCAACTACATAGTTGTAGTTTTCGGGAATGTCGCGCAGATATACTTTCTTTTCGGCAAGAATTGTTTCGGGATGTTGCGTATTGCCGTCCCAAATGTAGAAAGTGACGGTTGAGTTATATGAGCCGGTCTGTGATTTAAATACAGGAACAATAATTGCGTCAACCTGTTCGAATGAGTACTGGTTGAACTTGTCTGCATAATACTTGGTTCTCTGTCCGTTATGACCGCCAATGTATCCCCATGAACCTGTAACAGTTGGGCTACTTGGTATTTCGTTGGGGCGTATGTTTGTTATTGTATCGCAGTACATCGGGACAGGACCGGAAAATACCATTATATAGTCTTCCTTTGTTATAGATGTTACTCCGCATTCGTTTGAAACAGAGTGGAAAACATCATAGAAACCTGCTGCGTTGTATTCTATTCCATTAATTATGTTAGCGGTTGCCGCTGTATGGGGGTATCCGCCTTCAAATTCCCATGTCCATGCTGTAGGATTGTTGGTTGATCTGTCCTCGAAATAAACCTTTGTACCTGAGCGGATAAGGCGTGGTGCGGCAACAAATTCGGCTTCTGGTATAGCTACACAAGGGTCGGTTTCGGCGACTGTAATATAGTTTGTTCTACGCAGTGTGTCCATGCCCATGTTGCTTTCGATAACAAGCTCTACATCGTATGTTCCAGGCATCGGGAATATTATGCCGGTTGGATTTTGTACGTTCGAAGTAGTAGGAACAGCACCTTCGAAGAACCAGTGCCAAATGTAAGGATTACCAGTGCTTCTGTCGGTGAAGTTTACTGCGTCGCCAGGTGCAATATAGGTTCTGTCGACCATGAAATTTGCTTCGGGACTTATTGTAGCTTCTGGGACTACATTGATGTAGAAGTTTTTGGTTTCAGTATCGCTGTTTCCGTTCATGTCGGTTACGGTGAGTTCTACATTGTATATTCCGACATGTGGATAGGTTATTGGTGCTGGGCGTTCATCGGTTGATGATGATGGCATGCCACCTTCGAATGTCCATTGGTATGATGCGAATGGCCCATTTTGTGATGTGCTAGTGAATTGCACAATATTGTTGGCTGGAATTGTTGTGTAGTTAGCAGTAAAATCGGCAATTGGAGTTTCGGTGTTTGGAAGTACCGTTATGCATTCGGTTACGATTTCCGTATTGACCATAGCGCCGTTTTGCACTTCGAGGATTACTGAATATACGCCCGGATGGTAGTAGCAGATGTCCTGTGGGTGCTGTTCGGTTGAAGTTGGGGTTTGTGCGCCCTCGAATGTCCACTGCCAGTGGGTCGGGTTTCCCGTTGTCATGTCGGTGAAGTATACGCATTCGCCGGCGATAATTTCGTATGATGATACGAGGAACTGCGCATCAAGTCCTGCCTTGCTGTTTCCCTTTTGCGCAAATATGTTGCACGATAGCACTATTAATGTTGCTAATACTATGATTCTCAATATGTCTTTCATCTGCAAGAGTTTTTTTTGAAAATGAAAATTAAATATCAAACTGCAAATATAATAAAATTTGAAAATTCAATGATTTGAAAATTCAAAAATTTGATGATTGTAGCGGCGCAATGATTTGCGCCGATTGCAATGATTTGCACCGGTTGCAATGCTTTGCACCGATTGCAATGCTTTGCGCCGATTGCAATGATTTGCATCGGTTGCAATGCTTTGCACCGATTGAGACGCAAGATTTTGCGTCTGTACAGATTATCAAATCCATTATCCATTGTTCATTGTTCATTGTTCATTGTCCATTAAATTGATTATCTTTGCGTAGCAAATTATTCCGCCTAATATTAGCGGAAATGTTTTTGTAATTGATTTATGCAGAACAAATTAATCGACGAGGCAATACAGCAATTCATGTCGTTGCCGGGGATAGGGCGTAAGACGGCACAGCGTTTTGTGCTTCATCTTTTGCGGAAGTCGCTGGATGATGTTACGAATTTTACGACAACCATACAGCGCATGAAGGAGGACACTAAGTTTTGCCGCGTGTGCAACAATATTTCAGAGAACGATATTTGTGAGGTTTGTGTCAATCCACGTCGCGACCAGTCGACTATATGCGTTGTGGAAAATATAAACGATGTGATGGCAATTGAAGCCACGTCGCAGTACAATGGTGTGTATCATGTGCTTGGCGGTGTCATTTCGCCAATGGATGGTGTGAGCCCCAGCGACTTGCACATTTCCGACTTGATTAATCGTGCGTCTGCTGGCAATATAAGCGAGATTATCCTTGCCTTGCCCACGACTATGGAAGGCGAGACCACCAATTATTTCATAAACAAAAAGTTACAGCAGACTGGCGTGAAAGTTTCCGTTATTGCGAAGGGAATTGCGGTAGGAGAGGAGTTGCAGTACACCGATGAGGTTACACTTTCGCAGGCAATAAAGAATAGGAAACCGTTTGAATAGCTTGGGCTAACGCCAGTTTCTATGGCTGCCGCCGTTTCAATGGGCTAAAGCCCTCAACGAAGTTAAATTTTACAAATAGAAACAAACCTTTGGCTCACGCAGCGAAGTAAGTAATCAGACAAATCCTATTTGTTAAATTTGGAAAAGATTTGTTTAATTTCTGCCACTTGTGGCACTCAAAAATGGAGTCGCTACGCGAGAACGGCGAAGCCCTCAACGAAGTTAAATCTTACAAATTGGAACAAATATTACAAATCCTATTTGTTCTATTTGGAATAGATTTGTTGAATTTCTGCCCGTTAGGGCACTCAATAAACAAAAAAGCCCCGCAAAATGCGAGGCTTTTAAATTTATCGCTATTGTAAGATTACTTTACAACATTGAGTTTTACAACTTCAGCGTCAACCTTTACGAAGTAGGTTCCGTTTGCGAAGTTGCTAACGTCGATAGTCTGGTTAGCTGCTGCATTTTCGATGCTTGCAACAACCTGACCGAGAGAGTTAACTACGATGATGTCCTTACCTTCTGCATTAGCAATGGTTACCATATCGCTAGTTGGGTTAGGATATACAGAGATAGTTTCTGCAATGTTTTCTTCAGCAGCGTTGCTAACTGCTATTGAGAAGTCGTCAACCAATAAAGCAACACCATCTTCACCTGTATGGATTATTGCAATATAGATGGTCTGACCTGCAAAGTTTGCCAATGAATAAGTCTTTTCTGCCCATTCACCACCATTAAGGTCAACATCAATTTCTTCTTCTTCAATAGCTGTTGTAGTAAAGCTTGCCAAATCATTATTGGTAGTTGAAATCTTTACAGTAAGGTTTTCTTCATACGAGTATGTATTTGCTACATAGAATGTAAGACCATAGTTACCTGTAGTTGGAATTGTAATAGCTGGTGTAATCAAATAATTTTCTGGAGTCAAAGCACCATATCTATGATTAATATATGATTCTGAAGCCAAACTTCCATTACCAGAGTGGGTAAAATAAGTAATTTCTTCAGGATCTTCCCATAGAGAAATCATATCAGCAGTATTCATCCAGATATGTCCGTCACCGTCAGCATCAATTGTTGTCCAGCAATCAGGCATACCGTTTTCGAAACCTTCTTCGAATGGGAATTCAGTGATAGCACTGCAACCAACCAATGTGAATGTTGCTGTCAATTCGTTGTCGTCAGCATCATCTTCGATATCGTTTGGCTTTGAAACCTTAACAGTGATTGTGTATTCACCAGTAGCTTCCGGAGTGAAAGGAACTGAATGAGTGAAGTTGTGGGTTGCACCTTCAGCAACGTTACATTCGATAGTGTCGTTTGCAACAAATTCGCCTTCACCGACCTTGTAGGTAACAATGTAGCTTGTGAGTGCGCAGCTATTGTTGGTTATAGTACCAGCAATGTTGATTGATTCTGCGAATGGAATTCTAGCTTCGTCAGCAGGAACGATAGAGGTAAGTTCGATTTCTGGAACCATCTTTTCGATTGTGCCTGCTAAGGTGTCATTGGTGTGGTTTTCGTCGCCAGCTAAAGTTATGTAAGTTACTACATCGTATTCGCCAACTTCTGCCAATGCCATTGGAGTTTCGAATGTGAATACATACGAAGAATCGAGTGCAAGAGCATTTTCCAATGTGAATTCCTGAGAAACAGGTGCATTGTCGTCAACCTTGTAAGCAGCAGTGAAAGTAGTCAAAGGAGTTGACCCGTTGTTTGTAATAGTAGCAGAGATTGTGCTTGATTCGATTCCGCATCCCGAAGGTGTTCCGAAAGTAAGGTTGGAAATGCTAGCCTCGTAAGGAGGAATAGCTTCAATATGGATGCTGTCGATAGAAAGACGGAGCATATCAGCTGCGCTGTAGCAGTAGAAACCTAAGTAGTAAACACCCTCTTCTGCAACAACAAAGTTCTTGTTAGCAATAGCATTACTGTTCAATGAAGGATAGTCTTCAATCACGTTGGTCATTGCTTCAACAGTCGGAGCATTTCCGTAGAATACCTTAAGGCTTTCAGGGAAACTCGACGATGCAACATGATGGAAACTCAACTTGTAAGAACCAGCAGGGATAGCGATGCATGAAGAAATCAACCAGTCGTTTGCTGCATTGGTTGAGTTATATCTATAGCTTGCACCATAAGAACTTGCGTATGCCCAAGTTGAGCCGTCATTGTTTGCATCAACGATTGTCCAGCCGTTGAGAGCCTCTTCGTTGTTAATTACCAATGTGTAAGGCAATGTTTCTGGAGCAAATCTGCTAAAGCTTCCTTCAGCTTCGTTGTCATCAGTATTGGTGTCGCCTTCCAATGTTGCAATTACTTCAACATCATAATCGCCATCAGCGTCAATAGTAATTGCCTGTTCGAATGTATATGTGTAAACAGAATCACTTGCGATTGCTTGTGCAGGAGTTACGGTAACTTCTACAGGAGTACCTTCGTTTACTGCATACGAAAGACCAAATGATGAGATAGGTTCAGTACCAACGTTCTTGACAGTAACGATAACTGTATTTGTTTCCAATGTACAATTCGATGCAGTACCAAAGTTAACATTAGTAACAGCAATGTCCTGTGCAAGGATTTCAAAGATGCTGAAATTATCAATATTTAGATAGAATTGATCAGATACGTTGAAATGACGTATTGCAATATAAACAGTCTGACCTGCATATGCGCTGAGGTCTGTATTCTTTTCACCCCAAGTACCTTGTACTCTATGGTTACCACCGTTAGAGTTCATTGTCTCTTCCCACAACATTGTGAAAGCGGCTGTATCATTGGTTGTTGTAGAAATATAAACACCATAATGTTCTGCAGCATAACTTGCGTCCTGTCCGTTAGCATAGAATCTAAGATTAATAATATTTGTTGTTGTTGGCAATGTAATAGGAGGAGTTATCAACCAGTTGTCTGGATGCAAAGCTGTTCCATAATATGATGCAGAAGTTGCACAGAAACCTTGTCCTCCGTAACCAACAACACCACCTGTAGTACTTACAAACCAGTTGTTGCCATCTTCATCTCCATCAACAAGAGTCCAGCATTGTGGAATGCCATTTTCAAAACCTTCTTCGTATGGGAAAGAAGTAATTGCAGCAGTACAATCATAGGTAATAGCAGTAAGAGCAATAGTCTGGTTGTCAACACCAGCTGTTGCAACAGTAACAGTTCCAGTTACATTAAGAGCTTCTGCATCTGCTGGAATGTACCTAACATAAAATGTTCCTGCGCCAGTCATTGTTGCGCTGGTCCCAAAAGTAGTATTGTCTGCCGATACTTCGAAAGGAGCAGCAGTTGTGATTGTAATGTCATCGGTTAAGTTTGCAGCAACGATAGTTGCAGTTTTCGATGTAGTATTTGCATCTCCAACAAATCCAACGAATGACATTTCGCTAGGAGATACCATCATTACAGGATCTGTACTGATTTCATCTTCTACTGTTGCTGCAATAATGTTGTTGTAGCTTAGGTCGTATTCGGTCATAGAAACCAATTCGTCGCCAAATGCTCCTATGCAAAGCAAATCGCCATTTGTTACAGCTGGTCCAGCATCCATTCCTAATGGATATCCTCCAGTTACAGTAACTTCGTATGCTACCATAATTGCAGTTTCTGTTGGAATCTGGTAAGGAACAATTAATTCTATTTCGTTAACACCATTAACAAAAGTACATGCCTGTTCATATGCTACGACAGGTGCGTCTATAGTGCCTGTAAGAATTCCAACTTTTCCTGATGTTATGACACTAGCATTATCAATACCAATAGTGATTTTTGTAATGTACTGTCCAACGTAACTTGTAAGGTCTGCCGTTTCAAATCTTGATGCAGCATAAAGTGTTCCTGCACTTCCCGTTCCAATGCCATTTCCTTCGACATAATCACCACAATGCTTTAGAGTTCCTGTTACGGCTCTAGTACTTTTGAAAGCAACTGAATTTTGGGAAGCCTTAAATGTCGGCTTCGTAAGTTGCTTTGTTTGTGCAAAGCCCATAGCTGCTACGAGCAATGCAATCATTAAAATTGTAAACTTTTTCATTTCAATAAAATTTAAATTATTAAGAAGCAAAGATATGAAGATTTTTTGGAACAGAGAGTATATTTTTGATATTTTTTTCAACAGGACAGACTTGTTTTTCAATGTGTTTTTGTTGAAGGAGAAACTGCTACTCATATGGATTCTACCGCATTGTAATCGTACGAAGATTTAAGGATTCAAAAATTTAATGGTTTGAAATGGTTTGAGGTTGTTTCTGGTTGTTGAGACGCAAGGCCTTGCGTCTGTACAATACGAAAAGGATATTGAGAATTGTTTTGGTATTGGCTTTTAGCCTGTCAGCCTTCATGCCTTTAAGTCTGCTTGGCTGTGTGCCTTTTAGAAAAAAATCGAGTAGGCCGTAAGCCGAATTCTGTGGCATCCGGGGATGCTGTCTATCATTTATCTGTGCATTCTACCCCTCGGCTCGGGCGGGCAACCCTATAACGCCGATATACATGAACTTGCAGCTTGCGGGGCGGACGGCTGGCGGTGTCGCCACCACCACCGGTGGGCTCTTACTCCACCTTCTCACCTTTACCTTGTCGCCAAGGAAGTCGTTCTCTTCTCCGCGACCAAGCCTTCGCAGTCTTCTCCTATTTCAGAAGCGCAATGCCCTGTGCTGTCCGGACTTTCCTCATTACTTTGCAGTAACGCGATAGACTGACCTACTCGGGGGCAAAGATAGTTAAAAGTTAAAAGTTGAAAGTTAAAAGTTGAAAAGTTTTGTGGGCTGACGAAAGTTTCATGGGCTAACGCCCGTTTCAAAGTTTCACGTTCAATGTTTAAAGTTCAACGTTCAATGTTTAACGTTAAAAGATTTTGTGCTGCTGAAGCCGAACCTTGAACCCTTAAACTTTGAACCTTAAACCTCCTATTTTGCTACCATGAACTTAATGGCTTTGCGTTTCTTTTGAGCTTTCTTGTCGCCAACAAGAACTTTCAGATAGTAGTATCCGCTATTGTATTTGGAAACATCAATAATTGTATCCATGCTATCGATGATGCCACTATCCATAAACATACCCATTTCGTTGTATATCTGATATTCATAAATGTCTTTTGTTATGTCGTAGTTCGCCCTGACAGTGATTTGTCCTGATGATGTTGGGTTCGGGAAAATCTCGAAGTTTACAATTTCAGGTGTAGGTTCTGGTTCGGGTATTATAGGTTTGGGCAATACTTTGAGTGTAAGTGTGACAATTGAGTCGCATCCTTCATCGTTTGTTAATGTTTGAGTGAAAGTATAATCGCCATCTTCGTGTATTGCTGCAATTTCGAAACCATTGTTTGTGTAGTCTGTATCAATCTCAATGCTGTCGATTAGCTCAATATTGTCGATTCTGCCGACTTCGAGACGGAGAACGACAATGCTGTCGCAGATGTTGCCTACTGAACCCGCAGCAAAGAATAATGTGTCAAATATGATGTTGTTGGTTCTGTTAACTATTTCGGAATATTCAATGTTAAAGCCATTGCCGTGGTATTCGTCACCACCGTCGCAGATATGCTCTGGGATGTTCACCTGATAGTGGTCGTCGACCCTTAGGTTAAGTTTTATGGTGCTGTCGCATCCATGCTGGCTTGTGAGCAGGTGCTGGTATGTGCCAGTTTGGTTTAGTTCCTGTCCGAAGAAGTTGTATGTTGCGCTTTCGCAAATTGTAAGGTCGATATTTGTTGTGTAGGTGTCGTTAACGGTGAGTCTCAATTCAACTACCGAATCGCATCCGTTAGCAAGCGGATATGAATTGCTATGGTTGAATGTTCCGGCATTGTTTTGCATTGGCAGAGTAAAACCATTTTGGCTGTATGAGTCACCCTTGCAAATTTCATCTGATAAATTGTAAGTAATTATGCTTCTGTAATGAACGGTATATGTTTTTGCTTTGTCGCCGTGTGTTACATTTATTGTGGCGGTTTTACCATCTGCAGAAAGGTTTGTAGAATATTCGGCACGAGGCGATGCGGTTGTCGCTGAAATATAATTTGTAGAACCGCATGGTACATCTATGTAATAATCTGTTGTATTCTGGTTGAAATTGGGAATTTCTGTGCCGTTTATGGTTATTGACGAGAGATTTGCATTGTATATTAGTTCAATGTCATCAATGAAGAGTTCATCGCCTGCGCTACCTGCCATAGCCTCCCAGTTGGTCGAGAATGTTATAAGGATAAACTGCGGATCGTTTGACGGGCAACCTTCGTAATCGATAGGAGAAGAATGGCGGCGCCATCCGCTATTATCGACAGCAACACCACCAGAGGTATTTGTGAAGTTGTAAGAAGGGACTTTACCAACTATATGGGCTTCGTATCCAGCTTGATTTCCTGGCAGAGGGTCCTGAAGGTTGTAATTGTCGTGTATGTAAAGGTGGCAGCACGCTTGACTTGCATTGCTGGCGTTGTGAACCTTTGCCCAGAAAACTATTGAATCTGGTTTCGCGTTTAGGCGGTGATTGAATTCATTATTATCTTTTATTGTTCTGTTTCCGTTAGCAGAGTTGTTGGCATCCAATGAAACAAGTTGCATTTGTCCACTAGTTAGTGCTCCATTTGCGACAATACCCGCAAAAGGACTGGTCGAGTATATACGACACGAATAATTTCCAGTTGAACCAGGCCTTACATTGTTTGAGCGCTCGTGCCTTTTCCCTTTTGCAGTACTACAACCTACCCACATAGTACAGTTTGCTGATGGATAAGAGTTCCATCCTGTAGGTTCATCGTTATTGCCACCGTCCCATTGTTCGAAGCCTGGGTTTTCGAATTGATATACCTGTGAATATGTGTTTTGAGGAATTGCTAAAGCAAAAATTGCAATAATTGCAGTAAAAAAAGTGAAATTCTTTATTCTCATATATATGCCTTTTAAAATTTCAAGGCGCAAAGGTCTAATAAATTTTTTGAATAATAGTTTTTTTGTGAGAGTTTTTTTAACGATGGGGTGTTGATGAGAATCGCGCATTCGGGACGATGCATGCATCGTCCGTGCATTTTAGCATTGCAATAATTTGCGTTGATTGCAATGATTTGCCCCGATTGAGACGCAAAATTTTGCGTCTGTACAATCGAATATATTATTTGCGTTTCATAGGCAAACGCCTGTTCGCCTGCAAGCCTTTTTGCCCATTATCCAAATCAAAAATCGTAAATCGTAATTCGTCATTCTAAAATATTATTGTATTTTTGTAAAAAGTTTAATCATGAAGACAAAAGAAGAAATTGTAAGCGATTGGCTGCCGAGATATACGGGAAAGACACTTGATAGTTTTGGGGAATATATCCTGTTGACTAATTTTCAGTTGTATGTAGATTTGTTTGCCGAATGGAACAATGTTCCTGTTGATGGGCTTGACAGAAATATGCCTAGTGCTACTGTTGATGGGATTACCATAATAAATTTTGGTATGGGAAGCCCCAACGCGGCAATAATAATGGATTTGCTGAGTGCTGTTTCGCCTAAGGCAGTGCTGTTTCTTGGCAAGTGCGGTGGTTTGAAGGCAAAAAATAAGCTTGGCGATTTGATTTTGCCGATTGCTGCAATCCGTAGCGAAGGTACATCAAACGACTATCTGCCACCCGAAGTTCCTGCTTTGCCGGCATTTATGCTTCAGCGAGCTGTGTCAACATCCATAAGGGACAATGGACACGACTATTGGACAGGAACGGTGTTTACAACAAACCGCAGGGTATGGGAATACGACGAGCGTTTTAAGAAATACCTTATCAAGACGCGTGCGATGGCTGTAGATATGGAGACGGCAACAATATTTATAGTAGGTTTTGCCAATGAAATTCCATGCGGAGCCTTGTTGCTGGTCAGCGATCAGCCTATGGTTTCGTCTGGTGTAAAAACCGAGGCGAGCGACAAGAAAGTTACAGAGCAATTTGTGCACGACCATTTAAAAATAGGTATAGATTCGCTGAGGATAATAAAGAGAGGCGGTTCATCAGTGAAACATTTGAAATTCTAGTAGAGCCGTTGCGTGCAACGGCTCCATAAAGTGCCCCCAAAAGGGGAAATATGGATATATTGCAATGAGAAGATTTGTTTTTGCATTGTTGATGATTGCCGCTAGTGCAGGTTGCTTCGCGCAAAGCGACGACGAGAAGTCGAAGATTGCGGAAATCCGCAAGATGTACAACAACGAGATGGAATGGATTAATATAATGCTTGGCGATGAAACTATTCCGGATGACTATATTACGGCAAAAGTAAGGCACAACCTTGCGGGATCAGGTCAGGCAGATGAAACAATAGAGTTCTTTTTCAATGATGATTTTGATGAGGATCTTGGCGAATATGTTTCGTCTTTGGATTTTGTGCGCAAGACGACCGTGTACACCATAGCGGAGGGCAAGTCGTATGAGGAGTTTTTGTATGACGATGCTGGTTTTCCAGCCTTCTATTATGCAAGTTTCACGACCTATCTAAAAGATGGGGAACATTATGCGGAAAAGTATGTTGAGATTCGTGCATACTACGACAAGGGCGTGCAGTTTCATGTCATTTGCAAGGTTGGAAACGACAAGTCGTCGCTGAAGGAAGTACCACTTACAGAAGAACTGGATGAATATCTTTTTAGGGGATTTTTGCAGTTCGGAAAATTGAAGGATGCGCTGAATGGCATATTGAACTAAATGCTATAATTCAATAGAATTTGCCAATTTCCTAAAAGCATCCAAGCATTTTTTCTCGTCACCATACGAAATTCCTGTTATCACAAAGTATCTGTCCTTGTCGAAAAGCACAAGCTGGTAGATGAATTCTGTTTTCAGGAACTTGCTCACACCATTTGCATATATTTCGTAGCCCGAAAGTTTTCCAGTACTGTACTTTTGGGGTTCGAGTTTGCTGTTTTCGTCCCAAGTGAGCGGATATAGTTTTATGCGATGCATGCAGATGTCTTTCTTTTGTTCTTCGGTGAATTGTATTCCGCTGCGGCTTTCATGGATTGTCACCGAGGTCATGTCGTCGGTTTTCGATGGAATGTTACCGTCGTCGGTGAATGTGCGGGTGTCGCCCATTGGAGGACATTCGATAAGGCCGGTGCCTTCAAGGTTTACTTTGTATGTAAATGACTCGCTGATGGGTTTTGATTCCATTTTTGGGTCGAAAATTATACTAAGCAGCGAGTTGGTGATTTCGATGTTCAGGTTGTTTTGTATAGGCTTTGGCGTTGACCCCATGACAAGGTAGGTTTGTGAGCAGTTACCTATAATTAATATAGACACGGCAAGTTCCTTTTCGTTGATGTACTGGTCGCCATCTATCATCATGGCATCGAAACCGTTGATTTTGAAAAATGTTTCCTTCTTTACCACAATGCCAGCCTGAAACATCGATTTCTTGTCGAATGTGTAGAAATTACGGTTTACATCGCCATCGAGTTCCTGCACCGAAATGTAACTTTGCGCTAGCGTGTGCTCGTATGTTGTAGCATTGCGACGGGTGAAACCTTGTGGCAGTTTTATTTTAAGTTTTGTGGTTTCAAAAGCGGTATATTCTTTCGAGTCGATGTTTGTTATTTCAATGGCTTTTGAGTTAATGCCTTGACAAACAACGGCTAAACTTGCAAGAATAAATAATATGACAAGAATAATCCTGTTCATTTGCGAAAAAAAATTTTTCAAATTTAATAATAATGTGTTATTTCGTAAAAAATTTTTGAACGATGAATTTCAAATTCGGCATATTATCGGCGGTAATTTCCATGCTAATGCTTTGCCATAATTTGTATGCGTTTGATTTTGAGCGTGATACTGTAGCATGCGTTGATCGAGTATATGGAAAAAACTTGAAAACCGTGCGTATGCATTTGCAGGACTGGGAAGTTTCGTATCCAGTGATGGAACTATACGGTGAGGTAGGACTTGAATTTTCATTTGATCAGATTGAATCGCAACCGCAGAATTATTACTATACCGTCATGCATTGCACCTACGACTGGAAGCCTTCGAATTTGATGTTTGTCGATTATGCTGATGGTTTTGATGAGAATGAAATTAGGAACTATGAGGAATCGCAGAGTACATACGTGCAATATACGCATTTTTCGCTAAACCTGCCAAACGATGATTTGCAACTGAAACTTTCTGGAAACTATTTGCTTATTGTATTTGTAAAAGGGCCTGAGGAAAGAATTGTGTGTACTAAACGTTTTATGGTTTACGAAAATCTTGTGACGGTTGAGGGGCGAGTTAATTCCAATGTGTTTGGTGAGTTTAAAAAGGAGTACCAGAAGGTTGATTTCGAGATAATACCGAAGAAATATCCAATCTATAATCCGCTCGAAGAACTGAAGGTTACGCTTGTGCAGAATTTCCAGTGCGATGAGTCATACACCGAAATGCAACCATCGTTTGTCGGCAACGATTCGTATATTTTCAATTGGGAGGACAAATATCTGTTTAATGCAGGAAACGAGTACAGGTATTTCAATTTCAATAATCTGGAGCTAAATTCGGAATATGTTGAGCATATTGAGTATCGCAAACCGTACTATTACATCGACCTTGTGCCAGGAAAATCGAAGTATTTCGAGCCTTATGCAAGCGACGAGGATATAAATGGAGGTTACATAATAAAGACCAACAGGCGCAACAACAATAATTTCCCGGAAATCCAGTCGGAGTATGCCATTGTGCGTTTTCGACTGAACAATCCTTCGATGCTTGGCGGTGCTAGTGTCTATCTGTATGGTGCGCTTACCAATTATGAGCTTTCGTCGCAATATAAGATGAAATATAACATGGAGGCACATTGCTACGAATTGCTTATGTTTCTCAAGCAAGGATATTATAACTATAGGTACGTTGTTGTTCCGGAGGGAGAAGGTGCTGGGATGGATAGGTTTTTCTTCGAAGGAAGCCACAAGCAGACCGAAAACGACTATTTGTTGTTTGTGTATCACCGCAATCCGAGTGAATCGTACGACAGGTTGATAAATTACACGAAATTCAATAGCAGAAATTAGAGGGCTGACGCCTGTTTGATGGGCTAAAGCCCGTTTCAAGTAGAATCGCGCCATGGCACGATTCTATAAGATGATTCAAAAATTCGATGATTTGTATTGGCGCAATGCGTTGCGCCGATTGAGACGCAAAATTTTGTGTCTGTACAATAGAATATATTCATTGTGTTTCATAGGCAACGGTCTGTTTGTCCCAAAATCCTTTCTTCTCAAAAAAAATCTTTGCCATAAAGAAAAATAGTTGTATTTTTGCATCGCAAATGCCCAAGTGGCGGAATTGGTAGACGCGCTGGTTTCAGGGACCAGTGTTCGCAAGGACGTGCAGGTTCGAGCCCTGTCTCGGGCACAGAAAAAAGACGGATTCCGTCTTTTTTTTTGTTTTGTGTATTTTGTTGAAAATCATGCGGATAGTAACTTTTTAAACATTTTGTGTTTGAACTTTTCCTTGAAAAAACTGCGTAACTGATTGAAAATACATATTTTTGCAGTTTAACTTTAAATGCTATGCGAAAAATTATCGCTATAATATTTACCCTTATGCTGGCTGTGGCGCTATTCGATTCGTGCGGCAGATACGAGAACGGACCTGCCTTTTCGTTAAGGTCGGCAAAGTCGAGGTTAATTGGCGAGTGGTATCTCACGGATTTGTTAGTCAACGACAAGCATGAGCAAGCGCTGTTTGATAAGGAGTCGTCGTCGGTTGTAATATTGAATTATGACGGAACTTTTTCGTATTCGATGCCGGTGGTAAGATCGTTGAACGAAAGGTCGGGTTTGTGGTCGTTTGGCGAAGACAAGACAGAGCTGATTCTTACTGAAGTGGATTCTATAAATGGGAACAGCGAGCGCAACTACAAGATAACACGTTTGTCGAGTTCGGAAATGTGGTTGGTTAACGGCAGCGAGGAATATTCGGGATACGATGACCTTATTGAACGCCATTTTGAAAAGAAACAAGATTAAAATACAATAGCTATGAAAAACCGTATTTGTTTAATTGTCGTTTTGACACTAGTATTTGGGTTGTTTTTTTCTTCCTGCAAGAAATATGAAGAGGATTATGGACTGATGCTCAAGTCTCCTAAAGGTCGTCTGGTAGGCACATGGAAGATTACGCAGATTGATTCGGATACCATGTCGATAAAAATGTCTGATTATGCAATGTTTGGCGAGTTGCAGATGACTTTTAAGAAGGATGAGACAGGTTCTATAAAGTTCAAGGACAATGGTTTGGGCGAAATGCTGGGAAATATCGACTGGGATGAACTTATGGGCGAAATGCAGGATTCGACGTATACCGATAGCATTGACTATGGACCTGGAGACCTTGATTTCACTTCTCTCTTGAGTACTGAGACGGGGTTCAAATGGGCTTTCGATGATAAGAAGGAATATCTGAAATTCAGCATGTACGACTCTACGTCAAGCGCATACGTCAATGTTGCCGACATGAAAATCCTTTCGCTTTGCAAATCGGACTGCAAGTTCCGCTACGAAGAAGATTCTACTAGGGTGGATGTTTCGATGCAGAAATAAATTTTCACATTTGCATTAAGGATATTTTGAAAAATACTGTGGCTTTCTATCTTCCAGTTGTAGATAGGAAGCCACAATTGTTTATGAGTTTGATAACTTCGTGAAAATATAATCGTATTAGTTGCGGATGTTCCAACCTATCACAACTTTTGGTTAAAACCAGCCGCACTTTTCATCATTTGTGGGGATTGTGTACCTATCGCGATAGGCATACTTTTGCAAAACCAAAGTTAATTTACATTTATTTACACAAACTCAAAAAACGATGAACAAACTATCATTTCAATAAAAACTGAATTTTATAAGGCATACAAATCATCGTAAAAATAGGCTGTATCGTGAGATGCAGCCAATTTTTTGTGTATCATCTCACAACCCATGTCGTACAATTTAGCAAACCGCCTTCCTTGGCAACATCGTTGTAATCGATTGTTTCAATTTTCTTGTTTGGAAATGTCCTTTGTAAGATTTCAAGAACTTGTCTATCTTCGTCCCGATTAAATATCGGCATCACAATCAAATCGTTAACTTCCAAATAGTTCACATATATTCCTATTGCACTGTCAGGATGTTTCGGGTCTTTGATGTCAGTTATGAATGGCACATCAATGTAAGTAAGGTTGTATGTGTCAATGACTTTTTGCATTCCTTTCTGCCAATATTTGCATTCGTCTGCCAATTTGTTTCCAAGAATAGTGTTTCTGTCCGCAAATCTTACCATCCCATCGGCGTGACCTGTATAATCACCATTTTGCGCAGGTATGATAATAATCTCGCATTCAAGCAGTTTTGATAGTTCGTTTATCAGTGAATCCTTTTCATAATTTGGATTTTCTGAAAAAATCCTGTCCGACAATATTGCCCGTCCATCACAGATAAGAACATTTCCTCCGTCCAAGTTTATGTCCGAAAATGTAGCGTTGATATTATTCAACCGGCAAACTTCTTTCACATCGGAACGCGAATCTTCCCATTCCTTTTCGCCTTTCAAATAGCTTGGTTCGTACCGGAATTGTATAAACTTTCCCGATTCGGTTTGAACCGGCATATAGTCGCGGCACCAGATGTCCTTTGTCCCTTTAATAAACGAGTATTTCACATGGTGCTTTTCGAGAATGGCAATCAAGTTCTTGCAAGTTTCGGGGTATTTGTCCATTAGCAGTTCCGACAAATAGACGGTTTGCTCGTTGTGCGGGTTCTTGTCTTTCATTTCAAACATAGGTTCATTTATTAAGTTGTTCTTTTTGTAAAATTCGTTACTGGTTGCCGCATCTGTGGATATGAAACAGACGATAATTCCAATTAGTAATCCGAATGTAATTCTCATTTTCTTCTTACTTTACTGGTATCACAACTGCAGATTCATCTAAAAAAGCACCTGGAATCTGTTCCACGAAATCATATATTGTATTAACTATAAATTCCAACTTGTCGTAAGGGTATATTATATTGGCAGACTCCAGATGCTTGTTTATGGAACGACATGTGTCCTCAAAGTCCGCATAGTTGCCAAAACCAACTTCAAAGTCCCAGTAGTAAGCGAATCCATCGTTAATGGCATCCCATATTTCATCGGGAAGTTCAAAATCAATCTTGCTTAATACTACCTTATGTAAGACAGGTTCCGTAAAAGCATTTTCCATCAATGGTGATATTATTTCAAAATTCTTTGCTTCCATGGCGGTTTTTGTGTTTAGTTGTTATGGGATATTGTTGACGGCAATCGTAATATTATTTTTATTCTTTAATACCTTCTCGAATAAACAACCATGGCCTTAAATCGGGTTCTTCTAATTTGTTGATAACATATCTTTTTTTCTTTTCATCGTACTTGCATTCTCTTTTCGTGACATTTCGACGGGGAATAGATGGGTTCTTTAGTTTGCCTTTCTCAGAACATTCTTTCCATTCAATTGTTGGATTGTTTGGCGAACCAAGCATAATTCCATCATAAAACATATCATCAAAAATATGAGTTGAGCATTTGTCAAATGGAATAGTCAAATCTTTCAGTTTCCCTTCTTCCTCTTTTCTTAACAATCTATATGACCTAATAAGAAAAGAAGCTCTGTATTTCTTTTTTTCGTTTTCAAAAGTCACATCAACACCTGATTGATGCAGATTGAAACTGCCGAATTTAAAATATGGGTAACTATTGTTTAATTTATAGACTTTTGATTTTGAGGGATGTGCATTTGAATGGTACATAATATAATCCTTGATTCCTCCTTCTTCCTCTTCATGATAGTATAACTCTATTGCTCCCAAATCAATTATGTATTCACCATTGATAAGGAAATAACCATTACATAGGATTTTCTTAGCACAAGATTTAAAACATTCTGCTACAGCATCTTCGTTCCATACTCCTTCATTGCGTTTTTTTGTTCTTTCAACGTCAAATTCTTCTAAAATTTTTATCAATGCTTTCATAGTTACAAAATTTAAATGTTAGACTCCGCAAAAGTCTTTCAAAAAATCCGAACTGCCAAATCTTTTAGTGTTAAATATATGTTAAAGTAAGGTGTATTTATATACTTTTTTTTATTTAATATTTAAAAATTATAATCAAATAAAAATATTATTTAATAAATTATATTCGTATTTCTGCCCTACGATTCTGCTTATTTCGCCCTTCGACAGGCTCAGGGAGCGAAACTCAGTACACCGCATGGGGCGAATTGCAATAAAATCACAGCCATCAAGTTGCCACCGTCCGTTCCCCCTTTGTTGATAAAAACAAAAAAATCAATTCGCCCCCAAATGCTTTTTTTACTAATTTTACAGCCATATTTTTAAATGTATAACGCTATGATTACAAAGGAAGAATTTCAGAAGTTAATATTGCAGGGTATTCCCGACACACTGCCGGAACCTGCTGTGTATGAACCCGAAATAAATCACGCACCTATAAGGAAGCAGATTCTTACAAACGATGAAAAGAAACTTGCAATAAGAAACGCTCTCCGCTATTTCCCGGCTAAATTCCACAAGGAACTTGCCCCCGAATTCAAGAACGAGTTGGAAACCTACGGCAGAATCTATATGTACCGCTTCCGCCCGAAATACAAGATGTTCGCACGCGACATAACCTGGTTCCCCCACAAGAGCACTCAGGCTGCTGCAATTATGCTTATGATTTCCAATAATTTGGATTATGCAGTCGCCCAGCATCCGCACGAACTTATCACATACGGTGGCAACGGCGCTGTTTTCCAGAACTGGGCTCAGTACCTGCTCACAATGCAGTATCTTGCAAATATGACCGACGAGCAGACTTTGGTAATGTATTCCGGCCACCCGATGGGACTTTATCCGTCGCACAAGGATGCTCCGCGCGTTGTGGTAACCAACGGTATGGTAATTCCAAACTACTCGAAGCCAGACCACTGGGAGAAATTCAACGCAATGGGCGTTTCGCAGTACGGACAGATGACCGCAGGCTCGTATATGTATATAGGTCCGCAAGGTATCGTTCACGGAACAACCATTACCGTCCTCAACGCTTGCCGTAAGATTGCTAAGCATGGCGAAGGTCCCGAAGGTCGTCTGTTTGTAACTGCTGGCTTGGGTGGTATGAGCGGTGCTCAGCCAAAGGCAGCAAACATTGCAGGTGTTGTAAGCATTTGCGCCGAAATAAACCCAAAGGCTGCCAACAAGCGCTACGAGCAGGGATGGGTTGACGAGATAATTGATGATGTTGACAAGGCTATCGATGCTGCTCTCGAATGGCAGAAGAAGAAACAGGCTCACTCGATTGCATATCTTGGCAATGTCGTTGACTTGTGGGAACGCCTTGCCTCTCGTGGCATAAAGGTTGACCTCGGCAGCGACCAGACTTCGCTTCACAATCCGTGGGCTGGCGGTTACTATCCAGTAGGACTTTCGTACGAGCAGTCAATCGAAATGATGGCTCACAGTCCCGAAAAGTTCAAGGAAGCAGTTCAGGCATCGTTGAGACGTCAGGTTGATGCAATCAACAAGTTGACTGCAAAGGGAATGTATTTCTTCGACTATGGAAACGCCTTCCTGCTCGAAAGTTCGCGCGCTGGCGCCGACATTATGGCACCCAATGGCATCGACTTCCGCTATCCATCGTATGTTCAGGATATTATGGGGCCAATGTGCTTCGACTACGGTTTCGGTCCGTTCCGCTGGGTTTGCACATCGAGCCTTCCCGAAGATTTGGAAGTCACCGACAACCTTGCAATGCAGGTTTTGGAAGACATCGCGAAGGACGCTCCTGCAGAAATTTCACAGCAGATGCGCGACAATATCCGCTGGATTAGCGAGGCTAAGAAGAACAAGCTTGTCGTTGGTTCGCAGGCTCGTATCCTTTACGCCGATGCCGAAGGCCGTATCAAAATTGCAAAGGCATTCAACGATGCTATCCGCGATGGCCGCCTGAAACAGCCCGTTGTGCTTGGTCGCGACCACCACGATGTTTCGGGCACCGACTCGCCGTTCCGCGAGACTTCCAACATTTACGATGGCAGTAAGTTTACCGCCGATATGGCAATCCAGAATGTTATTGGCGACTCGTTCCGCGGTGCAACTTGGGTTTCTATCCACAACGGCGGTGGAGTTGGCTGGGGCGAAGTTATCAATGGTGGCTTCGGTATGGTTCTCGACGGCAGCCCAGAGGCAGAGCGCAGGTTGAAACTTATGCTTCTGTGGGATGTCAACAATGGAATCAGCCGCCGCAGCTGGGCTCGCAACGAGGGCGCAATGTTCGCCATCAAGCGCGCTATGGAGGAATATCCTGAGATGAAGGTTACAGTTCCGAATCTGGCAGATGACGATTTGATTAACTCATTGTATTAACAATATTGGTTTTCGGCTGTGCTTAAATGTGCAGCCGAAAACTTTTTATAGAACGATAGGATTGTCTAATTAAAACATATATTATGAAGCAATATACCCGTATATTAATAGCGTTTACACTCCTAATATTAAGTGGTGGCGTATTTGCACAAAATCTCTTCGACAGGGCAAAGTTGGACAATTACTTCGGTAAACTTGAAGAAAACAACAAGTTTATGGGAAGTGTTGCCGTTGCGAAGAACGGGGAGATTATCTACACAAAAGCAATCGGCTATGCTGATGTCGAAAACAAGGTTAAAGCAACCGAAAAATCCAAATATAGAATCGGTTCTGCCTCGAAATCGTTTACGGCGGTTCTGGTTTTGAAGGCTGTTGAAGAAAAGAAAATAGACCTTGACCAAACTATTGACAAATGGTTTCCTACAATAGCAAATTCACAGAAAATAACTGTAAGGCATTTGCTAAGCCATAGGAGTGGAATACACGATTTTACACACGACGATGACTATCTGGATTGGTGTACGCAACCAAAGACGGAAAACGAAATGCTGGCGATTATCGAAAAAGGCGGCAGCGATTTTGAGCCCGACAGCAAGTCCGACTACAGCAATTCGAACTATGTGTTATTGACCTACATGCTTGAAAAGACTTTCTCGAAACCATATTCCGACTTGTTGCAGGAATACATTGTCAAGCCAATTGGTCTGACCGACACATATATTTTTGGAAAAACCAACCCGAACAACAACGAATGCAGGTCATACCGCTTCTTGGGTTCTTGGAAGGTAGAAAACGAAACTGACTGGACTGTTCCGATGGGTGCAGGTGCAATATTGTCAACGCCTACCGACTTGACAAAATTCGCTGACGCTTTGTTTGGTGGAAGGCTTGTGGCAGATGAAAGTCTCGAAATGATGAAAACCATTAAGGACGACTATGGTCTCGGGCTGTTCGAGATTCCTTTTGGCGATAACATTGGTTTGGGACACACGGGGGCAATAGATGGTTTTGTTTCTGTTTATTCGCATTTTGACGACGGAAATATTTCGTATGCCATGACTTCTAACGGGCGTAATTTTAAAATCGGAGATATTAAAAAGGCGGTTTTAAGCGCAGTTTACGGCAAACCTTACGAATTGCCAGAATTCTATAATGTGGCTTCTGAGGATTTGGACATTTATTTGGGCGTGTATGTTTCCAAGAAAATTGGTTTGGATTTTATTGTCACAAAAGAAGGAAACACATTGATTGGGCAGATTGGAGATGATGCTTTTTCGTTTGAAGCAGTTGACAAGGACAAATTTAAGTGCGACCAGTTAGGTGCAAAATTTGAATTTAATCCGAAAAAGAATGCAATGACTTTATTCCAGAATGGAGCGAAATTAGTTTTACGAAAGAAAGAATAAATATCCGGCGAAGTAAGGGAACCATCCCTTACGGATATACGATGTATCACCACAAAACATACAATAATGTGACGGTTGAATGCCGTCTTTTTTTCTTTGTCAGCATAAAAAAATGTTATACCTTTGCGGCAAATGTTATAGCCATAAAATTTACCGCCATAAAATTATGAATAGGTTTTACGATAGGGAAAATGAAATTCTGAGATTAAAAGATGTTCAGAATCAGTCGTATAGTGATTGCTCAAGATTTGTCGTTCTTACAGGGCGAAGGCGCGTTGGCAAAACAAGCCTTGTACACAAACTGATGGAAGACACATCGGATATAGCTCCGTGCCTGTATTTTTTTGCAGGAAGAAAAACAGAATTGTCACTTGTTAAAACATTTGCCGATGAAGTGCGGGTGAAACTTGGCGAGTATGTGCCAGAAAGCATAAGCAGTTTCCGCGAGCTGTTCCAGATGCTGCTTGAATTTGCCACACGACAGCGCTTTACATTGTTCATTGATGAGTTTCAAGAATTTGACAACATTAATCCGGAAATATACAGCGATGTTCAGGAATTGTGGGACACATACAAGAAAAAGACAAAAGTGTGTCTCATTGTTTCTGGGTCTATTTACCGTCTGATGGAAAAGATTTTCAAGGACGAAACACAACCGCTGTTTGGTCGCGACGACTGCACAATAAACCTGCAACCATTTACTACAGAAGTACTTTCCAAGATTTTAAGCGATTACAACGCAAAATACACTAACGACGATTTATTGGCATTGTGGACTATTACAGGTGGCGTAGCTAGATATGTGGAAGTCCTTATGAACAATGGTTGCACAACCGTGAACAAAATGATACACAATGTGTGTGCAGATGGGGACAGTTATTTTATTGAAGAAGCGAGAAAGATACTAGTTTTGGAATTTGGCAAGCAGTACGGCACATATTTCAGCATTTTGGAGCAACTGGCGGGAGGAAATGTCACTCAAAGCCAGATAGAATCGGCAATCGGGGAGAATAGTCTTGGTGGTCATCTGAAGTTACTGGAGGAAAAGTACGGCATTATTGGCAAGAGACGTCCCATTGGTGCCAAACCAAATTCACAAAGTGTAAGATACTACATCAAGGATAACTTTTTCCGCTTCTGGTTCCGCTACATTTACAAGTATTCCTATTTGATTGAAATTCATAATATGCCAGCATTGGAGAAGATTATTCTTGACGATTACCAGACATTTTCGGGTGTTGCGCTCGAAAATTGGTTTCGTAACCGTATGTCCGAGTCGTACAGTTACAAGCAGATTGGAAGTTGGTGGCTTGGCGGCAAAAGTGCAAATAAAAAAGGTAATGCCGATGATTTTGAAATAGATATAGTTGCTGTTACGCTAAACGATTCCGTTGAGGTTTATGAAGTAAAACGCAATGTCGACAAATACAATGCGGAACGGCTAAAGGAAAAGGTCGAAGTTATGCAGCGTCACATATTTGGCAAAAATAGTATTAGCGTGGCAGGTCTATCGCTGGATGATATGCAGAGGAAATTTTAGTTCAAATTAGAAATTAAACAGACGTTGTGAAATAAATAATGAATATACGGCATAATCCCCTAAATAGAAACATTATTTTTGCATAAAATTCATTTAATAAAAATGAGAACTTTTGAGAATATTGCATATTAAAATTTGCTTATATGAAAAAAATACTTTTCCCATTAATCGTTTTGGCTATGGTAGCATTTGTATCGTGCAAGGATTCGGACAAGAATAATGGCGCAGTGGTCGCCGAATTCAGGATTCCGCAAAACGACATCGAAAGGACAGTCCGCAGCTTGAAGGAGTTCTGCAACGGACAGGAGTCGGACCGCATAGAGAAGGGCGTATCGCAGGTTGCCGCATTGTGGCAGGAGCAGGATGGTTCGCTTGACGACTTCTACGATTTCTGTATGACCAACTTTGTGCTTGACTCGGCAAAGCGCTTTGAGACCTACAAAAAAATTGAGCGTGACCTTGAAATCCTTTACGGTTACGGCAACACGATGACCATAAAGCTTATGGAACCTTTGCACCTGGATATGGGCGAAGTCGATTTCGTCGATGAGGCTATGGGCGCATATTCCACCACGGCACATATTGCCGACGATTTGTTCGCCAACAAGATGGCGTTCTACATCGTGCTTAACTTCCCGTCGTACTCGCTTGCCGAGAAGAATGCACTCTGCGACAAGTGGACGCGTCAGGACTGGGCGTACGCTCGTCTGGGCGACAAGTTTACATCGCGCATCCCGGCCGAATACGAGCAGGCTGCCAATGTTGCAATGACCAACGCCGACAACTATATTTCGAGCTACAACATTTATATGGGAAATCTCGTAGATAACAGCGGACAGACATTGTTCCCAAAGGATATGAAACTCATCAGCCACTGGAATCTGCGCGACGAACTGAAGTCTGACTATTCAGATTCGGAGCACGGACTCGAGAAGCAGCAGATGATTTATGATGTGATGTTGCATATTGTTAATCAGGACATTCCGCAGGATGTAATCAACTCCGACAAATATCAGTGGAATCCGCGCACAAACAAGCTTTACAAGGATGGGGCAGAGGTTTCAAGTCCTGCCGAACCATATACCCGCTACGAACATATATTGTACAATTTCAAGGCTTTGTCGGCAATGGACAAGTTCAACTCGGTTTATCCGACCTATATCGAAAGGGCTTTTGATGAGACAATGGAGCTTACTCAGGATGAAGTGGAAAAGTTGTTCATCGACTTTATTTCGGCACCCGAAATTGCACAGGTCGGTCAGTTGGTTTCAAGTCGTCTTGGTCGTCCGTTGCAGCCATACGACATCTGGTACAATGGATTTACCGCCCGCAACGATATGAACGAAGCAGAACTCGATCGTATTACTCGTCAGCGTTATCCAAATCCGTCGGCATTTGGCCGCGATATTCCGCGAATACTTACCGATTTGGGCTGGTCGCGAGAAAAGGCAAACTACATTGCTTCGAAAATCAGTGTTGACCCTGCTCGTGGTGCTGGTCACGCATGGGGCAGCGAGATGAAGGGCGATGTGGCTCATCTGCGTACAAGGATTGCAAAAAGCGGTATGGACTACAAGGGATACAATATTGCAGTTCACGAACTTGGACATTGCGTAGAGCAGACCATAACCCTTTACGATATCGACTACTATATGCTGAAGGGCATTCCGAATACTGCATTTACCGAGGCTGTTGCCTTTATGTTCCAAGGTCGCGACCTGAAGTTGCTCGGACAGGCAAAGGGCGATGCTTCGGAGGAAAAGGAAGCAATGGCGGCATTGGAAAACTGCTGGTCGGCATACGAGATTATGGGCGTTTCGCTTGTTGACTTATACACATGGCGCTGGATGTACGAAAATCAGGATGCCAATGCTCAGGAACTTCGCGATGCAGTGGTTTCCATTGCAAAGGATGTGTGGAACAAGTATTACGCACCTGTTTTCGGCGTGAAGGATTCGCCGATACTTGCAATCTACTCGCACATGATTGATTCGCCGCTTTATTTGGCGAATTACCCTGTAGGACATCTTATTGACTATCAGATAGAAACTTATATGGCCGACAAGCCGTTCTCGGAGGAACTTACAAGAATGCTTCTGCAAGGTTCCATCACTCCGCAGGCATGGATGAAGGGTGCTGTTGGAAGCGAAATCTCCGGCGAACCGACTTTGGCTGGCGTAAGGAAAGCTTTGACTATTGTGAAGTAAGATGTAAAATATTTCGATTTGCGAAAGGGTGGCAATTTTGTCACCCTTTTTTGTGTCTAATTGAATTTGAGTACATAAAGGCGTACTATATTGTTAATTAGCATTATATCCGTGTATAAACGACAAGAAACGACTAATAAACGAAAGTAAACGCTTAAAAACCGACTCGTGTTTCCAAATCACCCGACTTTTGCAGCGGATTTCAAAACGAAGTCCGAACAAAATGTTTAACGTTTAAAATTTTACGATTATGAATTTAAGAAATCGCGTACAACTGATTGGAAATCTGGGTTCGGAACCGCAGATCAGGGAATTTGGAAATGGTAGGAAACTCGCACGCTTCTCGCTCGCAACTACCGATGTTTATAAAAAAGAAGGTAAATATGTGCGTGACACGCAATGGCACAGCGTTACGGCTTGGAATCGTATCGCAGAAGTCCTGCAGGACCGCGAAGTTTCCACGGGTAGTGAAATAATAGTAATAGGTAGTGTGGTAAGTACCAAGTTTACCGACCGAGAAGGTCGTGAGCGCAAGGTTTCGGAGATTGTTGCCGACAGCATAATGATAAGAAGGTTGAAACGTGCGGATGCAAAGGTGGAGAAGAATATTGCATAGTTTGTTGATGTAATAGATAGGTGGAAATGCTGGCTCCAAACGGTAAAATATCAAATCTTTGCAACGAGTCTAAACAAAAAGAGCAATGTGGCACTCATTCATTTTTTGTGACCAATATTGCTCTTTATGAGCCATATAGGTTTGTCGCTACCGATAACTACTCGGACGAGAGTGACCGTCAATGGTTCCCTTTGGAAGAAAATGCTTCGGCATGTTTCGACCGAAAGGTTGACACAAAGCTATTGGATTTTTTTGATATGGCAAAAGAAAATTTCGAAAAAGTCAGGGGCAAAGTTGACTGCAATAGAGAGCCACTTCCGCAATATATAACAGAAAAATAATGGCATTATGGCACTCATTGACGATAGGATAGCGCAGTTCCGTGCTGAGGTTGGCGACAGGGAACTAACCGAGGAGCAGAGAAAGATTTTCAATGCATTCACAAAAAAGAATGGTGCTGCAACTTTTCTGAATGTTACCGATAAGGACGGAAGAAATGTACGAATAAAATTTATTCAAATAAAATAAAAACAGGTTCGCAACATATTCTTATCAACCATTTTGGAACTATCATTCATTGGGTAACAGCTTGGGAAATACTAACCCTATACGAAGTCGTGGAAAGTGGAGAACATTATGTTAGTAATGGTTATGTCGTGTATCGTATAGAAACAGATTTTGATGGAGTAAAGATTAGTACGGTATTGAAGTTTGTTGAAGATAAAGGTATAGCAGTGCTAAAAAGTTTCTATTCAAATAGAGAATAAAAAAGCCTTGAAAGACCGGCCGTTTCCTCCCAATGTAAGGGTCCGCACCGCGTTAGCGGGGGTGGTGCCAAATCTCAAAGGCGATGCAAAAGTAGTAATAAATTATTAATTGACAAAAATTTAAAGACATGGAAATTAGAAATTTTGTAATGTTGGTCGGCAATATGGGCGCTGATCCGAAGGTAAACGAGACAAGAAATGGAAAGGTTGTAAGGTTTTCGCTGGCAACTTCCGAGAATTATTATGAAAACGGCAAGCCTGCAAGTCGTACAGAGTGGCACAACATTGTTGTGTGGGGAGCAAATGCCGACAAGGTGTCGGAGCGGTGCACGAAGGGAACGCATGTTACCATCGTTGGCAGGTTGACTTCGCGTAGTTACGAGGATGCGAACAATATTAAGCGGTATATAACGGAAGTGGTCGCTAATGAGGTTATTTGCGAATCGTCGTTAAAGGAAAAGACTGAATAAAGCTTATCCTTGGGATTATGGCACTCATTGACGATAGAATAGCGCAGTTCCGAGCGGAGGTTGGCGACAGGGAACTAACCGAGGAGCAAAATAGGGTTTTCGAAACTTTTTGCCGGACCAAAGGAAAACTGAAACGTATCTGCACTACGGACGGTAATGGCGATTCTGTTACAATAATGTTTCCATCTGATGATGAAAATGAAGGTACACAACATGTTTTACTCAAACATTACAAGACAAATCGTGGTAGCGTTACCGCATTGGAGATCTTAAATTTGATGGATGTAGTGCGCAATGGTAGTATGGAATCAGATGAGAATCATATTGTTTATAGTATGGAAAAGTATCTAGGTAAGATAAAATTTACGATTGCAGTAAAGGTGGTCAAGAATGGGAATATTTTCAAATCGTTTTATTCAAATAGGTATAAATAAAAAATGTTTCACTCAGCCTGTCTGGTCCCCCAGCAGAGGAGGCTTCCACGCATCATTCCGAGACAAATGCCGGCTTCCCGAAACGAGTGGCGCGATCTTGGTGCCAAAGCGAAACACGATGCAAAAGTAGTAATAAATTATTAACTGACAAAAATTTAAAGAAAATGGATACAAGAAATTTTGTAAGATTGGTCGGTAATCTTGGAACCGACCCGAGGGTAACAGAGACAAAGAATGGTAAAGTAGCAAGATTCTCATTGGCTACAACCGAAAATTATTTTGAAAATGGCAAGCAAGTCGCAAAAACCGAGTGGCACAATGTGGTTGCATGGAATGCAAATGCCGATTTGGTGGCAGAAAAATGCACGAAAGGTTCGCGTGTCGTTGTTATGGGAAAACTGGCAAGTCGTAGCTACGATGACCAGAATAAAGTCAGGCGGTATATTACCGAGGTTGTTGCCGAAGAAATAATTAGTGAGAAAAAGGGAGTGCATAATGCAGATGATACCGAGTGTTAATTATTAAAATCTATAGTTATGAATTTACGAAACAGAGTACAGTTGATTGGAAATCTTGGCGGTGATCCAAAATTTTATGAATTTCCAAGCGGAACGAAGTTGGCAAGAATTTCAGTTGCCACATCCGAATTTTCAAAGCATAACGACAAGGTCGTCAAGGAAACTCAGTGGCATAATGTTGTTGCTTGGGGCAGTCTTGCCGACATGGTGAAGACAAAAATAGCAAAGGGCTATGAAGTAGTGGTTGACGGATGCCTTAAACAAAACAGCTATACTGACCGAAATGGTGTGGAATGCCAATCTTACGAAGTAGTAGCAGACAGAATATTATTTTGTAAGCCGGAGAATAATTGATGCCAATCATGTTTCGGCAGTCACTTTGTGGTGGCTGCCGATTTTTTCAGTCCGAGTTCTTCGCCTTTCTGAACCATAAATTCATGGGCTTTTTCGTAGTCGTTGGGGATAATGCCATCCAGAATAGCCTCACGTACGGCGTTTTTGATTTCGCCGACAATCCGAGATGGTTCGATGCCAAAGTATTTCATTATTTCCTCGCCAGAAATCGGCGGCTGGAAATTGCGAAGCGAATCGCGTTCCTCGACCTCGACAATCTTTTGGCGCACAAGCTTGAAATTCTCAATGAACAGAGCCACCTTTTTCTCGTTGCGCGAGGTAATGTCCGATTCGCAGAGTGTCATAAGGGCATCAATGTCATCTCCTGCATCAACAATAAGCCTGCGTATTGCCGAGTCGGTGACTATTTCTTCAACCAATGCTATCGGGCGCATGTGCAAATCGACCATCTTCTGCACAAACTTCATCTTTTCGTTGAGCGGTAAATGCATACGGGTGAAGATTTTCGGAACCATATTGGCGCCAACGGTGTTGTGTGAGTAGAATGTCCAGCCGGTACCTTCAACAAAACGCTTGGTTTTCAGTTTGCCGATGTCGTGAAGCAATGCTGCCCAGCGTAGCCAAAGGTCGTTGCTTTTTTCTGCCACATTGTCAACCACTTGGATTGTATGCAGGAAAATGTCCTTATGTCCAAGTCCATCTTGTATGGTAACGCCAGAAAGTTGGTACAACTCGGGGAAGATAATTTCGAGCAGGCCGGTATCGAACAATAATTTCAGTCCAATGGATGGTTTCTTGCTCTCGAGAATCTTGTTAAGTTCGGTATGAATCCGTTCCTGTGTGATTATTTTTATTCGTTCGCGATTGTCATGGATTGCAGAAAGGCATTCGGGATGAATCTGGAAATCAAGTTGTGAGGCGAAGCGGATTGCACGAAGCATACGCAAAGGGTCATCGGAAAATGTTATCGATGGTTCGAGCGGAGTTCTGATGGTGCGGAAGTAAAGGTCGTCCAAGCCATTAAATGGATCGATAAGTTCTCCGAAATTGTGCTTGTTAAGGCTTATTGCCAATGCGTTTATGGTAAAGTCACGGCGTTTTTGGTCGTCCTCGATGCTCCCTCGCTCAACAATAGGGTTTCGGCTGTCGAAATTGTATGATTCTTTGCGTGCTCCAACAAATTCCAGTTCTGTGTCGTTGTAGACAAACATAGCAGTTCCGTATGTCTTGAAAATACTTACCTTTTTTACTTTCAAATGCTTGGCAAGCTTGCGGGCAAAGTCAACCCCATCTCCATCAACAACGATGTCAATGTCTTTCTTGTTTCGGCGCATAAGCAATCGGTCGCGGACATAACCACCAATGACAAAGACGTTTACATTTTCCTTTGCCGCAATGTCCGAAATCTCTGCGAAAATTTTGTCGGACACAAACTCTATGTAGTTGTTGTTATCCAAGACTAACGATTTTGGGTCTGCAAAGGTAAGAAAATTCGAGGAATCAATGGCTCGATAATTTAACTTCGCTGAGCTAAAGGTTGATATTTCGATTTTGTGCCGAGATTATTCAAAATCTACAATTGTAATCGTACTTCGTAACCTTTTGCATCTCCTCTCATGTCAATCTAAAATCGTCAATCGTAAATCCAAAATAAATTTGTATCTTTGTGCCTATGTTTGAAGGAATAAAGTCGGGTCTTGCAAGGCGCAAGTTGTTGAAGGCTCGGGGTGCTGAGCCTCGGTGTGTTCGCGCTTGTGGCTTGGAGTCGGCAGAAAAGATTGGCATTCTGCATGAAGCTACCGATGAAGCTCAGTTTGAAGTGGCGCGTAAGTTACTCTTCGATTTGCAGAAACGGATTCCATTTGTCAAGGCTCTTGGTTTTGTCGATAACAAAGAATTGTCAAACTTTCATTTGCAGCCACTCGACTTTTCGTTTTTCTGTAACAAGGAACTAGACTGGCTTGGCTTTCCGCGTGAGGAGGTTGTTGCTGAATTTTGCAATGCCGACTTCGATATTCTTATTTGTCTAGACATGGAAGACAAGACTCCTCTTAATTATATAAAACTAAAGTCGAAGGCAGGATTTAAGGTCGGACTATACAATGAAAAAAATGCCGATTTGCTTGATGTTATGGTAAGTCTAGATGAGGAAAATTCAAACATTTCAGAACTAGTAAAGCAGATAATTCATTATTTGGAAGCGATAAGATATGAATAGCAAGTTTTTGGGAACGGGCGTGGCATTGGTTACGCCATTCGATATTAATGGAAATGTTGACTATGTGGCTTTTGCTCGTTTGCTGTCGAATGTTGTAGATGGCGGAGTCGACTATGTGCTGGTGATGGGAACGACAGGCGAAACGCCTTGTCTTTCGGCAGAAGAACGTCGTAAGGTAATTGATTTTGCTAAGCGAGAAATAGCTGGTCGTGTGCCGATTATGGTTGGAATGAGCGGAAATAATACATCCGACCTGCTTGATAGCATTCGCAACTTTGATTTCAGTGGCATAGATGGACTTCTAACGGCATCTCCGTTTTATAATAAGCCGGTACAGAATGGCTTGTACGCACATTTCGCTCATGTTGCAGAGGTTTCTCCTGTGCCTGTAATTTTGTACAACATTCCGGGGCGTACTGGAGTTAACATTTCGCCAGAGACAATTTGCCGTCTTGCTAGCGACTTTGATAACATTATTGCTGTGAAGGAGGCATCTGGTTCAGTTGACCAGATTATGCGCGTGGTGGAGAACAAGCCAGAACGCTTTACTGTTATTTCGGGTGATGATGGACTTACGCTTCCGCTTATGGCAGCAGGTGTGAAAGGTGTGATTTCCGTTGTGGCAAACGCATTCCCGCGTGAACTGTCGCAGATGGTGAAACTTGCGCTTAATGGTGATTTTGAGCAAGCAAGAAAATTACACTACAAGTTGTTGCCAACAGTTCGTTTGATGTTTGCCGAAGGCAATCCTGCTGGCGTAAAGGCATACTTGTCGCAGATGGGCGTAATTCAGAATGTGCTTCGTTTGCCGTTGGTAAATGTCAGCGACGATTTGTATGCAAGGATTGCAGACGATATTTTAAGGTTGAAAAAATAAAAATATAATGATTTGTAGCGGCGCAATGCATTGCGCCGCTACATAAAATCGTAAATCTAAAATCCATTGAAAACCGTTGCCTTCTGTACTCTTGGCTGTCGCCTCAATTTTGCCGAAACATCGACAATATCCCGCTATTTCATTGAGCGAGGGTTTTCAGTTGTGCCTTTTTCTCAGAAAGCGGACTTTTATGTGCTGAACTCATGTTCGGTGACATCAAATGCGAATCGAAAGGGCAGAAATGCTGTCGCACGTGCGCATTCGCTAAATCCTGATGCAATAATAATTGTAACAGGCTGTTATGCACAGTTGAAAGCCGATGAGGTCGCATCGCTTCCGGGTGTGAACTATGTCTTTGGGGTGAACAACAAAGCCGAGATTGAAAAGATAATAGACAATGCGGTGGCAAGTCGTGATGTATTCGTAAGTACTACGCCACACAACGAAATGAAGTCCTTTGTGCCTGCATTTTCGAAGGGTGACCGCACTCGCGCTTTCCTTAAAGTGCAGGACGGTTGCGACTATTTCTGTGCCTATTGTACGATTCCATTTGCTCGCGGGCGTAGTCGCAATCCATCGGTTGCCGAGTGTGTCGAGCAGGTGAAGTCGCTTGCTGCTGATGGAATGAAGGAGGTGATAATCTCGGGTGTGAATATTGGCGATTTCGGTAAGACTACCGGTGAAAACTTTTTGCAGTTGCTGAAGGCTCTTGCAAAAGTCGATGGCATTGATCGGTATAGGATTGGAAGCATTGAACCAGATTTGCTTACAGATGAAATTATTGAATTTGTTGCATCCGAACCTAAGATGATGCCACATTTTCACATTCCGTTGCAGTCGGGGTGTGACGAGTTGCTGAAACTTATTGGTCGCCGTTACGATACTGTTTTGTATCGTAGTAAGATAGAGTTAATAAAGAAACTTATTCCTGATGCTTTTATTGGCATCGACCTTATAGTTGGCGTTAACGGCGAAACACCAGAAATGTTTGCCGAGACCGTGGAATTTGTTGATTCTCTTGATATTTCGTTCATACACCAGTTCCAGTATTCCGAAAGGGAGAACACAAGGGCGTTGAAGTTTACTCCGCGCGTAACTTCCAAGCAGAAGCAGGAGAGGGCAGATGTGGTGAAGTCCGTTTGCGAAAGGAAACATAAGGAATTTGTGCAGTCGAGGCTTGGTTCTGTTCACGAGGTGCTGTTCGAGTCGGCAAAGAAGGGCGGAATGATGTTCGGTTATACCGATAATTATATAAGAGTGTCCGTGCCGTACGACAAGGCGTTGATTAATAGTATTCGCCCTGTGAAATTGACTAAAGTCGTTGACGAAGATATAGTTGAAGCAGAAATTTTGAAATAGATAATAACGAAAAAAATAGAATATGAAAAAGGTACTATTACTTATTGCGTTGGTTTCCATGTCGTTGCTTTCGGCGGCGCAGTTTGCCGTAAGCCCTGCCTTGTCGGATGCGATTAAGGATGGATATGCAGAATACCTTGATGTCAATGTTTATTTTGAGAATGCGGAGTCGATTTCCGACCTTGCCCAGCAGTTCGATAAGTATCATGCCGACTTTGATACACGAGTGAAAGGTGTTACGGTAATGTTGAAACGAAATCATGAAAGGTCGTATGCCAAGTTCATGAGGCAGATTGCTCCGTTGATGAAGGCAAATCCGTCAGCTGTGACAGAAATGGAGGACTTTTGGATTGTGAATGCCGTGAATATGAAGGTGCAACGAGATTTAATAATGCAGATTGCTGGATTTGAGGATGTGACATATATAGACTTGAACACTCCGCGCTTCACGATTATTGATGGTACAACTTTGGTAGAGGAAAATGCTCCGCGTTCGGTGAATGGAGTGGAGTGGGGCGTGCGTGCCATAAATGCTCCGGCAATGTGGGCTTTGGGTTATACTGGTCGCAATATGTTGATGCTTAGCATTGATACAGGTGTAAATCCAGAACATCCAGCCATTAGCACCAACTATGCTGGCAATCATTGGCCACAGTCGCAGTGCTGGTACGGAATGCGACACGAAAATCCGCGCGACAATGCATCATCATCGCATGGCACACATACTACAGGAACGACAATGGGGCTCGATAGGGCAACCCACGATACTATCGGCATCGCATTTAATTCCAAGTGGATAGCATGTGACCCAGTTGCTAGTACTGAATCCGAACTGCTTACTGTAAGTCAGTTTTTCTCGGTTTACCAGTGGGTTTTGAATCCTGATGGCGATGAAAATACCACTCATGATGTTCCGCGTGTGATAAACAATTCATGGGGTTACAGCTATGATTTGGCAGAGGAATTTGGCGCTTGTTCGCTTCCAGAAAATTCAATAGTTGAGACTTTGGAAACTGCAGGAATTTGCTCTCCGTTCTCTGCAGGTAACGAAGGTCCGAATGATTCTACCACAGGCTATCCAGCAATGCTTGCATACAATGTTGTAAATCCTATGTCGGTTGCAGCTGTAAATTCGAGCAATGCAGTTGCTAGTTTTTCGAGCCGAGGACCAACGCCATGTGTCGATGAGGAATCATCGTTGAAGATTAAGCCCGAGGTTTCGGCTCCAGGTGTAAATGTGCGTTCTTGTGTAGGTCTGAATGGTTACAATGCACTTCAGGGTACATCAATGGCTTGTCCGCATGTGTCGGGTGCTTTGCTGCTGCTTGCAGAGGCATTCCAAATGGCATCGGCAAGGGAACTGAAGGAGGCTTTGTACTATTCAGCTGTCGATCTCGGTGATGAGGGTGAAGACAATACATACGGAATGGGTATGATTGATGTGCTTGCTGCATACAATTATTTGTCAAATATATATCCTGTATCAGCACCGGAGAACGAAAATTTTGATGTAAGTGTCAAACTTAGCATGTCGTATGGTGATGGCATTGTTGACTATGATACAGTAACATGTTTGGAGAGTGTCCCCAGAGTTTATGCAACAATGCAAAACAATGGAATTGTGGATGCAGGTCGTGTTATGTTGTCTGTTTATTCAGGCGATAGCCTAATTGCAACTCATGAATGGAACGATGTGGTCGCTTTATCAGATGTTAACTATGAATACGAATTGCCCGATGTGCCTGTTCATGGTGGGCTTAACGAGTTGTATGCAGTAGTTTATCCGGGAAGCAATGGTCTCGAGTACGATTACTTTAATAATAGTGCTATGCTGAGGTTCAATAAGTATTATGAGTCGGAGTTCCCGATGACTATGGATTTTGATGAAGGCGGCACACTTTCAAGTTACGGACTGATAATTGACAATCCAGACAACAAGAAGACATGGATGATTATGCCTTGGGGCGAAAACAATGAACATTATGCACTTGGTTGTGCTTTTAGCAAGAATAACACATATAGGGATCTTGATTATGCATATTTGCCTCACATTAGTCTTCCTGATGCAGATTCGTTGTATTTGAATTTCATATATGCATACAAGCGCCATTCGAGTAATTCTCTCAAGGATTCTCTTTTTGTGGAGGTTAGTACCGATTGTGGACAAACTTTCCCGTATGCGGTTTGGGCAAATGGAGGACCTGGTCTTTATACTCAGGAGGGTAATTCTACTCCATATTATGTGCCGGCAAGTCGTTCTGAATTTGACACAGTGTCTATTTCTCTTGATGAATTTAGGGGACAAGATGTGTTAGTCAGATTGAAAGCAAAGAACGGAAGTAATTCAGAACTATACATATCGGATTTGTCGCTCGACAATCATTGCCTGAATGAGTTGCGCGAACATTTTACTGCTGATAATGCGTCCATATTGCAAGTTTACCCTAATCCTACAGATGGTCAGACCAACATTTTTATTCCTGCGGAATATTGTGGACAACATTTCTGCATATATGATGTGTATGGAAGGTTAATAAAGGAGTTTGTTGTTGATAATCAGTATAATAGCGTTGATTTTTCAAGTCTTTCTGATGGCATATATGTGCTGAGAGCTGATGCTATGAATATACAGGCTAAAATAGTTTTGTTAAAAAAGTAGCAAAAAATTTTGAGGATTAAAATATTGTTAATAATTTTACGGCTTGATTATATTCTTAAAATTATGAATAGAAGAATTTTTAGTATGGCGTTTATGTTCGCAATTTTTGCGGCATTATTCTTATTGTTCACTGCTTGTCCGAGTGACAGTACAGGACCTTCAATTTATTTCTTGGCAAAGGATGGTGTAACCATAGACAAGAAAGGTGATACTACTATTTTGTTATATACTAAATATGTTGATCCCGGTTGCTATGTCGAGGACAATGCAAGTATGAATGAAAATATTCAGGTTACATCGGATTTGGAAACTGTATTGCAAATAGAAAGAAAAGTTGCATCGCATATAGGTGAAGTAAAGAAAACTGGCGATTATACTATAACGTATACGGCAATCGATGAGGCAGGAAATGCTGGACAGAGGACAAAGATAATTACTTGCAAGAATGTCAGCGACATATATGCAGGACGTTATTGGACTGTTCGTGATGATATTGTCGGTCAGGGATCTAGTGATATATGTCACGCAGCGAGATATTATTCGAATGTAACTGCTTCGGCAAATGTTGCTGGTCGTATTAGATTCTCAAAAGTGGCGTTGCACGAATATCAAGGACAAAAAGTTTCGTTCAAGGTCGATGCTGACTTATATTCTCCAGAATTGTCATCCCGTACTCGTTCCGACCAAGTTGGATTCCTCGGAACTGCATCAGACAAGGAAGTCGTGTTTTATAATGGAATGTCGTATGATGCAGCTGTAGATTCTATGCGTTTGAATTATGTATATCTGCAAATCCCGACTCAGGAAGCAAGTGTTGCTTATTCAGAGGGTGATGCTGCGATAAATGACTATACCGTAAAAATTCAAGGTCGTATGGAAGGTACAACGCCAAAGTCGAAGATTGTATACAATGAAAGAGGGGTTATGTTGTATATAGAACTTGCGCTTAATATTTCGATACCTAATGCATCGGGTACAGGTCTGCAGCCTATTCAAAATTATGTAGAAAGATACTATCCTGAATAGAATCTAATAAGAAGAAAAATAAAAAAGTCGGATGTTAGTCCGACTTTTTTTATGTTTTATGTGTGGTTATTCGATTGAAACAATAAGCCCTTTTCCAATTAAAGCGTCTTTGAGTTCCTTAAGGTATTTGTACTCGCCTTTCTTAATATCGCAGCGTCCTTTGTAATTGGCTATGTATGCGCATTGTTCTGCCTGAATCATATCGTGTTCGCAAATGTTTACCAGGCATGTTATTACATGGTCAAATGAATTTTTGTCGTCGTTGTACAGAATAAGGTTGTTTCTATCCAGCGATTTGATGTCTTCCTTCGCCTGTGGCTCTATTATATTGTTGTTTGTTGGCATAGCGGTGCAAATATATAGCATTATTGCCAATTGGCAATATATGTCTATCGATTTTTCTTTAAAAACGATTTTAAAATGACGATTTTAGTTTGCTTATTGGAGGCTTATAATTTTGATTTTATAGGAATATTTGGTTTAATAGGTTGATAATAATAGGATTGTGAGCAAATAAAAAATAAGGAAAATAACTTTGCTGAGAATTTTATTTGTAGTACTTTTGCACCGCTCGGAGAAATGGCAGAGTGGTCGAATGCGGCGGTCTTGAAAACCGTTGAACTCGCGAGGGTTCCGGGGGTTCGAATCCCTCTTTCTCCGCCACTGAGGCGGCAAGCAGACAAATAAGTTTGACCTCGCAAGGAGAGATGCCAGAGTGGTCGAATGGGGCGGTCTCGAAAACCGTTGTACTCTTTCGAGTACCGGGGGTTCGAATCCCTTTCTCTCCGCAAAAAGCGTTTAAATGTCAGAAAGCCAGACGGTTGTTTGGCTTTCTTGCAAAAATGCGCCAAAATTGAGCTAGCAGATATTTTTCTTTTCGAGTTGAAAAACAAGAAAGGAAAATAAAAAAAAAATGTTGCCATTCATCAATTTTAAACCAGCAGAACTAAAAGAGACAAATACGGAAACATACGTTTCCTACTATGTTGAGAATCCATTCCAGGATGATAAGCTAGTCAGGCAGAGAATTAGGTTGAACCACATCAAGAACCGAGCAGAACGGCTGAGGTATGGCCGTAAGCTGGCGTATGAGATTAACCTGAAGCTGTATAAGGGCTGGAATCCGTTTCTGGAGAAAAGCAAGGTAGGTATGAAGCGAATTTCGGATGCAATAGACGAGTTTCTGAAGGAAAGTGACAGGCATTTGCGTCTCGATAGCAGCCGAACCTATCATTCGTACTGCAAGCAGTTCAAAGAGTTCCTGAAGGAAAACGATCTGTGCGACAGTTATGTGTTCAACCTGAAAAAGTCGGATGCTCGTGACTTTGCTGCCTACATCGAGGAAAAGAAGAATCTCACTTCCCGGACATTCAACAACTATATGCGTATGATGAGAACGTTATGGTTGTGGCTCATCGATCACGAATACACCAGGGAAAACATATTCGAGTGCATAAGGAAGCGGCGTGTCGATACTAAGAACAGGATCGTAATACTGCCCGCTGACCGCAAGAAGATTATGGACTATCTGGAATCGACTGGACAACACGGGTTCTGCCTGATGTGCCAGTTTACCTTCCTGATGCTGATTAGGCCAAAGGAGTGCCTGCAGCTGCGAGTATGCGACATTGACCTCGATGGACGTTTCCTAAGTATTCCAGCTTCCGTAGCGAAGAATCACAAGGAGCGGACTCTTGCATTGCCTGACAAACTGGTGGAACTTCTGCAGGAGCATTGCAAGGGTGCCTTGCCTACGGATTTTATTTTTTCGGAAGGCTATGAGTGCGGCAATGTGCAGAAGAATACGCGCGACTCTGGACGTACTTGGGGGAACATGCGCAAGGTCTTGGATTTGCCGAAGGAGTACCAATTCTACAGTCTGAAGGACACCGCTATTTCGGAAATGCTGGAAGCCGGTGTGCCTGCTAAGCTCGTGCAGGAACTTGCCGATCATGCCGACCTGTCGATGACACAGAAGTACGTTCACCGCAGCGATGCGCGGAAGATCCTGGCATACGACCGTCCCGACTTTTAGAAATCCTGCTTTTCGGTGCTGATTTCCATGTTGCCCTTGCGGAATGTGACGGCGCGACCGGAATGGATGATGCCATAGACGGCGTAGAGGGTGGGGAAGGCGAAGATTTCACCGACCGCCGCCAGAACAGAACCGTCGATGATTCCGCGTGGCGGCACGATGAACGATACCACTACCAGCACCGCCGAAAGCACCAGCGACACCCAGAACACCACCTTCCAGTGGCGGTCACCAGCGACTATGCAATCCTTCAGCTCCTGTTGGCTCATAACTCAAGCACTCCAGAATTATTGAGGTATTCATATATCTGTCTCACAGCAGTATAAGTACCTTCTGATGCAGGTGAAAGGCCAAGATGGTTGTTCACTGTATCTATGTGCAATTTTGCCGTAGTATTATCACCGGCTTCAATGCAACAGCAGGCAAGGTTTAGCAGTGCATTAATACGGTCGAGTTTAGCAACTGTTATGGTATCGCCGCACTTCAGTTTATTGTTTTCTGTGTCTAATAATACAGGTCTAAGTGCCATTTTATTTATTTTTTTATTGGTTAAACATTTTTTATTAGTATTCAATTCCTTTCACCTTAGCCCAGTTCTGCCAGTTGCCGGTGGCAAGGTCGGTCATCACGACGCCATAGCGGTGTCCCTTGGCCTCGATGACTTTTCCGTGTCCGGCATATACGCCTACATGTCCGCTCTTGTGTACAGTAAGGCCTGGGATTTCGGGAATGGTGGCGATGGTCCCGCTCTCGATGGCGGTTGCCAGTATTGCATCGGCGGTGGTGTCGGGAAAGCCGTTGCTGCCAGGAACGACCTTGCCGTTCCTTGTGCCGTCGCTCCACATGTATGCCTCGACAAGGCCCGCGCAGTCGTGGACGCGCTGCCCGAGTTGTTGCTCGGCATCGGCATAGTCGGCACTGCCATATACATTGGGATACTGCCTACGCTTTTGCTCAAGCAGTTCTTGCGTGGCAGTTTGCCCGCTAGTCCCCCACCAGTAAGGACGGCCAAGCTGCGAGCGTGCATAGCGTACAAGTCCGCGACCAGTCTTTTTCCTGCCGTTATGCCTGCGCACAATGGCAAAAACCGTTGCGGTAACCACACAAGTCACCGCAACGGAAACTATTAGTATTATGGCGGACTTACGATCCATGGTTATGATTGTTGATCCCACAATAAACTCACGGAATCATCATCACCTATCACAACGGTTCCCCAACCACCTTTAGGAGCCCACACTCTAAAATAGATGGCTGAGTCATCTGCGAGGCACATAGATGATGAAATAGCTTCTCCAGCCTGTCCCAGTAAAAACATAGTGACAGGAGTACTGCCAATTTGCCCTACAAGTTCTCCAAATGGCAAATCGCATTCATATACCCAGGCTTCTTGTCCTGCATCATATTCCACGCGGACTTCGTAACCCAATCCCTTTTTTGTACTTTCCACAGAACCATCTGAAAGTATAGTAACCTTTATAATTTCGCCATCAATTAGATAGCGGTATGTCACTTTTACTTCAGCGGGGTCTGGATCTCCATGGGAAATACTGTCAGCAGTAGTTAGTATAAGATCTCCTTCTGCAGATTGAAGGAATACAGGTGTTCCTGCGGAGATATAATCGTTTATCTCACAGGCATTCATGTCGCATGTAAGATCGCCGGAAACCATGTCCACTATCAAATGTGCAACTATAGTGCCAGCGGATGGCTGTGCATCGGGGGCTACAATTTTCCCTGTTTCCGCATTAAGGTACAGCGGTTTTAAATTCTCGTTCATAGTCCTAAAAATTTAAGTTGTTATTTCTTTGTTTTTGATTTCGGTTTAGATTTTTTAGTTACTTTTGCGGCGGATTTCTTGTCGCTCGCGCCAAGACGGGGACTTTTGCCACCACGCGCGCCGCTTTGCGGTGAAAACGATAGGCGAGGACAAGAAATCTTTTTTTTCTACTTCTGAATAGAAAGATTTTAATATATATCCCGATTTAATTATCTTCAAGCTAGTTATGACCGTTTTGCCACCCGAGGTCCTTTTCCATTTATAGCAAATATGATTCTTGTCGTTTATAACAATGTCGCCAAACTGTACCGTATCACAAATTGACAGTATGTCGAATGCTGAAACATTTCCAGTCCTTCCGTGGAAGTGCTTCAGCAGTATATGCTGAGACCCTTCCTGTGGTCGGTCTGGAAAAATCTGAAACTTCACAGTATTACCGTTTTTATCAGTTACGGTAAATAAGACAGGCTTGCCAGATGTGCGTACAAATGTATCGTACACGCGCTGTTGCTGACCGGTAAGGACTGCCTCGCCAATTTCCTTCTTAAATTGCTTTATCTTGTCGTCAATGGTCGCCATGCTCTAACCTTTAGTTCGTTTCACAATAATCCATACCGTCACGGCCAGAACTATCGTCACTGCTAGTATCCCCGTAGCTGTCAGCCATTTTTTTTTACGCTCCAGATCTTGTCGTATTGACGCAGACCGTTGGCGTTGATTATTGAAACAATCTTGCCTACATAGTCGGGATCGGTTGCGTAGCCGGCTTCCCACATCAGGCGTATCTGTTCGTCGGGCGTGGCAGCCTTCAGCGCAGCTGCGTACCTAGGCGCACGGGAGAGCATGGCGTTGCGGTCGCGGAGGCTGTCGGACATGGAGCGGTACACGCGAAAGTTGTCGCGGTAGCTTTCGTTCCAGCCGCCGTCGAGATATTCCGACGTGCGGAGGTTCACGCTGCGGTCGACCTTCGGGTCCCACGCGCTGGAGAACCTGACGGCGGAAGCCTTCACACCGAAGTAGTTGTTGTACTTCTTCGACAGTCCACTTTCGCCCCATCCGCTTTCTAGCGCGGCCTGTGCTATCATTACCGACGGGAACAGTCCGTGGAAGTCGGGCTGCTGCCTTATTGCCTCCACCATTTGCCGTATGAATTCCTGCTTGTCTGCCATGATGTTCTTGTTTTAGTTTCTACGCTTCTGGATCGGTTTTGTTATTTAGGCGGTAGCCGGAACGCTTTCAAGTACATACTGGAATGAAGGGGCCGTCCTCTGGATGAGGTCCAAAATCTGTTTTGCAACAGTCCAATTGCCTGCATGATTGCTGATGGCGGTTAGAGTCTTCGGTCCTATAAGTCCGTCAACAGCCAGATTTTCTTGCGCCCTTGCATTGAAAAACTCCTGCAATAGTTTCACATTATTTTTATTCTTGAAATTGATGCATTTCTCCTGATCGTTAACTTTTATCTTGTAGTAGGAGTAGCCTGTCCATGCACCGACATTAATAGGGAATCTGGTACCCTGCAACACGCCGGCCAGTCCGCCATTGTCGGAATTTGGGGTAGTTCCGCCGTTGTCGTCGTTGCCGTTCTTGCGGCGGAACACGAAATATGCCGCAACGGCGACAGCCACCACGAGCAAGATCACGATAATTATTATGCCATTGTTTTTCATATACCTATTAATTATTAGTTGTTAGTTTAAGTGTTATCTGTCGCTGGCAGGTACACCTATTTCTGTCAGGTGTTCCTTGATGCACCCAAATACATAAGCATCGTTGGAATCGTCACCAAAGGAATCCCACCAGCTGCCTTTCTCTTCAAATTCTGCCTTTATGTCATCCCACATATCAGAATGAAACTCTTCCTGGTACGAAGCTTTTACAAGAAAGTAGTCGGCTGCAGTAGGAATTGATCTGACTGCGCTCAACATCTTTTCCTCGTCGGTACCCCAGCCCCCTAGCACAGCGTACTGGTTTGTAGTCCCAGCTTCTGTCATTGCCATCCTAATCTGCTGTGCAACGCTCTTGATTTGCACCGATGTGAGCTGTGACGGAGCGCCTCCTGCATTCTGTAACGCATTGGCACGTTCCACAAATTCATTTATTTTTTCCTGGTCATCCTTTTTCTTCTTGTGCTTCTTGCCGAAATGCACAGCCACGATGATCAGCACGATAATTACAATGGCAACCACAGCCACCGTTATCCATTGCTTTTTGCTAAGTTCCGGAATTTTCATAGCTACGATCTCCCTATTATTCTCGCGTTATTGCTCAAAGATGTTGCTCCAGCAATTGGCTTTTCTTCTAATGTTATCTGAGATACAGGCTTTGGCTCTTTTACGACTGGCCTCGGTTCTTTTACGACAGGTTTAGGCTGACGGTTGCTGCCGTCATTGATGGAAACCCTATCTCCATTGCAGTCATCTTGTGTTTCAGAACCGTTTCCCGTGGCGCTGGGTCTAGTGTTTCCGTAAACCAAGCTGGGATCTTTTCTACTTCTACAGAAGAACCACCATACTGCTACTGCGGCAACCACAGCCACGATAATCCATATCAATGTTTTGTATTTCATACTACTTAAGTTTCTTTGTCAATATTATTCCACCAAGCACCACAAGCACTACCGCTGCCAGTATCGGATAGAGCGTATCCTTTTCGACGCGTACTGACACAGGAACATCGGTGTTGCCTGCAATGAGATTGTTTACATTTCCTAACAATTCACTGAACTTATCCATAATTGAAAGTTTTTGAGTCGAGAGTTTTTTTTTTACAAGGGGCTGTCGAATGTGCGCTGATAAGCTTCTTCCCACTCGTCCTCGGTGATGCCGTGGTTCTTTATCGCTTGAGCCTGTGTTGCGCTGATGACCCGGCGGTTAGAATCGCCACGGAGGTGACTGCCGTCGGTACACCACGATATGAAGTTCGGGAAGGTTGTGCTTCTTGCAGCAGCTGGCGTATATCCGCCATCGGAAAAGTCATCTGCCTGTCCGCGCACCCATAGAACATATTGCCAGAATGTTCGCACATGGTTTATCTGCTTGGCATCAAAAGTCTTGATAATCCATTCCACATTTTCGGAATTAGCATTACCCTTCTTGGATTTCTCCTTGCGGAAGAACATGAAATATGCAGCAACCACAATGATGACCGCTACAATTACTATTAATAATCTCTTATCCTTAAACATAATAAATTCTTTATTATCACTTACCTATAAAATCTCTGCCGTCAGAATTAAGCAAATCTTTGAACTTATGACCTTGATTGGCTTTGCTGTTCCAATGGTCGCGCGCATATCCGATGAATGCATACACAGTTACATGCTCCAATATGGACTGGCGCACACTTTCGGTAATGGCTCCGTTTGTTGCCTTGTCCCTGAGTGCAGCTTCAAACGCTTCTTCTGTATTTCTATCTCGGCCATCATACCATCCTGCAGTGTTGAGGATATTTGCAACATCGACATCAGCTATCATGTCGTGTACCCACTGCTTTTGAGTTTCGATATGCGACGAAGGTCGCACAGCATTCAACTCACGTCTCTTGTCGTCGCTCCAACCTCCTCCCGAAGAACTGTTGCCACCCGACGAACCGCCAGACGAGCCACTCGACGAACCGCCAAGCAATTTGCTCTTGCTGGTACCGGCATCATCTCCACTGTCATTTTTCTTGTACATCATATAAAGCACCAGCACAACCGCCAGAGCCACAAGTACCCAAGTCAATGTATTCTTGTTCATTTCGTTATCCCTTTATGTTAATAACCACTACCACAACTGCAATTGCCACTATTGCCAGCTTTATGATGTCGGAGTCGTCGTCGGCTTCCAGCTTCGAGAGCCTTTCCGACATCTCGGCATCGAGAAGTGCCAGGCGTTCGTTCTGGTCGAGCTGCTCCATGTTGTACTGGTACAACAGTTCGGCATTGTACATCTCCTGTGTCCTCTTAGGGTTAAAGAACGCCGTAAATTTTCCCCAGAAATCTTTCACGCCTTTGCCCTCTTGATAAATATCACACCAACAATAAGTACGACAACCACGAATACAATACCAAGCACAAGCGTCCTAGTCCTGCCGGCACTTGCTTCGTATGCGGCGCGGTCGCTTTCGCTTTGCATAAGCATCTCGAACTTCCCCTTGCCGAAAAGCCGGAGTTCAACCAGGTTGAGGAAATCGGCGAATGTACCGTCGTCCCTGTATCTTTGCGAACTGTATGTCACCATATTGCTAAGACTTTATAAGCACTATCATTACCACTACCAGAACAACGACGATTGCTGCGCCTTCGGCCACACTGGATGCCACAAGCAGGTTGCTCCTGCTTCTCGCCGTCTCCACCGTCCTTTCGGTGCGCTGTTGCCCGCTTTCTGAAACGAAGCCGAACAAGCCCTTGACAACGCCTGCAACCGCGCCTATTATCGCCTCTGCCATGCTACTTGTTCAGTTTTACCAACAGTATCACGATGATTGCGCAGAGCAGAATGTTTGTCATAGCTGCGCGATGCTGCCTTACATTGAAGAACACCACTGGCTGCTGCTTCTGGATGTGGTTCTGCGGAGTGTTGCCACCACCGAGCATGTCGCCACCATTGCCGTTGTTGTTTTCACCAGGATTTTCAATACCTTCACCTGTACCGCCATCAATGCGTCTTGAGCCATTGAACGGCTGCTTTCTTTGCTTTGTAATTACGTTCATTTTCAATATATTTAATTCGTTAATAGCTTTTTCGTTTCTGTTTTCCTTCGCATCGATGCGCAGAGCTGCACGGTATAGGCTTTCGAGCCGGGCAGGACTGATGAACGGGATGGAACCGATTTGCCTTACCACTGTCTTTAGCGACTGCGGGAATGTTCCGTACATGCGCCTGATGGCGTACTCGTCGGCCTTTTCCTCGCTGTCGGTCTGCAGCCGGTAGTGACCTTCCTCGTGCAGCAGCATGAACCGCTGCTGGATGTCGGTGTAGCCGTCCCATACGGAGCGGTTTACGCTGACAGTGCCGGTGGCCATGTCAACTTCAGCCGGACACGCACCCATCTGCGCCGATGTGAGGTACTGGATTTTCATCTTCCTACAGTTTGCCCTTGAGGTTCTTTCCAGCTTCCTTAATGCAGGTCGTCCACTTCTTTCTTGGGTTGGCCTTCTGTATCTTCTTGGCCTCGCCTGTAATCTTGCGGCCCATTGCCGCCAGTTCCTTCTTGGTCTTTGTTGCCATTTTTCAATTAAATTTTTGTTGTGTTAAAAATTATTTCTATTTTTGCCTCTGAAAACAAGTCAGTTTACAGATATAAGAGGCTAGGGCTCTAATCTATAAATTGGCTTGTTTTCGTTTTTTGAAAGTCTCATAGAGTTTTTATTTTCTCAGTGCAATCACGAATATGAGCATCATCGCCATTATTCCGCCTACGATGCCAATCCACGCGCCAGTGGACAAACCACCGCTGCGCTGATAGATGTCGTAGTCGTAGTTTTCCTTGCGGTTCCATGCCGATATGCCAAGTCCTATGCTGCCGAATATGTTCGCCAGTCCGCTTAGCCAGTCGGATGCACTGGTTTTGTTTGAACTGCCAGTATTGGTGCTGGAACCACTGTCTGTATTGTAGTAATAACTGCCGTTTTCCATTGGCGGTCCAACAAAGTCGTCACCGTCAGCCTTTCTTTTGGGCATTCCGAGTATATGTGTATTGTTATTCTTCATCGCCGTTGGATTTAAGGTTTTACAAATCGTCCGCCAACGGAAGGCTGGCGGACGGATAATACCCACGCATCCACCTGCATCACGCGCCACCTAGAAGCGGAGGGTGAACGTCATGGTGGTGTTTGCTGGAACGTTTACGACCCACAAAAGGGTGTCGTTGATGATCATGTTGTCGTTCTCGAAGTCGATGTCGATCTTGTCGTCGTTCTCCTGGAAACGCGAATAGAACTTGTTGAGTTCAATGGTTTCTGGGGTTACCTTCTTGAACGGGTTCAAGTGCGAAACCTCCATGTCACCGTCGTAAGCGTCGGTGTTGGTCGCCTTAATGGTCATCGATCGGAGGATAACCTCGTTGGTCTTTACGAAATCGAGGAAGTCACGGATGCGGCGTTCGCTGTTGGTCGCCTGTACTGCAATGTTAGCGTCGGACATGTCGTCGTCGATGATACGGTCGATGGAATAGCCGGCAGCAACGAGTGCCGCGGTGTTGTGATGATGCGCAACTATGCTGACTTCCTTGGTATTGTCGTCGAATGTGGCGGCCATGCCTAACGTGTCGAAATAAGCAGGTACTATGGCCACGCGGAGAGCCTGTCCGCCTGCTGCGTTCTTGTTCTGAATTGAAAACTGGATCTTGTTACCCAATGCTCCAGATGCCTTTGATACTTCTAATGACATATTTCCTGTGAATTTGTTTGTTAATAATCTCGTTTTTCTAAAAATTTTCTGTTTTTCCATTACTCTTCAGGTGTGTCGGTTGTGGTGGTTGTGTCGGGTTTGTTGTCGCCGTTCTTGTCGGTTGGCGGAAGTGTCGGCTTGCCGCGCAATGCGAAGTACATCGCAAGTCCTGCTACCACTACGCAGATAACCACGAAGAGTGCCAGATGGTCGTTGATAAATTTCTTCATTGTCCTAAAAATTAAAAGTTACACGCTCGCAAAATTGATGACAATGAAAATGGCGATGTCCCGTTTATGTACGTTTATGTACAATAATGTACGTTTATGCACAATAATGCACGATAATGCACGATAATGCACAATGCCGGTCGAGGTAACGCTGTAGAATTTTGTGGCTGGATATGCAGAATTGTAGTAGAAGTTGTAGTTTTTGTTGCAAGAGTTGATAATCAGTTATTTACATCGCTTTTACCCTTGTAGCGGCTTGTAGAGGCTGTAGAATAAATGCTTAAATTCTACAATTTCTACAAATTCTACAAAATAATAAATAAGTAAAAGTTAAGTTATATTATTGAAATCCAGTCAATTAAAAAGCAATTCTACAAATTCTACAAAATCTACCGAGTTTTCGCAAAATTATTCACTGCATATAGGCGCAAAATGTCCATGGTGCAAAAAAACGGACACTGCGTAGTGTCCGGCTTATTGTAGAAATTGTAGTGTCAGAATTTGGAGAGAGTTATATTTGATTTAGGATAAATTCACGGAATGCATCTTGAAAAGACAAACCTTTCTGCTTTAGTTTGTCTATAACTATTTTGTCATCGGTATCAATGAAAAGCACATTAAGCATGTCGTCATGTAAAGTGTTGTTATCGTTTAATGGACAAAAACTAGAGTGCGTACATTTCTTCGCGATTTGCAATGCAATCTCGTATTTTGTTTGTAGTTTAGTAGTTCCATCAACCTTATACCCATGGTCAAGTGTTGGCTGAAGATTGTGTTTGTGGTCAATCAGAACGATATAGAACACTGCTGATTTCTCGTCGAGAAAACCTGCCACCCTGCCTGTACTTTGTGAAAGCATAAACTGCCAGAATGGATATTCTGTCTCATTGTCACGATATACACTTGGTACGGAATTGAGGTCTTTACGCTGAATTGGAATATTTGTCTGTCCCCAGTCGACTGTATGAATCCTGTACTGTTTGCGCTGTGTGTAGTCACCCATAATTCCGATATCTTTCCCGCTTAGATCTTTCAGCCTATCCAATAATGATGCAAACCAATTTACTGATGTGTCATCAAGTCCAAAATAGTCGTATTGTTTGAAATAGGCAAACGAGAATGATAATTTTTCCTTTGCCGGAATGCTCCTTGTGAGATTCGGTCTGGTTCGTCCTTCTGACGTCAGTGCTTTTGCGGTGTTGATATTATCCGTTAATCTCTTTCCACTGGGCGGCATAATAAGACAGCATTGTTTGTTCTGAAATTTCCACTGTGCATCTCTCGGCCGGTGCATATCCGCGTCTGGCTTCAATCCATGGTAATTCTTTGTGTGTCATTTGTTCAAGTTGAGTCCCGCTGTATCCGGCGTAGTTGTCGAGGATGTAGTCTATGAAGTCTGCATCTTCCGTTGACGGACACTCGTTGCTAGTATTTATATCTTCCTTTCCGATGAATCCATATAATGACTTTTCTTGAAAACGGTCGTATATGGTGCGGTTGACAGGACCATGTACCCACGCCTGAAACTTACCGTTGAACATAGTCCGTCCGTTAATTCCAAGCGACCATGCCTGGATGTAGTATAGCAACTTCTGTAGCTTTAGGTGGATGAGTGGCATTTCCTCGTCACTTGTAAGCCTACTAATCACATAGTCGGCAATGTCGTTGATGTTGTACGGTCTCATTTTTATTATCGCTTTTCTGTAGCGCAAATGTAGCACTTATTTTGAAAGTGCAAAACAGTTTATCTAGTTTTTTTTAAGAACCAAAGGTTTAGCAACAGCAGTACCAGCCATCCTATGGCTATTCCCGTCCAGAACTTCCAGCCGGTGCGCCTGGGCTTGCCGGTGGCCGATGTGCGACCGCCGCTTACATAGACGGATGCCGAGTCGCGGACGGTACGCTCGACATACACAGTGTCGGTGCGCTGTCGCCAGCGGTCGCGGTAGCGGATGGATATGCGGTCGGCATATACGGTGTCGCCGTGCTGCCTGATGAATATGCTGTCGAGGTCGTGGATGAACACACTGTCGATGCGTAGCGCATAGACAATGCTGTCGTGCTGTTCGCTGTGGTTCTGCTGCGACTGCCTGAGCGTGCTGCACGATGCGAATGCCAGTGCAGTCAATATTATAATAGGTATGTTTCTCATGGTTGTCCGAAATGTTCAATTATTGCCTTCACCTGTGTGGGCGTGAAGATTCTCCCTGCCAGCGGACGGCGTATTCCCTTGGAGCCGTCGGGGTCGGCACGCTGGAGCCAGCGGTCGAGGGTGCGACGGTTGATGCCGTACATCTGTGCTATCTGCGTTTTCGATAATGTGCTAAATTCTTGCATCAAGGTTAATTAGTTCAAAGTAATACTTGTCGCCGTCGGCCACCTTCTGCGCTATGCGTCGCTTGGCTTCCTGTATGCGCACGAAGTCGGTCTCATCTACATATATGCCGCGCCGCTTGATGTTGTCCTTGGTGTAGAACAGGAACAGGTTCGACGCGAATGTGAAATACTGCGGAGGTACCTGCGTAAGCCCATGGAACACGCTGATGAAGTCGATGGACTTCTGCCGGCGCGAAATCTGCAGCCAGGTCATGAAGTCGTTGGTCTGGGCGTGGATGTAGGCCCGGGCATCGTCGAACACCAGCACACCGTTGCTGTAGTACTGGCGGATGTCATCGACGCAGCCGTCGTAGTACAGTATGCGCCTCCAGCCGGTATAGGTGGCTATGTGGTGGCGCAGGGTAGGGTGAACGTCGGGTACGTTGCTCCACTCGTTGGGATGGGGCGTGACGATGAGTATGCGGTTGCCGGCTTCGTAGTACCTTATCAGCAACCGTTTCAGCAGTGTGGTCTTGCCAGTGCCGTTCACTCCGCATATTATGTCGCAGTTGGCTATGCGTTCAGTTTCCATTTTTTTGTTCGTAAAAGTTGCTAATTCAAAAATTATTAGTATGTTTGCAGTGTCGTTGGGTGTGGAAACGGAATGAAAAACAGAAGCACTATCAAGACGTAAGGGACAGGTTCGTGCATGATACCCTCCACAGGGAACGACAGAAGCCATCAGTTTGATGGCTTTTTTTTTCAAAGTCATTTCTTTTTCTCCTTCTTTTCGTTCTCCTTGTCCTTTGCCTTTTCGCCTTCCAGTTCCTTTACCTTGGCTTCGAGTTCTGCTATGCGCTTGCGCTGCGCTTCCTCCTTGCGGCGTGCTTCGGCCAGTTCCTTCTCGTGCATACGGCACTGTACGGCCTCGTAGGTCTTGGGTCCGTACACGAGCAGGGTACATACGAGCAGCATCGCTCCTGGCGAAAGGTCGAGGTTCTTGTCCTTGAGATACCACGCCCAGAGGTCGGCCAGGTCTTTCTTTTCCTGTTCGGTTGCTCCTTCCTGACGCTTGGTGGCGATGATGGTGTTGAGTCCGGTGAAGCCCATATCGACGGCTGTCACTATGGCGGGTGCGAGTGAGCGCGACAGTGCCAGGTTCTCCTTCACGGTGTCGAGCTGTTCCTTGTCGAGGTAGCCGCCGGTGGCTTCGGTGTTCATGGTGGTGTTCTGCCCGCTGGAGGCGTTGCCGTCGGTACCGGCTTCGCGGAAATACTGCTTCGATTGCTTAATGCGGTCGAGGTAGGCATCGAACTCGTCCTTTGGCTGCTGCTTGCTGCTTTCGGGCTTTGGCTGTTCCTGCGATGCCTGCTGCTGTTCCTGGTGAGCAACCTGTTCTTGCTGCTGTTCAGCTACCTTGTTTATTATTCCTACTGGCATAGCTGTTACATTTCGTTAAACTTTTCGACCATGGTCGCTACAAACAGAGATAGCGGCATCTGCTCGAGGATTTCTATCTTGAGGTCGTCGCCGATGATGACAAACGACACGTATTCGCGGTCATCGGCTTCGGAGGTTATGAGTGCGTCGCACTGCTTGCGGTTGTGCTTTGCAGCCACTACGGTCTTGAACTCGCGGATTACCTCGTCGAGCTTGCCGTTTGTACAGTATTCGCGCACCTGTGGAATGAATTTCCGTATTATTGGTTTCAATATGTTGAATTTTTCCATAGTTTTTACTTTGATTTTTTTGCCTTACTTTTTGCTTGTTTTGATTTTTTAGTTACTTTTGTCCTCGAAGTACCGCCGCCACGGACGGTAGGCTGGCTTCCATGTGCAATACTGGCGGGTGTTGATGGCATGGTCGCCGATTTAATGTAAACCAGCTTACCACTTTTTCTCCCATTCTTTTTGTTACCATAGCTTTTACAATATCTTCACGCCGAACTCCTTTTCCACCTCGCGGATTACGCTGTCGGGGATTGACTTGATGGGGCGGTTGGTGCCCTTTACGAGTTCCTCGCGGAAAAGGAACTGCAGTATGTGCTCCGGCTTCACATCGTCGCGGCCCAGGCGTTTGGCTTCGCGCTCGCACAGGTACTGGAACAGTTTGCGCTCGCACGGTTCGCAAGGCACTATTATGTTGTTTGCGCTCAGCTCCACGCCGGCTGCCACGTGGTGCTGCACCTCTCCGTTTGCCTTGTCGCGTTCGTCGGTGAGTACCGCTATGGTGGCGTTGGCCGTATCGAGCGACTTCTCCAGTTCTGCCTTTTCCGTTTCCAGTGTCTGTTTCTGCTGCTGCAGTTCGTTGTACTTTTCGGAGAGCTGCTTGTACTTTTCGCCCAGGTTATCTAGTCCCTGCCGTAGCTTGTTGTCGGTTTCGTCGTGTGGTTCCTGTTTGCGCGGTCTGCCCGCTTTCCTTGTTGCCGATTCGGGTCTGGTTGTCCCGATGATGTCCTGTTCTTCCATTTTTTAATGTTTTTTTTGTTGTATTTCAAATTAAAGTGTTATGTTTGCAGTGTTCTTGGCCAAAGCCCTCGCATCTTGCAACTGATGTGCGTTTGGGTGGTAAATGAACGAGCCGAGCAAGCGGTTCTTTGGGGTGTCGTTGGCAGCCCCTTTTTTATTGCCTTTCCCATATAAGGTCTATGCGCTCCAAGTCGGCGAGCCTTTTTACATGTACCGATTTCACCAGCCAGAAGTTTTCTCCTTTTTTGTATGTTAGATGTACCGCTGCAATATGCCCTGTGTCTTCTGTTTTGCAAGCTAGTACAAGTGACTTCGGTTTGTTTCCTATTCGTACCTGGTTAAAACTTGATGTTATGTATTTGATATATGCTTCCTTTGACATTCCGAGTTTTGCCAAAATGTCTTTTATTTCATCAAAATGCAGCTTATTGTGCTTTATGGTATTGTCAATGTTCGCTCTTATGGACGTTGCTTCTTCTGGAACATCAAAATACTGCCTGATTTCTTTTAGTGCTCCTTTGGGAATTCTTCCGATGTTGGTGTACTCGTGTTCAATTTTCACCTTATTCTTACTTTGCTTTGCCATTATTTTTTTTGTCTATTTGTGATTTTTCGGCTCAAAGGTATATACAAAAAATTTCTCGGCAAAATTCACTTTTTGCAAAATGTTTACAAAAGTGCTACAAAAGTGCTACAAAAATATTTAAAGTGCTACAAAAGTGCTACAAATAAAAATTAAATGTTTACAAATGCGCTACATTTGCGCTACAAAAATAATGTATAATTATAAGAGTGCTACATTTTTGCTACAAGTGCGCTACATTTGCGCTACAAGTAAAATTAATTGTTTACAAATGCGCTACAAACGCGCTACATTTGTGATACAAACGCGCTACAAATGCGCTACATGAATTTTTTTGAAAAAAAATATTTAATTTTTTCGGAAATAATCTGAGTGGAGAAAAAATGTAAAAAAACACCCGTTGCCGGGTGTCCAAAACAAAATTAGTTGAAAGGTAATTATGAAAGTATGCACTAGTTTCCGAACGGCAGTTCCTCTTCGAGCAGTTTTTCTTCTTCGTACAGGTCGTCGTCATCGTCGTCGGGTTCGTACTTGGGCTGCGCCTCTATTTCGCCACGAAGCTCCTCGAACTCCTCCAGTGTCATCCAGTCGGACGCGCTGAAGGTGTAGAACCTGTCCTTGACCATGATTTCGGGCAGGTCGAACTCGCGGCGGTACGAGAACATCTTGGCCACGCCCGTACGGTACCCGCTGTCGCGCAGGTACTCGGCAATCTTCAGGCGGTCGGCATACTTGTACTGGTACGACACAAGCTCGTAAAGTACCGAAAGCGACATGTTGACGGTGTCGGAGTGCATGAACGAGAACTGCGTCTTTATTACATCCTTCAGGTTCTTGATAAGCCCGTTCTCGGTGCGCCGCTTTATCTTGTCGAGTGCTGGCGTGTCGTACACCTTTTCGTCGAAGTACAGGCGGCTCTTCTCCTCGTAGTAGAGCTGGCGGTTCTTCAGGAAGTAGAGGAACGCCGGAATTTCGGCTTCCATCTTCTCGGCAATGTGCGGGTCGTTGTTGCCATCGGGAATTGCCGGAACCTTTATTATGCAGTAGCGGTTCTCCTCGATGTCAATCTTCATGAAGTTGCTTTCGTCGTTGCTGCACATTATCAGCTTCGAGAAATTAGGTACTTCCTTTGCGTTCTTGCCTTTCGCCTCGAGTGGCATGGTGGGGTTGGTGGCAATCATCTTCAGTCGGTTGGTGACCGTGGGCTTGTCGGTGTCGATGAGCGACTCGTCAACCGCAACTATCAGCTTGCCGACCCACGATTCTGTAAACTGGCTGCTTATGCGCTCGCTGTCGAGTATTCGCATGTTCTCGATGAATATTGCACGCAGTAGTGTCAGGAATGTAGTCTTGCCCGTGCCGCGCTCCTTGCTGATGAGACATAATATCGGCAGGTGGCGCGTCGGTTGCATGTACAGTAGCTGCAGGTAGTCGAGTGCAAACTCGTAGAGCGATTCTCCGCCAGTGTTGCGGTAGTCGAATATGTGGTGCAACAGTCGGTTGATTGAGTTCCATTGTCCCTTTTCCGGCTTGTGATATACCGGGAAGTAGCGGTTGTACAGCATTGATGTTATTCCGTCCTTCGAGCCTTCCACGAACTGGCGGTATGTCTCGGGATTGTTGTCGGGAAGGTTGGTGAATGCATCGAACTTGCGAATGTGCTTCAGGAACTCGTTGCTCTTGGAGTAGTCCTGCTTAATGGCCGCCTGTGTCCATTCTATTATGTTTATCTCGGTCTGTCCGTTTGGGAATGTCTCGACGATTTTCTTGTAGTAACTGGTCCCAACACGCATGTACTTGTCCTGTTCGCCGCGCCACGACACGGTAAGTTTCCCTGTCTCGTCGATATAGTAGTAGTCGCCTTTCCACTTGAACTCCCTGTTCTCTAGCACGTCGGCGTGAAGGTCGTAGAATGTCTGCGCACTGTCGAGGCCGAATATGCGCTTTATCTGGAAGCTGGACGTGCCTGTGATAAGGTAGGTGAGTATGTACTTGCGGCTGTTGATGCCGGTGATGAGCGCCTTCAGCTCGTCAACCACCTGACGGCGGTCGCAGAAACCGCTAAACAGCAGGTCGTCTATGCCCTTGTATTCACTTTCCTTCACTATGTGGGCGTAGTACAAGTTTATGCCCAGCGGCTTCAGCATCTCGCTGAACATGTTGACGGCGGAATAGAACCCCTGCGGACGCTCGGCCAGGTCCTTGTCCTCCTTCCATTCTATCTTCAGGCAGTCGGCATCGTGTACCAGGACAACATTGCACACGCGGCACCGCTTTATGTAGTCGATGATTATGGGGTGCATGGCATCCTTTGACGGACTGCGAAAGTTCTGTATGCCGCCTATGCCGAATGTGGGCAGCCCCATCTTCGACATGGCAAACGCCTTGAACTCGCCTTCCACTACATACAGCGTCCTCGTCTCCTCGCCAGCAAGGTAGGTGCGTACAATCTCCGGTGTGGAGAACGGTATGGTCTCGGTCTTGGGCGGCTGCTTGTATTTGCCCTTCCCTGGTTCAGGGTTCTGCAGGCGTGTGCGTGAGAAATGCCGCAGCGGATTGTTCTTGTTCCCGTTGTCGTACATTATCACCTGTGCGTCGGGGGTTACGTAGTTTATCTGTATGTCGCCGTCCTTGGTTTCGGTGAAGTACCGCCATTCGGGGCAGGGCGTGCCGGTATCGTCGGGCATAGTGACTCCGGCGAGCCTGTTCTCGTCGTCGGTTATCTGGAGAGCCTTCAGTCTTTCCTGCAGATAGGATGCTTTTGCTACTGTCTTTTCTGTTTTCATAGGTTGTCTGCTGCTTGCTCGTTAATCTTTGACTGGTATGTGATATATGCGGGAATCTCCTTATTGGCAAGGAATATAGTGCGGAGTGTAGTCTCCACGAGTTCCGCCTGCTTTTGCAGCTTGTACAGTTCCTTGACGAGTGCCAGATATTGCGCATCGCCTATGTATGCCACATTGCGCCTCTCGACAATGCCGCTGTCGTATAAGTACTTGTGGATGTAGGCTGTCTTGAATCCTTCGTAGCTTACGAATCCTGGCACATCGGTCGTCTTTACGTTTACGGCAAGTCCGATTGCGCCGTCGCGGACTACCACCGCCTTGTCCTTTATTGAGTTAAATTTCATTTTCAATTCCTTTTAAAAAGTGCCGGTCTTTCCCGGCTGCCATCCCCACCTGGGGAAATCGCTTTTGAGTGATTTGCGCTCGGAGTGGGGGACTCGAACCCCCGCAGGCCAAGAACCTGTCTCCGAAAACCGAATGCCCGTCTTTCCGGACCGCCACCGCAGGCTTTTGCTTTGAATGCGACTATTTAGTACCTAACACAAATTCGTGTACCTTTATATAAGACCTGCATTTTGCTAGGCATCCTTCTGTTTCCTTTGCGGCTGGGCGGATCCATTTCTGAAGCTTCGTCTGGACAGAACCGTCTTTGTTTTCCACTTCGTAAGAGTGGAAGCGTTTTATGTCGTCCAGTCTTTTTGTCAGAACCGCTTCGCGTCTTCGTTGCTCATCCAGTGCGGCCTGGAAGTATTTTGTATTGTACAGTTCCGGATGGTCCTCGGCCAGACGAACCAGTTCCAATCTAGCAAGATACTCTTCTGTGCGCTTGAATCCGCGTCCTGTTGCCGCCATTGCGTATGCTTTCAGTTCTTCTATCGTTCTCATTGTTTTTAATCCATTAAATATTTTCCACTTTCTATCAGTTCCTTTGCCCTCCGGTCGCGTGCTGCCTTGGTGGGGAATGTCTCCAGGACCTTCCATGCACCGTATTTGTCGCTGAACCTTATTCTTGCGTTGCGGCCCGATTCATCGGCATCGTCGAGGCGCAGGAAGGTGTATCCCGCATCGAGCAGCTTCTCCTTCGACAGGCGGAACAATGTTGCTTCGGTAATCTGGCTCATTTCTCGCCTCCTTCCTTTGCTTGTCCGCCATGGGCGGTTGTGTTCCTGTACTCGTCGGCAATCTTCTGCGCCGTCTTCACAATGCAGGCGTTGCTGGCGTTTATGTCGCGCGCACCGGTAAGCACTGCGCGTACCGTGGCATAGCTGTAGCCGGTCTTGCTGGCTATGATTCCGTAGCTGCCGTGTGGCAACTGGCGGCGCAACTCCCTGAGTTCCGCCATCACCATTGGGGTTCTCTTGTTTGTCATATCTTTTGATTTTTAGGTTGTTCGTCTAGTTCCACTCCGCCTTTCTTCATTGCAAGGGCGCGAATCTTGCCGGCAAGTTCGGTGCTGGTCTCGTAGCGCAGGGCGCGGCGCACTGTCACCATCGACACCCCGAAAGTCCTGCATAGCTCCGTCACTGTCCCGTAATCGACTATTATCCTTTTCATTTTCTGCTATTTTTTGTTATTTTTCTTGCCGGTTGATTTTTTATTGCTACCTTTGCGCTTGATAACCTTGCGGCAAACATCTTCGCCACGAGGTTTTGAGCCGGATGACATTGGCCGTGTTGAGCCTGATTCCGGCTTTATGGCTGGACGACCGGGAAATACAGATCCTATGACTCCAGCTTTTTTCTTTTCGTTTGCTAGTGCGTAAAAGTCAGTCACACAATATTCTATTACATTGCCACTCCTCTTTTCCCCTACAGTCAGTTTTGCTACGCCGTAGTAGCGTATCTTTACCCAAAGGATGTGTATTTTTATAAAGTGGAATTTTTTTGTTTGGTTCCCGCTTTTTGGTGCCAGGTCTTTTTCCTGTATGGCTGCATTCCTTATCACGTGCAAAATGTTAAGAGCCATTATTGCCGATGTGCGGCTCCTGCACGCCCAGTGACATGTTTCCATTATGCTGCGAGGGATAATGGTTACGTTTGCGTTGAGAGCTTTGCATTCTACAACCTTATTTGCGTATCTCGCAAGCCGTCTTTCCAAAAATTCGCGGCGTTCATTTTCGGTTGCCGGAATTGCAGCAAGCGTACTTTGCGCTATGCTGTTGTCGATGGACGGTAGTGTTGGTTTCTTTACTGTCATTTTCGCTCCCGCTTTTTGCATTTACTTTTTTGTTATCTTTACGGCAAAGTTTCAAATTGAAACTCGCGACAAAGGTAAAGAGTTTTTTTAATGCAACAATGAGAAATTTCATTATTTGCTTGTTTAAAATAATTCTAAAATAAAATTAAAATGGAAAGTAAGAATAATCAAAGTGTTAAGGATAGACTTAAACTGTTTATTGTGTTTAAGAACATATCTGTAAGGGAGTTTGAGAGAAAAATAGAAGCTGCCTATGGGTTTGTTGGTAATATGTCTAAATCAACAAGTCCAGAAAAAATAATGAGAATTTCGAATGCCTATCCTGAGTTGAATGTCAAATGGCTTCTCTCCGGTGAAGGAGAAATGTTGCGTTCCGAGTCGCAGGTTCAGAACATCAGCGGTCATCACAATGCCACCACTATGAACGGTGACATCAGGCAGAGCGGAGAAGTTGCAGCCGGTAATGTATCGGCATTGTTCGACAGTAACAAGGAGCTGATTAGCCAGCACGGCGAACTTATCCGTCAGCATTCGGAGCTTATCCGCCAGCAGGACGAACTTATCAGCATTATCCGCGATTTGACAGGAAAACTGACAGTGAATTAATGTTTGTTTACAAAAATCAAGAATTATAACACCGCGCTAATATATAATAAGAATAATATTAATAACCGGTGCGCCCCAGGTGCGCCAACAAGAAAAAAAATCCGAAAAGCAGAATGTCTGTATATGAGAGAAATATTGGTTGTAAGTACCTGAAAAATAGGGCTTTTGCGCTCCCTTTCTCTCCGCAACGAAAAGAGTGAAGTTTTCTTCACTTTTTTTATTTTTCATATTTTTGTGGCATAATTAATAATAATCAATATGGACATCATTACTATTATTACGCTTGTACTGTGTGTCGTGTGTATCATCGGCATCATCATTCTTGTTGTGCGCATAGGAGCAATTAAATCTTCAATGCCCGATATTTCTACCAATGACTTCAATCGGTTGGAGAATCGCCTGATTCAAGATAATCGTAACGAAAGGCAGGAACTGACCGACAACATTAATAACATTCGTAGGGAACTTGGCGACAACGGGGATAAACTGCGTACACAATTGTTAGAGACTGCCGCAAAACAGAGACAGGAATCTAACGATAGTGCCAAATCGCATAGAGAAGAACTTTCAAATTCGTTTCGTCAGTTTCAGGATTCGTTCAGCAATATTCTGAAAGAACGTTTCGACGGGTTGTATAGTCGCCAGGATAAATTGCTGGCATCTACCGAACAGAAACTGGAAGAGATGCGTGCAACTGTTGATGAGAAACTGCAGAAGACGCTGAACGATCGTTTGGGACAGTCGTTCAAACTGGTAAGCGAGCAGTTAGAGAGCGTGCAGAAGGGTCTCGGTGAAATGCAGAATCTTGCCAACGATGTTGGTGGACTGAAAAATGCGCTTACTAATGTTAAGGTGCGTGGTAACTTTGGCGAATTGCAGTTGAAGGCACTATTGGAGCAGATGCTCTCACCTGAACAATACGACGAAAACGTGGTCACTGTCCCAGGAAGCACTGAGCGCGTCGAGTTTGCAATCAAGTTGCCTGGCAAGGATGAAAACAACAGTTTCATTTATCTGCCAATCGACTCCAAGTTTCCAAAGGATGTCTATGACCAGTACATCGAAGCTATTGACCAAGGTGACAGTGGTAATATTAAATCAAGGTCACAGTTGTTTGAAAGCACTATCACCAAGATGGCCAAGGATATTTCTACCAAATATGTTTCCACACCACATACCACAGACTTTGCAATCTTGTTTGTGCCTGTGGAGAACATCTATGCAGAGGTCATCCGTCGCACTGGTCTGATGCAGACATTGCGTGACCAATATCATATAATGGTGGCAGGTCCCACAACATTAGGCGCATTGCTGAGTAGTTTGCAGATGGGCTTCCATACATTGGCCATAGAAAAGCGTAGCAGCGAGGTGTGGAAAACATTAGCTGCGGTGAAAACGGAGTTTGCCACATTTGGTGATTTGTTGGACAAGGTGAAGAAAAATATTGACCAGGCATCCAAAAACATAGAAACTTTGCAGGGTACACGTACTCGTGCAATCAATCGTAAGCTTCGTGAGGTGGAGAGTTTGCCGATGGATCAAGCTGTAGGCTTGCTTCAGGCGGAAGCTGAGGATGTTGAAAATGATGATGCTGAATAGAACAGTGAACTTAAATGTTGTGAGTAAAAGTTGCTAGTTCCCACAAAAAAGACACAACCCAATGGATTGTGTCTTTTGTTATTTTATTTTCGTTTTCTTTATGCCAGTAGCCACAAGAATATTACCTGTGTCAGTACATAAACCGGCAATAAGATAATCAACGAGAACTTAATCATATATCCGAAGAACGACGGCATCTTGATTCCGTTTTCCTCTGCGATTGACTTAACCATAAAGTTAGGTCCGTTGCCAATGTAGGTCATAGCACCGAAGAATACTGCACCAACCGAAATTGCCTTCAACAGGATTTCGGGAATGTCGGCGACGATGTTTCCTCCTATTGCTGCAACGGTATCTGGAGTAAGTCCTGATGCTACGCCGTGGAATGCCAGTGCTGTAGGTGCGTTGTCGAGGAATGAACTCATTGCGCCGGTGAGGTAGTAGAACTGCCACGGCGAGTCAAGTCCCCACGATGCTGCGTTTGCCTTCAGGTACATCATTGTCGGAACCATTGTGGTGAAAATACCGAGGAACAATACAGCAACTTCGATAATCGGTGTCCACGAGTACTTGTTGTCGGTGCGAACCTGCTTCTTGGTTGTAAGGAGCGACAATATTATAAGTACCACAAGAACAAACTCGCGGAGGAACTTAATCCACATCGGAGCATCTTCTTCGCCCATTGCTGGGATTGTGCCTGCATTGATGAAAGCTACCGAAGCAACAACGCCAGCCAGCCAGAGGAAGTTGAGCTTGCCTTCGAGTCTGATAGGCTGCTTCAAGGTCTTGTCGAGCATAATGTCGGCAGGATTTTCCTTCTTGTAGTAGTGCGTGTCAAGGATGAAATATATGAGCAACAGCGCAATGTTCGTGAATGCCCATTCCGGTACCAGGTGCAAGAACCAGGTGAAGTCGGCACCGCGCAGGTAGAGCAGGAACAGTGGCGGATCGCCTAGTGGCGTGAGAAGTCCACCGCAGTTTGCTACGCAGGCGATGAAGAACAATATGGTGTGTACCTTGTACTTCCGCTCGGCATTTGTGCGGATTACAGGGCGGATAAGAAGCATTGCTGCACCAGTTGTTCCCATTATTGATGCAAGTATTGCACCAAGTCCGAGGAACAGGGTGTTGACTTTCGGCGTTGCTTCGATGTCGCCTTTCAGGTGGATACCACCGGTAATCACAAACAACGAACCTAATAATATAATAAAAGGTATGTAGTCGAACAGCAACTGGTGTTCAAGACCATGTGTCATTCCGTTTATTATCAGGAAAATTGCTACTGGAGTTCCGAGAATCAGCGAAACGAGCAGTTTGTTAAGGTTTTTCTCCCACCAGTGTTCCATCTTGTGTATCAACGGGCATACTGCAATCATAAGGAGCATCAGTACGAACGGGATGCTTGCCCATAGCGGCATTGTGGTTTCGGTAATGTCTAAAAGCATATAATCTTGTTTTTAATGTGTTATCTTATTATTTTTCTGATAAAGGTAAAAAATAGGAGAGGCGAAATGCCTCTCCCAGTAGAGTTTATCTTGTCAAACCTCCAGCGATGATTATCTTCATGATTTCCGAAGTACCACCCGATGGAACGATTGCGAGAGCGTCGCGCATATATCTGCCGGCTGCGTATTCGTTGATTACGCCGTAGCCACCCATAAGTTCGATGGTGCGCTTTGCTGCGCGGATAGCTGCTTCCGAAGCATACAACTTTGCTGCTGCTACATCGGGAACACATTCTGTACCACGGTCGTAGATTGCTGTTGCGTTGAAAAGCATATTTTCTGCAGCTTCGTATTCAACCTTGTTTTCTGCAATGAGGAACTGGATAGCCTGCAATGCTGTCATTGGCTTTCCGTAGATTACGCGTTCCTTTGCGAACTTGATGCCGTCTTCGAGGCAAGCCTTCAGTACGCCAGTTGCGATAGCTGCCATGCCCGAACGACCGAAGTGTCCGATGGTGTGCATTGCAACCTTCATACCGTCGCCAACCTTGCTGAGCAAGCAGTCGTCGCCAATCTTGACATCGTTGAGGATGACTTCGCCAGTTACCGAACCTTTGAGACCGAGCTTATGCTCTTCGCGGCCTGGTGTCAAACCTGGGGTCTCGGGCGGAACGATTACTGCGCTCAATATCTTGCGTCCCTTTTCGTTTACACCGCTGCAACCGATAATTACATTTACATTTGCAATGTGTGAGTTGGTAATGAAGCACTTACGGCCATTAACAACAAAACCTGTATCGGTCTTGTCGATTGTTGTACCTTGGTTTCCGAGGTCTGAACCGCCAGTCGGTTCAGTTGCCGAAAGACCACCAACCTTTGTTCCTGCGCAAAGTTCGGGCAAATATTTCTGCTTCTGCTCTTCGGTACCCCAGTTGAGGATAGCTGCAACGCCGAGGTCGTGTGTCATTATTGCGATTCCGAGGCCAGCCGAGTAGCGCGAAACTTCTTCGATGATGATTGCTCTTTCGGTAAGTCCGAGACCAACGCCGCCGTACTGCTGCGGAACAAAGCAACCGAGCATACCCATCTGACCGAGTTCCGGCCAAAGTTCTACCGGGCATTTGTCTTCTGCATCCCATTCTGCTGCGTGTGGAGCTATTTTCTGTTCTACAAATTCGCGGACAACCGTCTGCAACATCTTCTGATCTTCAGTGAAAAATTGAAACATAATTCCTTTATTGTTTTGTTATTAAATAAAAAGCAGCGATTGCATTGCTGCAACCGCTGACTATATGTACTTTATTTCTTTACAACTACTGGGTCTGGAATATCTTCGGTGATACCGGCAACCTTCTTTGCCATTTCTGCGTATTCCTCGAATGGGGTTGATGCCTTTACTACCATCTTTGCGCCATCGGGAGAGCCGCCACCGTGCATACAGCCTGGTACGCCAGCACCGATAGTCAGCCACTCCGAAAGTCTAACGGCTCTCATGCGGCTTTCGGTCGAGCAGTCGCCAGCCTTGATGATGTTGGTGATGAATTCGCCGTATGCAGGATTGTGGAAGTCTTCGTATGTAGGTGCGCAACCTGTTTCAACGATACCGCCGCCGATTTCCTGGCAGAGACGCTTTGTTTCGTATGGCAATGTAGCAACATACATCTTGTTGAGGTGAGCAATCTTCGAGTTCGATACCCAAACGCCGTTCTTCTGTCCGCCGAGTGCCATTGCACCAACGCCAAGACCGAAAGTTGTTTCGTTGTTTGCTGCCATAGCAACAAGCTTGTCGTCGAATTTCTTGCTCGAGATACCGTTTGCGCGAGCCATAAGCATGCTTGCACCAATCATGATGTCGCCCTGGCCTGCAACACAAGCGCCTATGCAAGCGCGGTAGTTAGCGGTGAAGTATTCGATAACCTTGCCCGAATACTTGAATTCGCCAGCCATGAATACTCTTTCGTTCGGAATGAAAACATTGTCGAAGAGCAAGTAAGCCTGAGTGATACCGGTTTCTGGAATATCCCAGTTCTGCTTGTATTCGCGGTCATCGCTCGGACGGCGGGTTTCTACTATTGTGAGGCCTTCAATGTCGCGCGGGCAAACGAACGATACTGCAAAGTCGGCATCGGTGTCCTTGTAGCCCGAACCCGGGAGGATGAAGATTTCGTCCGATGCAGCAACACCGCAAATCATAACCTTGGCACCGCGAACTACGATACCGTCGGCACGTTTTTCAACGATGTGGACATTGCTGTCGAGGCAAGGCTGCTGATGAGGTTTCATGCTACGATTACCCTTGGCGTCGGTAAGAGCTGCTGCGCAGAGGATTCCGCGTTCCTGAGCCGAAAGTATCCATGCTTTCAGTCTTTCCTGATAGTTGGTGCCAAATTCGGCATCGATGTCGTGGGTAACAGCCCACATTACATTCTGTGCATTCCAGCCGACGCAGGTTCCGCCAGAGCAAGTTCCAGTCAAGCGGTACATTTCGCGTTTCATACGGGCGTTGTTCATGATATCCTCGAGGGTTCTCATCATGCTGTTGAAACGCATAATCGGCTTTCCTGTGAAATCGGAAACAGTTGTGAAGATGTCCTTCTTTTCCTCGCAAGCTGCACCATCGTATGCGCGTGCGTGACTTTCAACTGTACGACGGGTTGCCGGGTGGGTTGTAACATCGGTGATTAATTCTCCATTCTTGTAGATATTTGGTCTCATTGCCTTGAGGGCTGCCAAATATTGTTCGCGTGTTCTTATCATAATATTATCTTTTAATTTTTGAAAAAATGATTGGCAAAGATAATCAATATTTACGATTTACGAAATACGATTTACGATTTTTAAATGGGACGGCTATCTTTGTCTAGAATTTATATTCTACCTGAACCATTGCTTTATTGGCACGTCGAATCCAGTTCCTCGCATATAGTTGAATGTGGCGAGGTTTAGACCTCGTTCGAACTTGCTCCAGTCGGGAGAACCGTTGCAGGTAAACGGTATTTCGTTGTTAGCAAAAGTGCCCGTAGGTTGCGGAACATGCTTTGCACCGAACTGTTGAGGCTCTTGTCCAGAAATGGAATGGCAGGTCATTGCATAGCGATGCCAGAATGCCGATTGTATAAGCCCTTCCTCAAAAAATTGGCGTACTGTGTCGAGACTTTCGTAAAGTTCCTTTTCGGTCTGACTTGGAAATCCATACATTAAGTAGGCGTGCACCATGATTCCATTGTTGGCGAAGTTGCGCAGGGTTTCGCGTACCGACTTAACGCTTATGCCTTTGTTGATGAGCTTGAGTACCCTTTCCGAAGCAACTTCTATTCCTCCGCTAACGGCTATGCAACCGCTTTGTGCCATCAGGAAGCAAAGTTCGTTGTTGTATGCCGATTCGAAACGTATGTTTGTCCAGTAGCTGACGGTCATCTTGCGTTTCAGGATTTCCTCTGAAAGACTGCGCAAAGTTGCTGGCGGTGCTGCTTCATCGACGAAGTGGAATCCCGATATGCCCGACTGCTTCATCATTCCTTCCAAGCGGTCGGCAATGATGCTGGCAGGTGCATGGTCGTAACGGCAGATGTAGTCGAGAGTGGTGTCGCAGAAAGTGCATTTTGCCCAGTAGCATCCGTGAGCGAGCATCATCTTGTTCCAATGTCCGTTGCTCCATAGTTGTTGCATAGGATTGGCGGAATCTGCCGTATCAAGGTACATCTCGGTGTGTATTCCGTCGAGGCAGGGAGTGCCAATTTCGCTGAATGCAACATTTTCCTTGCAGTCGATGTTGATGCGTTCCACTTGGCCGTTGTTGCCGAGACGCATGGTACGGATAAGTTCCCCGTCTGTGAGAAGCCTTTCGAGTGGTAGTTCGCCATCGTCGAAGGTTATGGTGTCAACATATTTGAAAATGCGAGGGTCTGCGAGTTGCCGCAGTTCGGTGCTGACATATCCGCCGCCCATGGTTATGTGCATTTCGGGGTATTTCTGCTTGATGTATTGTGCGCAACGCAGGCCGCCGTACAAGTTTCCGGGGAACGGAATCGAAAGTCCGAGATGTGTCGGTTTTGTGTCCGATATTTTTTGCTCAAGCAGTTCGAGCATCCATTTGTCGATGAGGTTAGGTTCCTTTGCCAGTTCCTCGTCAAGTGGCGTGAAGTCGCTGAGGCTGTGGCATAGCTTTTCGGCGTACCTGACCATCTCAAAATGTGGGCTTATGCATTGCTGTATTACATTGCCGATGTCTTCGATAAAAAGGGTGCAGAGGTATTGTGCCTGGTTGAATGTTCCCGATGTTCCGTAGTCCCATTCCATGTCTTCGGGATTTGGCAGACGCTTTTGATTCGTCCAGAACTGCGGATTGGCAAAAAGTCTGGCGAAAGTGCTGTCGTGTCCTTGCAGGAATTTTTTCACAGGCTCTACCCATTTTGTGTAGAAATCCTTGTTCGACAGGATGATCCTGATATTGATAGCCTTTTTGCCCGAAACATGTACACCTTCTGCAATGTCGAAAATCTGCGAAACGCATTCGCGTGTCAGTATTTTGTTGATGAGTTCTATGCTAAGGTCCATCTGGTCGCATTGCAGACCTTTTCCGCGCAGATAACCGGTGAGTTGTTCTGTAGCCGGATATGCTGTGTTTATCTGTGTGAGTGGCGGTGTAATTAGGAGGAGGCGCATTGTTATGTAAAATGTTAGTTGTTAGTGTATTTTCTAAAATTCTCTGCCTGTTCGAAAATTGCCATTTCTATGCAGTGTTCGTTGAAGTAGGGCTATTCTCCTTTTGTTAGTTCGTTGTATAATGCCAAACCCTTTACTGTCAGCAGATATTTTTGTCGCGGATGGCGTGGAGATTTAGGGTAGAGTAGGCGGACATATCCCTCTGCTATAGCAGGTGATAGATAAAGGTTTAAAAAGTTATCTCTACCTTTAAGATTTAGACCAGCCATCATCTCTTTTACAGACAATTGATTGTTAGCAATAACTTTAATAATCTCAATAATATTATAATTATCAGTAAAAAACTTATCTTGTACTTGTCCTGTACTTGTCCTGTACTTGTCGGGTGTTTGTTCGCTTTCTGGCATCTTCCATTCTTCGGGCGGATTAATTATCATGTAGCGGTTCTTCAGTATGTTGTTCTCGCCAAGGAGCAAGTTGCGGAAGAATCGTACAAGGAACATCGGTTCGTAACCGATTCCTTTTTCCAAATTACGATAATTGGCGCGTACCAGTGCATTGCGGAAATACCACGAATGTTGTTCAAACATTTGATTGTTTACTTGAAAGCCTTGAGACCTAAGGTATTTGATGGTAAAGACTGCTGTGGCGCGAGTGTTGCCTTCACGGAATGGATGAGTTTGCCATATTCCTGCTACAAATTTGGCAAGATGCTCCATCATTTGCCCTTTGTCAAGTGTTGAATAATCGAACTGACGCTCTTGTTCCAGATCGTATTCTATTGCCATACGTAAGTCTTGCCAGCGTCCGTAAAGCACGGAGTCGCCACGAAGCACCCATTCTTTCTTTGAAATGTCGTATTCGCGGAATTGTCCGGCGTGTTTGAACACACCTTCAAAAATAGCCCTGTGTATGGCTGCCAATCCTGCAACGCTATATGTAAATGCGTCGGTTTGGAGCAGCTTCGAAATATTGCTGGATACTCTGTCGGCTTCTTCCTTTTCGGCATCATCTTCGTCGTGGCTGGTTTTTGTGACATAGTATTGCTTTACCATTTCACGGGCCTGGTCGATGGTGATTTCGCCTTCGATGTTGCGGCGGGCTGTTTCTTGCAGATATTCCGATGTCTTAAGCCCGTCAACGGCCTGCAAGCCGATTGCCACGCGCCATGCGTCAGCCCTTTCGCGCTGTGCCGGTTCCCCTTGGCGTATGTACTCGTCGAAATTCAAATATCCGTCGGTCATTGTCTATTTGTTGTTTGTTCCAGTTTACTTCCGTTGGAGTATGGCAATGCTATTCTCCTTTCGATTGTTTGCTGTAATTTCTAACAATATGCAAAGATATTGATTATCTTGCCGATTACAAAAAAAAATATTTCGTAAAAAGAATTAATATTCAAAAAATATTTCGTCCCACAGGTATACTTTTTCGCCCATGAGGGTTTGATTTTACCCCTGCAGGTGAAATTTCGTCACGGGCAGGTTATTTTTCCCACCCGTCGAAAATTTCTTCACCGTATGTGTTGTGTTCATCTTCGCCGTGAAGTGGCTTCCATACTTGTGCAAAGAACGGATTTCCCTTGGCGATCTCGTCGTAGTTCCACGGTGTTGGCAAACATTCGGGACACCAGTGGCCTCCTTCGAGTACCAGCACTGGCGATGCCTTGAACTTGTGACCGAACTGGCATTCCCATTCGAGCGGAGTGCGGAAGTCGCCCTTTACCATTGTTTCGCTCAGGCACTTGCCACCACGGAACTCGGCAGCCTTGCGCATATCATCTATAGTCCATTCGCTGCGAGGCTTCTGCTCGTCGTAGCCGTGGTCGATGCGAACGATGTCGGTTTCGCTGGGGTGGGAGAGATCCTGATGTTTCCAGTCGGGAATTGCCTTGTAGCGTTCCAACGAACCGTAGTATGCTGATATTCTTTGCTTTTCGTTGTGTTTAATCCACCATTGTGTTCCCCATTTCTTCTTATATGCCATCGGACGCATTGCCCACCTAATAATAAATCCGGGGACAATAGCTGCAAGGTTGAAGAACCACGGCAACTGCTTGCCCATGTTGGTAAAATATTCATCTACAGGTACATTGGCGCGGAAGTGCAGGTAGTTCTCGAGTACATCTGAATCAAGGTACCATTGTCCGTGGAAGTTGCGCAGAACGAACCATTCCGGTCTGAAAATCTTCTCGGGTGCAGGACAATGTATGGCTTTCAGCAGCTTGCATTCGAATTCGTAGTTGCTCAGGCGGTATTCCTTGCCGCTGCCGATGTTGTAGAAGCGGTTCCAGAATTCGTCGGGAACGTTTTCCTCGCATAGGTTTGCAAGCAGACGACCGCTGTCCTCAACGGTTGCCCATTCGAGCACGCCGCGAAGCGGAACATGGAACATTATCGGGTCGTAGTTTTTCAGAATTTCGGGGTAGAGTATTCCCGACTGGCGCAGGCATACCCAGTTGCGTATTCCCGATTCCACTATTGTGCGTTCGGCGATGGTCTTGCTGATGGCGTAGTGGTCGTAGACGCTTATGCAGATAGGGTCGCCAGTACGTCCCCAGTGTATTGGCTCGTTGCGGTCGCTGGTCTGAGCGACTGAACCAATATAGCAAACCTTGATTTTGTCGGCATTCGGCTGTGCAAGAACGGCTTTCGCTACATTTTCGGCAGCAATTGCATTCACACGGCGAGTCTTGTTGGGAAAGTAGTCGGCTGCCGGTGAAACCATTCCGCCAACATGCAATACATAGTCGGCGTCTTTTGTAGCTTCAAGTACATCCTCGTATTTTGTGAGGTCGCCCCATACTATGCGTATGCGGTCGGCGTAGGGTGCAAGTTTTTCCTTGTTCTTCTTGCTTGGTCGTGCAAGAATTGTTATGTCGAATCTGTCTAAGCGTTGCATGAACTCCATGAGTCCAGCCCATCCCATTGTGCCTGTGGCACCTGTTAAGAATACTCGTTTTTTCATCATAATATCGTTAGAGGGCGCAAATGTAGTTTATTATTTGGTATGGGAACGTTTTTGTGTGGAAAATATGGTAAAAGGTAGCTGGCATAAATATTTGTTTGCCCCCATTATTAATGGTCGTTAACGGCTTTAAAGGCCTTAACGACAATGGGGGCAATAAATTCTGCCAGCTGTTGCGCCGCGATAGTACGATGTTTATAGCTTTTTCACAAAAATGTTTTTAAACATATTGTACCTAACAAAATAATATCTACCTTTGTCACGAAATCTACGGAAGGGATTTATCGCTTTCAAAGAGTTCCGAAATATTAACTGATTCAAAAGTCTAGGTACTGATGGAGAAGAAAATTGGCACAATAAACATACTTATTACAGACACTAATGTCGTTGATGATGTCAACGCACTGCTTAGTTCGTACGGCAGCATAATATTGTCGCGCAACGGAATGCCACTTCGCGATGAGAATATTTCCATAATTACACTTGTGGTAAAAAGCGATGGCGACACAATAAATTCACTGACAGGAAAACTCGGTCGCCTCAAAGGATTAAAAGCGAAATCAACCTTAATAACAACAGCATAAAAGATTTAAGAATATGGACGAAAAGTTTAAAAATTTCATTGATAGAGAAAAACTCTATAATTTGGTAAACGGTAGCATTCCTACCGAACAGGAACTCGATGCAGTACTTGCAAAGGCTCGTAAGCTGAAAGGCTTGTCGCTTGAGGATGTGGCTGTGCTTCTGCGCGTTACCGACCACGACCAGATACATAAGATAATGGAGACAGCAAAATTCGCCAAGGAAAGCATCTACGGCAAGCGTCTCGTTTTGTTCGCACCTATTTATACTGGTAATGTTTGCGTCAACAACTGCGTTTACTGCGCATTCCGCCGCGACAACAAGGCTATCAAGCGTAAAGTGCTCACAATGGACGAAATCGAGCAGGAAACCAAGGTGTTGCTTCACGAAGGTCACAAGCGCGTATTGCTGATTTGCGGTGAGTCACCACGCAACGACATCGACTACTACTGCGAGGCAATCCGCCGTACCTACGCAGCACGCGACAACGGCAACTACATCCGCCGTATAAATGTAGAGCTTGCTCCGTTGACAGTCGAGGAATTCAAGCGTCTGAAAGCCGAGAAGATTGGTACGTATGTTTGCTTCCAGGAAACTTACGATCCGGTTGCATACAAGGAATTCCATCCGGCAGGCACACCGAAGGCCGACTACCTCAACCGTCTGACCGTTATGGATCGTGCTATGGAAGGCGGAATCAACGATGTAGGTCTTGGCGTTTTGTTCGGACTTGTTGACTACCGTTTCGAGATTCTGGCAATTATGGAACATGCCGCTCACTTGGAGAAAGTTTTCGGTTGCGGACCTCACACTGTAAGTTTCCCGCGTATCGAACCGGCCGATGGCGTAGAGTTCACAAACCACATTCCGCATCCGGTTTCCGATTTCGACTTCAAGAAGATTATCGCAATCATCCGTATAGCAATGCCTTACACAGGTATTATCCTCAGCACCCGCGAAAACGATGAGATGCGTAAGGAACTTATCGAGTACGGAGTAAGCCAGATTTCGGCAGGTTCGCGTACCAACCCAGGCGCATACAGCGAAGAGGAAGAAGGTACTGGTAGCCAGTTCTCGCTTGGCGACCACAGAACTATGGACGATGTGATTTCAAACATGATTGACGGTGGATATATTCCTTCGTTCTGCACAGGTTGCTACCGCAAGGGTAGAGTAGGAGCCGACTTTATGGACTTGGCAAAGCCGGGACTTATCAAGCAGTTCTGCATGCCTAACGGTTTGTTCACCTTCAACGAATACCTCAACGATTTTGCTTCACCCGAAACAAAGGCAAAAGGCAAGGCATTGATAAAGAAACTTGTCGCCGAGGTTGAAAGCCAGCAGTTGAAGAATACCATCAACGAAAATCTCGAAAAGATTGATGGTGGCGAAAGAGATATTTATCTGTAAAAAAGTTTTTTGAAATATTTGTGAAAAAAAGCGGTGTAATGCCGCTTTTTTTTCAAGTTTTTATGCCTGCGGCGTTTCTGTTGAGACGCAAAATTTTGCGTCTGTACAAACGTCTGTTAGCCTTTCAGCCTTTTCTTCTTTTAGCCCATTGTTAATTATCCATTTTGTTCATTATTAATTATCCATTGCAAATTGCCCATTATCCATTAATTTTGCGGTTCTAAAAACGAATGTCGATGAAGATTCTTCTGATAAACCATTATGCAGGTTCTCCGCAGTTAGGTATGGAGTTCCGTCCTTATTACATGGCGCGGGAGTGGCAAAAGGCAGGGCACGAGGTGCTTATTGTGGGAGCGACATTTTCACATTTGCGTAAGCGTCAGCCGAAGCCAAGCGATGAGGTAATCGACGGGGTTCATTACCGCTGGGTGAATACTAACGCCTATAAGGGCAACGGCATTGGTCGTATCAGGTCGATGTTTTCATTTGTATGGCAGTTGAAGTATAGGTTCAAGAAGATTCTCGCCGGCTTTGTCCCCAACATTGTAATTGCATCATCGACATATCCGCTCGACAATTATCCGGCAAAGAAAATTGCCAATTATTATGGAGCGAAGTACATATACGAGATTCACGATCTTTGGCCACTTTCGCCGATGGAACTTGGCGGATATAGTCCCAAGCATCCGTTTATCCGTGTTATGCAGAGTGCCGAGGATTTTGCCTACGCAAATGTTGATGCAGTGGTGTCGATGTTGCCGAAGGCTATCGACCATGCAGAGGAGCGCGGTTTGCCTCGCGAAAAATTCTTTTATGTCCCCAACGGAATAGTGGAGGAAGATTGGGAAAGTCCACAAGACATAAGTGTAGAATTGCGTTCTGAAATAGAAGCAATAAAAGCAAAATCAGACTACGTGATCGGCTATCTTGGTGGTCATGCGGTGTCGAATTGTCTTGATACTTTTATAGATGCGGCGAAAATATTGTCGGAAAAGCGTGTCGCTTTTGTTTTGGTTGGAAGCGGAGTCGAGAAGGAACGCCTTGTCCAAAGAGTTGCCGCTGAGCGAATAAAAAATGTTTTCTTTTTCGATCCGATACCAAAGACACAAGTTCCATCGTTGCTTTCGCTCCTGGATTCGCTTTTCATCGGATGGAATAAAAATCCGTTGTATAGGTTTGGCATATCTCCCAATAAGATTTTCGACTACATGATGTCGGGAAAGCCTATTGTTCATGCAGTAGAGGCAGCAAACGACCCTGTGGCGGAGGCTGGATGCGGAATTAGTGTAGAACCCGAAAATCCCAAAGCAATAGCGGATGCAGTTATGAAACTTGCATCAGTTTCAGCAAGCGAACGCGACGAAATGGGCAGAAAAGGTCACGATTATGTGCTTAAATATCATACATATTCGGTGTTGTCGCAGAAGTTTGTAGATGTTATGAATAAGATTTCTAAATAATATATTTGCATTTGTAAGATTTATTTGAAATATGAGGTTTAATTTTATTAATATGAAAAGGCAATTATCTATTTTTATTTGTGTTGTTTTGTCAGCATTTACATGTTTTTCCCAGAATACAGTGTCGGTTCAGTTCGATGAATGTGTAGATTTGATGTCTGCTGTATGGCGTCTTTCAGGATCGCGCGAATATAATATGTGTAAGATTCCGAAGTATGCACACGACTTCGATTCTACATTTGCTCAGTTCAAGGATCATAAGGTTGTGCAGTTGGCGCGGCAGTACAAGCAGGAATCGGGAATTTCGTACGATGCGGTTGCGTCTTACGGTTTGCATCTTGATGTGAACGCTGATGGCAATGTAGCTTTGGATGATAACTTTAAGGAAGGTGGCGATGTTTCTTTCGACCGTTGGTCGGAGCAACAGAAAAAGGATTTCTTGGAGCCACTGAACGATTTTTATCATAGTGCCAAGTTCCACGATTGGTACATTTCGCAAAAGGATTTGTACACTCAAGTCGAAGAGGCTTTCAATGCAATAAATCAGAATGTTGACTACAATTGGTTTAGCGATTACTTTGGTCCTCAGAGCGGAAGCCAGTTCCGTGTTGTGCTTAGTTTGTTGGTCGGTCCGCAGAACTATGGATGCAGTGCCCAAATGAAAGATGGAAGCATTGTATTGAGCCCTGTTATTGGTTGTTGTCAGCTTGATGACAATGGAAAGGTGTTTTTCGATGCTAAAACTGTGCTGCCAATAGTCATTCATGAGTTTTGCCACCATTATTGCAACCCATTGAACAGCCAGTTCTGGTCGGAGATGGAACAGTCGGCAGAAAAGGTTTTCTTGGAAAAGAGCGAGCAATTGAAGAAATCTGCATACGGCTCGGCGTTGACAATGATGAATGAGACTTTTGTGCGCTCCTCTGTCATTCGTTACATGAAAACTCATTATCCACAAGTCTCGGAATCAGATCTTGTTAACGAAGAGGAAAAGCAAGGGTTCATTCTTACACAGACGCTATGCGATGCTCTTAAACAATATGAGCAAAATCGTAGCAATTATGCCACCATGTCCGACTTTATGCCTGTCCTTGCAAAAGCAGTAAACGACTTTGATTTAAAGCAATACAAAAAAGCGCAGGAAAAATTAGCGAAACAGAATGCTAGCTATAAGGTGAACATTAAGGATGGTGCAACGAATGTTCCATCAGGAGATTTCACGCTCATTATTAAGTTTTCAAAACCGATGAGGGAAGGTATTGCCTTGCATTTTAGTTCTACAGGGGTGGATTTCCCGACTTTTAAAGGATACAAATGGTCTGATGATAAAACATTGAAGGTCAATTTCTATTTGGAGCCGTCTCACAAATATGGATTTACTGTTTTTGGAGAGTCGTTCTACACAAAAGATGGGCATACAGCAGGTAAAAGCCAAGAAATCAATTTTACTACAGCAGATTAGCCCATCAGGCAACACTTTATAGTATCTTCATTGCTATCGCGGCGCAGGCTTCAGCATCGGCAAGTGCGTGGTGGTGTTTTTCGAGAATATATCCGCATGCTTCCGAAACGGTGTGAAGTTGGTGATTTGGCAGTTTGTTTCCGAAGAATCTTCGTGCGGCACGGCAAGTGCATTTGAACTTGTAGTCGGGGTAGGTCATGCAGTATGTCTGGAAAACCGCTTTTAGGCAACCTTCGTCGAAAGGACTGTTGTGAGCAACAAGCGTAAGCCCTTCGATTTTGGGTTCTATCAGTTTCCATACTTCGGGGAAAATAGGCGCAGAGTCGGTGTCTTCGTGTCCAAGTCCGTGAACGCGCTGGCAAAACCATGAATAATAGTTTGGCTCTGGCTTTATGAGACTGTAGAACGAATCGCAAATTTCCCCATTGCGTACAATTACCAATCCCACACTGCAAACACTACAGCGTTCACCGTTGGCGGTTTCGAAATCTATGGCTGCAAAGTCTTTCATATCTGTTGCAAAAATATGTAAAAGTTACGAAAAAAAATGTCGTAGGATTTGTTTTGCCCAAAAAATGTTTTAGAAATTCATTGCCTCAAAAATTTAGATTAACTTTGCACAACTTTTTTTCAGACAGAATCGGGTTCTTTGTTTGAAGAAAGGCAAGATGTTTTTTATTAAATTAATGAACCCAACAGATTGTTTATGAAAGACATATTTGAAAGAATTCACGAGTCATCGGGCGGTCCGCTCGGACAGTACAGGGAAAAGTTTGAAGGATATTACACATTTCCAAAGTTGGAAGGCGAAATCGGTCCTCACATGAAGTTCCAAGGCAAGGAAGTATTGTGCTGGAGTTTGAACAACTATCTTGGTCTGGCAAATCATCCTGCAGTTCGCAAGGCTGATGCCGATGGCGCTGCTAAGTGGGGTTTGGCTTATCCTATGGGAAGCCGTATGCTTACTGGTCACACTGCTTTGCACGAACAGTTGGAACGCGAACTTGCCGACTTCGAAAAGAAGGAGGCTGCTTTCCAGATGAACTTTGGCTATCAAGGTATTGTGTCGGTTATCGACAGCCTTATGACTCGTCACGATGTGATAGTTTTCGATGCTGAGGCTCACGCTTGTCTGCTCGATGGAAAGCGCTTGCATATTGGCAAGTCGTTCTCATATAAGCACAACGATATTGTAAGCTGCGAAAAGAAGTTGCAGGTTGCATGCAAGATTGCCGATGAACAGGGTGGTGGCGTTTTGCTTATCACCGAAGGCGTTTACGGTATGACTGGTGCTCTAGGTATACTCGACCAGATTGTGGCGTTGAAGAAGAAATACAATTTCCGCATTTTGATTGACGACGCTCATGGTTTTGGCGTTATGGGTGAACACGGACGCGGAACATCCGAGCACTTCAATGTAATGGATGACATTGATATATATATAGGTGCATACGCAAAGTCGATGGCTTGCATCGGTGGTTTTGTTGCATCAAAGAAGTACATCATCGACTTCCTGCGCTACAACATGCGTTCGCAGATTTACGCAAAGGCTCTTCCTATGCCTATAGTAGAAGGTTGCTTGAAGCGTCTCGAAATCATCCGCAGTGCCGAGGGTGACGAACTTCGCAAGAAATTGTGGACAGTAACCCGTCGTTTGCAGGAAGGTTTCCGCAACCTTGGTTTCTCAATCGGTCCGGCTGAGGCTTGTGTAACTCCAGTTCATATCATGGGTGGTGTAAACCAGGCAGCTAATATGGCTTACGACCTGCGCGAAAACTACAAGATTTTCTGCTCAATCGTTACTTATCCTGTAATTCCTGTTGGAATGATTATTTTCCGTATTATCCCTACTGCTGCTCATAGCATCGAGGATGTTGACTATACGTTGAATGCATTCAAGGAAATCAAGGAAAAGTTGGCAAGCGGCAAGTATGATGAGCCTGCTCCAATGCTGAATTTCACTAGGTAATTTTTATTTGTAAAAATACGGGGAGAAGTGTCCTGATTGGTTCGGGATGCTTTTCCTGCTTTAAATGATAAGTGCATGAAATACAATTTAATATGCAAAAAATGCGGTGCGGTAATAAATAATTTCGCCGAATGGTTCGCTCACGACCAGCTTTGTCCGCAGTGCGGAAGCAATCATGTAGAAGTGAAATACGATGCCGATTACACGAAACTTCCCGAACTTTACAAGGGAAAGCCCGAAAGTTTTTGGCATTACTTCGACTTTTTGCCTCTCGAGGACAAAAAGAACATTGTAAGTTTTGGCGAGGGCGCAATTCCTGTGGAACATTGGGATTTCCTAGACCGCTTTGCAAAGGAAAAGTATGGAATCGACTGCAAGGCATACGTTTACCGCAACGACCTCAACGGAGGAACCAATACTTTCAAGGATGTAGCTGCTTCGTTGGCTGCTTCGCTGTTCAAGGAGAATGGTGTGGAGGAATATTGCCTCGCATCGAGCGGAAATACGGCTACTGCGTACAGTAAGTATCTGGCTAAAGCAGGTGTTAAGTTCGATATATTTGTTCCTGAATGCGTTTGCAAGGACACTATTGACGAAATTCGTTCGCTCGGTCAGAACCTTGTGGTTTGCGAAGGCGACTACGGCGCAGCAAAGAAGGTTGCTGCCAACTTCCACAAGGAGCAGAAGGTGATGATTTCGGCAGGCAACATCGACCCGATACGTGTTGAGGCAAAGAAAACAATGGTATTTGAGTTTATGCGTCAACTTGGTAAGATGCCCGATGTTTATGTTCAGGCAGTTGCTGGCGGTACTGGTCCTATTGCACTTGACAAGGGTGTACGTGAAATTTGCGGAATGTATCCCGAAGTCAAGTTGCCGCGCATGATTCTTGTTCAGCAGGACACCTGCGACCCGATGGTTCAGGGTTGGGAACGCGCCGTGAAGAGCAATTTCGCAGAAGGCTACGAAAAGGATTATCCTGTAATCGACAATCCGCAGACCAAGGTTTCGATACTTTCAGCTGGTAATCCGGGAATGTATCCTATTGTGGCTCCGATAGTTCGCAAGAGCGATGGTTGCTTTGTACGCATTAAGGAATCGCAGATTGCCGACTATGCACGCATTGCAAAGAACGAAAAGGGTGTTTACTTCGGTCCTGCAGGCGCAGTTTGCTTTGCTGGCTTCTACAAGGCTCTTGAGGAAGGACGTATCAGAAATGGCGAGACCGTTCTCATAAACACTGGCGAAGGTGCTGCAAGAGCAAAGGATTTCAAGGCAGAGGTTGATGCAAAATAAATAATAAATTACAATGTTACAGAAAGAGACCGTCATTCCGCAAAGCAGAACGAACCAACTAAGGAACGTGTTGTGTGAGTTCGCTTATGCGGAATCTCCTTTGGGTACTATTGGAAGATTCCGTATAGACAGGCTCACAAGGCTCGTCCCTGTGCCTGTTCGCTTTGTCTTACGGAATGACGGTACTATAATTTTATGAAACATCGCTTTGCAGACAAAATAGTATGGATTACGGGTGCTTCGTCGGGAATAGGCGAGGCAACGGCCTACCGTATGGCAATGGAAGGTGCAAGCCTTGTGCTGACATCACGCAATGAGTCGGCACTTGAAAAGGTACGCGAAAAATGCCTAGCCGATGGTGCTGCCGATGCAAAGGTTTTGTCTGCCGACTTGTCAAATTTGGAAAACTTGGCGCAGGTTTCGGAGCAGGCTTGGTCGTTGTTTGGCAAAATCGACATTTTCTTCTGCAATGCTGGAATCAGCCAGAGGTCGAATACAATTGATTCGCAGATGGATGTGATTGACAAGGTTATTGATGTCAACTATTTTGCTCCGGTGGCAATCACGAAGGCTATTCTTCCAAAGATGATTGCCAATGGTGGCGGACAGATTGCCGTTACGACAAGCATTGCTGGAAAGTTCGGCTTTCCGTTGCGTTGTGCCTATAGTTCGTCGAAGTTCGCTTTGTACGGATTTTTTGAGACTGTTCAGGCTGAGTGCTACAAGGACAATATTCGCGTTACTTTTGTATGCCCGGGGCGTGTGCAGACCAACATTTCGCTTTATGCGCTCGAAAAGGACGGCACACCTCACGGCAAGATGGATGCTGGTCAGGCTGGCGGAATAACATCGGAGAAGGCTGCACGCAAGATTGTGAATGCCATCTATCGCAAAAAACGCGAAGTGCTTGTCGGTGGCAAGGAACTGATAATGGTACACATCAAGCGTTGGTTCCCTGGCCTAGCAGCGAGAATAGCAAGGAATATAAAGGCGATGTAAAAGGACAATGGACAATTAACAATGGATAATTGACAATGGACAATTAATAATGGGCTAAAAGAAGAAAAGGCTTAAAGGCTAACAGACGGTTGTACAGACGCAAAATTTTGCGTCTCAACAGAAACGGCGAAGCCAAAGAAACTTAGAAACGTGAAACGTAGAAACAATTAAGAATACAATGGAAAATTACTTTATATCAGGAATACAGCAAGTCGGTGTTGGTACCGAAAATTTTCACGAATCGTGGAAATGGTACATCGAAATGTTTCAGATGAATGTTAAGATTCTGGAAGACGACACCGTGGCTGAAAGAATGCTTCCGTACACTGGCAACAAGCCGCAGAAGCGTCATGCCTGCATAGCAGTAAATTTGCAGGGTGGTGGCGGATTCGAAATCTGGCAGTATTCGCAGCGTAAGCCCGAGCCGATTCCTTTCGATGTGCAGGTTGGCGACCTTGGTATTTTTGCTGCAAAGATCAAGAGCCGCAATGTCAAGGCTTTCCACGACGAGCTGAAAGCCAAGTACGACAAGGTTGGCGATGTGACAAAAACACCAGAAGGCAAGGAAACTTTCATCGTGAAGGACCCGTGGAACAATTATTTTCAGGTTGTTGAGGACGACTATGTCTTCATCGACCAGAAATGCTTGTCGGGTGGTACGGTTGGTGCAATGATTGGCGTTACCGACATCGAAAGGGCTTTTTCGGTTTACCGCGATGTGCTTGGCTACGATACCGTTGTGTATGATGAAACTGGCGTATTCGCTGATTTCGCATTTATGAACGGTGGCAACCAGAAGTACCGTCGTGTATTGCTGAGGTCGTCGCGCAAGCCAAAGGGTGCATTTGCCGAACTTATGGGCAATAGCAGCATTGAGCTTGTTGTTGCTTTGGATCGTCAGCCGCGCAAGATTTTCGAAGGACGCTACTGGGGCGATCCGGGATTCATCCAGATATGCTTCGATATTACCAATATGCAGGAACTTCGCAAGTTCTGCGAATCGAAGGGATTTCCGTTTACGGTTGATAGTTGTCCCAACAACGAGCGTTTCGATATGGGCGAGGCCAGCGGTCATTTCACTTACATCGAGGACCCCGACGGAACATTGATAGAATTTGTTGAAACACATAAGATTCCAGTGATGAAAAAGCTGGGATGGAACATAAATATGCTTACCCGCGACCGCGAAAAGCCCTTGCCAAGGTTCTTGTTCAAGGTTATGGGTATGTTTAAGGTAAAATTGGATTAAATACAATAAAAACATAATCAAGGATACTAACATTAAAATTATAAAATTGTGAAAAGACGTATTGCATTTATAGTAGCATCATTAATTATTTCAGCATTTGTATTTCAGTCGTGCCAGATTCATTGCTCTGCTTTCCCCGAATGGCTCTGCAAATATGCACCATACGAAAAAGGCAGCACAGTTTCTTTCAAGAACGAAAATGATTCTGTAATAGAACTAAAAGTTATAGAGTTTTACAAATCTGAGGCTCAAAGTTTCGGCAGAAATTGCAAATGCGGTTGTGGAGGTCACATGATAGCAGCTTTATACTCGAAGCAAATGGAAATAGAAATAAATTTTTATCTTAATGAAAATCGGGGAAAACAAGGTATTGGAACAATAAATGAAATAGTTGTTTCCATAAAAAGTTTGGGCAAAGACCTTGCTGGAATATCATATAAAGACGATTTCTCTGGTATAAATCCGTATGATTATGGACACGAGCAAAAACTTGGCGATACAATAGCTTTGCAAACTAAAAAATACGACGACTTCTCTGATATGGTTATCGTAAAGGGAAAAGGTCTTACCGAATTTTACGACAAGGAGAACAATTGTACATGGAGACTGATGGAATAATTTATGTTGAAAGTGAACTGATGTCGGTGGAAGAATATTTTGATATTGTATGGCATCGTTATATTGAAAAACAAGAAAAGATTAAACATGGGAAACTTATATGACCTGCTGATGCAGGATACTCGTTTCGAGGATGCGCTCAAGGCATGCATGAACTGCGGAATATGCACGGCAATTTGTCCTGCTGCCGAGTTCTACCAGTACGACCCGCGCCGTATCTGCGATATTGTGCAGCGCAAGGACGAAAACGAGATTGAAGCTTTGCTTCGTTCCGATATGATTTGGTATTGCGGTCAGTGCCTGTCGTGCAAGACGCGCTGTCCGCGTCAGAATGTGCCTGCCGAGGTGATACTCGTGCTCAGACAGGTGGCCATCAAGCTTGGCTATATGGACGAGCATATTGCCGAGCAGGAAAAGCGTCTGGCAGAGACAGTTGGAAACAATATCCTCGAAATCGGATATTGCGTTCACCCCGATAAGGTTAAACCCGAACTTCATCAGGAGCAGGGACCGATTTGGGAATGGTATGTGAATAACATTGAGGCTGTTGCGCCGAAACTTGGTGCCAACTATCATGGCGACGGACCTGGAGCTTTGCGCAAGATTCGCGAGGAAAATCTTCAGGAAGTAAGGAAGATTTTTGAGGTTACCGGCGGTATGGACTTGTTGAAAACATTAAAGGAGGAGAAATGAGACAGTTTGGCTTTTCAATATCGCAGACAAGGTCAATCGATCTGGATCAGATTGACTTTAGTTGCCTGAACGAACTGCGCGAAGCCGTACCTACTTTTATGGTATGTTTAAATTGTGGAGCATGCACCGCAACATGTTCGGCACAGCAGTTTTCCGACTTTAACATCCGCAAGATAAAGACTAAGCTTATGCAGGGCCAGTACGAAGGACTTGCAAGAGAACTTGACAAATGTATGCTTTGCGGAAAGTGCACATTGGTATGTCCGCGTGAGGTCAATCTTAGGAATTCGATTGTAAACATGCGGAGAATATTAACGAAAAAGAATAAATGATGATGAATTATTTCAGTCCGTTTGTACTTCCGTTCGTTCTCGGCACCTTTGTTCTGCTTGGAATATGTGTTTTCAAGTACATAAGGTGGTACATGAGTTTCGACAGGGTACAGCGTTCAAAGGTAAAGAAAAACATCCTTTCGTTGAAATTCCTTCCTGCAATATGGGAGGCGATTTTGGAATGTCTGTTCCATCGCAAGGTTTTCAGACGCAATCTTGTCTTGGGCTATATGCACAGCAGTATTGCTTTCGGATGGTTTCTGCTCATATTGGTAGGAGCAATTGAGGCCGAAGTTTGCATACATGGTTCAAAGCCCTTCTGGGTGGCTATATTCTATAGGTTTTTCGTTCACGAGCATCCGACTACAACAAGTGTTGTCTTCGCAAACATTATGGACGCTTTGCTTCTTGTTGTGCTGTCGGGCGTTATGCTTGCCGTAATCAAGATGGTTTACTCCAAGATTGTGGGTATGCGCAGGGTTACTAAGCATGTGCTGTTCGACCGCTTTGCAAAGTTCTCGCTGTGGTTCATTTTCCCATTGCGACTGCTGGCCGAAAGTTATACGGCTGCATATTACGGCAACGGTGGATTTATGACGCAGGCTTTAGGCAATTTGTTTGCACCTATTTATCATGAATATGTCGAAATGGCTTTCTGGACAATGTACTCCATCTGTCTGGCTGTGTTCTTCGTTTCGATGCCATTCTCGCGTTATATGCACATTTTCACGGAAGTATTTCTTATTTTCTTCCGTAGGATGGGTGTTACTGAGGGCGATGAACCGACAGGTTTCACAAAGTACGAACTCAGTGCTTGTTCGCGTTGCGGTATCTGCATCGACAACTGCCCGATGGACAAACAACTTGGTGTTCAAGGTGTTCAGTCGGTATATTTGCTTCGAGATGTACGTTACAAGCGTGGTACTGAGGAAGTTGCCAATCAATGCCTTATGTGTCAGCGGTGTTCGTCCGACTGTCCCGTGGGGCTCGACCTTATGACAATCCGCCGTCAGGTGCGAACAAAGGAAAGCGCTCTTGATGCGTCGGGAAACTATAGCTATGCTGATAATATTCAGGCATTCAACTCGGTAGGTCGTGTGTTGTATTTTGGCGGATGTATGTCGCACTTGACTCCCGGTATTACCGAGTCGATGATAAAGATTTTCGAGGCTGTTGACCAGAACTACTGGTATATGGACAAGAACAGGACCATCTGCTGTGGCCGTCCGCTGTTGCAGCAGGGTTTCTTGAAGCAGGCCAAGGACTTGCGATTGAAGAACCAGAGCATGATAATAAAGTCGAAGGCAAAGTTGCTGGTGACATCGTGCCCGATTTGCTACCAGTCGTTTACCAAGGAATACAACCTGCCAATCAAGGTTATGCACCACACCGAATACATTGCAGGGCTGATAAAGTCGGGACGACTGAAGTTGCGCAAGGACGACCTTAAGGTTGTGTATCACGACCCGTGTGAACTTGGTCGTGGATGCGGAATCTACGATGAACCGCGCGAGGTTCTGAAGTCGGTTTCGAATCTGGTAAAAGCAAAGGACGAGAAGGAAAAGAGCCTCTGTTGCGGTTTCAATCTTGGAAGCACTGTGCTTACAATGGAACAGCAGACCAAGGTTCGCGATGCAGCGGTCGAGAGTCTTTTGTACAAGAACCCCGACTTGATAGCAACGGCTTGTCCTATGTGCAAGAAGGCGTTTAATCACGCTACGACATTGCAGGTAAAGGATGTGGCAGAGATTGTGGCAGAAAACATAATTTAGTTAAGAGTTAATAGTTAAAAGTTAATAGTCTGTAGCGTCGTTGCGAGCAACGACAAAAAATAAAAACGATATGGACGAATCAAAAAATAAACGTTACTGGAACGAATACCAGAAGGAAATTGCCGATGACAAGTTCTTCTACGAACGCAGTTGTATCAGGCAGACATTCTTCCCAGGCTCCGAGGCGGCGTTTCTTAAAATTATGCGTGAAGAGTTGGGCAAGGACATTCGCGATGAGGCTAACCAGCATACATGTACAGGCATCGGCTATCATTCCGACATTGTTCCGCTTGAAACAACCATGACTGTTGTCGCCCGTTTGTTTTCGCTGATGACTGATGCTGGTTACGAGAACTATGTGCCTTCATGCGTGACATCTTTCGGAATCTTTACCGAGATGGTTGAAATGTGGAAGGAACATCCCGAAATGCTTGAAAAGACTCGCAAGTACTTGAAGGAAGCGACTGGTCGCGATTTTGAGGCTCCTAAAAATATTGCCCATCCATCAGATATTATTTATAAGTATCGCTTCGAATTGAAGGAGAGGATGAAATATCAGCTTGTTAACCGCTTTACGGGCAAGCCTTTGCGCGTTGTGGAGCATATAGGCTGTCATTATGCCAAGATTTTTCCCGAAAAGGGTATCGGTAAGGCAGAATTCCCGTATGTTCTCGCAGGTATGATTGAAGCGTGGGGCGGGGAAGTGGTCGATTATCCCGAACGCCGTCATTGCTGCGGATTCGGTTTCCGCCATTATCTGTTGCAGGAAAACCGTGGCTATTCGGTGGCAAACACCAAGAAGAAATTTGAGTCGATGGAGCCGTTTGAACCTGATTTCATCGTGGCAAATTGTCCCGGATGTGCAATGTTTATGGACAAATGGCAGTACACCATAGCCGAGATGGAAAACAAGACCTACGACAAGGACGGCTATGGTATTCCTGTTCTCACTTACGAGGAAATGGCTGGAATGCTGTTGGGCTACGACCCGTGGAAACTCGGAATGCAGCTGCATCAGGTTCAGGTGGAGAATCTGCTCGACAAGATTGGCATTCCGTACAAGCCAAATGAGAAATATCGCGGTGCAAATGGAGAAATTCTCCCGTCGCCCGAAAAACCAATGAATTTGAAAGTTTAATATAAAACATTAGATATGAGAAAGATTGCAGTTATAGGAGCAGGTCCCGCAGGTATCGAAAGTGCATCAATCCTAGCAAGGGAAAACGAAGTGTTGCTTTTTGAAAAGTCGGCGACGGCTCTATCCAACATACTTGACAAGGCTTACCTTTTCCCCGATTTTTCAAGTGCATCGGAAATTGCGGATAGCCTTAATTCAAAGCTGATTAACGAAAATATCAAGTTGATGCTCAACACCGAGGTCGTTGACATTGTGCGTAACGATTCGGAATGGAAGATTGTTGACAAGTCGGGAAAGAACTATTTCGTTGATGCAGTGCTTATTACTACCGGTTATCAAACCTTTGATGCTACGCGCAAGGAAGAACTTGGCTACGGCATATACAAGGGTGTTGTTACTTCCATTGACATGGAAAGGATGATAAAGTACAACCAGATTGTCAACTCCATAAACGAATCGCCAAAGCGCGTTGTTTTCCTGCAGTGCGTAGGTTCGCGCGACGAGAAGTCGGGCAACCGCTATTGCTCCAAGGTTTGCTGCGTGACGGCTGTAAAGCAGGCTATTGAAGTGCGGAAGATGCTTCCCGAAGCCGAAATCTACATTTTCTATATGGACTTGCGTATGTGGGGACAGCATTTCGAGGAACTTTACCGTGAATCGCAGGAAAAGTACGATGTACGCTATGTGCGTGGAAGAATTTCCGAGGCTTCATCCACTTTCGACCGCAAGATACAGATAAAGGCAGAAGATACTTTGCTTGGCGTTCCGCTGAAGATGACCACCGACCTGCTTGTGCTTATGGTAGGAATGGAGGCTTCGTGCGGTACTCGTGACCTTGGCAAGAAGTGTGGAATCGACGGTGAATATGGCTTTGTAAAGACTTCAAGTCCGCATCTTAACGACAACGAAACTGCCGAGAAAGGTCTGTTCGTTGCTGGTTCGTGCAAGCGTCCGATGACAATCAACGATGTGCTGAACGATGCAAGGTCGGCGGCATGCATAGTGATGGAATATTTGAGGTAAAATTCTCTTTAGACATGACGAAATAAGCGGAAATGAGTGCCATTCCCGCTTATTTCATTTATTGTTGAGTTGTTTTTATTTTGCTAGCCAGTTGGCAGGATTTAGTGTTGCACTGCCTTTCCATATTTCAAGATGCAGAACAGTCTTGTTTTCTGAGTCGTCGGTGTAAATCTTTCCGATTGCCTGTTTTGCCTTTACCTTATCGCCAACAGAAACATACACCTTTTCGAGGTGCGTGTAAACGCTCAAGTATTCACCATGCCTAATTATCACAGCATTTTGCGTTCCTGGAATAGAAAATACCTTTCTGACTTCGCCATCAAATACAGCACGGGCATCGGAACCGGTGGTCGTGGAGATATCAATACCTTTGTTGTCGATTTCTACATTTGCAATAACGGGGTGGGGCTGTTTTCCGAATCTTGAAACGATAACACCGCGCTGCACTGGCCATGGAAGTTTGCCAGCATTGCTACCAAAATTGTCGCTGACAATTTTTTCGTCTGGAGTAAGTTCATATTTGCCAGAGTTGGCCTTGCCTTTCGATGCCGACGACTTCTTAACTTCCTCTGCAATCAACTTTTCGATAGCTGTCTGTAATTGTTGCTTTTGTTTGTTCTTTTCGGCAAGTTGTTTCTTAAGGTCAGCTTCTTTGCCTTTTAGCTTGGCAAGAGCGTTCTCCTGTTGTTTTTTTGCATTTTCAAGATTTTTTGCTTCAACTTTTTCCTCGTCAAGAAGTTTTTGGTGTTCGGTCTTTTGGACCATAAGTTTTTCCTTTTGTCTTTCGAGGAAAGCTTTTATTGCGTTTATTGCAATGAGTTGTCGTTTACGGTAGTCGGCAAGTTGCTGCATGTATTTCAGTCGCAGGTACGACTGGTTGAAATCTTTTGATGACAGCAGGAACATTATTTCGTTGTTCTTGTTCTGGTTTTTCCATGCAACTTGTAGCATTCTGGCATACGATGATTTCAGATTCTCCAGATCCTCGGTCATCATCGCTATTACAGATTCGGTTTCCTTGATTTTATCCGAGACAAGTTTTATTTCCATATTTATGTCGGAAATGAGTTCCTTTCGCGATGAAATCTGGCTGCCAAGCAGGGCGAGGTTGTTTTCCGACTCCTTCTGGTTCTTGCGAGTTTCCTCGAGAAGTTTGTTGGTGTAGTTTATTTCATTTATGGTTTTCTTCTTTTTCTTTTCAAGGTCGGCTTTTGTCTGTGCCACCGTACACAATGGCAACAGAAAAGCTAAGAAAAGGAACAATATTTTAGCGGTTATCTTCATTAAGGTTTATTTTTGTGTATTTAGCAGGTATCTTAAACGGGAATGTCAGTTCATCGTCAATTGCAAAATCGTTTATCGTGAATTTCATTGTAGCACTGGAGTTGCCATATTCAACATATATATTCATATTTTGCGGGAATAATTGTTCCCCATAACGAGTAAACTTGTCATATTCCACAAATGCGTTTCTTCCATCCTCCAAGTCTTCGAGATATAGATTCTTAACCTTGAATGTTCCAGGTATAACCTTCATCGTCTGAATAACAGAGCCTCGTATCTCCGCATAATTGCCGTTTGGTCGTTTTTGTTTTTTCTGAGAAACTCTCGAAACACAGTAATACAGAGAGTCAACGCAAGAATTGTAATCATCTTCCTTCTCGAAATCGTTGTCTGACTGGTAGCGGAAAAATTCATTTAGCAGTATCGATTGCAGGTCATTGTACGATAGGTCAACATTTGCAAAGTTAACAAGCGCGGAAATATCTTCTAAATAATATTCGTTTTTTAGACGGTTCAGCACCTTTACCGAATCATTTGAAACAAGCAGTCTGAACCCTTCGATGTTGAAAGAGCGCAGGCTAACCCACAGTAAACTGTCGCGGCTTACGCGCAGATTGCCGCTAAATGAATCTGGCGAACCACCATTTACAGAATATTCGCACGAAAACTTGTACGATGCTTTTGCGTAAGTTGGAGCATTTGCGGTTACATTCTCTATGATCTTGGCAGAACGCAAATTCTCCTTCTTTTCGTTTGTGCCAACATTTGCAGTCCGGCATGCCCATAGGCACACCGACAGAACCAACACCAATATCAAGTTTCTCTTTGCCAATTTATTTCAACGATTTCGTTCTAATTTTCTCTTCTAATGTACTATCTTCTGGGTCTAGCTCCAATGCCTTTTCCCAGTCGGACAAAGCCTCGTCCTTTTGTCCAAGACTAAACTTTATGTCGCCACGATGCTCGAAGTATACAGCATTCGAATTGTCCTTTGCTATGGCATCGTTCATATATTTCAAAGCTTCATCGAGTTTGCCGTTCTTGTAAAGCACCCACGCGTGAGTATCAAGGAAAGTTGCGCTCATCGAGTTTAGTTCTACAAGGTGAGTACTCATTTCCAATGCCTTGTCAAGATTTTCGCCACGCACGGCAAGGTTGTAGCTGTAATTGTTCAGCACCGACTCGAAATCGGCATCCTTGAACAGAATGTATTCGTATACCGAATCTGCCTTGTGATACTCCTTCAATGCGTGATAAGCATCGCCCTGCATACTTAGCAAGTCAATCATTACCTGCTGGTTGTCGACTGAGAGCATTGAGGCGTAGTCTACTGCCTCAACAACTTCGCGGAATTCCTTTTTCAGATATGCCGCAACTACATAGAATTGGTAAACCGAAAGCACATTGGGGAAGAGTTCCGATGCTTCCTTGCTGTGTTCGTAGAGTTTGTCGTAGTCCTGCAAATGATAGTCGATGTTCATCAGGTGTTCCCAAATCTCAAACGATGACTTGTCCTCTGCCACTATGTCCGACAAATTTTGCTGTACCGACTTGTAGTCGTTGTTCATCATGGCGATGTCGGCTTTGAGTGCACTCAGTGCAATGTCGCTTGGGTATTGCTTTTCGACTATGGAAGCCAGTCTTTTTATCTGAACTTTAATGTAATCGTCTGTTCTCGCAATAGGAAGCAACTGGTTTAAAATTTGCATTTTGAGTTCGTATGTTAGACTTTCGTCCTCGCAGTTGAAAGCCTTTTCCAGCATTGCGAAATAGTTGTAGTACTGAGCATCGGTTGCCCTGTGGTATTCTGCAAGCGACAGATATACAAGGCCTTCGTCAATGTTCATCTTTTCGAGTTCGGAAAATTCCACCTTTGCCAAATCTAATTTCTTGTTTTGGAAATAAGCCTCGGCAAGCATAGCCTTGTAGCGGAGGTTGTTAGGGTAGGCATCGCGCAATTTTTTCATCTCCTCGAACGACTTGTTCATGTTGCCCATCTTCTCGTACATCATTTCCTTCTGGACAGAAACAATATCGGTAATTCCAAACTTCTTTTCGGCTTCATCGAGGACCTTTATGGCATCCTTGGGCTTGTTCAATTTCTGGTAAACCTTCGCCAGTTCGTAGTAGTTTTCGATGTCGTTCGGATTCGATGCTATGAGTTTGCGGTAAAGAGGAATGGTCTTTTCGGGCTGATTGCTGTACTCGTAGGTGTAAATCAGCATGTCGATGTAGGCAATGTTGTTGGTCTTGTCGTACTGTACGGCTTTTTCGGCGTAGGTTTGTGCTGCTTGATAGTCGCCGGTGGCGAACAGGATTGTTGCAATCTCGTAGTACGCTGAAGGCTGAGTGTTGTCAATAGACAGGGCTCGTGTGTAGTTGCGAATGGCGGCATCGTAGTCGCCAAGGTTCTTGTTCTTGTTGCCCTCGAGGAAGTAAAAGCTGAAATTGAAGTCGAATGCCTTCTTCTCTGTTGTAGGCTTCTTTTCCGTTTTCTTGGCTTTTTTCTGCGGATAGCACACCAATACTGTTAGTATCAGCGACAAGAGAAGCAATATCTTGCGAAAAGTCATCATCCTACTTGAGTTCTAAGGTATTGTAGTCGCCAATGCTAAGGTCGTACGACTTGCCCGAAAGCTTTGTATGGCTGCCAATCATCGAGTTGTGGATATTCATGTTTTCGATTGCTGTAGTTTCCTGAATCACAGAATTGCTGATTACACTTCCGCAAATGCTTGTGCCTTTTCCTACCGAAACATACGGACCTACAACCGAATTCTTGATTTTCACATCGTCCTCGATATGGCAAGGCGGAATGATGGTCGAGTTTTCCACTTCTGCCGACTTTGCAAGCAATTCTGAACTCTTGTCTCGGGCAAGAACGCGTTGGTGGGTTGCCACGGTGATGTTCTTGTTTCCGCAGTCGAGCCATTCCTCAACCTGTGCAGGCACGAACTTCAAGCCTTTGGCGCGCATATTTTCCAATGCAGTAGTAAGCTGGTATTCACCGCTCTTGCGAATGTCGTTGTCGATGAGGTATTGCAGTTCGCCGCGCAGGGTTTCGCCCGACTTGAAATAATAAATGCCGATGATGGCGAGGTCGGAAACGAAAGTCTTAGGCTTTTCCTCGAAGCCGGAAATTACTCCGTTAGCATCGGTTGTTACTACGCCGTAAGCCTCGGGATGTTCAACTTTCTGCACCCAGATAATGCTGTCGGCATCGGCAGAAATCTTGAAGTCGGCAAAGAACAAAGTGTCGGCAAAAGCCACCACCACCTTGTCGTTTAGCGACGGAGCAGCGCACCATATTGCGTGGGCAGTACCAAGGGCTTCCTTCTGGTAGTAAATCTTCGGTTCAGCACCGACACCGCGAGCGATATTGCAAAGTTCATCCTCGACTTTCTTGCCGAAATTTCCGATTACAAAAGCGATTTCGTCAATTGGTTCCTCGCAAATCTGAGCGATTCCTTCAACTAAACGCTGTACTATAGTTTTGCCAGCCAACACGATAAGTGGCTTTGGAACTGTAAGTGTATGCGGACGCATGCGCGTGCCCATACCTGCCATTGGGATTACAATCTTCATAAGAATCCTAAAATTAAATAATTGACAAAGGTAATACTTATATAATATAAGTATGTTAAGGTATTCTTATTTTTTACCAACAATGGGATGTTGTCAATCTGTAGAATCGCGTCATGACGCGATTCTACGATTCAACACCCCATCAAATTATTTTTTTTTGGTAATTTTATTTTGGTAATTGAAATTCAATAATTATAATTTGTTGATTATCAGTCTGTCATCTTGATATTGCACCGTATAGGCAATAATAAAATCGCCCGCGAATCAGATGCTGAAACAAGTTCAGCAAGACAATTCGCGGGGGATTTTAAGGTAACCGATGGTTATCTTAATTGCAATTATTTTATCCCAAAGCAGCAATCTGCTCCTTCAGAATCTTAATCTTTGTTTCGGCATCGCTCTGTTTCTTGCGTTCCTTGTCGATTACAGCCGCAGGTGCGTGGCTTACAAAGTTCTCGTTCGAGAGCTTCTTCATTACCGATTCAAGGAAACTTTCGGCGTAGGCAAGTTCTTCGCGCAACTTCTTCAATTCCTCGTCCTTGTTAATCAAGTTGCCAACAGGAATGAAATATTCGTTCTTGTTGACGATGAAACCTGCTGCCATCGGAAGTTTCTCCGTTACGGTGGCTATGCTTTCCACATTGCAGAGCTTCATTATCACGCAGTCGAGTGCATCGTAGTACTTTTCGTGCTTGATGACCGACATTGTAAGCTTTTCCTTCTGCGGAATGTTCTTTTCCTTCCTTACAGTACGGATGTTTGCTACGACTTCCTTGGTAAGTTCAAAACCAGCAAGCATATCGGCATCGACAGGCATTGCCTTTGGCAAATTTGCAACAACAATGCTCTCTCCTTCCTTGCGTTCGGCTATCGACTGCCAGATTTCCTCGGTAATGAACGGCATAAACGGATGCAACAGAAGAACCAGCTTCTCGAAGAAACCTATTGTTGCATCGTATGTTTTACGATCAATTGGCTGTCCGTAAGCCGGCTTGATAAGTTCAAGGTACCATGCCGAGAATTCGTCCCAGAACAACTTGTAAACTCTCATCAAGGCTTCCGAAATGCGGTACTTCGAGAAATCTTCGTCAAGGTCGGCAATGGTTTCGCTAAGCTTCGAGTTGAACCAATCGACAGCAACCTTTCCTTCGGCAGGCTGTTCAATATCGGCGACATTCCAACCCTTTACAAGACGCAGAGCGTTCCAAATCTTGTTGTTGAAGTTACGACCTTGCTCGCACAAAGCCTCGTCGAAAAGAATATCGTTTCCTGCAGGTGCCGAAAGCATCATACCCATACGAACGCCATCGGTGCCGTACTTGTCCATAAGTTCAATCGGGTCTGGCGAGTTGCCAAGCGACTTCGACATCTTACGGCCAATCTTGTCGCGAACGATACCGGTGAAATATACATTCTTGAACGGCATCTGACCTTTGTATTCGTAACCAGCCATAATCATCCTTGCCACCCAGAAGAAAATAATATCGGGAGCAGTTACAAGGTCCGAAGTTGGATAGTAGTATTTGATTTCCTCGTTGTCGGGATTGTTGATGCCGTCGAAAAGCGAAATAGGCCACAACCACGACGAGAACCAAGTGTCCAAGCAATCGCTATCCTGACGCAAATCACTCATTGTAAGGTTGTTGTCGCCAGTCTTTGCTTTTGCCTTTTCGAGTGCCAATTCTGGAGTTTCTGCAACGACATAACCGCCTTTTGGCAAGAAGTATGCAGGAATCTGATGTCCCCACCACAACTGACGGCTGATGCACCAGTCCTTGAGGTTTTCCATCCAGTGACGGTAAGTGTTCTTGTATTTTGCAGGGTAGAACTTAATGTCGTCGTTCATAACAGCGTCGAGGGCAGGCTTTGCAAGGTCCTGCATCTTGAGGAACCACTGCATCGAAAGTTTTGGCTCGATGGCGACATTTGTGCGCTCCGAGTAGCCTACCTTATTGGTGTAGTTTTCAACCTTTTCGAGAAGTCCGGCATTCTGCAGGTCGATTTCAATCTGCTTGCGCACTGCAAAACGGTCCATTCCGACATACAAACCAGCTGCTTCGCTCAAAGTACCGTCATCGTTGAAGATGTCGATGCTTTCGAGGTTGTACTTTTCGCCAAGCATGTAGTCGTTGACATCGTGTGCAGGCGTAACCTTCAGGCAACCAGTACCGAATTCTATGTCAACATATTCGTCTTCGATAACAGGAATTACACGGTTTACGAGCGGAACAATCACCTTTTTGCCCTTCAAGTGGGTATTTTTCGGGTCGTTGGGATTGATACACATTGCTGTATCACCCATTATTGTTTCGGGACGAGTGGTTGCAACGATAGCATAACCGTCTTCGCCTTCTATCTTATAGCGCAGGTAGTACAATTTGCCGTTCTGTTCCTTGTAAACAACTTCCTCGTCGGACAAAGCTGTCTTTGCCTGCGGATCCCAGTTGACCATACGTACGCCACGGTAGATAAGGCCCTTGTCGTAAAGGTCGCAGAAAACCTTGATGACACTCTTCGAGCGTTTTTCGTCCATTGTGAAGGCAGTACGGTCCCAGTCGCACGAAGCGCCGAGTTTGCGAAGTTGCTGTAGGATGATTCCGCCATGTTCGTGAGTCCAGTCCCATGCGTGCTTTAGGAATTCGTCGCGGCTGAGGTCGGTTTTCTTTATGCCCTGCTGGGCAAGTTTATTGACAACCTTTGCCTCGGTAGCAATCGAAGCGTGGTCGGTACCAGGCACCCAGATTGCATTCTTTCCCGACATGCGGGCACGGCGTACAAGAATATCCTGTATAGTATTGTTGAGCATGTGACCCATGTGCAAAATTCCAGTAACATTTGGTGGCGGGATCACAACAACGTAAGGTTCGCGTCCATCTGGTTCCGAGTGGAAGAACTTGTGTTCAGTCCAGTAGTCGTACCATTTCTTCTCTATCTCCTGCGGTTCGTATTTGGCAGATAATTCCATATTGAAAGTTTTTATTTAAATCGTTAAAAAAAGTTCGCAAAGATACAATATTATTACGATTTATAATGTACGATTTACGATTTTTGATTTGAGCGAAAAGGCTTGCAGGTGAAAAGGCTTTTGCTTATGAAACAAATAATATTTCGTGTACAGACGCAAAATTTTGCGTCTTAAACGGCGCAAATCATTGCAATCGGCGCAAAGCATTGCGCTACAATCATCGAATTTTCAAATTTTCAAATTTTTGAACCTTAAACGTTGAACGTTGAACCAGAAACGTTAAACTGCGTAGCCAACCATTGAATCATTAAATTTTTGAATTATTGAATTTTCAAATCATCAAATTCTCAAATTCTAGAACCTTAAACGTTACAAATTCTAGAACCTTAAACGTTAAACCTGAGAAACGTCGCAGCCATTTAAACGGGCGTAAGCCGTAGCCGCATTATGTAATTTTTTGTTTTTTTGAATAGCATAAATCAATAATATTTATGTAATTTTGCATCGCAAAAAACTAATTGAATTTAGAAAAATTAATAGTTATAAAGTATTGATTAAAGCCGAGGGATCCGATGGCATATAACGGGAGGATTGTAACAATGAAAAAAGTATTATTAAATTTGCTTCTACTGCTAGCAATGGCATTTGGAGCAGTCGCACAGACAGAAGTGACGATTGGCAATGAGGCATATTCGTCTTATGAATTGCCAACAAACATGTACTACAATTATTCGCTTACACAGCAGATTTTCACAGCTGAAGAAATTGGTACGTCAGGTTCAATTTCCTCTATCAGTTTCTATTATGATTACACAAATGAATTCAACTTATCAGGAATCAAGGTGTACATGATGATTACTGATAAAAGTTCGTTTGAATCAGATGAGGATATGGTTGATATGGCTGATGCTACATTGGTGTACGAAGGCAATGTTAGTGCAACAAGCGCGGGCTGGATAACCATTGAGCTTGATGATGAGTTCGATTATGATGGTACTGGCAACCTTTTACTTTGTGTGTATGATCCTGTTTATGGTTATCCAGGTGATGATTATACATATAGATATTCAGAAACTGATGATTATATGTCGATTAGCTATTATAGCGATTACACATGCCCCGATATTAATAATTTGACATCGTACGATGATAATATAAGTCGCTATGATTATCGTAGCAATATTAAGCTGACGATTGATACTGGTGCTCAGTCGTGTCCTAAAGTAAATGGTCTAGCCGTAAGCAATATTACTGCTTCTTCTGTTGATGTTTCGTGGTTGGCAGGCGGCAGCGAAACGGCTTGGGTGCTCAAGTATGGCGTTCATGGATTTGATGTTGAAACAGAAGGAACTACCGAGGAACTTGCAAGTACAAACTTTACTATAAATGGTCTTGCTGACAATACCAGTTACGATGTATTTGTAAAGGCTGTTTGCGATGCCAATGACGAAAGCAGATGGAGAAGGGTAACATTCCGCACAGAATGTGGTGCTATTGTTTCTTTCCCGTGGAGTGAGGACTTTGAAACCTACGACGAAGGTCCTTTTTCTGCTTCATGTTGGGAAAATGAACACATTGAAGGGGATGATTCAGATCTTTTCTGGATAAATCCGTATGGTAATGGATCGAATAATACAGTACAAATTTATCTGCCCGATATGTCAGCCGGAACATTAACCAAGTTGGTTTTGCCGGGAATGACAATACCCGATGAAGGGGTTTACAAATTCTCAATTGATGTGTTTCGCGATTCTGAAAATTATGCAGAAGATGAAGGCATACGAATTTTTGCAAGTATAAATGGAGAAATAGAAGGCGCTACAGAGCTGGGATTCGTATCGCGTGACTATACACAGTCCGATGGCGGCGTAGTGGCAGCAGAGGATGATTATGGGTGGTACACATACGCGTTCACAATTCCTTTCCCAGGAACGTGCTATATAATATTGAGAGGAGAAAGCCAGTATGGAAGTGGCACATATATGGATAATTTTGTTGTTCGTGAAGCTTATAGCGAAGCCGAGATTCTTACATTTACATTACCTACCCAGATGTCAGAAGCTACAATCAATAGCGGAAACGGAACCATAGCAGTGTCGGTTGCAAATTCGACAGACATGGATGCACTTGTTCCGGAAATCACTATTTCCAATTATGCAGAAATCAGCGATCCGACAATCACAGGCGAAGGTGATACGCGTACATTGGCATATATTGTTACCGCTGAAGGAGGAAATACCAAGAATTGGACAGTTACCGTAACGAGAGCTGCAGTAAGCCACAACGCTTTCATTACTGGATTTACATTCTATGGTCAGAAGGACGGAACGGAAGCTACAATAGTTAGCGACACTATAAACGGCATTTATACGGTAAATGCAGTTGCAGAATGGGATGTTTACCTTAATGGTATTGCTCCAATAGTGACTGTTTCTGTTGCTGCTACAGTGACCCCTGAAAGCGAAACTTATCAGGATTTCACAAGTTCGGTTAACTATACGGTAACTGCAGAGGATGGGGAAACAGCTCACACATATATTGTTACAATAGTTAACGACCCCGATGCTTGTATAACCCCATGGAATATATATGTTTCAAATATTACGACCAATTCTGCAACCTTGAGTTGGGAACAGACATATACCGAAACTTCATATCGACTGAAGGTGTCAACAGTAGCTATGCGCGACCTTACAGCAACCGCTGATCTGTTTGATGGAATTGTTGAGGCTACAACCAAGGACCTTGAAGGGTTGTCATCTGGTACAAAGTATTATGTATATATTCAGTCGAACTGCGAAAATGCAGAGGATTGGGAAGATATAAGTTTTGTGACGGATTGCGATCCAATTTCCGTATTGCCGTATGAGGAAAGTTTTGAAAATTCTACTCTATATAATGTTCCAGATTGCTGGACGAAAGTCGGTAGTGGAAATATATCAGTTAGGAGTTCTGGTGCAAATACAGGTGATAATTATATGTTTTTCGGTGGGGTAGAAGGCGGTAATATAATTGCATTGCCACGATTAGAAATAGAAACAAATGAGTCTGCGATGCTGCTGGATTTCTATTCAAGACCAGAGAACTATTCATATATAGAATGTGGTACATTTGAGGTAGGATATATCACTGATCTTGACGATGCATCAACATTTACTGCTATAGAAACATATTCATACGACGATTGGTCAGACAACCAATATGAGAGAAGGATTGTAAACATGTCATCAGCTCCAGCTGGTAGTTATTTTGCATTCAATCATAAGGCTAATTCTTATAGATGGTATTGGTATGTTGACGATGTTGTTGTACGTTATATTAACGACGATGCCGAAATCGTTGACTTCGACTTCCCGACCCGTATGTCGGTTCCAGTAATCGACAGCGTAAATGCAACCGTTGCAGTTGTCGCTTCGTATCAGGCAGACTTTGATAATCTTGAAGAAAATGTTACCGTATCGGACTATGCTACATACGTAGAAAATACAGCAAACATTGCAGGAACAACAAAGACTTTCACTTATACGGTTACTGCCGAAGACCAAACAACAACCAAGGACTGGACCGTAACCGTAACCAAGGCCGAGGCTGCAAGCACTGCAAACGATATTCTTTCGTTTACATTCGATGGTCAGTATGGCGAATCAATTATTGATGCTGCAGAAAAGACCGTTAGAGCATACGCAGAATGGTATGTTGACCTTGACAATAATATTACTCCGGAAATCATCGTTTCGCCAATGGCTACTATTACTCCGGGAAGCGGTGTTGCACAGGTATTCAACGAGCCTGTAGAATATACAGTTTTGGCAGAAGATGGCGAAAGTGTTGCTGTGTGGACTGTTACAATAACTACCGATCCGAATGCATGTGTAAATCCATATTATTTGGATGTTTACGACATTGAGGAAACAACGGCAACTTTGCAATGGTGGCAGATGTATAACGAAACATCATACCTAGTAAAGATTTCTACCACCGAAATGGATGACATGACGGCAACTGCCGATGTTTACGATGACGAAGTTGTTCTTACTAGCGATGAGGTTGTGCTTGAACTTACCGAATTAACAGCATCAACTGCATACTATGTATATGTACAGTCGAATTGTGGTACAGACGAATGGGTGGAAACATTCTTCATGACAGAGTGCAGTAGTTCTGCATATTCGCTTCCATTTGTCGAAACATTCGATGCAACATCGGCTTCAAGACAGTGCTGGAGCATTATTGATGCCAATGATGATAATACGACATGGTATTATGATAACGATTATAATTATGACGAAGAAGTAGCAATGTATAGTTATTCTTATTATAATGATGCAAATGACTGGTTGGTCTCGCCAAAACTTGCTATTGTTGAAGGTGCATACTTGACATTTGAATACTGGTCAGTGCGTTATGCTCAGGAAAAATTCTCTGTTTATGTAATGGATGATCCAGCTAACTATGCATCGGCAACACTGGTTCTTGCTACGCAGATAGCAACTAGCCAATATGCTTCTACTATTCCAAGCATAAATCTTACTGCATACGCCGGACAGGAAATCTATATCGGTATTAAGTGTGAGACTGAAGCATATCAGGAGTACTTGTATATCGACAACTTCAATATTGAAGTAATTACTCATACAATTGCTCTTACCGTTGGTGAACATGGTTCTGTTTCTCCAAGTGGTGAAAATGGTGTGGTAACCGTAGGCGATAGTGGTGATGCGGTATTTACTATCACACCTGACGACGGCTACAGGATTGAAAGCGTAATTGTTGATGCAACAAATAATGTTACCGAAAATGTTGTTGCTGGCGACGGCGTATTCTTCTACACATTCGAAAATGTAACAGAAGACCATACAATTAATGTAACATTTGAAGAAATACCTACCTACACAATCACTGTTAACGCAGGTGAAAATGGTAATGTTTATTATAACGATGCTTTGGTTTCTGCTCCTATCGTAGTAACTGAGGGTGCAACTCCAGAATTTGAAATTACCCCAGAAACAGGCTATCAGATTGATGTTCTAACGGTGGGTGAAGATACAGTAGAACTTACAGCGCAACAGTTGGGCGGATTAGCCTACACATTCGAACCAGTAATGGCAGACATCACTCTTGCTGTAACATTCGAGGCTGTACCTCCAACAACTCATACAATTACTCTTACCGTTGGTGAACATGGCTCTGTTTCTCCAAGTGGAGAAAATGGTATTGTTATCGTAAATGATGGTGCCGATATAAGCTTTACAATCACGCCTGACGAAGGTTACGAAATTGGAGGCCTATTCGTTGACGATAGTCCGCTATATTGTGATGTTACTGGTGAAA
>CADAXK010000009.1 GCA_902791865.1 uncultured Bacteroidia bacterium
TGCAACAATTACCTACACAATTACAGCAAGTGCAAATCCAACAGAAGGCGGTACTGTAAATGGTTCGGGCAATTATGCATCTGGTCAGACCGTAAATCTAAGTGCTATAGCAAATACAGGATACAATTTCATCAATTGGACTGAGAATGGCTCTGTAATTTCTACAAACGCCGATTACTCGTTTACAGCAGAAGCAGACAGGACACTGGTTGCTAACTTCACACTTAACACCTATACAATTTCGGCAATTTCCAACCCAACAGAAGGAGGAACAATCGAAGGTGCTGATGAATATAGCCACGGGGAAACTGTAACTCTTAGAGCTACCGCAAACACCGGCTACACATTTACAAACTGGACAGAAGGAAATGCTGTAGTTTCGACAGATGCACAATACTCGTTCACAGCTACTGCCGACAGAACCTTGGTTGCTAATTTTGAAATCAACACCTACACCATTACAGCAATTGCAAACCCGACAGAAGGCGGAACAATCGAAGGTGCTGATGAATATAGCCACGGGGAAACAGTAACTCTTAGGGCTACCGCAAACACCGGCTACACATTTACAAACTGGACAGAAGGAAATGCTGTTGTTTCGACAGATGCACAGTACTCGTTCACAGCTACTGCCGACAGAACCTTGGTTGCTAATTTTGAAATCAACACATACACCGTTACAGCAGTTGCCGACCCGACCGAAGGTGGAACAGTTACGATTGATATTCCGTCGCAGAATGGCGTATACAACTACGGAACCAACCTTGTTATTACAGCAACCGCAAATGAAGGATACCATTTTGTTCAGTGGAATGATGGTTTAACTACAGAGCAGAGAACTTATATGGTTGATGCCAATGCTGAATTTATAGCATACTTTGTACAAAACGAAGCTACACGATACATAATCGCAGCAACCGCTAATCCAAGAGAAGGCGGAACTATTACGGGAACAGGTGTTTATGAAGCAGATGCACAGGCAGTCCTTACCGCAACCGCAAACACAGGCTACACATTCACCAACTGGACAGAAAACGGTACGGTTGTTTCTACTAATGCAGAATACTCGTTCACAGTAACAACCAGCAGAACATTGGTTGCTAATTTTGAACTAAACACATACACAATTACTGCTAGTGCTAATCCTGCTGAAGGCGGAACTATGACTGGAGCAGGCGAATATACACATGGTCAGATGGTAACACTGAGAGCAACCGCAAATGCTGGTTACGCATTCGTAAACTGGACAGAAAATGGTTCGGTTGTTTCGAATACGGCAAGTTATATGTTTGAAGCAACAGCCGACAGATCTTTGGTTGCTAACTTCGATGCTGTTACATACACAATCAATGCAAGTGCTAATCCCGCTGATGGCGGAACAATATCAGGCACTGGCAATTATGCATACGGACAGAACATAACGCTCACCGCAACAGCAAACGATGGTTATATATTTGCCAACTGGACAGAAAATGGATTTGTAGTTTCTAGCGATGCAGAATATTCATTTACAGTAACATCCGACAGAACCTTGATTGCCAACTTTGGAGCAACTACTTATTCAGTTACGGCAAGTGCAAACCCGACAGAAGGCGGTACAATAGATGGAGCTGGCGATTATGTACCAGGTCAGACTGTATATCTAATCGCTACCGCAAATGAAGGTTACACATTTGTCAACTGGACAGAAAACGGTTCGGTTGTCTATACAAATCCAAGCTATCAGTTTACAGCTATATCCGATAGAACTTTAGTTGCCAACTTCGAAATAAATACCTACACAATCATAGCAAGTGCAAATCCATTTGCAGGAGGAACAATAGAAGGTGATGGCAACTACACATACGGACAAACTGCGACATTAACTGCAACTGCAAATACAGGTTACGAGTTTGTCAATTGGACGGAAGATAATGAAATCGTTTCGACAGACACTGAATATTCGTTTACGGTAACCTCCAACAGAAGGCTTGTTGCAAACTTCAGCATCGGCACATATACAATTACAGCAAGCGCAAATCCGACTAATGGAGGAACAGTGGAAGGTGCCGACGAATACACATACGGTCAGACAGCTACACTTAGGGCAACGGCAAATGAAAATTACAACTTTACTAATTGGACCGAAGACAACGAAGTTGTTTCGACAGATGCAGAATATTCGTTTACTGTAACTGCCGACAGAAACCTTGTTGCTAATTTCATTTACAACGAACCAGCCGTCTATACCATCACAGCTACTGCAAATCCAACAGATGGCGGTACAATAGAAGGCGCTGGTGTTTACCGTGAAGGTGAGACCGTTTCTCTTTCGGCATCTGCACGCACCGGTTATCACTTTGTAAATTGGACTGAAAACGAAGCAATTGTTTCTACAAATTCAGAGTATACGTTTACTGCAAGAGAAAACCGCAATCTTGTTGCCAACTTCCAAAAAGACAGATATACTGTTTATATAACAAAGAATCATTTGGATGGCGGAACAGTGGAAGGTGATGGAGAATATGAGTTCGGAGAAACAGCAACTATCATTGCAACAGCAAACGAAAATTATCGCTTCGTAAACTGGACAGAAGCAGGAGAAGAATTGTCAACTGAAGCTGAATATTCATTCGAAGTAACCAGAGACAGATACATTGTGGCTAACTTCATTTATGAAATGTCGGTTGATGCAATAGAATTAGGTTCTATCTCCGTTTATCCTAACCCGACAAGCGGAATGTTCAAGGTTGAGTTCGGTTCAATCACTGGTGATGTTACATGCCAGATTGTAAATGCAAGTGGCTCGGTTATCGAGACAAGGGAATTAAATGTAACCGATGGTTCGGAAGTTGTTTTCGACTGCAATGTTGCCCCTGACGTTTACTTCGTAAGGGTAATTTCCAATGACAGAGTATGGACAGAATCTATTGTAATTAACAGATAATAAAGTAGTTATTCGATTGTTATTATAAGGTGGATTTTTTGGAATCCACCTTTTTTTATTCATCCGCAAAAAAAATCCTCAATCAAAAATCGTCAATCGAAAATTTGTTTATCTTTGCCATTTGTCATTGCAGTCTTCCGTAAAGAAAATCTATAGAGATTGCAAATTATTAATAATGAAGAATTTAAAAATTGTAGTAATGAAGAAAATTGTATTGTTATTACTTTTGCTGTCGTTGGGATTGTCAGTATTCTGCGCTCCCGTAAGCATTCAGACAGCACAAAGAGCTGCCGAGGCCTATTGGGGCATGATGAATGGCGGCAAAGCATCGTTTGTAGTATCGCAAACGGAATTTACAGAGTTTTATGTGTTTAACAATCAGAATGGTGGCGGTTTTGTCCTTGTTTCTGCCGACGATATTGCCCATCCTATTCTTGGCTACTCCGACAATGGCTCATTCAGAACCGATGTCGAGTTGCCAGTAAATGTAAGAGGATGGTTCAAAGGCATATCTAGAGAAATAAGCTCGGCAGTTGCATTGGGCGTACAACAAAGCAAAGAAGTTCGCGAGGAATGGAACAGCCTGCTTGATGGAACTCCTTATCCAAAGCGTTCGACAAGGGCTGTAAGTGCCTTGTTAAGCACCACTTGGGACCAAGGAAAACCATACAACAACCTTTGCCCAGCAGATTCTAATACCGACTCGTATTATGGTGGTCGTACCGTTACTGGTTGTGTTGCTACAGCAATGGCCCAGGTGATGAAATTTTGGAACTATCCAACACAGGGTAATGGTTCTCACTCATACACTCATAGTACATACGGAGCACAAAGTGCAAACTTTGGCAACACCACTTACGATTGGGCAAATATGCCTAACAACTTGACAAACTACTCGAGTTCGACACAAAAGACCGCTGTTGCAACGCTTATGTACCATTGCGGTGTTTCTGTTGATATGGATTACGACATAGCTGAAAACGGTGGTAGCGGTGCATATACTGTAGTAAATTACGGTAACACACCTTGCGCTAAGAATGCACTTGTTAATTATTTCAAGTACAAATCTACAATTCAAGGATTATTTAAGCAAAATTATACTGACACCAACTGGAAAAACCTTCTGAAAGCCGACCTTGATGCTGGCAGACCTATTATGTATTCGGGTGCAAGCGATGAAGGCGGACACAGCTTTGTATGCGACGGTTACAACAATAGCGACCAGTTCCATTTCAACTGGGGATGGAGCGGAAGCTACGACGGATTCTTCTCTCTCAACGCTATGACTCCCGGTTCTGGTGGTATTGGCGGTGGCGGATACGATTTCAGCGAAGACCAAGATGCTATCATAGGTATCGAACCTGCAGGAATTACTGTTAATCCTACAACAGTACAAATCCCAAGCGCAGGCGGAAGCGCAACAGTAACTGTAACAGCAGGATCAGCAAACTCATCATGGACTGCAACTAGTTCTGCAAGCTGGGTTTCTTTCGACCCAACAACAGGCAGCGGTAGCGGAGCAACAACAACAATGACTATTTATGCTTCTGCAAATAACACAGGTTCTACTCGTACTGCTACTATTACATTAACACAAGGCTCACAAACCGCAACAGTTTCCGTTTCTCAGCTGGATGGTACAATTTCACTCGATGGATGGTACGGAAATGTTAGCGGATATGACAATATTGTTGACATAACAGCTACTCACGAAATTATAATTCGTCCTGAACAATTCGGAACTTTCGAGCCTGGCAATAAAGTATTAAAGGTAAAGTTCGCAACATATCAGTCAGATGATTATGCTACATACAACAACAATAGCTTTACTCTAAGGATTTATGAAGGAACCGAACTTGACAATGGCCTTGTAACCAATGGATATTCATTGACAGAAAATGTATTGAATACTCCTGTATATACCCAAAACTACACTCAGACACCAGATGCTGAAAGTTCAATTACAGAGAATACAATAACTTTGAATACTCCATACACATTGAACAACAATAACTTCTGGATTTCAATTATGGCAAACGGTCCAACTCTATTCTTATACGAAGAAGAAACTATTGGAAGCCCTGTTGCGGCATCATCATTCCAGTCGGACTATACACAAGCCAATTACAATTACCTCTACACAGAAACATATACACAAAGCAATACAAATTACGAACTGATTAATGCAAACTATGGCGCCGCATACACGGACAATTCTCATGCCTATGTACAGGCTGCAAGTTTGAATTATGCACTTGCATTCTATTTGAGTGAAGATGGCACATACACAGAAACAACTGATTTCCAAGCTGAATTGTTTGGCGGTGTAAGTGGTAGTTACCTACAAGATGCTCCTGCATCATACTCTCTGAGTGCAACCGATAACCTTGTTATCTATCCTTTCTTCAAGAATGCTGGTCCTGATGCAGCAACATCGGGTACAATCACTGTTGCAATCAAACTGAATGGAAATACCTATACAAGCATCTCAAACGATGCAAGCCAACTTTCGGTTGGCAGCTGGTATAGTATGGCATCTAGCGGTTATTCTGTAACAATACCAGCAGCAGATATGGACAATCTTAATCTTACAGGAAATTTCAATGTGTGTGTTGAATTAACATATAGCGGAACCGACCCTAACTTGAATAACAATAGCCATTGTATCCCAGTAACTCGCCAAGAACCTTCTGCAAACAACCTTTCGGTTTCTCCGTCATCTCTCAGCTACACTGCTGCTGGCGAAAGCAAGACCGTTACCGTTACAAGCAACACATCATGGACAGCAACCTCATCGGCAAACTGGCTGACAATTAGCCCTGCATCAGGCTCTAACAACGGAACAATTACTGCAGTTGCTGCTGCTAACACATCGACATCACAGCGTACTGCTACTATTACCGTTTCTGGTACTGGTGCAAGCACACAGACAATCAGTGTAACTCAGGCTGGTGAAAGCAGCGGTGGTGATGCTGTAAGCTCTTTCACTTACGACTTCGAAGCTTGCACTGCTTGGACAGTTGACCAGTTCTCTCCATGCACAACCTACGATGGTGATGGTTCTGCTACTGGTGGAATTCAAAATGTAGAATTTGATAATCAGGGATATATTGGTTCGTATATAGTATTTGAAAATGGATTGGCAAGTAGCTTTACAGCACACGGCGGCACAAAATTCGGATGCTGCATGTATGCTTCGCCAGCACCAAACAACGACTGGTTCATCACTCCTGCAATATCAATCTCGAACGGAACAACATTCTCATTCTGGGCTCGTTCGGCAACCAGTAGCTACGGTTTGGAACAATTTAAGGTTGCAATATCTACCAATAATACTACATTCTCGACCTACCTTGCAGGTTCTTCATCAGAATCAGTTTCTGCTCCTGTAGAATGGACACAATACACCTACGACCTGTCGCAATATGCTGGACAGACAATGTATATTGCAATAATGTGCGTATCGAATGATGTATTTGCATTCTTCATTGATGACATTGAAGTTAGCTCATCAAGCACACCTTCCTACAACCTCACAGTTAACCCATCTTCACTCAGCTACACCGCTGACGGTGAAAGCAAGACCGTTACAGTTACAAGCAACACTTCATGGACTGCAACATCATCAGCAAACTGGCTGACAATTAGCCCGTCATCAGGTTCTAACAATGGAACTATTACCGCTGTTGCTGCAGCTAACACATCTGCATCACAGCGTACAGCTACCATCACCGTTTCGGGAACTGGCGTAAGCGCACAAACAATCAGTGTAACTCAGGCTGGTGTAAGCTACAACCTCACAGTTAACCCATCTTCGCTCAGCTACACTGCCGATGGCGAAAGCAAGACTGTTACAGTTACAAGCAACACTTCGTGGACCTCAACCTCATCGGCAAGCTGGCTGACAGTAAGCCCTGCATCAGGTTCTAACAACGGTACAATTACAGCTGTTGCCGCTGCTAACACTTCAACTCAGCAGCGTACCGCAACTATCACAGTTTCTGGTTCGGGTATCACACGCACAGTTTCTGTAACACAGGCTGGTGCTCCGACAGCAATCGACGAAGAAGTTGCAGAAGGCATCTCCGTATATCCTAACCCGACAAGCGGAATGTTCACTGTTGGACTTGGCGCAATCGAAGGCAAAGCAACCTGCCAGATTGTAAACGCAAACGGTTCAATAATCGAAACTCGTGAAACCAATGCAGATAGCAACTCTGAAATCGTTTTCGACTGTAATGTTAACTCAGGTGTTTACTTCGTAAGAATAATCTCTGGCAACGATGTTTGGACAAAACGAGTTGTTATAGAAAAGTAAATCAGGTAATCAAATACCAAGAAAAGGCGGACAAAAATCCGCCTTTTCGTTTTTATTAGCAGTCTTCCAACAAAAAAATCCCCTTGGAAAACCAAAGGGATTTTTTCCATTTATTAGGCTTTTACATCAACTGTCTGAGCAAATTCTTAATATCACACTTTTCGGTAACAATGCGCTCAATGTCATCGATTGAAACGCGTTCCTGTTCCATGGTGTCGCGGTGGCGAAGTGTTACGGTGCCATCTTCTGCCGACTGATGGTCAACGGTGATGCAGAACGGTGTTCCGATTGCATCCTGACGACGATAACGCTTTCCGATGGAATCCTTTTCCTCGTACTGGCAGTTGAGGTTGAGTTTCAGGCGGTTCATAATCTTTTCGGCCAACTCTGGCAAACCGTCCTTCTTAACCAACGGCAATACGGCAACCTTTACAGGAGCCAGCGGAGCAGGAATACGAAGCACTACGCGGGTTTCGTCGCCGACCTGCTCTTCGCAGTATGCCGACGAGATAATCGACAGGAACATACGGTCGAGACCGATTGAAGTTTCAACGACATACGGAGTGTATGATTCGTTTGCTTCGTTGTCGAAGTACTGGATTTTCTTGCCCGAGAACTGCTGGTGCTGCGACAGGTCGAAGTTGGTACGCGAGTGGATACCTTCGATTTCCTTGAATCCGAACGGGAAGTCGAACTCGATGTCGTAGGCTGCGTTGGCGTAGTGAGCCAGCTTGTCGTGCTTGTGCCAACGGTACTTGTTGTCGCCCATACCTAGAGCCTTGTGCCATTTCAAGCGTTTTTCGCGCCACTTCTCGAACCATTCAAGTTCGGTACCAGGCTTTACGAAATACTGCATTTCCATCTGCTCGAACTCGCGCATACGGAAAATGAACTGGCGGGCAACAATCTCGTTACGGAAAGCCTTGCCTATCTGTGCGATACCGAACGGAATCTTCATGCGGCCGGTCTTCTGCACATTGAGGTAGTTGACGAAAATACCCTGAGCCGTTTCGGGACGCAGGTAGATGGTGTTTGCACCTTCGGCAACCGAACCCAACTTGGTGTCGAACATAAGGTTGAACTGACGAACCTCGGTCCAATTCTTGGTTCCAGAAATCGGGCAAACAATACCTTCATCTATGATTATCTGGCGGATGCCATCAAGGTCGTTGTCTTCCAAAGCCTTAACGAAGCGAGCCTTTACAGCGTCCATCTTTGCCTGATAGTCGAGCACGCGCTGGTTGGTGCTACGGAACTGCTCCTCGTTGAATGCTTCGCCAAAACGCTTGCGGGCTTTCTCTACTTCCTTGTTTATCTTGTCGTTGAACTTTTCGATATGGTCTTCGATAAGGACATCGGCGCGGTAGCGTTTCTTCGAGTCCTTGTTGTCGATAAGCGGGTCGTTGAATGCGTCAACGTGTCCCGAAGCCTTCCATATTGTCGGGTGCATGAAAATTGCCGAGTCGAGACCAACAACTTCCTCGTTGAGCTGAACCATTGCCTTCCACCAGTATTCCTTGATGTTGTTCTTGAGTTCAACGCCATTCTGTCCGTAATCGTAAACAGCGCTCAGTCCGTCGTACAGTTCCGACGACTGGAATATGAATCCGTATTCTTTGCAATGCGATACGATTTTTTTGAATAAATCTTCCTGTGTCATTTCTTTATGTTGTTTTTTTAGTTTCTAGTTGAAACGCGTCATGGCGCGTTTTTACATTGTTGAGTCGTGGCGGGCCGCGACCGTACTATCATTTAATTTCTATAGCCTCCTCCACTACGTACGTTCTGCTGATTCCCCTGCCCCGCCTTCTGCTTGTTCTGCGGTAGATTCGGATTGTCATCGACAATTATTTCAATCTGACGGTTGCCAAGGAACTTCGACTGGAAAGTTATGTTGCCACGCTGATCGTAACGGGTGAACTTGCCTTCCTTCATGCCGTTCTTGTATTCTGTTTCGGTCTGAAGTCCGCCGAAGTCGTAGAACTCCTGCCACTTGCCATCGGGCTTGTCGTTTTTGTAGTATTCGACCTTTATAACGCCACCATTAGCATTACGATATGTGAACTTTCCGTTGCGCTTGCCCATACTGTAGGTTCCACTAATCATCTCTACGCCACGGATATTGTAGTTTTTGTAGTTGCCATTAAGTACCGATGTTTTACCTTCGCCCGTCTTCGAGTCGGTAATCTTGTATGTCTCTTCGAACTGCGGTCTTCCGTTCTCGAACCAGAAGTCGTTTCGTCCGCATAGCAAACCATTGCTGTATTCCACCACCGACTTCTTGTTGCCGTTGTCGTGCCAAGCTTCCCACTTACCTTCCATTATGCCGTTCTTGTAGTTGCCACGAAGAACCATCACGCCATCTTCGTTCCATTCGGTCCACAATCCAGTCTCCTCGTCGTTTTCGTACTGACCTACACGGAATTTCTGTCCGTTCTCGAAGAAGATGTTCCACGCACCGCTACGGATTCCTGCAGTATAATCGACTTCCTTCCAAACCTGACCATTCGAGTACCAGTATGTCCAGCGACCATCCATTTTGCCCTTAGAGTAGTTTCCTTCGTTACCTTTTTGTCCGTCCTTGCGCCAGTAAGTCCATTTGCCTTCCTGCAGGTCGTCTTTGAAGTTACCATCGATGTCGGGCTGACCGTTTTCGAGCCAGAAGTGTGCTTCGCCATTGAGCTTGCCATCTATGTAGGTCATTTCCGATTCCTTCTGTCCGTTTTCGAAGTACTTGGTCTGCAAGCCATCACGTACATCCATCTTGTAGTTGTTGATGCTACGAACCTTGCCCGAACGGTACCAGTTGGTCCATGTCTTGTCGCGCTTGCCATTGACCATCACTCCTTCCATTTCCTTTGTACCTGTGCGGGTCCAGAAAGTGTTGAGACCATTTTCATAATTGATTTCCATCTTCAGCTGACCATTGTCGTACCATTCCTTCCATTCGCCAACCCGTTCGCCCGAGACAAAAGTACCTTCCGACTTTTTCTTGCCATTCTCGTGATAGTATACCCATTTTCCTTCCTCCACACCATTTTTGATGTTGCCTTCTGAATTCTTGGCTCCGCTATCGTAGTAGTTAATCATAGAGCCATTCCCATTTGTGACGGTCTGCTTACCATCACGAGTATAAAACTTATTGATGCTTACTATTTTACCATCGTCATATACTATTTCCGACTGCTGGTTGCCATTGTCGTAGAACAACTGCCAGATGCTGTCGCGCACATTGCTGTTGTAGAAACCTTTAAGCTTCGGTTTACCGTTTTCATAGTACTCTTCGCATGCTCCATGACGGCTATTTGCGCGATAATTATATACTTCATGCTTGTTGCCATTTTCGTAATAGGAAATGTTCTCGCCGTGAAGCATATCCTTGTAGAAATCGGTCTGAGCAGCAAGCTTGCCATCTGGCGAATAAAAATTCCATGTACCAAACCGAAGTCCAAGGTACATAGTGCCCTCTTCCTTGGTATTGCCATTCTTATAAAGGATTTTTTCTTGCGTATATTCCTGTGCCACTGCAGAAAACGTTGTGACAATTGCAATTAGTGCGAAAAGAAATCTAATCTTCATTTTTGCTTTGAAATTATAAACCAACAAATTTACTTCTCCATATTATTATAAGTAAATGCGATGCCGTTTTTTTATTAACAGATTCAGATATATTTGAAAGCAAATAAAACTTTTGTCTATATTGTTGATTTGCAAAAAAGGGGAAGAAAAAAAATTTGCATGGTAAAAAAAAACGGCATATTTTTGTTGATAACTTTTTAAATAGAATTGAATATGTACTTAAAGGTAATTAGAAGATTTTTAACCCTCTTAATTGTTTGTGTCTCAGTAAGCAATTTGTTTTCGGCAGAACTTGAGTTCAATGGTACTTATTATGTGCAGAATGCATACATAAAAAATCCTGCATTACAATCGGGATTCTGCATACAAGGAATCACCCTTAACGGCAAAAAAGTAGACTCAAATATAAATACAGGTCTTGTAGTTGTTGACTTCTCAAAGAACGGCCTTAAATCTGGAGACACGTTCACGATGATAATTAAATATGATGAATCCGATATTCCTGTAATCATAAATAGAAAAGCTTTTGAATCAGCATCAACTTTTGAATTGGTTTCGGCAAAAATAGAAATGGAAAACGGAAACACAAACCTTTACTTCACAATCAAGGATGAAACATCTCCGATGCCTTTCTACATCGACCATCTACGTGCAAACAAGTGGGTGCGCATAGGAGCAGTCATAGGAAAGGGTGGAAAAGAAGAAAAGCAATATATGCTTCCAATGACAAGTCTGCCTGGCGAAAACAAGTTTAAAATATATCAGATAAACAATGACGACACACAAAGATGCCGCGAAATTTCTGTAGAATCACCAAAAAAGGAAGTCGTTGAACTGAAAAAAATTGTACAGAACAAAAAGGTAAAAGAAATTAGATTTACCGGAACAACCGAATACATAATAGTCGACAAGGAATTTGGCAACACCAAATTGCGCGGAACATCAAACACTGTTGACATTTCTTCGCTACCCAGAAAGAAAAAATACTTCATCAGCTACGAAGAAAATTTCAAGACGTTCAAAAGAAAGAAAAAATAAACAAGCACAGGATGTCGCCTGAACTTGAAAAATATATTGCTCAACTTGACTCAGCGGATATTCGCGATAATTTTGAAAGGCTTGCTATGCAGGCCTTTAGTTTCCAATATCTGAACAATCCAACATATCACAGATACTGCGACCTGCTGAACATCGACGTAGGAATGATAAACTACATCGAAGACATACCCTTTATGCCTGTCGAGTTCTTCAAATCACACAAGGTTATTTGCGACGACATGGATGCAGAAGTTGTATTCACCTCGAGCAGCACGACAGGAACAATTCCTTCGTCGCACTACGTGGCCAATACAAGCATATATAGAAAAGCCTTTTTATCTGGATTCAACCAGTTCTATGGTGCTCCCGAAAAATTCTGCATACTTGGTCTGCTTCCAGCCTACCTTGAAAGGACTGGTTCGAGCCTCGTTTATATGGTCGATGAACTGATTCGCCAATCGAAGCACAAGCTGAGCGGATTCTTCCTTAACAACCAGCAGGAACTGCACGAGCGTATTTGCCAACTCGAGAGCAAATCACAAAAGTATATTCTTATAGGTGTCAGTTTTGCCCTTCTCGACTTTGCCGAAAAATACAACGTAAAGATAAACAATGGTATTGTCATGGAAACTGGTGGCATGAAAGGAAGGAGAAAAGAAATTGTACGCTCCGAACTGCACGAAATACTGATGAAATCGTTCGGCCTGAAAAAAATCCATTCCGAATACGGCATGACCGAACTCCTGTCGCAAGCATACTCGCAAGGCGACGGCATTTACCAGTGCAGCAATACGATGAAGGTGCTGGTGCGCGAAACTCACGATCCTCTGTCGGTTCAACGGAAAGGTACCGGTGCAATAAACGTCGTTGACCTCGCAAACATATTCTCTTGCTGTTTTCTCCAGACATCGGACCTCGGTCAAGTTTTCGAAGACGGTACTTTCTCTATTTCAGGGCGTTTCGACAATGCCGATATTCGCGGTTGCAATCTGATGGCAATTTAACAGCTTGAATATATGACATTTAGCATTTTTTGACATTTTTTCTGCACAAATCATTGGATATAACGCATGTTTTGGCAGTATTTTTTTTGTAATGTGCCGATTATTAACTAATTAATTGTTACTATCCCCTTATTATTCAAGCAATAACATTTTTACAATCAATAGATTACATTGTGTTTTATTAATTATTGGTTTAAGTTGATAACTTTACATTTTTGATAATGTCCCCCTTGAAAAAAAGCTGCAAAAAAGGCAAAAAAATCGGCAAAAAAGTTTGGTCGGAGAGAAAGATATGAGTATTTTTATGGGCTGCAAAAATGATGCAGGGGATTGAATTTTGAATTTGGGTTTTTGACCCTCTAAAATTAAGAAACACAACAAGTTGCAGAAAACGCTCTGAACTTGAAAAAGTGTCTGGTTTTGGAAAATTTTTTAGAAAAAATGATTTTTTAGGAAATTTTTCTCAATCCCTCATCGTGGATGCAACATATTATATTTTGTTTAACGAAAAGAATAAGGATACAGTCTAATGACAACGAACTACGAAGAAACTTGGGCCAAATGCTTGAACATTATTCAAGAGAACCTTCCGAAACCTGTGTTTAACACTTTTTTCGCACCTATCGTTCCAGTCGAACTCAAAGGAAGTCTGCTTACGATACAGGTTCAAAGTCCATTCGTTTACGAGTATCTTGAAGCACATTGCCTCGACTTGATGGCAAGGACACTGCACAGAGTCATTGGTCCGGATGCAAAGCTCGAATATAGAGTAGTAATGAGCAACCAGAATGCTGGCACCCTTCCGACTACTATCCGCATACCATCCAACGACGGCTCCAAGAATGTACCCAACGAACCTAAGATTCAGCCCAAAGGTGCTGGCGAACATATCCCGCCATATATAATACCTGGTCTCAAGAAGATCCAGATTGATCCGCACCTTAATCCTGAATATACATTCGACAACTATGTAGAAGGAGAATGCAACCGTATGGCACGCGCAGCTGGTTTCGCTGTTGCTGGAAATCCTGCGGGCACACCCTTTAACCCGCTGTTCATCTATGGAGGTTCGGGACTTGGAAAGACTCACCTTGCAAACGCAATCGGACTCGAAGTAAAGAAAAATTTCCCCGAAAAAGTTGTCCTTTACGTAGATGCAAACAAATTCCTTACTCAGTACATACAGGCTACACGCGACAACAACCGCAACGACTTCATCCATTTCTACCAGATGATTGACGTGCTCATACTCGACGACGTACAGTATTTTGCTGAAAAACAAGGAACACAAGAAGTTTTCTTCCAGATATTCAACCACTTGCATCAACATCAGAAACAACTGATTCTTACTTCCGACAAAGCTCCGGTAGATTTGAACGGAATGGAAGAAAGATTGCTTTCAAGATTCAAATGGGGATTGGCTGCCGACCTGCAGGAACCGGATTTCGAAACTAGAATCAAGATCCTAAAAAGGAAGACATACAAGGATGGTATAGAGATCAAAGAAGAAATCCTCGAATACATTGCTTCGCACGTAACCAACAATGTACGCGAACTCGAAGGTACGCTCATTTCACTACTTGCTCAGGCAACCCTCAACAAGAAGGAAATTACACTCGAACTTGCCAAGGGTATGATCGACAAGCTCGTAAAGAACACACAGCGCGAAATATCTATCGACTACATACAAAAGGTTGTTTGCAACTACTTCTCGATGTCGGTGGATGTGCTCAGCAGCAAGACACGCAAGCGCGAAATCGTTCAGGCCCGCCAAATTGCAATGTACTTTGCCAAAAACATGACAAAATGCTCGCTGGCCGTAATCGGCAACGCAATCGGCAACAAAGACCACGCAACGGTACTTCACGCATGCAAGACAGTAAACAACCTCATCGAAACCGACAAGGCATTCAAACAGGACCTTGAAGAAATCGAAAAGAGGCTTAAAATGTAGTTATTTTCATGTATGTAACATTAAGTGGGGCTTTGCCCCATTTTTTTTAAATATTAACCCATAGAAAAATTTAAATCATGAGTCAAAAGAATAGAAATACAAAGGATAATGTCGGTGTTATCTATCTTTTTACAAACGATTGTTATGAAAAAGAAAACACCTACAAGTATGGCATTACTATCAACCCTTTTCAAAGGAAAAGAATTCAAAAGAATTCCACGCCTCCGACACATCCTTTTTACAATAGAATTGTTATGTTTTCTCCCGACTACAAAAAGATAGAGAAATGGCTTGAGAACAGATTTAAAGAAGAGGGGTATCTTTTGGATGGAGATGGAGGCAAGGAATGGGTTAAAGCCGATTTTTCTAATATACTCAATATTTATAAAGAATCTCTTTCACATTTTCCTAAAACGGGGTTGTGTTTTGGTGGAAAACAATACATGCTCAATAAAGAGAATGAGAATATTGAAGAGAAAAAACTCCCTAGTTGCAGACTCGACTTGCTTGGAATACTCGATGGTAAAGAAATCAAATGCATTAAGAATGGAGTATCGTTTAAGGTACGAAATAACAAGATTGTAGTGGCAGGTTCCGAGATGAAACTCTCGAATTATATGAAACAATATTACAAAAGAAATGGAAATACAAATGAATACAACGGCTATCAATATTTTACTTACAAGGGTATTTTAATCTATGATATGTGGAAGAGTCTCGTTGGGTGCAAATAAAGACGATTCTGCGTAAACAAATTTTTTATGGTCTGGATAATACTCTGCATAATATCATACATTGGAATATTTGTAGTATTCAAGCTGATTGATGTAAAGGATGCTCCTTTGATTAATTGCATTATTGTGAACTACCTTACAGCCACAGTGCTGGGATTCTCCGTTTTCGGTAGTTTCCCCGTTCAGCATATAATCTCGGCAAACTGGTTTCCTATAAGCCTAATACTTGGTTTCCTATTTATTGCTACTTTTTTTCTTGTCGGAATTTCTTCTCGCAAAACAGGCATTGTAATTACAACAGTTGCGAGCAAAATGTCGCTAGTGGTACCGATGCTGTTTTCGATATTAATGTATGGAGAACAAGTAGCGACAACAAAGATTATAGCAATAATACTTGCTGTTGCTTCAATATTCCTATGCACATACAAGCATTCTGACAAAAAAACAAAAACAGACATTTGGAAATTGCTTCTACCTGCATTTATTTTCATTGGCATGGGAGCCAACGACTCCATTGTGATATATTCACGTGAGACCTTCAGCATTTCAAGTGATGCGGCTCTATTTACCGCCTCCCTATTTGCCATATCATTTTTATGCGGTATAATATATGCATCCGTGAAGCGTGGAACATTTAGGAACTTCCTCAATACCAAGACCTGGCTGTTTGGAATATTGTTGGGTTCCTTTAATTTCGGCTCTATTTACTTTGTCATAAAAGCTATGAATAGCAAAATTATTTCCAACTCATCGCTTTATGGTATATGCAACACTTCGACAATTCTGCTCTCAATCATTATTGGCATGGCATTTTTCAAAGAAAAGTTAAGCAAACTTAACCTCATCGGCGGCGGATTAGCAATTATTGCCATTGTGCTGATGGGATTTTAAAAAACTTTTATATAAGCAAACAATACACATATATTTAAAATACAACTACTCATATAATCGCAACATTAGCAACGATGCTTTACTGGAAATTCGTTAGTTTTGCGAATTTAAAAAATATAAAATGAAGTTTGATAGGGTGTTTGCGGTGATAATCGCAACAATAATATTCGGGGTAAACATTTGCCATGCACAATTCCATTTGCCCAAATCGGGAGGAAGTTTCACTCTTAACTTTATAGGAACTATGCCTAGAGGCGATTTTGCCAAGGCATCGACAACACCAACAACTTCTACAGTATACAGTTTTGACAACTGCGGAAATGCAACATTTGGCGGAGGTTTCGGCTTCAAGACTGGATACAAGTTCTCTTTCGGAATGGGACTTATCTTTAACATAGAGGCAATGTGGAATCAGCTAAACAAGGACATGCGCACCTTTTACGGAAACAAGACAAAACCCAATTACATCAATTTTCCGATTCTAATCGGGCTTGACTACAAATGCTACTTCTGTAAAACCATTGGCATATACATGGAAGGAGCTGCAGGCATGGGGCTGCTACTTATAACACCGGAAGGATATTCTAACAACATGACAAAATACAAGCCCTCGATAGCTTTCGCTTGGGAAGCTGGAGGAGGCATACTTCTTGGAGAACATTTCTGCCTGGGCGTTCACTACTATATGTGTGGTAATCACAATATTAAAGACAGAATACCAAGATACTCACCCGAATACATTTCACCGTCTTATTATATACACCAGAGAAAGCAGAAGGTTGGAATACTTGCGCTTAAACTTGGACTAATGTTTTAAACGAATATGATTATCACAAAAATATAGGTAGCATTGTCGCCACGTTTTTTTATTTAATAGCCACAAGTTGCCAAATTATTAGTAAATTGCACGCCCAAAATGGCAGTTGATTGAAATGCTTTAAAAAAATATTACTGCTTGTCTTGACGGGCATTACAATGATGTCCGCCCATGCACAATTCTACAACGGACACCAGATGAGATTCGGCAAGAATCGCGTGCAGTTCGAGGATTTTGAATGGTACTACTACAGATACCCTAAATTCGACACATATTTTTATGCGGGCGGGAGCGACATGGCCGAGATGGCAAATGGGATTGCAACAGAAATGATTCCGCAACTTGAAAACTTTTTCGACCACAAGCTTGAAAAACGCATGATACTTGTCCTGTTCCAAAATCTTTCGGACTTCAGGCAAAGCAATATAGGTCTCAACACAGATGCCGACGAATACAACATTGGCGGAACATTAAAGGTGATTGACAATATCGCTTTCGTGTATACGGAAATCGACAAGAAAAAATTCCACGAACAAGTGGTTTCCGCCATCGCAAACATTATACTTAACGACATAATATACGGATCCAACATAAAGAACAAAATTGCAAACAATACCCTAATAGGTATGCCCGAATGGTACACAAGCGGTCTTGTATCGTACATCGCCCACGACTGGGATGCTGATGCCGACAACCTGAACAAGGTGTATTTCCTTTCCAATAAATTCGACAATATCAACCAGTTGAGTGGCATAGATGCAGAAATTATGGGATTCGCAATATGGAATTATGTGGCACGAACATACGGACCTCAGGTGATTTCTAACATTGTTTATCTGACAAGGATTACAAAGAGCGTCGAAAGTGCATTCATGTATGTGCTTGGTGCAAACATGAAAACTCTTCAGGAAAACTGGACAGAATACTACAAATCCCAGTACGAAGACTTCAACAACACAGCCGACGAACCACAAGGAAACGATGTGCTGAAACGAAGCCGAAAAAACGTGACATACGCACAGGCACAATATAATTCAAACTCCGACAAGATAGCGTGGAGCGAAAATAAATTCGGCAAATACTGGATAAAAGTACACGACTTTGGCAACGGAAAGACAAAGAAAATTTTCCGTCGCGAACACATGCTCGACCAGATTATCGACAACACTTATCCTATAATACGATGGCATCCGTCGGGACAAATGCTCGGATTCATGATTGAAAAGAAAGGTGAAATTTACTACACCACTTACCAGTTCGAAACCAGGGAGAAAAAAGAAATACAGATGCCATCGATGGAAAAGATTAATTCCTTCGACTATTCTGCTGACGGACAGAATATTGTAATTGCAGGATTCAACCATGGACAGTCGGACATATTCATTTATAACATTGCAACCAACATAATTGAAAACATAACAAACGATGAAGCCGACGACTACGACCCTCTATACGTAAACAAATCGAAACAGATTGTTTTCACTTCGAAAAGAGACGAGGAAAGAATTGGTTCGAAAAAAGACAATACCATCGCAACACAAGAAAACACGGACATTTTCATTTATAACGTTGCCGACAAATCCATAAACAGAGTTACAGAAACACCCGACATATCGGAAACTATGCCTTTCAAACTGGGTGGCGACTATTTCTTCCTTTCCGATAAAAACGGAATCAAAAACCTTTATACAACAAAACTCGATTCTACCATAAGCTTCATCGACACAACTACACACTATTCTTACACATACTCAACCTCACAACTGTCGAACTACAAATTCGGAATACAGAATGCAGGATACGACAAGTTTTCCAACAACATTGGCATTAGTTATCGCGACGAGAAAAAGTTCAGGATATTTAAGTCGGAAAACAACATGTCAAACAAAGAATCGGGTAGCACACTGAACAGGAAATTGTTTGAAACAACACAAAAGCAACAAAATAGCGAAACAAACTTTGAGACAATTGCAGACAATCCCGAAGGTAACGAAGGCGAAATAAATATCAGCAACTACTCTTTCGATCCTGAAGTAGTTGAAACAATTAGCAAGAAAAAAGACGATGATGAAAAGAATGAAGCGAAATCGGCACGTGCAGCAAAATACCATACTACATTCTATACCAACTACATAATGACACAAGTCGACTTCGGATACCTTTTCAACTCGTACCAAAAATTCACAGGAAGTGCTTTTTATTTCAATCCAGGATTCAATTTGGTATTCAAGGTAGGAACCGCCGATTTATTCGAGGATTACCGCATAAGCGCAGGTTTCCGTTTCGACCCGGGCATGGATGGCAATGAATATCTTCTTACAATTGAGAACTTGAGGCATCGCCTAAACCGTAAGCTTGTACTGCACAGACAAGCCGTATCGGACTTGGATATGAACTACACCAAAACATTCACCCACGAGGCATTCTATATACTACGCTATCCGTTTTCGCAAGTCGATGCAATGCAATTTACAGCAAATATTCGCCAAAATAAGGATGTATTCCTTTCAACCGACTTAAACATGCTTGACAAGAAAGATGCATACGACTACTGGGGAAGCATAAAGGCAGAATACATATTCGACAATAGCAAAGAACTAGCAACCAATATATTGTCTGGCATCAGATTCAAGATTTTCGCCGAAGCCTTCATGCAACTCGACAAGAAAAGAACCGACATGGAAGTTGTTGGCGCCGACTTCCGCTATTATCAGCCAATACACCGTTCGCTGATTTTTGCATTCAGGGCAGCTACAAGCGCATCGTTCGGCAACGCTAAACTGATATACTATCTCGGTGGTATCGACAACTGGATAAACGTGGTGCCATCGCAACAAATGTTCAACACCAACATTAAGATTGATCCCGAAATTAACTATGTGTATCAGGCTGTTGCAACAAACTTACGCGGTTTTAGCCAAAACATACGCAACGGCACAAATTTCGCCGTGGCCAATATGGAACTCAGGTTTCCTGTAATTTCGTATTTCAGCCGTAAACCAATAAACAACGATTTCCTAAAGAATTTCCAGATAATAGGTTTCTTCGATGCAGGCATGGCATGGAGCGGACTGAACCCATACGGTGGAAACAACGCATACAACAACGACTATCACGAACAATACCCGGTCACTATAATCATTAACAACAAGAACAATCCACTCGTTGCCGGCTATGGAGTGGGCATTCGTAGCAAACTGCTCGGATATTTTGTACGCGCCGACTGGGCATGGGGAATAAACAACGGTGAAATCCAAAAGATGATGTTCTATCTTTCACTAAGCCTCGACTTCTAGGGCTGATGCCAGTTTCCATGGCTGCGCCGTTTGAAGGTTTGGGGCATGCAGGCTCGAAGGCTCACAGGCTTGAAGCCATAACGTGCCGAACGTTATTACGTTTTGGCTGTTAGCCTTTTAGCCTGTTCGACTTTTAGTCCTAATGCTTGTGGCGTTTATCGCTACGCTGTTTCTAAGTTTGCTTGCGCGAGCTAAAGGTTAATTTCGTTGAGGGCTTCGCCGTTTCAAGTTTCTATGTTTCTGTGGGCTGACGCCCGTTTCTGTAGAGACGCGCCATAGCACGTCATTACAGAAGCCGATGCCCATTTCATGTTTCTGGATTTGAAGATTTGCAGCGGCGCAATGATTTGCGCCGATTATGTGCAATGCGTTGCGCCGATTATGTGCAATGCGTTACGCCGATTGAGACACAATGATTGTATTTCTAAAAATAATTGTATTTTCCATTATTTTTAATCTTTATATACTTTATTTACAAAATTTTATTACATTTGTCCGTTTTTTAATCGCAAAATTTTTCTACTATGAGGAACTTATATAAGAGGGAAACGAAAGAATACACGCCTCACAAACTATTTTCAAAAGTAGCACTTTGTGCTATATTATTGTTTTTCACTACGTTTGCTTCGTTTGGGCAGAATGTAATTTACTCCTGTGGCTTCGAGGATGACACCGAAAACGCCAACTGGACACTTGCCAACGGAGATCAGAGCAACCAATGGTATATTGGTACAGCAGCAAACAACGGCGGAGAAAAAAGTCTTTATATATCTAGTGATGGTGGCGTAAGCAATAATTACAACACATCTTCTACATCTTATGTGTATGCTTACCGTGAACTAAATATCGAAGAAAATGGCTTATATTATATTTCCTTCGACTGGTATGCCCAAGGAGAATCCAGTTTTGACCTTATGAAGGCATATCTTGTCCCAACTTCGCTCAACCCCGACTTTTCGGCAGGTGAAAGCAATGGTATGTCGCAAAACAATAACAATGCACCATCTGATTGGATAGCCGCGGGAAACATGTCATCGTATAATGGTTATTCTAATTGGCAGCACTGTGCTGTTGAGAAGGAACTCGAAGCAGATTCATACTATCTTGTTTTCTTCTGGAAAAACGATGGGTATGACGGTTCAAATCCACCAGCAGCTATCGATAACATAAACATTATGAAAATTACCTGCCGAATGATAGCCAATCTATCAGTAACTGACATTACAACAGAATCGGCAACAATAAACTGGACTGAATCTGGATCCGCAGAAAGCTGGGAAGTAATTGTTTCGGAAATAGGACTAAGTGATGAAGAACTCGCAGCCGCTGTTCCTGTAACTACAACATCACCATCGTATTCTGCAACTGGATTGGAACATGCACACACATATTATGTATATGTACGCGCCGTATGTTCAGAAGACAGCAAAAGCATTTGGACAACAACAACTTTTGCTACTAGAGTATGTATACCCGAAGATATGTGCGAAATACACTACGAACTTTTCGACAGGTACGGTGACGGATGGAGTGGCAATGCTATAAAGGTCTTTGATGCGACAACAAACGAGGTGCTGGCAACATGGACAATAAACAGTGGTTCGTCGGCAACAGGATCGCTTGCTATTTGCAACGGCAGAGAAATAAGGTTTGAATGGGTTAATGGCAGTTTTGCCTACGAAACTTCATATAATGTATTTGATGTTGATGACGATGAAATATTCTCTGGATCAGGTGAGATTCCGTCACCGGTGTCATATACAATGTATTGTCCAACATGCCATAAGATAAAAAATCTAAGCGTAATAGACGTTACATCCGAATCGGCAACGGTAAGTTGGTCGGGTACAACTGATAGCTGGCAACTAGTTTTATCGGAAACCATACTCGACGAAGATGCACTCGAAAATAGCACTCCAATAAGTTCGACCGATTCTTCGTACTTGTTTACAGGGCTGTCTATTGGGACAAGATATTATGTCTATGTACGAGCAGTTTGTTCCGATACCGACCACAGCTTGTGGAAAAGCAAGAGCTTCTTAACACCCAACTATCCGGCTCCATTGCCATATTCCAACGGTTTCGAGGATGACGAGGAAAATGCAAAATGGACACTTACCGACTGTTCCTCCAACAAATGGCATATTGGTTATGCTGTAAACAATGGAGGAGAAAATAGCCTATACATATCAAATAACGACGGTGTAAGCAACGCCTACAACAATTCGTTAACGTCATACGCATACGCATGCCGCGAAATAGAGATAACAGCAACAGGAGATTATCAGTTTGACTTCGACTGGCGGGCAAAAGGAGAAAGTTCCTACGACTATTTAAGGGCCTTTGTCATACCATTTTTGCTCAATCCTAACTTAACAAATTGCGAAAGCAATGGTATTTCTAGCAGCAATACTCCTTCGGGATGGATAGATGCAAGCCAAAACGGGTTGATGAACGGACAATCGAGCTGGAAGCATAGCACAAAAATTCTGAACCTTGAAGCCGGGATATACTACCTTGCATTCTTCTGGGTAAACGATAATGACCAAGGAGATAATCCACCAGCTAGCATTGATAACATTTCAATCGAAAGAATTATCAATCCTGTTGTTTCTACGGTTTCACATTCAAATGTAAGCTCAGCTTCGGCAAACTTGCAAGGCAGCATAGTGTTGCACGGTGCATCTGACATTACGGTGCGTGGATTCGAGTATGGTACTAGCGCAGAAAACCTTACCGAAAATACGCAAAGTGCCGACGATACCGATGACTTTTCGGCTACGATTACGGGACTTACACCAAATACCATCTACTACTACCGTGCCTACGCCACCAACAGCGATGGCTCTGGCTACGGAGAAATAAAGTCGTTCAAAACCTATGGTTCGTATGCTGGACACGATTATGTTGACCTTGGACTACCTAGCGGCACGAAATGGGCAAGCATGAATGTAGGTGCCGAAAATCCCGAGGACTCCGGCGACTACTTTGCTTGGGGCGAAACCACTGCCAAGGATAATTACAACTGGAATACCTACGGATATTGTAATGGAAATGAGGATATCCCAAAACTTACAAAATACTGCAATGATGAGGTATATGGTAACAATGGCTTTACCGACGATTTGACAACTTTGGAAGCCACCGACGATGCCGCCACTGCCAACTGGGGTTCAGACTGGCGTATGCCTACACGTGATGAAATCCAGGAACTTATTAACAATTGCAATCGGACTTGGACTACGCAGAATGGCATAAATGGAATGTTGTTCACGAGTCGTAACAATGGCAATTTCATTTTCCTGCCCGCTGCTGGATTTCGCAACGATAATACCTTAGAAGGCGACGGTTCCGTAGGCAGCTACTGGTCTAGTTCGATTGTCTCGGACAGTCCTCTTTTAGCATGGTATCTCTATTACAATTCGGACGATTACCTCATATATAACTACTACCGTAACGAAGGGTCATCCGTTCGCGCTATTTACCGTCAGTCGCCTACTGTGGCAACAAACTCATCAGACAATATAACTCTCACTACGGCAACTTTGTACGGAAGCATCTTAAACATAGGTACTTCTGATGTTATTGAGCGAGGATTCATATATGGTACCAACCGCGGAAATCTTACCGAGACGGAACATAGCGAAACTGCAACAAATGATTTTTCGGCATCGCTTACAGGACTTGCCAACGGCACAACATACTACTATCGAGCCTACGCAACCAACAGCGACACTACCGGCTATGGCGAAATAAAATCATTTACTACTCCAAGCGGAGAGTTGGGCGACCACTACTATGTTGACCTTGGCCTACCAAGTGGCACACGCTGGGCTACTACAAACATAGGCGCAACAAACCCCGAAGATTTTGGTAGCGAATTTGCCTGGGGCGAAACAACCACTAAGGACGACTACGATTGGAGCACATATATATATAGTAATGGAGGAGATGGATATAATACGCTTACCAAATACTGCAACAACTCGGAATATGGCGACAATGGCTTTACCGATTCTCTGACATCCCTTGAAGCCGCCGACGATGCCGCAACTGTAAACTGGGGCGAAGAATGGATTATGCCATCGGCAGAAGACATGCAGGAACTTGTTGACAATTGCTCCACGACTTGGATAACAATCAACGGAATAAAAGGTTTGATGGTAACAAGCAATAGCAACGGCAACAGCATATTCCTGCCTTCTGGTTATGACGAAGGACTTTCCACAACATCAAAATATTGGTCGAATTCGCTATACACCGACAATCCGTCAGAAGCAAGTTATTTGTCTGTCTATTCTGGAGATTCTGAATCCGACCCAAATTTCAGCATGGGATACGAAAGCAGATTTATGCCTATGCGCATCCGCCCTGTTTACAAAGTGGAACCGACTGCTATGGATATAGACTATGAACCATATAACTGCGACTTCGAGGATGCTGAAGAAAATGCAAACTGGGTACTGAACAACGGCAGACAGACAAACAAATGGCACATAGGTTATGCTGTAAACAACGGCGGGGAAAAATCCCTTTACCTTTCCGACGATGGCGGCGAAAACTATTCGTACAACAATAGAGCGACTTCATACATCTATGCCTACCGCAGGATAAATATAACAGCTGCCGACAAATACCAGTTCGATTTCGACAGGCGAGTAAGAGGTGAAGGCAACTACGACCTTCTGAGGGCATTCCTAGTCCCCGATTCACTTTCGCATAACCTGACCGCTGGTACAGACAACGGCATGAATAGCACCAACAATACTCCACCAGCAGGCTGGATAGACATAAGCACCGCGGGAGTAATGTCGGAACAGATGGGCTGGAAGCACAACTCTAGCAAATTGCAAATTGACGAGCCGGGCTTGTACTACCTTACATTCTTCTGGAAAAACGATGGAAGCGGAGGAAACAATCCGCCGGCAGCAGTCGACAACGTTATGGTAAGGAAATTGCCACCATTCGAGATTACTACGCTTTCGGCACCGCATACATCTACCACAGCAACCCTGGGCGCCGAAATAGTTATCGACAGGGAAGTTGAAATCACACAGGTGGGATTTGTATTCGGTGAAAACGAAAACCAACTTCTCGATACGCTTAGCATGGCATACGGAGAAAATACTTTCACAAGGCAGATTGCCGACCTTACTCCACAGACAAACTACTGCTACCGGGCATTTGCAAAATATGACGACAAGACCGTCTTTGGCGACATTGTTTCGTTCCGTACAAAGTCAAACGACACCGACGGCACCACCGACAATCCGCTCACCATCGAGAATGCCGAGGAATGGAGCATGTTTGCAGAAGCTATGCTACAATCTGAAAACCAATCTACATCGACCTACAAGGGATTCGAGATTTACAACTGTGGCGACGATACCTATTTCGAGCTTACCGCCGACATCGACCTTGCCGACTGCAACAATATTGTAGTAAACAAGTTCGGCGGACACTTCAATGGCGCAGGACATACGGTCACCATACACTACAATCAGCAGCTTGGCGCGGCAAACGTATTCAACGACCTTGAAAATGGCTTTGTCGATAGCCTTAACGTCCTGGTTCCCGCTTCGTTTGATGTGAGATACGATGTAGCAATTTACGGTGCATTGTGCATAAATGCAAAGTCGTCTGTAATATCCAATTGCACAACGCAGGTTGCAAATGAAAATGTAAAAGTTATGGCACAATCCAGCGGAAAATTTGGCGGAATCGCAGGCAACTCGGTAAACAGCACCATAACAAACTGCACCAACAACTTGTCGATGGAACTTTCTGCTGATTCTTATTTGTGGGGAGGCGGTATAGTCGGCAACATCGAAGGCGGTTCGGTGTCGGGATGTACCAACAATGCCGTAATAACCGGCGTATATGCAGGCGGTATTGTCGGACAGTTATATGAAGCAACCTTGTCGTCGAACCTTAATGCTGGAAATATAATAGGCCAGGAAATGGTTGGTGGTATTGTTGCAAGTGTTCTTGACGGAAACGTAGTGGTTGACAAATGTATGAACATTGCAGAGCTATATGCTACAAACAAAGGTTGCGGCTTCGTGTCGCTGGGTGGAATTGTAGGTTACAATCCGCTCGCTAATCTTACAATAAGCAACTGTGCAAACTATGGCTCTTTCACCGACATTTCGATGCAGCTCGGCGGTATATTCGGCAATGGAATTGCAACTATGAGCAATAATGTTTCGGTACCACAGTTCTTTGCTACAAATGGCGAAGATAACCTTTACAACTGCGTATATCCAACAGTAGGTACAACCGAAGACGATTACTCAGATCCTAATCTTACTGAAACCGATGATTTCTTCGACGAGCAGGTCGGCGACTTGAGAGTCGACTCGTTGAGGCTGAAGTATAATTCGCGCGGTACAGGAAAGCCAACAGCCGAAATGCTCGGCTCGGAACTCGAATCGACCTTGTCGGCAAACTGGAACTACACCGCTGGACTTTACCCGATGCCTGCGGGAATCCCTGAAAACAACAGGACAATAGCCGCACGAATACCTATCTATTTTGCACAGGACGAAACTTCGGCAAGCGTAATGAGCAACTTCACCCTGCCGACAACAATATTGGGACATAATGTATCGTGGGCATCAAGCAATCCTAATTACATCTCAATATCGAGAGGAAACGCCACAGTTACTCGACCCACACTTGGCCAGCCCGATGTGGAAGTTAGACTTACCGCAACCTACGAGGGCGAAACAAAGACTTTCATAGTGCTAGTAATATCGCCGAAAATAGTGCCTGTAAACACAGATTTTGCCTTTATTGAATCGGATTCTTTAGATATAGAAGGTCATTTCGATTCGAATACCAGCGGCTTATCATATCTCAAAGAATACGGCTTCATATACAGCAAGAAGCCTAATATTTCCGATTCGACAAAGGTAGTTTGCACGAATCTTAGCGAAGAAATACATGATGAAACATTCAATGGAAGATTTTTCTACTATGTAACTGAAACTGAAAGTTTTGTTCCTGGCAAGAGATACTACTTCACTGCTTTTGCAACTACAGCCGACACAACTTTGTACGGTGAAGTTAACTATTTCAGGACTGTAGGTCCGCCTGATGCCTTGATCTTATACACACAATACCGCGATACAACATCAATGGGAATTTATGTACATGTATTGTCAGACGATGAAAATGGACTTGAAGTAAACATGTTCTGTGGCACCGACAGGAACAACCTAACAGAGCAGGCAGAGATTGAATACAACAGCAACTTAGGCTATTATTACGCACATTTCTACGACCTTCAGCCCGAAACACAATACTGGTTCGTGGCAGAGGCTACCGACAGCCTTGGAACATCCCGAAGCGATACAGTTTCGTTCTATACCTACGGAACTTTCATCGACGAACGTGATGACACCGAATATAAATCCATTATAATCGGCAACCAGAAATGGATGGCCGAAAACTTGAGATATGGAGGAAATATTCCTTTTGGCACTCAAGGAGAATTATCGTCAACCCTTCCACGCCGCTACAATCCTGGCAATAGTTCTAATTCTGTGCCAGAATATGGTTACCTGTACAACTGGCCGGCAGCAATGAACACTGCAACCGACAGCAGCAGCGTACTGAATCCAAGCGGTGTGCAGGGCATTTGTCCGAATGGCTGGCATCTCCCGAGCAAGGCCGAATGGAACCAACTTTATAAAACACTTGGCGGAGACTGGAACTATGCTGCATCACAGTTGGCTTCATATAACACAGACCCTGAATATGGCGCCATCATTACTGGAACTTACAATTTTGCACGAACAGGTTTTGAGGAAGTAGAAGCTGGTCGATATATGGGACAATACGAAGCCGGACAAGATGCTTATTTCTGGTCGGCAACCGAAAAAGGCTCAAACAAAGCCTACAACCGACATATCAACATTAGAAGCACAATGTTCTTCGAAGAATCAAGCGAAATGTCGTACGGCTTAAGTGTCCGTTGCATCAAGGGTAAAACCATATATGCCGCCTTGGATACAGTAATCATCTGTGCAGATGAATACACATACCTCGATACAACCTTTACGGAAAGTGGCGACTACATGCGCAGGTTCTACTTTGCTGAGGATGCCGACACCGCATATTGCTTGCACCTCAATATCGACGATTGTTATAGGATGGCTTCGGGTGTAGTAACCGATGCTAGCACAAGTACTGCAATTCCAAATGCAAGGGTTGTCATAGGTAACGCAGTTGCATGGACAAACGACGATGGTGAATATTCGCTGATGGCACCGAAGGGAACCCAGCCGTTGTGGGTATCGGCAGTAGATTATGCAACATATAGCGAAGAGGTTGATATTCACCAGGATACATCTTTTAACTTTGAACTCTACTCTGCACAGATTTCGATAAATGCCGAGGATATTTCGATAACTACGTATCCTTATATGGCGCATTACGATTCCATAACCATTAGCAATGTAGGTACAGCCCCGCTAGTCTGGAGTTCGGTTGCCGAATACGAAGGGCTTGAACTTCTGCCCGAACCTGAAGGAACTCGCCACAGTAGGAATTCGCGAGCTCTCTGGGACAGCATACAGACCTTCAACACAAGGTTCAATGCAGAGCAGGCTATCGCAACCGACGGATTCTTCATCTACACTTCGTCGTGGCAGCGTCCTGGCGAGTTCAATCGCTATACACCCGATGGCGAGTACGTCGAAACATTCTTCATCGAGAATGTTGGTATGATTAGGAACTTGTCGTACGACGGAACATACTTCTATGGAACCGATGCAACCAACGTCATCTTAAAGCTTGACCTTTACAACCAAATAGTTGTCGATAGTATCATTACCGACCTGAACAACATCCGTCATTGTTCGTTCAACAAGCAGAACGGAAAACTTCTTGCCGGCGACTGGAACTCGCTATACAGCATCGACACTGCTACTGGCGTATCGACACGCATCCGCAACGACCTTGAAAACATATATGGTTCTGCATTCGACAACCTGTCGCCAGGCGGTCCGTACCTGTGGCTGTTCTCACAGACATCGCAGGATAACGGTCCTTCGGCATACATAAGGCAGTTTAGCCTTAGCGACGGCAATTTCACCGACAAAGCGCACTACCTTGACGACATTGAAATAAGTGATGTGTCATTGGCTGGCGGCATCTGCGCATCGGCACAGATATTTGACGGCAAATACGTACTTCTTGCCAATGTTCAGAATCCAACTGGACACAACACCATCGCCGCCTACGAAATCGGTAGAATCAACAACTTGGTCACCACCGACAGGAAGAATGGCGAAATACAACCAAACGAAAGCGTGACGATTATAATAAGCGAATATGTAACCGAAACAGGCACTTTCAATGCAACAGTAAGATACCATCTTGCCAACGTTATTGGCGACCAGTCGGACGACTTGAATATTTCAATTTCGGCCGTGGTTCCGGAATGTGATGCAGTACAGCAGCTTACAGCTACAACCGACAACTATACTGTCGTAAACTTGAACTGGCAGCCAGTAGAACTTGGCGACTACAACTCGGTTTCGTACCTTGTTTTCTGCGACAATTCACAATATGCAATCGACACCACGACTGAGACTTCAATAACACTTGAAAATTTACCTGCTGGAGAACATTGCTTCAATGTAAGGGCTTCGCTGGTTGGCGATTACACCTGCATGACGCATCCGTCCGAAACGGTATGCGTAGAGATTCTGGAGATCCCGTGCAACATCCCGCTTGTTTTGGAAGTAATGAGCGAAGGCGAAGCAATAACCATATCGTGGAACATGCCAGTAGGTGTCGACTACTTCAGTCTCTACAAATACAGCGAACCGCTCGACGAGCATCTCACAACAACGACTTTCGTCGATACTGATGTAGTTCCCGAAAGCGAGTACTGCTACGTTCTCATTGCACACTTCGAGGATGGTGTCTGCAGCGAGGTTTCGACTTCGAAATGCTTTAGGATTGTATCTGATTTCTGCACCGAAACACCTGTTCTGATAGCCGAAGCTTTTGGAAATACTGTTGCGCTCAAATGGACAGAATGTGAAGGTGCGGTGAAATATAGGATTTTCAGGGACAATGAGTTTGTCGGAACAACAAATGAAATTTCCTATACCGACAATGTTACCGAATCTGGTAACCACTGCTATGTGATTGAAAGCGACTGCGAGTACGGAATGTTCAAACTGTCCAACGAGGAGTGCGTATTTACCGATGCTATCGACGAATGGTCTGCCGATGAATTGAGCATCTACCCGAACCCGACAGATGACCAATTCTTCATCGAAGGACAGCGCATTGCTACAGTCCAGATTTTCAACGCAATTGGACAGCTTGTTACCGAAATCGAAAACAACGAATCAGAACGCATAACCATCAACTGCAACGGCTGGAGTCCTGGACTGTACAGTGTACAGATAATTTCAACCGAAGGCAAGGTTACGACACAGAAAATTTCGATTTTTAGATAATAATTTGAAACACAATTGCACACAAATCCTCCTGAAACAATTTCAGGGGGATTTGTTATTTTGATGGTATACTGGGAAAATTAGCGGTCAACTTTAAAAAATTTTATCTAATTTTGCAACCTCAAAACAAAAAGGTTATGCCTGATAATTTCAGATACAATCAAAGGGGTGTTTCGGCCTCAAAGGAAGATGTCCACAATGCAATAAAGAACATTGACAAGGGCTTGTATCCCAAGTCGTTCTGCAAAATTATACCCGACATTCTCTGCGGTGACAAAGATTATTGCAACATCATGCATGCAGATGGCGCTGGCACAAAATCATCGCTGGCCTACATGTACTGGCGCGAAACTGGCGACCTTTCGGTATGGAAAGGAATAGCCATTGATGCTATCGTGATGAACACCGACGACCTGCTTTGCGTTGGAGCAACCGACAACATATTGCTGTCATCCACCATCGGACGCAACAAAAGGCTCATTCCAGGCGAAGTTATCTCGGCAATAATAAACGGCACGCAGGAATTCTGCGACACAATGCGCCAATTTGGCGTAAACATTGTGCTCACAGGTGGCGAAACTGCCGATGTTGGCGACCTTGTAAGAACGGTAATCGTAGATTCTACCGTAACCTGTCGCATGAAGCGTAGCGAATTGATAACCAATGAGAAAATTGGTGATGGAAATGTGATTGTAGGTCTTGCATCTTACGGACAGGCAAAATACGAAACCTTTTACAACGGTGGTATGGGAAGCAACGGACTTACCTCAGCCCGCCACGATGTATTTGCAAAGTACCTTGCCGAAAAATATCCCGAAAGCTACGACAACGGCATACCACAGGAACTTGTATATTCGGGCAAATGCCACCTTACCGACAAATTAGAAGATCCGTACAGCGATGCTGGAAAGCTAGTCCTCTCTCCTACCCGCACCTACGCACCGGTAATCCGCGAAATCTTGAACCATTACAGGCATCAGATTAACGGCATAATACATTGCAGTGGCGGTGCTCAAACAAAGATTCTCAACTTCGTTGACAACCTGCATGTAGTGAAGGACAATATGTTCGAAACTCCGTTGCTATTCAAGCTAATACAGGAACAAAGCGGCACCGACTGGCGCGAAATGTACAAGGTATTCAACATGGGACACCGCATGGAACTTTATGTACCTGAAAGCATCGCCGATGGAATAATTTCGATTAGCAAGAGCTTCGGCGTAGATGCAAAGGTAATCGGACATTGCGAGAAATGCGAAGGCAAGAAACTGACAATCAAATCGGACAAAGGAGAATTTAGTTATTAATTTACGATTGACGATTTTAGATTTACGATTGAATAGAATTTATGAATTTTAAATTATCAAATTATTGAAACTTTGAACTTTTGAACATTGAACTTTAGCATATGGCAAACAACTTAATATTAGAAAAACTCAAAGGCGTAAAGGCTCGATTCATCGAAGTTGGCAAAATGCTTACCGACCAGTCGATAATGTCCGATATGGACAAGTACGTAAAACTGAACAAGGAATACAAGGACTTGGAACCTATTGTCGAAGCCTACGACGAATATACCAATATGATTTCCAACATCGACAATGCCAAGTCGATACTTTCGACCGAGAAGGACGAGGAAATGCGTGAAATGGCAAAGATGGAAATCGATGAACTTACTGCCAAGATTGACCCGATGGAAGAAAAGATAAAACTTCTGCTTATCCCCAAAGACCCTGAGGATGAGAAGAATGCCATTGTGGAAATACGTGGCGGTGCAGGTGGTGACGAAGCCAGCCTTTTTGCAGGCGAACTTATGCGCATGTACATGAAATACTGCGAAACCAAAGGATGGAAAACCGAAATCACACGCGCAACCGAAGGCACTGTCGGCGGTTACAAGGAAGTTGTTTTCACAGTTACCGGACATGGAGTTTACGGAATCTTGAAATACGAATCTGGCGTTCACCGCGTACAGCGCGTTCCGCAGACCGAAACACAAGGTCGTGTACACACATCTGCAGCATCGGTTGCCGTATTGCCCGAAGCCGACGAGGTTGACATCAAAATTAACCCAGCCGACATCAAGCGCGATGAGTTCTGCTCATCTGGACCTGGCGGACAGTCGGTAAATACCACTTACTCGGCTATTCGTCTTACTCACATCCCTACCGGAATCGTAGTTACATGCCAGGACGAAAAGTCGAAACTGAAGAATATCGAGTCGGCAATGAAGGAACTTCGTACTCGTTTGTACAACCTTGAATATCAGAAATATTTGGACGAAATTTCAAAGAAGCGCAAGACCATGGTTTCCACAGGCGACCGCTCGGCAAAGATCCGCACCTACAACTTCCCGCAGGGGCGCGTTACCGACCACCGCATCAACTACACCATGTACAACTTGCAAAACTTTATGCTTGGTGACATTCAGGAACTTATCGACCAGCTAATCATGGCCGAAAACGCAGAACGACTGAAGGAAGCAAACGACTAAACTATATTTTTAAAAATATACTTGTGCAGTGTAAGTAAAAAATATTTAAATTTGCCGAATAGTATTCAAAGCCATAAAATTGTATGAGACTAAACATTGCCATACTGATTGCATTTGTGCTGGCTACTACAACAGCATACTCGCAGAACGAAGAAGCACTCCTGTCAAACGGATTGTTCGCCTTCAACAACGACAATTACATGCAGACAATAAACGACCTGTCGAAATATGTTGAAATAAACAAGGAAAACGCCTTGGCTTACAATACACTTGGCAAGGCTTACGCCGCATTTGGCAATCTCGACAAGGCCATGATAAACTTCCAGATGGCAATAAAGCTTGATCCAAAATATTACGAAGCAGTTAAGAATCTCGGCTATGTTTACTACGACGAAGGCGACTTCAACAAGGCAATAAGCCTGTTTGAAAACGCAATCAAGATTAATCCGAAATACGACACTGCCTACAATGCTCTAGGCAACGCCTACGACGAACTGAAAAACTACAAGAAGGCAATATCATACTACACAAAGGCTGTATCAATCAGCGCATTATACGATGGTGCATACAACAACCTTGGACTTGCATATTCGCACAACGGAAACTACGAGAAGGCTTTGGAAAGCTGTAAGAAGGCTCTCGAAATCAATCCGCGCAACGATGATGCATACAATGCTATCGGCGTGATTTACGAAGACCAAGGTGAATATGTTGAAGCTATCGAGTGGTTCAAGAAGGCAATAGAAGTCAACAAGGACAATGCCGATGCATACAATAACCTCGGTGTTGCCTACTATTATTCGGATGATGTGAAAGGCGAAAGCAAAGCCGTTAAAAACTACCTCAAAGCTCTCGAACTTAATCCGGACAACATCGATTCGTACAACAACCTTGGTGCTGCATATTTCTCGACAAATCCGACCAAGGCAATGGAATACTACAACAAGGCATTGAGTATCAATCCAAACCATGTCGACACCAACTACAACATCGGCAAGCTTTACATGTCGATGGATCAGGAAGCCGATGCAATAGCACATTTCCGCCGTGCCGCAAGTGCTGGTCAGGAACTTAGCCAGAAGGAACTTAAGCAAAGAGGACTCGACTGGTAATCCCACAATGGACGAAATCTACATGAGACGGTGCATCGAACTCGCAAAATGCGGGTTCGGAACGGCATCTCCAAACCCTATGGTTGGTGCTGTTATCGTACATAACGGCAAAATTATAGGCGAAGGTTGGCATCGTCGCTGTGGCGAAGCCCACGCCGAAGTAAATGCCGTAAATTCCGTGAAGGACAAATCCTTGATTAAGGAATCCACAATATATGTATCTCTCGAACCATGTGCCCATGTAGGACGAACACCAGCCTGTGCCGACATGCTTATCCGCGAAGGCATTCCAAATGTCGTTGTCGGTAGCATCGACCCATTTGAAAAGGTTGCAGGAAAAGGTATCGAGAAACTGAAAAATGCAGGAGTTGATGTTAAAATTGGCGTTCTGAAACAGGAATGCGACTGGCTGAACCGCAGATTCTTTACATACCACACAAAGCGCAGACCATACATAATCCTTAAATGGGCGCAAACCGCTGATGGTTTCATTGATAACATTCGCTCCGACAGCACTCAAAAGCCACTGAAAATCACAAATGTAAATTTCGATAGACTTGTACACAAATGGCGCACAGAGGAAGATGCCATTTTGGTAGGCACGCGAACCACCCTGCTCGATAACCCACAGCTGACCGCCCGCCTTTGGGCTGGACGAAATCCAGTGCGAGTATGCATTGACCGTGAACTAAAAGTACCAGAATCAAGCAAAATTCTTGATAATCAAGCAAAGACAATAATAATCAATGGTAAAAAAGAAGGTACAAATGACAATCTAATTTTCTGCAAGGCTGACTTCGATGAAAACATTGTCCCACAAGTACTTGACATATTGTACCGCAACGAAATCCAATCGGTAATTGTCGAAGGGGGTGCTCAGACAATAAATTCGTTTCTTTCGCTTGGGCTATGGGATGAAGCAAGGATTTTCACCAATGGTGACGAAATTGGAACAGGAGTAAAAGCACCACATTTCAACCATCCCATTGCAAAATCTGAAATCAAAGACAGGATAACCCTTAACTATCACTACAATACCGATTATTATGTTCAATCGTGAATTATCGCCTTTGGGTAAGTTGCTGGCAATAATACTTTGCCTGTGTTTTGGCTTTATGCTTAACACATTGGCGATAAGCTTATTGTACGGATATATGCAGGATGGAGCCGCCTACAAGTTGCTACTTATCTTGTCATCGGTATTGTCGTTTGGATTGCCAGCCCTACTTGCCGCACGATTTATTGGAAACGGAGAACCTCAATTTCGGTTTCTGGGCATGACCGAAAGCCCCAAACCCGCGAAGCACATCCTCGCCTTTGTGTTCATGCTTGCGATAATGCCAGCTATCGAGTTTATTTCAAGCTTGAATGCCTGTTATAGTTTTCCCGATGCGCTTAAAAGTTTGGAAGAATATTTCCGCAATGCCGACTTCCGTGCGATACAAGCCACACAAAAAGCTCTTGCAGCTGACAGTTTAGGTGGATATTTGCTGAACCTCATCGCCTTAGCCATAACTCCAGCTATCTGCGAGGAAATGTTTTTCCGTGGAGTTTTGCAAAAATATCTCTGCAGTACGATGAAAAGCAAGCACTTTGCAATATTGCTAACCGCGATTATTTTTTCAGCAATACACATGCAATTTTCAGGACTATTACCACGATTTATTCTTGGGGCTATACTCGGATATTTGTTTTATTCATCTGGATCGTTGTGGTTGTCAATTGTAGCCCATGCCACCAATAACGCATTGGTTGTCAGCGCAGTATTCTTCTTCAATGCCGATGTTTCTGTAACACCTGACCTTAGTGCATACGCTAATCCTTGGTGGATAGGGTCAATAGCTGTCGGACTTGGAATAGCAGTGCTGGTAGGCAGACTGATTTTCGGCAGGAAAAGATATAATAAATTATAATCAATATCATTTTATTTAATTAGCAAAAAAATGTATTTTTGCACCGAAATTGGTGTATTGCGCTAACAGCAGGTTCACGCCATACTACCTCATATTATTGAACCTGCTAAAATTTAAATAAAAAGATACAATATGAGTTTTATAGAAAGGCTTAGTGAATCTGCAATTACGAACATTCCAGATCTTATTAATCTGCACCACAGCAACCCACTAGGTGTTAATCCATTAGGACTTTTGATATTTATATTCATAATGGCAGCACTAATGGAATTAGTAAATTTCCATATTAGATACAGAGACAGATCAAAATTTTATCCTATTCTGTACACACTGTTTGGAATAACCTTGATTTCAATCTATTACTACTGCTTTATGAGCGACCTGCCAATAGTTAACAGGTGGGGAGAAAAACCATGCATTGGCTGGTTCTGCGACTACGATGTAGTTGGCGACTGGGGACTTACAATTCTCGGACTTGTAGGTCTTGTCCTAGTGGTTTACTGGATGATATGCGCTGTAATGCAGGTTACAGCCGAAATGTCGGTTCACGCTGGACTTAGCGAAGGCAAGAAGTGGAAAGAATGGAAATGGGGAACAGTAGTTGCTCTTGCAGGACTTGGAGCTAGCGTAATCGTTTACATAGCAAAAGCTTCAGCAGCAGCTTGTTCATGGGTTCTGCTAGGTAGCCAGATAGCAATGTTGCTGTTCTGCCTCGTGAAGCTAGTTCTCGACTGCGTACGCACAAAGAGCGCATGGGGCGTGGCAATAGCATTGGTATTCTTCCTTGGTATCGAAGCAGTGATAATGCTTTCGATAGAATGCATGTACGGCGCAATTGTATTCTGCGTAGCAATTCTCGGAGCATTTGCATCGGCAAAGGCAAGAAAGAAAAAACCGAAAAATAAGAAAAATGAATAGTTTTATGCAATAAAAAATAAAGGCTGGAGAAAATCTTCAGCCTTTATTTTTTTGTCATTATCCCAACAGACTTTCCCTTATGAAATCGTCGTGTCCCTTAATTTTGAAATACAGCATCTTCAGTGCGGCAAACGGGCGAAGTCTATTTTCTACTTCGGCAAACTTTTCGGGAGTGTCGGCGCCAAAATATTCGCAGGCAAATAACTTCCAGAACCTAAGCATTGCCTCATTGTCGATATGATATAGCTTCTTTGTCAAATCGTCGGGATTGCACCTGCAGACAAGGTACATCATGCCAAAGTCGAACAGCGGATTGCCATAGCTGAAATCGGCAAGGTCGATCCACAAGTTGCCGAAACTCGAATCGAGAATATTGCCTATATGCAAGTCGCCATGGAGACAAGTCGTTGCCGATGGTACGCTTTTCACAAAATCGAGAACTTTTTTCTTCTCGTCGTCGGTAAAAATTTCTGCATTTTCAACTGCCTTGCAAGACATATCTACAGCCGACGGGAATACAGCAGGATTGCAGACCGTAGAATGCAACTGCTTGCACATACGTGAAAATTCGGCGGCATACCTTTTCATACTGTCGGGATTCTCGGATATTGCCCTTGCGAACGACTTCTTATCTACAACACGACTAAACTCACAACCGAACCTCTTGCCGTCGGTGACAAAGCGTCCTGGCATAGGCGTAAGAAGTCCCATTCGGAAAACATTCATTGCGGTGCGAAGTTCGCGCAATGGCAGTTCTGGAGACACCGATTCGGAGTACAGCTTTATCATTGTGCGTCCGCCTTTGTGGTTGTAACTTTCGGCGTTGAAGCCTTCGCCACTACGTTCATAGTCTGCGAGGCTGATTTTTGCAGGCTCTCCGAAATCCTTCTGACCGAAAGTCTTCTCGAGCAGAGTAATAAATTCGCGGTAAGCTGGAGTTCCAGCAAGGTCAAACAAAGCCACAGCCAGTCCACGGTAGCGCCAATCGTGATCGGATTTGCCGTTTGGAGCATGGAAGATTTTCCAAAGTTCATCGCCAATACGCTCGTAGTCGCGGGCGATGGCACGCATATTCGAGAGTTTGTCGCCCATAGCCACAACTTTGGCATCGTATGGAGAATTGGCAAGGCGTACCAATCCAGCCTTCTTGCGGTCGGTCCAACTGTCACGCTCCGAAAAGCCGTTTGCAAACTTGTCACTTTCGGCTTCGACCAAGGCGACAATCCTGTCGCCAAATTCCTCGCGCAACTGCTCCAATGTGACATCGGTATCTTCAATTGTGTCGTGCAATGCTGTTGCGGCAAGTATTTCCTGATCGGAGGTTATTGTTGCGGCAATTTCTACAGCTTCCATTAGATGTATCGAGTATGGGAATCCCTTGCCACGGCGTTCGGTATTGGCGTGTGCATCTATTGCAAAATGCATTGCCTTGTCAAGAATGGATGTGTCTATATATTTGTTTGCCATAATTTAATATTTCTACTTTATGTTAATCTTTGAAATCTGTTCGAATGTACGATGTGCGCGCTCCTCATTATATGCCGACTGTCCGAAAACTGCATCGTAAAACATACGCAGACCGACTTCGCCACCACCCTTCTTTATAATGTAAACCAGACAAAGGTTCTGCAATGCCACCGACAGTGCAAGAATGTCGAGGTCGGTTGACGAAAGCTGATGAAGCGCAAGCTTGTAGGCATCTTCGCTACATTCCTTGATAAGTCGATGCAAGTCGCCGAGTGTACGGAAGTTCATCTTTATCAGTGTTGCCAAGTAGCGCATAAGGTTGTCCTCGTAAATTTCGGCCTGATTGATGGTTGCAATCTTGTCGATTAGCTTCTTGAAAGGCTTCATTGTGAGATAGCTGCGGAATGTGTCGCTGTCGAGAGGCACTTCGTCGAAGTTGCCATCGGTAACCAACGACTGCACATTGCGGCGGTAGTCGGTGATTTCCTTGCGTATGCGGCTGAACTGCTCGTCGGCAAGTTCAAGCATACCGGCAAGACGATTCATATTGCGCAGATGCTCCTTCGGCATCTCAATGCCCGACTTGTAACCTGTGTCGTGGTACATTGTAGCCCACACATGCTGCAGGGCGGTGCGCATCTGTATTTCGAAGCGGAAATCGTTTATTTCGGGATGTTCGGCATCGTAACACAGCGACTTTGGTATGCGACAGATGTAGTGCAGCGACATATATCCGAACTGGTCGAGGTCGAGAGCCTTGCGCTTGTCAACCGAATTTTCCCAATCGACTTCGAAAACCTTGTCGATGAGTGCCGAAATCTTGTCAACTTCCTCGGAATAGAAGGTGATGACGCGAGTTCCCAGAATGTCGGTAATGTCCGAAAGCGTCTTGTACTTGTGCCCCTTGAGTTCCAGCTTGCCTGCAAGACTGTTTTCGGTCTTTATCCTCGACTCTATTGCAGTGACATATATGTTGTTGTCGGCGACACACTTTTCGAGTTGTGCTCGCACGATTTCCTTCATCTTTTCAAATATCGCCAGATTCTCGCGGTATTCGTCAAGAATCATCTGACAATGCAGGTCCAATTCGTATTCCATAAATTTTTAAAAAGTTTAGGTAACCGCCCGCAGGAATCAGATTATCCTTATGATATTCGAGAAACCAGTGATATCGAACACTTCCTTTACATTTGGCTTCATATTGCGCATCACGAGGCTGCCTTTGCGTGCCGTCACGCTTTTCTGAAGCATAAGGAACATACGGAGCCCCTGGCTTGAGGTGTATTCCATATCGGTGCAGTCGATTTCGATATCTGGTGCATCGCCTTGCATCAGCGGAGCAATGTCCTGTTGAAACTTGTCAGCATTGGTGGTATCGAGTCTTCCGCTCAAGACAACCATAGTCTTATTTTCAAGGTTTTCAATTTTAACTTCCATATCTAATTATATTGTTATTGCAAAAATTGTGATGTCGTCGTTCTGTTCGTTACCGCCAGCAAAATCGGTCACAGCCTTGTGAACCGTCGAAACCATCTCTTCGGAACTTAGATCCCTGAAATCTGTCCTCGATGCCAGCTGCAGCAGCCTTTCCTCGCCAAACTGCTCCTTGTCGGCTTTTTCGGCTTCGGTTACGCCGTCGGTATAAAGCAGAAGCTTGGTTCCGGTACGCAAATCCAAGTTTTCGCCCTTGTAGTCGAAACCTCCACACACGCCTATCGCCATATTCGGGTTGGCCTTCAGGTAGTACGGATTTCCGTCGGGCGGAATGACAATTATCGGGTTGTGACCTGCGTTGCAGAATTCCATCTTCATGGTATCAAGGTCGATGCAGCCGAAAAACAAGGTGACGAACATATTTGCGTCGTTGTTCTTGGCGATGCTGTTGTTTATCCTAGTAGCAACATCCTTAACCGGCAGTCCCAAATCGGCAAACAAGTGGCACATCACCCTAGTTATTGCCATCACGAAGGCCGCAGGAACGCCCTTGCCCGAAACATCGCCCACCGAGAAATAAAGGCGGTTGCCATTGATGGTAAAGTCGTACAGATCGCCACCGACCTCCTTGGCAGGAACTACCCTCGCATTGAGCGAGCATCGGCTGTCGTTGGGGAAATTCTTCGGAAGCATACCTTCCTGTATTTTCTGACCGATGTACAACTGCGTTTCCATTCGCTTTTTCGCCGAGGTTGCCGTTTCTACCTGCTCAAGGTAAGTGACAATATATTTCTGCATTTCTTCCAGCGAATCGCGCAGCGTCAGAATCTCGTCCTTCGACTTTACTTTTGGGAATTGAGCGTTGAAATTTCCCTGGGCAATACTATGTGCCGATTTCGAGAACTCCTTAATCGGTTGAGTCAACTGCCTTATCTTGAAATAGCACATTATGAACATCACGAGCAGACCTACCAGTCCGACTAAAATCAGCACCACATGCATTTTGGACGAACGCTCGAGCACATCGCGGTATTCGCAGTTGATAGCCATCGACCAGCCATTGGAAAGCGGTCCGTAAACGGCAAAACTGAGTTTGTTGTCAACCATATAGCGCATAGTACCGCTGTCGCCAGCAAGCATGTTCTTCGATATTTCAAGTATGCGCGGGTCGTCCATCTTTTCGGCATAGGAATAGGCTGTCTCGTCGGTCATATTGGCCTGCCATCCTGCCGAAAGGTATTTGCCCTTTGCGCTTATGAGCGTCGAGTGCGAATGTTCGTAGGGATGAATGTCATCGACTTTCTTCGAAAGCCATTCGAGCGAAATGTCGGCGGTGATAATAGCGTAGATGTTGCCCGTGCTGTCCTTTATAGGGTAGCTGTAGGTTGTCATCATCTGCTCGCCACCGCCAGCATCGAAATAAGGTTCACTCCAATGCGGTTTGCCCGACTTCTTTGGCTCTACATACCATTCCTGCGTGAAATAGTCGTTTTCGACCGAACCAAGCTCCTTGCTTTTCAGTTCACCAGTTTCGGGGTCTTCGTACGAATATGGCGAAAAGAAATGTCTTCCATCGAAATAGCAGGAATCGAATGCTATGGCGCTACCTATGATGTTTGTATTTTCGTCAACCACCTTGTTGGTTATGTGGTAAAGATATTTTTCGTCTTTGCTGTTTTCCTTTACGAGCCACGAAGCATCCTTCACGGTTGACTCCACTGTCTGCAAGGTCTTCTCTATGTCGAGGATGCTGGCCTTGAGTATGTTGGAAGCGCTGCGGGTGGCTTCTTCCGAGATAAGCATGTGCGATGATACCGCCACAATGCCAAGCACGACGATAAAGAATATCGTCACTATGAGCAGCACATTAAGGCTGAGCCTTGTGGAAAAAGATTTAGAGAACCACATAATGCTACTGTTTTGCGATGTTTTTCTTCATTGTGAGTATGTTGCAGCCGTCTTCGTAGCGGTATGTCACCTCGTCCATAAGCTGCTTGCACAGGTAGATGCCCAGTCCGCCGATTTCGCGCTCCTCGACCGACAATGTTATGTCGGGGTCGGGCATTTCGAGCGGATTGAACGGCTTTCCAGCGTCCTTGAGCGTAACTGTGAGCATCAGAGCTTTGTCGTCGAGATTGGTTTCGACTTCCATCCATCCTATGCTATCCTTGTAGGCATACTGCACTACATTCTCTACAGTTTCTTCAATCGAAAGCCTTATCTTGAAGCGCAAATCTTCATTGGTTGGCATATCTGGCGACGACATCAGGCATTCGATTATCTCACCACTCTTGTCCTTTATAGGGTTGAATAGCTTCTTCATTGTGTTAAATTAAAGTCGCAAAGTTACAATATTATTTACGATTTGGCAAGACCGAGCTAAAGGTTACGAAGTACGATTTTTGATTTTGGCGAGCAGGCTTGAGGCGAAATGGCTTTTGCTTATGAAACACAAATAATATTTTGATGTACAGACGCAAAATTTTGCGTCTCAATCGGCGCAATTCATTGCAATCGGCGAAAAACATTGCGACGTTACACCAGCCTTCGTATCGACTTTCCAACATTTATAAGGTGGTCGGCTACACGCTCGGCATTGGACGACAGCGACAGGTATTCGGCTCCAACATCCGGAGAACAAAGCCCAAGCGACATACGAGCAATATGACTGGTTTCCATGTGCTTGGTATACTCGTCTATTTTATCCTCTATCTTGTCGGCCTCGGCAAAAGCATTTAAATCCTCATCGTTGTACGCCTGCATTATCTTATCGTACAATTCGTTGATGAGAGTACGCACATTCTCTATTTCCTCCACTGCCTGCGATGAAAACTTTTCGCCCGACTCCTTCAGCATTCCAGCATATTCGACAATGTTTTCAGCATAGTCGCCTATACGCTCAATGTCGCGTACGCTGCGGAAAGTCGTAGTAAGATAGTTGTGGTCCTTTTCGCTCAACTGACGCATCTTAGAGAGTTTTACTACATAATCGATGATTGCGGTGTTGAGGAAATTCAACTGATTTTCCTCTTTTGCAAACTTTTCTTTTTCGGTGAAATCCAACTTTGTAACAATGTCCAACGAACGGTTGAAATTGCCGATAGCAATCTGCGCCATGTTTACAATCTCGCGCTTTGTCTGCTGTACTGCCACCGGCGGAGTTTTAAGCATGTTCTCGTCAACGAAGAATAGGCGCGGACTGTCTGGATCGGTTTCAACCTTGTCGGGAATCATCTTGCAAACCAACTTCACGAGTGCACCAGTCAGCGGAAGAACTATTATCACGGTAGCCACATTGAATATCGTATGGAACATAGCAAGTTGCACCTGTGGAACATCGGGGAACATGCGATTGAAAATATTTCCAAAACTCATATCCTTGGAAAACAATCCCATGACAAATGACGCCACAAGGAACAAAACAGCACCGCTGACATTGAATATCAAGTGAATCATTGCAGTACGCTGTGCGTTTCGTCCGCTCGTCACACCAGCTACGATTGCCACAACGCATGAACCGACATTTGAACCTATTGTCAGGAAAATGCCTTGGTCGAGAGTTACAAGTCCTGTCACTACCATGGCAAGCGCAATGGATGTCATCACCGACGAACTTTGTATGATTGCCGTGAAAATTGCACCTATAAGCACAAGCAGAATCGGATTGCTGATTCCTGCAAGGAAAGTCTTTACTGCTTCCATTTCGGCAAAGTCCGACATCGACGAACTCATCAGGCTCAATCCGACGAACAGCATACCGAATCCAGTATAAATTCCGCCCATGCGCTTCCAAAAGTCGCTTTTCGAGAACAGCATTGCGAAAGCACCAATACCTGCAAATGCCGAGAAAATTACCGTTGTGGAAAGCACATTTTCGCCAAACATACCCAAGGCAACAATCTGCGCTGTGATGGTAGTACCAATGTTTGCACCGTATATCATGGTCGCCGCTTGGGCAAGTGAGATTATTCCCGCATTCACGAAACCTATGACCATCACGGTGGTAGCACCAGAACTCTGAATGGCTGCCGTACCAAGGGCACCAATTCCTACTCCCAGAAGTTTGCTTTTCGAGGCTTTTGCAAATAGATTCTTTAGTTTGCTCGAACTTGCCGACTCGAGGTTTGAACTCATCATCTGACACGCGATAAGGAAGATTCCGATGCCGGAAAGCAGTGTCAGTATTGCTGAAATTATAGCTGTTGTTGTCATTTCAAAAAAAGTGTCACAGCATTTTGCCATCGGAAGTGAAAGACAAAACACCTCGTTTCACAAAAAAAATTTTTTGCAAAATAAGCATTTTACAAGTTTTTCCGAAAAAGGAAAGATTATGTTATTCGGCATATTTTTTAACAGGAGAAGCTCACAAAATTTTTTATAATAAAAGTTATAATAATAAACATTATAAAACCAACATGTAATTAACACATAATATTGATACATAGTATTTTATCAATTATAACACTTCTCAAAACTGCATAAAAAAAGAATGTCGTTCTGACATTCTTACCTTGGTAGCGGGGGCAGGACTCGAACTTGCGACCTCCGGGTTATGAGCCCGACGAGCTACCAACTGCTCTACCCCGCAATTGCGGGTGCAAAAGTACAACAAAAATTGAAAATTGCAAAAAGTTTTTTTGAAATGTTTGTAGATTTAACAATTTGACGATTAATTACGTCAAGCCAAAAGTTTAATAAATTAATGATTATCAATTAGAACAAATATGTCAACCCCACCATTGCATTGAATCCCTGTGCACGATAGTTGTTCCAAATGTAGTAGCGCTGGCAGGCAATGTTGTTCAGATAAAGGAATGCGCTGAAATTGTCGTCGAACTTATATTCTCCAAAGAGGTTAACATCAATCACAGCCTTCATCTTCTTGGCATACTGTACGCCTTCAACATATTCCTTTGCATAGCACCTGTTCAGGAAATAACCTTCCACACCAAACGAAATCTTGTTGGTGAGACGGTACGAAGCCCTCAGACTGACATCCAAGTCTGGCATCTGCCACGGATGTGCATCAGCAATTTTGGGAGAATTAAGCACATTCGGGTCTCCCAATTTGATATAATAGTAGTAGTGTGCCTTCAACATAATGTCAAGTCCCGGAGCAAGGTCACGCATCGAAAGTTCGGCGTATGCACCAACACGGTCAACATCCATATATTCCATCCTGAACTTGTTGTGCAATGGTTCAAGGGTATCATTTACAAAGAATACCATCTTGTCGATATGCGAGTAGTTGGCATTGAGGTGTAAGTAAACCTTTTTACTTATGTTTGCCTTTAAGCCCAAGTTAACTTCGTGCTGATAACTTGTGTTAACATAAGGAAAACTAATTACAAAAGGATTTATGGTCGAAAGATACTCTAGGTTATTGTTCTCCAAATGTCCGCCATAGCTAATATATGGCAGCAAAGTATTGCTGATATTCAACTGTGCATATACATCGGGGTATATATAAAATTTATTTGTAGAACCAGCACTATAAACCAAATTAGCACCTGCTTTTACGTTCCATTTTTCGTTCTCGAAACGGAAATATGGTTCTGGATTAATAAACATATCATTAATAGTATTATTAACCCACGATATCTTGTTGGCATTGAACAGATAATTAATATCCACTCCGTAGCTGATATTCTTCACTGTACGACCAATATTTGCAATAACATCAATCTTATGCTGATAGTCCTTTGTCTTGGTAAAGAAATACTGATAGCCAGCATCAAACTTATAGTTCCAGTGCTTGCGGCCTGTCTGCTGGGATTCGAATGTCATATTTGCACCCACACGGTTGAAACGCTGCTTTTCGACCTCGTCGCGGGTATCAACATAATCAAAAGTATCCCAATTTATTGTATCAGTATTGCCATAAACCTTCGGGTCGTAACCGTAATAGCAGATTCCGTTGGACGAGAAATAAACCTTACCCGAAAGCACCGACTTTGCAAACAATTTCTTGCCGAATGCCTCAATGCGACTGTCATCATATCCCGAATAAATCTTCTGGTTCAGGTAGTTCTTTATCTTGCCGAATGACGAATGGTGGTGAGCTGCAATGCCTAACGAATAATTCTTCTGGCGTTTTGAATTGATATACAGCTCGGCAAATGGCGAAATGTAGTTTCCATATCCTACCTTTACAAAACCAGTATTCAATGGTTTCAACGCTTCTCCCTTAACTGTTGCCGCAGAAATCTTTTGTGGAGTAAAGCTTGTGCGGTACATCGTAGGCATTACCGAATATTCAAACTTTGGTTCGGCCTTCACTGTGTCGGCAATCACAGGAAGGCTCTGGATTCTGCTGGCATCCTTCAGCACCGGCGAATAATCGTTGTAAATGACAACCGTCTGTTCCTCAAGGGTATTGTCCTCCTGAGCCATAAGGCTACATCCTAGCACAACAAATGCTATCAGCAAGGTCAAATATTTCATATCATTAGTTTTTCGCTTCATTTTCAATCAGTTTATTCGTTTTCATTTTGTTTTGGTTCATCCTTCAACTCAATTTCTGGCGTCTTGTTCTCATCTGGAAGAACATCATCCGGAAGTTCTATGTCGAATTCCTCATCGGGGAAAAGTCCGCCATCGGATTCATCCTCAACGAGATTTATCTTCAGTTTCAGCATTTCATCCTCCTGACGGGCGGCTTCCTCGGCCTCGAATATTGCTGTAAGTTTCTCCTGCGCCTCGTCCTTTATGCCATCGGTTTCGTTGTCGTAGTTGCTAAGCACCGACTGCAAGGTGTGTTTTGCAGAGAAAATATCTTCCTCATCGAAATATATCTGAGCCAAAAGTATATAGCTCTTTGCCAACCAATATGCGTGCGGAGTACTCGACTGTGCAAAGTCGTAGATTATCTCCTCGGCTATGCTGTCGTTGCCATTCTCATAATTTATCGAGGCAGTCATAAACTTCGATTCGGCACCTTCGTAGCTGACAACCTCCTCCGACAACTTTTCGAAAAGCGTCAGGGCACGCGACTTATTGTCCTTTGCCACGAAAGCCTTAGCCATCTTGTACTGAGCCTCGCGTACATTTTCAATATTCGACCTGTCGCTGTCGATGACATCCTGTGCAGAAGTAATCACATTGTCGTAATTCTTGGCATTGTATGCACAACGCAAGCGCCCGAGAGCAGCAACCTGCTTGGTCGATTTGTTTTCGGCAATCGGATAAAGCTTGTCGTAATAATTGTAGGAATCGTTCCAGTTTTCCTTGTCAAACAGCAAAGAAGCAGATTTCAATGTGCTTTCCTCTGTATAGCTGTTGGTTGGTGCATCGGCAACAACACGATAGCTCTTCAAAGCATCGTCCTTTTCCTCGAAATAGAAATGCAATTCAGCCTTGTAATAGTTTGCCTCAATCAAATACTTGCCCTTGGGGAATTCGTTGAGATACTTGGTTATAGACTTTAATGCATCATTATACTTCTTATCGATATAAAGCTTCTTTGCGGCCAGCCATATTATTTCATCCTGCTCATCTTTGCTTATTTCTACACCCGAACCTTCGCTATTTGCATATTCGATGTAAGCATCGGGCTTGTCGAGTTCAAGATAAATTGACTTGATCATATCGTTGGCATTGCTTGCATCCTCGGTTCCAGGGAACTCCGAAATTACACGCTTGTAATAATTCAAAGCATTGTCGTAGTGCTTGCGGTTGAACTCGATTGCGCCAAGGCTCGAAAGTGCGGTACTTTTGTTTGCCGAATGTGGATAGTCGGCTATAAGCATTTCGTAATACAGCTTGGCTGAATCCTCAGCATTGAGGTCGGTCTGATACACGCGAGCGATTCCAAACATTGCATTGCTTGCATATTCGGAATTAGGATATTCGGCCAGCAGCTTCTTCAAAGCCCACACCTTTTCGTTCGACATCTTCAGACCACCGTATGTGAGCGACATCTGGTAAAGGCTATAGTCGGTTTCGACAAGACCAATCTTCACGGCTTTCTTGTAGTATTCGGAAGCAACAGCAAAGTCGCGGTTTATATAGTAGCAGTCGCCAATACGATTGTAGGTGTCGTTTATCACAACATTTTCCTCATCGCCCGAAATCTTTTCATACTTGCGGAACCAAGAATTTGCAATTGTATATTCCTTCTTGTCGAAATAAGCATAGCCCAAATTGTAGTGTGCACGGCCATATTCCTCAAGACCTATTGAACCTACTGCATTTACGAATTCCTTGAACTGGTCGATTGCAATGTCGGTATTTCCGAGACGGTAGTTTGCTTCGGCTTTCCAGTAGTGAGCCAACGATTCTATTTTTTTGTCGTATTTGCCGTATGCAAGCGACTTATCGAACATATCTATCGCATCGGAATATTTCTGCGAAATGAAAAGTTCCTCGCCACGGATAAAAGTCAACCTTTGATATGCCATGTCAACCTTGGAATTGCGATAGTTAAGACTTTCAATGGTGGCAATTGCACGCTGGTAGTTCTTCGCACTCATGAACGCATCGAGCAGGTAGTCGTATGCGGCTTCGGTACGCGGACTATTGGGATATTCCTCAATGTATCGCGTGAATGCGTTTATCGCCTCGTTGAACGGCGAAAGCGAAAGTTCGAAGCAAAGCTGTGCAAAGTTGAACAACGCATCTTCCTTTATGACAGGATTATAGTTGTAAAGAGATGCCGTCTCGAAGGCTCTGCGCGCTTCCAGTTTCTTGCCTGTTTTCAAGCAGCAGTCACCCATAAGATATGATGCGTTCTGCCCTATCGTGTCCTTGGTGCGGGTTATCTTTCCGAAATTCTTTGCAGCCTCATCGTACTGACCTATGGAATACTGAGCGTATGCAAGTTCGTAATAATCAAAGTCGGTTGCTGTCGAATTGGCTTCCATATAACGTTTCAAATATGGAATCGCTTCGGAATACTTTTTAGTGCGCACATACGAGAGACCTACAATCTTTGCATTTTCGGGAGCGGCACCAACAAAGTCCTCACCATGTTCATCGGCATATTTTACAACAGCATCATAGTTCTCCTGCATGTAGTAAATCTGCAAAATATAGAACGGCACTATTGACGAGAAAGTTGGATTGTTCTGCAATTTAAGGAATCCATTAAGTGCTGTTTGATATTGTTCGTTTATATACTTGATGTGCGAATAGAAATACAAAGACATTGTTCCATATAATCCATCGTGATCTTTTATCTCATAAAATGCCTTTGCCGCCTCATCGAAATTTTTGCGTGCATACAGGCAATGACCTTTCTTGAAGAAATATTCGTTCTGGTCCTCGGCGTCAAGGTCAGTATAGTGTACCTTGTTGTACCAAGCAAGGGCATTTTTGTACTTCTTGTCGCGGTAGTAAACATTTGCCATCGCAAACGACGCTTCGTTGATATTGTTGCTTTCTGGATGATTTATGGCAAACTGATTAAGCTGATACTCAGCATCCTTGTTGAACAAATGCATCGAACACATTGCAAAGTAGAAAGCTGCATCGTCGCGATACTTTGAATTGTCAATGTCGCCATTGTTCATTATCTTGAAAAATTCATTTTGCGCGGAAACATACATTCCCTTGTCGTACAGTTCCTTGGCAGTACGATAAGAAAATTCGTCACCATCGTATTTCATAGTCTTCTGACCTGTAGTAGCAACCGCTACAAACAGCATGAGAAGCAATGTTGCAAAGTTCCTTAGTTTCATATACACAGTAATATTTCTATAAAAACTTGTCTATCAATACAATATTATCCTAATTTAGCAAAAATCAAAAGTAGAGTTTTTGTTAAGTCCAAAACGAACTATACACCTCTTTTAATTAACACATTGTTGTTTATTAGTATCAATCATTATATTGCGTATATTTGTGGCGTGAATACTACTTTTGTAAACTTACTTATACAAAAATATTTATGGACGAAAATAGCACTTTGCTTGTTGATGTAAAGGGCCTGAACATATATCAGGACGACAAGTTGATATTGCAAAATGTAAACATCCATGTCGATGTTGGCGAGTTTGTTTACCTAATTGGAAAAGTCGGTAGCGGAAAGAGTAGTCTTTTGAAGACATTGTATTGCGAACTGCCTGTTGTTGAAGGAGAAGCAAATGTTGTTGGCTACGACTTGAAGAAGATAAAAAACAAAAAGATTCCGCTTCTGCGCCGCAAGATAGGTATGGTTTTTCAAGATTTCGAGCTAATGAACGACCGCTCCGTTTACGAAAACCTGCGTTTTGTACTCAAAGCCACTGGCTGGAAAGATAAACAAGAAATTGAAACGCGCATAAACGAAGTGCTAAAAAGCGTTGGAATGTTGGATAAGAAAATGTCGATGCCTGCACAACTTTCTGGCGGCGAAAGGCAGTCGGTAAGTGTGGCAAGAGCATTACTTAACAATCCGCCAATAATCTTTGCAGATGAGCCGACTGGCAATCTTGACCCTGAAAGTGCCGATGTTATTGTGGATTTGCTTTACAAACTTTGCCAATCTGGCAAGTCGGTGCTGATGGTAACGCACAATCATGGATTTTTCCGCAAATATGCCGGGCGTATTTATGCTTTCGGAAACCAGACCGTCACCGAGCAAGGCGACAACAAGATTGCAATAGCAGTTGACGACATTGATGACATTGAAACTCCCGCATCAGAAATATTCGAAACAGAAATAAATTCAAATGTACAGACGCAAAATTTTGCGTCTCAAGAAGCAGAACCTCAAAATTTTGAACAATGAAAAAAAGCATATTCTATATCATAGCAATTGCAAGCCTCTCATTGCTTGCTTGCCAAAACAAAGGCTCAGAAACAACAGCAGAACCTATTGCATCAACCACCGAATGTGGCGAAAGCGACCATCTCATAAACGCAACTTTATGGATGCAACATTCAGCTGAATATCGCGCCTGCTGTCTGCAGACCTACAAGATTGCAAAATCGGCTCTTGCAGAAAACATCAAGACCAAACAGACCGACAAGCCAGCAGCCGTAGTTCTCGACATCGACGAGACCGTACTCGACAATTCGTACTACGAAGCATATATGGTGGCTGAAGGAACATCGTTCAGCGATTCCACTTGGGCAATATGGACATCTAAAGCCGATGCAACCGAAGTTCCTGGGGCAATCGACTTCTTGAAATACGCCCAATCGCTCGGTGTAGAAATAATCTTCATCTCGAACCGATACCCTGAAGAATTAGAACCGACAATGGCAAACATGAAAAAACTCGGGTTCCCAGATGTTCCTGCCGAAAACTTCTACATGAAGGAAAAGGATGCATCAAGTTGCAAAAAAGAACGCCGAGAATTAGTTTCGGAAAAATATGAAATTGTAATGCTTGTAGGCGACAATTTAGGCGACCACTCCGAAATTTTTGATGAACGTAAGACCAAAGGCGATATGCTTGCCGAAACTGATGAAATCGTTGAATTGCTTGGCTCTCGCTACATTGTACTACCGAATCCAACCTACGGCACATGGGAAAAGCCAATCCTTGCCGACAAGGAAAAGTCGAGTCGCGAAAACCGTATCAATGCACTCAAAACATTCTAAACGACCATTTCAACTATGCACAAGTTTCTGACACTTGAAGGCATACTACTCATATTGGGATATTTGGCATTGGCCTTCCTGATTGTATGGTTCATATCGCTTTTCAAGTACAAGAACGATGATGAAACAAAGCGGTATTTTTTTCTCGGCTTTGGTTTCAAGATGGCTTGTTGCATAGGATTTGCAGTAATATATGACTTCTACTACCATTGGGGAGGCGATACATATTACTACTACATGGCATCACAAAGATTAGGGCAAGTCTTATTTCAAGACCCAACTTCCTACTTTAGAATAATGTTCGATACTATTGATGGCAACAACATACAAACTCTTGCTCCTGGTCTTGCATACTACCCTGTACTTCGCGACCCATCCAGATATGCTGTACATAGATTTCTATCGCCATTTGCAATAATTGGCGGAGAAAACTACTATACTGTAAATATTTGCCTTTCGCTGTTTCTTTTTCTGCTCAACTGGAAATTTTTCCAATACATCCGCACAAAAATAAATTGTAGCGATAAGATAACATTTATATGCATAATGCTCATTCCATCGGTTGGATTTTGGAGTTCAGCACTTATGAAGGATAGTTTTACTTTCACATTCAACCTTGTTTTAATAATGTGCTTTGCAAAGATTTTCTTCGACAGAAAAATACGCATTTCAACTATTCTTGGCCTTGTTTTAAGTGCTTACATCATTATGGAACTGAAAGTTTACATCCTTTATGCATCAATTGCTGGTTGTATGGTGTGGCTTGGAAGCGGATACTTGAAACGAGTAAAAAGTACACTTTTCAAATTTGTTGTTGCTCCAATACTCATACTTATTGTAGCACTCGGAGGAATGTATGCACTAAGGTTTGTTGGAGAAAGTGTTGGAGGTAAATTCAGCGATGTTGATTCAATGCTAGGACAGGCAAGTGTAACACAGCAAGACTTAAAACAGGAATACTACCAAGGACACTCTTTCGACATCGGTGACTTCGATGGCTCTTTAGGTAGCCTCATAAGTATGGGACCTAAAGCTATAATTGCAGGTTTGTACAGACCATTTATATTCGAAAGCGGCAGCGCCGTTATGCTTTTGTCTGGACTAGAAAATACTGCTCTTTTGCTACTCACACTTTATGTATTTTTCAAGGCAGGAATAAAATACACTATAAAACAAATACTTGGCAATCCATTTGTGAGCATGTGCTTCCTATTTTCTGTTGTTCTTGCATTAGGTATTGGTATTTCCACTTCAAATTTTGGTGCTTTGGTAAGGTTCAAAATTCCTCTTATTCCATTGTTCGCACTCGGATGGCTCGAAATATTGTTTACAAAGAGGAAAGAAATGGAACTCGCAGAAGCGGAAGAAAACAAGTCTGAAGAATAATACCCTAGCAACCAAATGACAGACATAATAATACGCCCAGCAACCGAAAACGATGCACCAATTATAGCTCGGTGCGTACTAGCAGCAATGGAAATTGTTGACATTGACACAATTGTACCATCAGAAATGCACACTGCGGTAAAAAATCTTGAAGTCGCCACTCTTGACGATGCTCGACTTTATAGCTGTAAAAACAGCCTTATTGCTGAAGTCAACGGAGACGCTGTCGGATGTCTAATATCCTATTGCGGAGACGATTATGCTACTTTGCGCAAACGCACATTCGACATTTTATACGAAGAAAGCGGTCTCGACCTGCGCAATAATCCTATGGAAACTGGTCCTGGTGAATATTATCTCGACTGCATGGCAATTAAATCAAAATTCAGAGGTAAAAGCATTGGACATTTACTGATGAGAAAAGCAATTGAAAATGGCAAAATACTTGGTTATAAACATTTTACCCTTCTAGTCGAAAAATCACACAATCGCTTGCAGGAGTATTATGCCCAACTCGGTTTTTCTCCAATTGAAAAAATTGTGGCATTCGGATCGGAATATACCAAAATGGAATATAAGCTTTAAAACCTCTCTTACTCCACTATCAATACTCCGCTTACTGCCCAATGGCTGAAACTGCCTGCTTGCGGTTCGCCCATCGGTATTGCAACTGTGATTGTATGTTTTCCTGCTGGCAAATGGCTAAGGTCGAAATAAACTGGCTGTGTGGCAGTTCCCGGACACCAACCACTACGCGAATAGTCACTGCTCGACATTCCATTCCAAAAGTTTCCACTTACAGGATTAAACCTGCGATAACAACCGCAGTCCTCGCGCCATGGCGTATGCGAATATGCTGGTTTTCCGTCGATTAAGATTGTGTTAGCCTTGGGATTAAACTCATCGCCTCCCTCCCATCCGCCATGTCCGGTGCTGATGTAACGCAACCGAACACTTTTTGCCTCAGGAATATAAACATCAACCGTAAGACTGTCGGTAGCAAAGAGTTTTCCGTAATTCTGTCCAGCCATTTCCAGCACATTGCAAGTGTTGAACAGCGGTATGCACCTACTGCCATCGGTTTCATTGTCCCAAAATTCGCTTTCGGGATAAGACTTTAAGTCGAGTGTAACCTTATGACCACCACCATCGTAGTTGCCAATCCAAACTCCAATCCACACCTCGTCGCGAAGCAACGAAGCAAGGTCGGTAACATCCTGCTTGTAATAGGTTTCGTAGGCCCACTCGAGACCGTCAATCTGCACGCGGTCGTTGAAATGCCCCACCCCGAAAGGTGTGAAGAAACGCATCAGTTCAACTGGCGGGGTGTAAAGCATCGACGAAACTTTATACTGGTCCAAACTGCTTACTCCAGGCATTATTCCCTGGTATGTCTGACCGTCCTTGCCAACGAATATCGGCAGCGAATCGGGATGGTTGTTTATGCCGTCGAAAAAGTTGGGACAAAGATGCTGACTTGCGCCATGGATTATAAACACGGAGCCTGTGCGGTCGTAAGCATCGCCATTGCTATGCTGGTGCAACTCGATGAAAGTCTGGTAGTGGCTAGGCAGTTCGGGAAGACGGATGCGCTTCAGCGCTAGCGTTCCGCCGGCATAATGCAACACGCTGTCGAAAGGCAAATTACTACGATAGTCGCCTTCGATATGGTCGTTTTTCTTGCCCCAGCTAAGTTGCACATCGTCGAAAATGCGTGTAGTAATTATAAGCTTGTCCTTTTTCAGTTGCGACAGTTGTCGCGATGTAACGCGTTGATAATTAGTATTGTTTGACATTATTTTGTCAAACTTCTTATCGTAAGAAGTTGCTGTAAGTTGCAAATATGTCTGCCCATTGCGACGGAACGCCACAACCACGCCTTTGAAACGTCCGTAATACGGCACAGGGTTCAAGTCGTACGGATATTCCTGCACAAAGAATTCCAGTTTGTTGCTATTTATGTTACACGTGTAACAAGTTAATCCATTGGCTTTTGTAGTGTCATAGTCAATGTCGGAGCGACTGAATTTTGTAGCCACCTCGTAGCATTCGTCAACAGAGAAAGTTGCCCGTGCATAAGTACTGTCGGTTTCAAGATTTACAAATGTTGACTCGTGGGCATAGCCTGGAACCATATTACCCTCCTTCTCCTCCGAAACAATAAGATATACAGACTTTTGGAGAACAATCTCCATAACCGACGTGTCAATTGACGCACCGTAGTCGTATACTTCGTAATGGAATAGGTTGGCGTTCTTTGCGATTTTCACTGGTTTTACCTGCGCAAAACCCGATGCTGCAGCAAGCAAAAAAGAAGTTGCAAGTATAAATGTCTTTTTCAAGGTGTAAAAATTTTGTTGTTGCAAAGGTAAAAAAAGATGGAAAGAAAGATGCTATGAGATGCTAATTACATGAAATGTCAATTTTCTATGACCTGCATACGCTTAAATTCCTCGCAGAAAGCATACAAGGGAATACATTCCAACCAATCCTGGCTTATATGTGGTTTCATCGATAGGCGTATGCCACGCAAATCAGGGTGATTTTGGATAAAAGTCTTCATCGACTTTGACTGCAGGTTTTCTTCCGACTTTGCCTCCACTGGATAAACTGTAGAACCTATTTGCACAACAAAATCAAGTTCTACCCTCGAATCCTCTGCACTATGGTAAAATACGGGCAATGCTGTTCCCATCAACTGAGCCGCTACAAACAATTCGGTAAATGCACCCTTGTATTCGCTAAAAATTTCATTGCCGACAAGTACAGCAGATGCAGGCGCATCAACCATAGCACCCATCAGACCAACATCCAGCAAAAACAACTTGAAAGCATTGGAATCCTCATAAAATTTCAATGGCATTTTTACCGCCGTTGTACGACAAATCTTATAAACAAGACCAGCATCAACCAGCCATTGTATTGCTACTTCGAAAGCCGCTGCCCTTGCGCCTTTTTTCAATGCTCCATATATGAATTTCTTGTTTTCCTTAGCCAACTGTGATGGAATGCTCTGCCATACCATACGGATACGTGGCACTTCATTCTGTGGAGCATATTTGGAAAAGTCGTGTTCATAGTCGGCAAGAATCTTCTTTTGAACTTGGCGAACATCTTTTAATCCACCATTATCAAGATATGCCAACACCGCTGCCGGCATTCCGCCCACATAATAATATTGCCTCAACAAGTCGATATATTCCTTTTCAAGAAGATTAATAACCGACCAGTCGCCACGCAAAAGTTCATCGGCCATCTGTGTACGACCTACCGCACGAAGAAATTCCTCAAAGTTCATCGGATACAACCTGATAATGTCAACTTTGCCAACAGGAAATGAACTTTGCTTGTGCAACGATATTCCAAGCAACGAACCAGCAACCGCTATATGTATGTCGGGCGCATCCTCACAAAAGTATTTAAGGGCAGTAAGTGCCTGCGGACATTCTTGAATCTCATCAAGAATTATCAATGTATCATTTGGAGTAATGTCAACATTTGACAAAGCCGACAACGCTCGCAGAAGTTGTTCCACACTTCCGCCATTGACAAAAACCTCTCGAGCCTTTTCGTGTCGGTCGAGACTAAACATAACCTTCTTCTTGTATTCTCGTTTTGCAAACTCATTCAGCAGCCATGTTTTTCCAACCTGTCTGGCACCGTTTACAATCAAAGGCTTTCTATTTTTACTATTCTTCCATTGTATCAATAAGTTATACCCTATTCTCTCCATAGTGTTGACATTTTTCTGCACGACTTTTCGCCGCAAAGATACACTTTTCTGCACGACTTTCAAACAAAATCATACATTTTTCTGCACGACTTTTCGCTGAATGTTGACACTTTTCTGCACGAGTTCTAGGGTATATGTTAATTCAAAAGAATACTTATCGTCAACTATTATTTTTCATTCATCTTCACTTTTCACCACCTCTATTGTATTCCGAACCATGCGCGGTTCTATTTCCTCCTTGCATTTTGGACAGACAAACGGAACCCAGTACTCTGCTTTATCAAACCAACCGCCACATTCGCACGATGGATATTCGGGAAAAAGCGATTCTTCATCATCGGGATACAGCAACTCCTTGCCACATATATCGCAGTGCAGATAAATCTTGTCGCCAACTTTACCGTCGTGCCATTCAAATTTGTGAGAGCAATAGGGACAGGTTATTTTGTAGGTGTATATTGGCATTATTGCAATTTTACTTATTCAATTATATGTTTTGCCCAATCAATAATTTCTGGCGTAGCGTCCAAAACGAACTCTTGCCCTTTGTCTGCTGATTGGAAAAAACCGTCTTTCCATGGGTGTGGATGATAACTGATTGCAACATCTTTGAAAAATTCTGGTAAATCCCATTTACCTTTCGACATTCCATCTTTTGTCAAAACCCTATCTTTCCGATAGTTTAAAAGTCCGCAACCATTGAAACTTGGAATAAAAGAAAGTTTGTCAGTAGGTAAGTAAATAGCATTGTTTTTTCTGTTCTTTTTGTCAGAAACATGCGGATGCTCTTTCAGCCAGTCGGGAACATCAGACTTTGGGTCGTCAATAATTTCACCAATCTGCATATAACCATAAATTATATGCAAGTCTTTTGATTTTCGCTTATAAATCAGTTTTCCTTGATTCATTTCCGTTTCTCTGAACCACCCAAAGAATAGAAACAAATCACCTTCTCCAACACCCATATTTTGCAAATGTGACAATGCTGCCTTAGACTGACCGAAAGCAGGTTTCCAACCAGGCAAACGGTCTTTAACATCTTTCCTCAAATCTGGGTCTAAATGACATTCGTTAATAATATTTGCCTTGGGTTTGAGCGAATGTATAATATCATAGTAACTCGTACCATTCCAATTAAGAGAAGAAAATGTATTGTTTCCATCATCATCTGGAATTGGCAATGACAGCAATGTGCCGTCGGGTAAAATTGGGTTTGCTTGCTTACCGTATGAAGAATCAAACCCTTTTCTGCTTAATATGATTTTCATTTTTTATTAGGATTAAGTCCTTTTGAATAATTTTTTGATATATAATCTATTACAGCCTTTGCTTCTTTGTCTTCCATAGAAAACTTTTTCCATCTCGGAATAGTAAAATCTTTGTTTTCTATATCAATCGCATTTTCAATTCCAAAGTAATAGAATTTTTTGCAAACAAGAACATTTTGTCCACTCAAATCATGTTCTTTACAATCTGGTCCGTGATGTGGATTTTTATGTTGCTTAAAACCCAAACTTTCTCCCTTTTTAGGTTCATAAATATTATCGCCACAAAAAGATATGTCACTATTTTTAATTGCTACATTATTTCCACACGTTTTAAAGCATTCCTTTCCATTCTCAACAGACTTTTTAGGTTGTTGTTTCTGTGGATATTTATTCCAGTATTCTTCAAAACTTAGAACATCTGAAACTTCTGCTAAATATATTAACTTCTGTGCTTTGTCAGTATATTTTTTATCCTTGCCTTGTACAACATTAGATGCCCAACCAGAAATCCAATAACCTTTCTTTGCACATTTACGAATTATAGGCTTACAAGTAGCCAAAGTTAATACATCATGATATGGATTGGGCGCAAATCCAGTGTCATGCGTCATTTTGTAACAATAAAGAAATTCTTTTGCCATCTTTCAAATATTTAATTTGTTAATACATTCTTGTGCATCTGCATCGCCTTGTTCTGCTGCTTTTGTGTACCACTCAACGGCTTTTTTGTAGTCCATATCAACACCACATCCATATTCATAACATTTGCCTAAATTGAATTGTGCCTCTGCAAAATCTTGTTTTGCCGATTTTAAATACCATTCTATTGCTTTTGAATAATCCTGCTTTACTCCATTACCTTCTGAATAACAGAATCCAATAGCGTTTTTAGCCATAGGGTTGTCTTGTTCTGCGGACTTTAAATACCATTCCATTACTTTCTGATAATCTTTTTTTACCCCGTTACCTCTGTAAAAGCAAGCTCCAAGATTATACTGAGCAACATCATCCCCTTGTTCTGCCGCTTTTGTGTACCATTCAACGGCTTTTTTGTAGTCTATTTTCACATCTTTACCATGATAATAAATATTAGCAAGATTATTCTGTGCATAAGAAAAACCTTGTTCTGCCAAGACTTTCAAATCATCAATTGACAAATTCGAATATGGCTTGTTCTGTTTTTGAGTATTCATATTTTTGCAAATTTAATTTATTTTCTCCAATCATATTCAATTCCCAATCCATCTAAAACAAAGTATTCCAGGCTCTTATTGATATACACGTGAAAAATTTTTCTTTATAATGTACTTCCATAGCACTAATTTTTCGACAAATTTATTAAACACATACGCCACAACTTGTCGTAGGTTTGATATTTTTTTGATTAATTTCAAAAGTCGAAACAAAGTTATATAAATTATGTATAATAAAAAACTGTCAGCCTGCAAGACTGTGAGCCTGTTCGCCCCAATTAACACTCCCGCGTTAAAAACTTAATTATCAACATCCCAACATTATTCACTACATTTGACGATTTGAATGAGATAAATTGTAAAAGTGTTAAATGACTGAAAATTACGATGTTATAGTAGTAGGCGCTGGACATGCAGGCTGCGAAGCGGCAGCGGCAGCGGCAAATATGGGAAGCAAAGTGCTACTCGTGACAATCGACATGAACAAAATCGCACAGATGTCGTGCAACCCAGCTATGGGTGGAGTTGCCAAAGGTCAGATTGTCAGGGAGATAGATGCACTTGGCGGACTTTCGGGAATCGTTACCGACAAGGCAATGATACAGTTCCGAATGCTCAACATGTCGAAAGGCCCAGCAATGTGGAGCCCTCGCGCCCAGTGCGACCGAATGGTATTCAGTGGCGAATGGCGAAGCCAACTCGAAGCGATAAAAAATGTATCGTTTTTGCAAGATACTGTAAATAAGGTAATTGTAGAAAATAATCGTGTCTGCGGAATAGAAACATACCTAGGAATAAAAGTTTATGCAAAAGCAGTAATCCTCACCACCGGCACTTTCCTTAATGGTCTGATGCACATAGGACATAGCCATTTCGAAGGCGGAAGAATATCGGAACCAGCAGCTGTTGGACTTACACAGAACCTCGCAGAACTTGGTTTTACCTACGACCGCATGAAGACAGGAACGCCCGTAAGAATTGATGGCCGTACCATCGATTTTTCTGAACTTCAGGAACAAAGCGGTGACGGAACCATAATTCCGTTCTCGTACATGCACAACTACGACCAGCACTTCCTGAAACAGCGTAGTTGCTACATTACATATACGAGCGAAGAAGTTCACGACACTCTACGTCAAGGACTTAAGGACTCACCCTTGTATGATGGAACCATAAAGAGCATAGGTCCGCGCTACTGCCCTAGCATAGAGACAAAACTTGTAACCTTCCCAGATAAGGACAAGCACCAGCTTTTCCTCGAACCAGAAGGGGAGACCTCGGTAGAATTTTACCTCAATGGATTCTCGTCGTCGTTGCCTATAGATGTACAGTACAATGCTTTGCGTAAAATCAAAGGCCTTGAAAATGCAAAGATTTTCCGTCCTGGCTATGCTATCGAGTACGACTTTTTCCATCCTACCCAACTGAAAGCCACATTGGAGACTAAACTCATTGAAAATCTGTATTTTGCAGGACAAATCAACGGCACAACAGGTTACGAGGAAGCAGCAGGGCAGGGGATAATCGCAGGCATAAATGCACACCTAAAAATCAATGATAAACCAGAGTTCACCCTCAACCGCGACCAGGCCTACATTGGTGTTCTTATTGATGACCTAATCACTAAGGGAGTTGACGAACCATACAGAATGTTTACTTCGCGTGCCGAATTCCGCATACTTCTCCGTCAGGATAACTGCGATGTCAGACTTACAGAATTGTCACACAATATTGGTCTAGCAAGCGATGAACGATTGAAAGTTTACGAAGACAAAATTGCAAAGCGAGACCAACTTATTGACTTCTGCAACAACCAGAGTTGCAAACCCGAAACTATCAATTCAATGCTCTCAGAATTAGGAAGTTCAGAGTTAAAGCAAAGCATAAAAATGAACAACATTATCACTCGTCCGCAAGTGAAAATCAAGGATTTATGTCCATACGACGAAGAATTGAATGCACTAGTTTCTGGTTTTGGAGAGAAGAAGGACGAGATTGTTGATGCCGCCGAAATACTGCTGAAATATGCAGGATACATTGAACGCGAAAAACTCATTGCCGACAAGCTGAAGCGCCTGGAGAATATCGTTATCGAAGGCAAGATTAACTATGCAGAAGTAAATTCACTTTCGACTGAGGCTCGACAAAAACTGATGAAAATTAATCCGCACACAATTGGTCAGGCATCACGAATAAGCGGTGTTTCTCCATCGGACATAAGTGTGCTATTGGTGCTAATGGGAAGATAGTAAATAGTAATGTTTCATGTGAAACAATTATAACAATAAGATTATGAGAAAAATAGAAGGTAACATTGTTGATGTGCTCAACAGAAAAATCTTCAAGGGTGAAGTAATTATTGATGGTGACAGGATAGCAAAAATCACTTCGAAAGAAACAACAAGCGAAGTATATATATTGCCAGGTCTAATCGACTCGCACATACATATCGAAAGCACAATGATGATTCCTAGTGAATTTGCAAAAGTGGCGGTGAAAAATGGTACTGTCGGTGTCGTTACCGACCCACACGAAATTGCAAATGTGCTTGGTGAAAAAGGTATTGATTTCATGATAAAGAACTCTGAATCAACACCTTTAAAGACATTCTACTGTGTGCCGTCGTGTGTTCCAGCAACCACATTCGAAACCTCAGGAGCTACACTCGATGCTGCAAAAATTGACAAGATTTTCACTAAATATGGTTTGAAAGTCCTTGGTGAAATGATGAATTATCCTGGAGTTATTTATGATGATCCGGAAGTTCTGGCAAAGCTCGAAGTTGCAAAGAAACACGGTGCAGTTATCGATGGTCACTCTCCGCAAGTCAGTGGCGACAAATTGAAAAAATATATCAACGCTGGAATAAGCACCGACCACGAATGTAGAGACATTGATGAAGCAATTGAAAAAATAAACCTTGGTATGAATATTCTTATTCGCGAAGGTTCGGCTGCAAAGAATTTTGATGCTTTATATCCTCTAATTTCCAAATTCAATAAAATGGTAATGCTTTCAACAGACGATTCACACCCCGATGACCTTTTAAAATTTGGACACATTAACAAAATATTGAAAATGGGCATAAAGTACGGAATTGACATTTTCGACTTACTAAATGCTGCCTGTGTAAATCCTGTAAAACATTATAATCTACCAATCGGACTTCTCCGTGAAAACGATTACGCCGACATGATAATTGTTGATGACCTAAAATCATTCAATATTCAAGAGACAATAATTAATGGTAACACTGTTTACTCGAATGGTCGAATTTTATTCAGCACAAAAAATATCCAACCCATCAACAATTTCAATGCTCAAAGAATTTCAGAAGCAGATGTTAAAATAGAACCAAAGTCTAAAAAGATAAAGGTGATTGAAATTATCGAAAACGAATTACTCACAAATTGCATTATTGGGAAGGCTAGGGTAGAAGATGGCAATGTAATTTCGGACACAAAGAACGACATCCTTAAAATTGCAGTTCTGAACCGTTACTCTAAAGACACAAAACCTCAGATAGGATTCATAAAGGGATTTGGTCTAACAGCCGGAGCAATTGCAACATCGGTGGCACACGACAGTCACAACATAATTGCCGTTGGTACTACTGACGAAGACATTGTAAAAGCAATTAATGAAATTATTGACAACAAAGGTGGAATGTGCTATGTAAAAGGTATGGATTACTACACCTTACCGCTTGAGTTTGCGGGACTGATGACGCAACAAAGCTGTGAACGAATCAGCGATATGTACAGCCGAATGAACCACATCGTAAAAAGTAACGGCTGCAGGCTTGCATCACCATTTATGACTCTTTCATTTATGGCATTGTTGGTCATCCCAAGTCTCAAATTAAGCGACAAAGGTCTATTCGATGGAGATAAGTTTGAGATGACAGATTTGTTTGTATAATAATCATCCGCCCGTTGAGCCTGTCGAAACGAAGAATTCTAAACATTGTTTCATGTGAAACAATACGTAAAATATTGATAATTAACATTATAAATAATTAAAAAAATAATAACATAAATAACGCCTAAAAAGGAATAATTGTTTCACATGAAACAAATTATAAAACACTATAAATCAAAACACTAACTACTCAAAAATATGAAAATTCTGATTCAAAGAGTGAAATATTCAAAATGTACTGTTGATAGTAAAGAAATTTCTAAAATAGGGCAGGGGTTGCTCGTACTTTTGGGCATTACCCACGACGATACAACCGAAGATATTGAGTGGCTGGCAAACAAAATGGTAAATCTCCGCATTTTCAACGACGAGGACGGAGTTATGAACAAGTCATGCCTTGAAATTAATGGTGAAATAATGATTATAAGCCAATTTACACTGCATGCTAAAACAAAGAAAGGCAACCGACCATCATACATTGACGCTGCACGACCAGAAATTGCAGAACCACTTTACAAAAAATTCATCGAAACTACCGATAAACTCACAGGCAAACCATCAGCTACTGGCATATTCGGTGCTGACATGAAAATTGAACTTCTGAACGACGGTCCAGTGACAATAATTATTGATTCGAAAAACAGGATATAAATTTCTACTTCTTCGAAGTCATAATATCAAGCACATAATGGTCGGTTTCGTTCATGCCGCTGGTGCCAATAAGAGTAAGGTTGCGAATGCAGTCGTCAACATCATTGTCGATAATGCCTTCGACGCACGAAACACAATGGTTTTCCATTGCCAGCATCGACGAAAATGCAGCAGATGAAATTCCAGTGGCAATCTTGAGCGAACAGCTCGGCTTGGCACCATCGCAAATCATACCGGTAATGTTGGCAATCATATTCTTCACCGAATAGCAAATCTGCTCGTAGGTTCCGCCCATCAAGTAGGTTATGCCGCAACTCGAACCAGTAGATGCAACCACACAGCCACACAAAGCTGACAGACGGCCAAGGCTCTGCTTAATGTAGATTGATGTCAAGTTACTGAGTATCAAGGCACGGATAAGTTTTTCTTCTGGCTGTTGGGTATCACGGGCATAAATGCACACAGGAACTGTGGTAGCAATGCCTTGATTTCCACTGCCGGAGTTGCTCATTACCGGACTCGGACAGCCAGCCATACGAGCATCGCAAGCAGCCGATGTATATGAAACAATATCCTTGAAAATGCCGTTCCCGAAAAGTGCATCGTGCTGATGTCCGTGCAACATCTTACCCAAAGTGTGACCAAAATTATTATTGAACGATTCCTCTGCAATCGACATGTTCATCTTGCCAGCCTCGAGGATGAATGAAATTTCGTCAATAGGTGCGGTCGTGGCAAAATCGTAAACCTTGCGCATGCTCAACTGGCAACATTCCGGGTCCTTGCATTCCGAATAGTCAACTTTTTTTTCGAAAATTATCTCATCGTTGCGCGAAATGTGAATGAAATTTGTATGTCCGCAAGCAATAACAGCCTTGGCCGAATCGTTTCCAGCACAGCAAATTGCTTCGATGTAGAGTTTTTCGGTAATTCCTGTCTTGCGCTTAATGCTTATACGCTTTTCATCAATCATACGCTTGCCATTGGCAATTGCGTCGGCGTTAACATCCTTCAGCACTTCGAGACCATATTCGGACTTGCCAACAAGAGCACCAAGTGCAATAGAAATAGGCAGACCAATCATTCCAGTACCGGGGATACCAACGCCCATTGCATTTTTCAGCACATTGTCGCTCAACAAAACCTCAATCTTTTCGGGAATTGTGCCAAGTGTTTCCTTAGCTTTTGCCACAGCCAATGCCACTGCTACAGGTTCGGTACAACCGATTGCTGGAACTACCTCGTTCTTAATAAGGTCGATAATCTGTTTTCTTTCCGTTGCGTCCATACAAAAAATTTTTTTGCAAAAGTACAACTTTATTTACGAATTTAGGATTACGATTTACGAATTAAAAAAGAATTTGAGGTTCAAATCATTTAACTTTTAAAACATCATTTTGTTGAAAAAATAGCATAAGATTTTGGCAGATTACAAAACATCTGTATCTTTGCAGATATAAAGAATTTAATATGGATACGGTAAAAATTAATATCGAATTGCCGTCGTGTGGACAATATTCAAGAAAAGAACTTGAATATTTGGTTTATTCATACGCAATGACATTAATAAAACGTAATGACATTGACGAATTTTCAGTTGAAGATGAATTAAAAGAACTGAAACGCCGTGCAATAGAAATGAAAAACGATCCTTCTGTTTGCATACCTATCGAAAATGTCTATGACTTGGTAATGAAAAGAGTGTGAACAGAAAAGTAGTTTTACATAAATCAGCCGTAGAAGAACTCAGTCTAATAAAACAAAGAGTTAATGAATTATTTGGCTATAATGTTGCAAATAAAGTCATTAAAAATTTGATTAATCTTATGAATGTCTTATCTGTCAATCCATATCTTGGAACTAAAGATGAAAGATATTCTCCTTTTTTAACTTTACACTCAAAACATAATCGGATATTTTATCTCGTTGAGGATAACGAAATAATGATTGTTGCTATATGGGATAACAGAAAAAATGATGAAAATTTACAAAATATGTTATCCAAAAGAATTTCTGAGTAACTAATTAGTAGCATACTTTTGTTCTTTATTTTTACTTTCCCTTTGTTAATCCAAATGTTGAAAAAATAGCATAAGATTTTTATGTATTTTGCCGTGCAGAATGTAGTTTTGCACAAAAATAAAATTTACGACAATGAAAAGCTTAAAGGAACTGATGCCTCAGATTTACTTCGAGGTAATGGACAAGGAAGATTTCGCAGAACACGAAATGTACCTTAACAAGATAATCGACCCCAACAATCACACAAAGATATTCAAGCAGAAAGGCGACATTGAAGAATTCGTATTCTACAACTTCGACCTCAAGCGACTGAAAAACAAAATTCTGAAAGTCGTATCCAGTACAAAGAACAATGTGCTGATGTACAGGGTTTTCCCGAGTAAGGAACACGATTTCATACTTGCATCGTTCTACGAAGATCTTGAGTTCAGTTCGCGCCGCAACGAGTTCAATATCCCAAATACTGAGGATTTCAGGAAAATATTCATCGACAAGAACAACAAAATTACAAAGTATGTCGATTTCGGTTGCAAGGTTGACGAGGCAAAGAAAAAAACAACTTTGTTGCTGAAATGCGTAAATATTTCGCACAATACACTTATTTCCAATATATTCGAAACCATCGAACGCCACGAACTCAACTGCGACTACATGGAATTGTGGCAGGTTAAGAAGTCGGACAAGAAAATTGATGTTTACTACGAAATAACCATCGAAATAAGTTCGCTGCTTCCGAAGGAAGAAATTGACTCGATAGGCGACGACTTCGAACGCTACATCCAGTGCTACATAAAGCCGATGAGTATTTTCGACCTTGTTGGTCCTGCTATGGTTGGTCCGTCGAGCTCGCACACCGCCGGCGCAAACCGCATCGGACAGATTGCACGAAATATTATCTGCGCTGTTGAACAGTCGGGCGAAACTATTGAAACTGTCGAAGTAAAACTTATTGGTTCATTCCGCGATACTGGCGTTGGCCACAAGACACCATCGGCTCTCGGTGGCGGACTTTGTGGATATGTCACCGACGACCCGCGAATGATTGGAGCAGGAGACCCACAGTCGTTGAGCAAGAAAGGAATCAAGTTTGCAAACTGCACCGCAAAGTTCAACGGATACAAGAAAGGTTCTGCCGACGATGATGCAAGATATGCCGACCAGAAGAACGCAAACATTGCCGAGGTCATCTTCAAGACCGACAAGGGAACACATTGTGTAACAGGTTTTTCAATCGGTGCTGGAAATGTTGAGATAAGGTTCTACGACGGAATGCTCGATTTTGCACTTGACGGAAAGATTGATACTGTCCTGAATGGTGTAAAAATTGAAAAAATCAACGAAAAGAACGCAAATCTGCCGAAAATTGCAAAGATTTACAACGAAAATTCGGCTACCGAACTTCCAATGATGCCTTTCCATACTTTCGAGGAACTTATCGAATATGTAAACGAGGAAAAGATAAACTTGATTGATTTGATTCTTGACATCGAAAGACAGTTGCAGAATACCGACCGCAAGCAAGTTTACGATAAGATGCGCAGTTACTGGAACATTATGCAGAAGTCGGTTGACGATGGAATCCGCAGCAATGAACTTACCTTACTAAAACTTACCGGAAAAGATTCGAAGAATATCAACAAGTATCGCGAAGGCAACAAGATTTTCGACAACATTTACGGTAAGGCAGTTGCATACGCAGTGGCCGTAAACGAGATAAATGCAAAGTCTGGTGTTATAATCGCTTGTCCTACTGCTGGTTCGTGCGGAATTTTGCCAGGAGTTCTGAAGGCTTACAACGAAATTCACAAGCCTGATGAAGACAAGATACTGGAATCGCTGATGATTGCAGGTTTCTTTGGAATGATACTGTTTGGTGATGTTTCAACTGCTGGAGCAGATTATGGATGCCAGGCCGAAATTGGTTCGGCAGCAGCAATGGCGGCAGCAGCCTTGGTTTATCTCGAAGGCGGTGATGTGGAACAGATGATTGAAGGTTTTACCATTGCAATAAAGAACTCGCTCGGACTTATCTGCGACCCGATTGCTGGACTTGTGGAAGTTCCTTGCGTAAAACGTAACGGTATTTACTCGTCGCATGCAATCAGCGCGGCACTTATGGCACTCAGTGGAGTGAAGTCGTTTGTTTCGCCTGATGAGGTTGTTCTCACAATGCGTGAAGTTGGCGAACGCCTCAATGTCGATTACAAGGAAACCGGCAAGGCTGGTCTAGCCAAGACCCGCGACGGCAAGGAAGTGGAGAAGAACTTTGCCAACGAGGTGAAAAAATTCTTCAACTAAACAATATTTTCGCCGACTGAGCCTGTCGAAGCCAAGGTAACAAAATACACCCTTCGACAGGCTCAGGGTGCAAAATGGTGCGAATAATTATCAATTGTCAATTGTACATTATCAATTATTAATTTGACTTCCACGTTCTTTGAAATATGCAAGCAAACTTATCAACTTTTTTCAAAAATGCGGTTAATTTACTGAATGAAAAATCATTGAAAAATCGGTTTTTTCGTAAGTCGTTGATTGAAAAAATAAATCGAAATTAACAGAATCGGTTTTCAAAATGTTATTTCTGTGAATAAAAATTATTAAATTTTTCTTGCAGAATTGTAAGGTGCTCGACTATATGGAAGTTGGATTTAAGCAAGAATTTTTTGTTATTTTTTGATGCATTTTTTTCAACAGAAAAACGGTTCAATTTGAACAATCGAAGAGGTAAAATTTTTCATCAGGGGTGTACTGAAAAATGTCAAATTCTGCGAATATAAAAATCCTGAATTATAAATATCTTACACATTTTCCGCTGCAATAAAATAACATTTGAAAAGTAACTTGCAAGACAAATTTTCACAAATTTACTAACCTATTCACAAGTATTAATAATAATCATCAATTAAATTTAATTAAATATTTATTTATTGTAATTATGATAATGTGATTTGAGGTTGGCAATTTTTGAAAAAGAAAATCAGCCTATGCCCCATGCTATCATTAAGGTCTTTAAAGGCCTTAATGGCAATGCAGGGCAAATAGGCTGAAAATATTGTTTAATTGCCAACCGAAAATTGATTACCTTTGCTAAACATTTTTCAAAAGATTTTAAACGATGAAATACATAGAACTCAACGAGATTGATTCGACCAATGCCTATCTTTCCGAAAGACTTTTGTCGGGAGAGGTAACAGAACCTACAACTGTATTCACCCATTCGCAAAACAAAGGCAAGGGAATGGGACAAAACATCTGGGTAAGCGACAACGATAAGAACGCGCTTTTCAGTATTGCTCTGTTCACCGAAATAAAAACGGAAGAAATTTTCAAGGTAAGTCTGGCAACCTCGATGGCGATATATGAATTTTTGAAATTAAAGGGCATTACGACGAAGATTAAGTGGCCGAACGATATTTATTACGACGGTAAAAAACTCGGCGGAATACTTATAGAAAATAAGTTAGACGGCAATGTTGTAAAGTCATCTGTAATAGGTGTAGGATTAAATCTCAACCAGGAGAAGTTTCCTAAATGGTTGCCGAATCCAATTTCACTGAAGAACATTACCGGTCATGACTACGATGCTAAGGAATTTATAACTGGCATATCGGAAATGGTGGAAAAGAAGCTCAACGAAATAAAGGATGTTCCGTTTGCCGACCTTCGTCTCGACTATCTGTTGAATCTTTATTGCTTTGGTAAGATTATGATGTGGAAGATTCAGGGCATAAAAGATGAGATTAGCGGCAGCATTGTTGATGTGAAGCCATCGGGAAAGATAGTAGTACAGGCAGTATCTGGCCAGCTTTGCGAATGTGACATCAAGGAGATTAAGTTGATTGATGATTTTTAAATCTTGTTTATAGAATAATTATTGTATTTTTACATCGTCTTTTTAATAGTTATTAAATGAGTTTAGAAACATTAACGAGTTTAAGGGATTATCTGTATGGTACGCTATCTACAGAAAATATGCTGTGGCTGGCTAGTCAGTTAGAATCTTATGCAAAAAGTGCAAAAAAAGATATTTACACCAAAGAAGACATCTATAACATAATCAAAGAAGGGGAAAGACAAATTTCAGAAGGAAAATGTAAGACTACAGAAGAAGTACTTTCAAGTTACAAAGAATTAAAATTGTAGTTATATGATTGTAATTTGGTCTGAAAATGCAGAAAATACTTTAAAGAAAACGGCAGAATATATTTTAGAGAAGTTTGGTGAAAAGAATAAGATTTTTTTTATTCAAGAAGTTTATAAAACAGCAAAACTTTTAGAAACAAATCCTCATTTAGGACAAGTAGAACCATTACTTGTTGATTTTTTCTGAAATGTATAGAAGTATTGTAGTAAATTTTTTGAATAAAATAATATATAGGGTTGAGGATGATAAAATTCTAATAGTTGCATTATGGGATGTAAGAAGAGAACCTATGAATAATGTTTATTCAATTTAATTCTTTCTTATTATATTGTCCAAGTTTATCTTCAGTGACACATAGTTTACCGAACCAGCAAGATGATATGAAGAATATGAGTATTCAAGGCTAAATTTCTTTAGGCATAAGCCGAATCCAGCCGAGAAACCAACGATCTTTCCTTTGTTTGGAAGTGCCAGTTCTGCACGGCGACGATAGTTGTAACCTAATGAAATGTAAAATACATTTTTAATGGTAATGTCGGCACCAATTACAAAGTGACGCATAAGTTCGTCGCCTGCATGACCAAGTTTGTTAAGAAAGTTTTCCTGCTTTTCTTCACCACTGTCATAATTTGTCCGCAATGTACTTTCGTAGCGAAGACTCCAGTTTACAAGGTCTATTGCTGTGAGAGAAAGTGAAAATGGAGCATGTTTGAATTTCTTTGTGATTCCTAGTTGTACATCTATAGGCAAACCTTCGCGAACACCTTTAGTATATCTTTTAATTTGAAAACCAAGGTTTTTCACAACCATTCCAGCCGAAAATAGAGAGGCCGTATCCTTGTATGTTGCACCAAGGTCGACTGCTACACCAAACGATGTTGCTTCCCAGTAGTCCGATACAATAGTTTTCAGTGTTCCACCAAAATTGAATTTCTTCAGTGGGTATGCATACGAAATGTTTATTGCATAGTCGGCTGCATTGAATTTGCCAAGAATTTCTCCGTATTCGTTTGTATTATAGAATTTTCCGTAGTTAAGATATTGTATTCCGGCTGAAAAAATTCCAGCTTTTTCGAAATTTCGTGCATAAATTGCATAACCAAGATTTATGTCTGAAACATAATTAGTATAGCTTAATGCAAACTGATTATGCATGTCGGCAGTAAGCATAGCAGGATTGGCATTCACAAAACTCAGATCACCATCGATATGCGAAATGTTGAATCCACCAAGAGCCGAAATTCGAGAAGATGTTGGTATGTTGAGGAACTTGTATGTTTTATCTCCGCCGTTCTGCGAAAATACAGAAAGACAAATCATTGAGAGTATAACTATAATTACAAGTCGTTTCATCTTTAGAAATAACGCGCAAACTTACAAAAATTTTACATACAAGTCAATATTGTACGAAAATATTAAGTAAAGGCAAGTACATTTGTCATGACACAAATTTATTTTATTATTTTTGCGCTTTGATTTTAATGACAGATGCCAGCACGTACAGCAATCGTAATATTGAATTGGAACGGTGAAAAATTTCTCCGTCAGTTTCTGCATACGCTTGTCGAGAACACCAATCCCGACCTTGCACGCATCTGCATTATCGACAATGGATCTACCGATGGTTCGCTGGCTTTCCTTGCAGAACAATTTTCGCAGATACAACTTGTAAAACTAGACAAGAATTATGGTTTTGCTGGCGGTTACAATCGTGGGTTGAAAGAAATAGATGCAGAATATTTCATGCTGCTCAATTCCGATGTAGAAGTTGGCAAGGACTGGATTACGCCGCTTGTGGAACTTATGGATAACGACCCGACCATAGGCGTGTGCGGACCAAAGCTCATCGACTATAACAACCGCGACAAGTTTGAATATGCTGGTGCTGCCGGTGGCTACATCGACAAGTATGGCTATCCCTTCTGCCGTGGTCGGCTTTTCGAGTGTCTTGAAACCGATAACGGTCAGCACGACACGCGCGAGGATTGCCTTTGGATAAGTGGAGCGGCATTGTTTATTCGTTCAAAGTTATTTTTTGAGGTTGGTGGCTTCGACGATGACTTTTTTGCACATCAGGAAGAAATTGACCTTTGCTGGCGAGTACAAAATTCGGGCTACCGTGTTGTGTGCGAACCTAAATCGGAAATATACCATGTAGGCGGTGGCGCATTGCCAAAGTCTAATCCGTTCAAGACCTTCCTAAACTTCCGCAACAACCTTTACCTTATTGTAAAGAACCTGCCCGACAACGAAATCGGCTGGGTGCTGTTTGTGCGCTTCTTCCTCGATGTTGTCGCTGCTGTAAGAATGATTTTCCAAGGCAACTTCAAGGAATGCCACGCAGTTTTCCGCGCCTACGGCGCTTTTTTGAAGAATAAGCGCAAGATGAAACAAAAACGCCTGCCAGTAACACGCAAACCATCCTCGCAAATTACAGGAATGTACTGCGGAAGTATAGTTTTTAAGCATTTCTTAGGGAAGAAGAAAACTTCGGTGGAGATATTTGGGAAATAAGCAAAACCTTATTGTTGCTCTTTCTTTTTGGAGATGCTGTCCTTTATCATGACTAACGCCAAACGCAAGTCCAATACGCGGAGCAAAACAGCCACCACGACGCAGAACACAAGAACCAAGCATACAATTACCCACCAGTTGCAATTTATCATAGTGGCAAAATAAGCACCAACAACCGAAGCGGCAACAAAAATCACAGTTACAATAGTAAACTTCAAGTTGAAATTGAACTTGAAAAGGCGGAATGCTATGATGTACTGGCAAAGTCCGGTTGCAAGCTGTGTGACCATACTCGAAATTGCCGCACCGATTACGCCGTAATGCGGTATAAGAATGAAATTCAGTACAATATTTAGCACCATTCCACAGGCCGCCATTATGTTCAAGTATTTAAGGCTTCCGTTTGATGTTAGCAGTGTGCCGAAAATGTAGGTTATGCAGATTCCTACGAAGCCAATCATAAGTATTGCCAGCACTATGGAACTTGTCTCGATATGCTCGAAGTACATAAGCCCCATAATTTCATGGTTGAAGAATAGGCAAACACTCATAAGTGCGATGGCTGGTACGAAAATCAGCACGAAAGCCGTCTTGCACAGACCTTCCACATTTTGCTTCTGCTTTATCATACGGGCAAACATCGGCAGTAGCAAAACCGAGAAAAGGTAGGCGAACATCGAAGCGGCTTCCAAAATTCTGAATGCCTGTGCGTAGATTCCAGCCTGTTCCTTGCCGTCGGGAAGCATTCTCTCGAGCATCACAGAGTCGATGCGGTTGTAGAATGCCATAAGAAGGATGAGCAATGCATACGGGAAACTCTGCTTTATGAATGCGATGAAATACTTCATCTGGAAGTTGAGGTGGAAATGCTTTGTCTTGCTGAAGACTATAAGGAATGCCACAAGAGCGGTAATGAAATATGCGGCCGTCTGCGTGAGGACAAACCATTCTATTTTTATAGGCGTGTCGGTAACATGTCCCCAGACGAGTATGCTACAGAAAATTATCATCAGCAGGCGGTCGAGTACCGAGAGCATGCTGTCGGTCTTAAACATCTGCATACCGCTTACATTGGAACGCAGGTAGAGCGTCATCGACTGCAGGAACTGATTGACAACCAATATGCCAAGTATTTTCATCTGGCGCAACTCGTATCCGAGACACAGAGCGATAATCAACGATATTGCAATGTAAACTACAGCCAATACAAGTCTGAGTGCCAACAGGTTGGAAAGACTTTTGTCGAGCAGGTTGCGGTTCTGGGCAATGTTGCGGTTGTTGAAATTGGTAATGCCCATGTCGAGGATGATGTTGAGCAACAGCGAGAAGTTGAGCAACGAAAAATATATGCCGAACTCCTCGGCGCCGACAATATTCTGCACCGAACGCTCAACCCCGAATATCCAGAAAGGTTTTACCAGGATATTGAGGAAGAGAAGGAAGCATAAGTTTATTACAAAATTTCTCTTCATCCTTATAGTAGCGCGCAAAAATACAACATAAAACCGAATCCTAAAACCATAACGAATAATATGCGAAAATGTTTTGTTGCTGTTGAAAAAAAATAACTACCTTTGCCAGCGAAATTTTCAGTATTAATTAATATTTAAATTTTAAAGAAATGGCTTATAAAATCAGTAACGACTGCGTATCTTGCGGTACATGCGCTGGCGAATGCCCAACAGGTGCTATCAGCGAAGGAACTCCTTATGTAATCAATGCTAACGAATGTGTATCTTGCGGTACTTGCGCAGGTGCATGCCCAGTTGGTGCAATTTCAGAGGAATAAAAGCAGTCTGAAAAGAGATTGATAGGTTGCCATTATGGCAACCTATTTTTTTGAATACAATGGTCATTCCACAAGTCAGAACATATGCGCGATACGGAACGGGGAGCGTTGTAATGTTCGACTATGCGGAATCTCCTAAAGAATAATATTAAACTAAATTTTTATGCAGAAAACTTGTCCCGAATGCAACAAGACATTTGAATGCTCGCAAAGCGAAAACTGCTGGTGTACACGCATCACAATCCCAGAAGATGTTGCCAACTATCTGAGAAGCAAATACTTCGATTGTCTTTGCGAAGAGTGTATGACCAAAATTTTAAAAAACAAGGAAAAAATTTTGGCAGGTAAATAAAAAAGCACTACTTTTGCAGTCTGTTAAGGTACCTTGGCCGAGTGGTGAGGCACCAGTCTGCAAAACTGGGTACTGCAGTTCGATTCTGCAAGGTACCTCAAAAACCAAAAGACATCCAATCGGATGTCTTTTTTCGTTAAAACACAGCTGCAATTTTTTGTATTCCTCTTAGTGTATCAATAAGCGATTTATCTTTTCGCGCTATTTGCATATTGTATTTTGTTTGAAGATACATTAGAGAATCTGCTGGCACATCAAGAACTGCTTCAAACATTAAGGCAGTCTTTGCTGTAAGTGGACGATGCCCATTAAGTATTTCATTTACAACAGAATATGTTAGTCCCATACTTTCTGCCAACTGACGCTGACTGATGCCACGATATTCTATTTCATCTTTCAGTACTTCTCCTGGATGTGTCGGGTATGCACCGTAACCTAAATTTCCCATTTTTGCCTCCTTTATTTATAATGGTTTGACAATTCTATTATATTACAGACGGTTATTCCATCTTTTTCTGATGACTTAAATTCTATCCTGTACTGGTCATTAACGCGCACAGATTCCAATCCTTCTTTATCGCCTATCAGTTTTTCGTAATGCAAGGCTTGATAGCGATATAAGTCAGTAGTTTTATCAACAGAATCGAGAATATTTATTACGCGGATGTATTTCTTCACAATATGGGGTTGATAGCGATGCTGTTTATCGTTTGCCTTGCCATAATAGAATAATTCGCGCAGATAATCTTTTTCAAATTTTATATCCATCCACTCTATTAATTTTCGGCTACAAAAATAATATTAATAAATTATTATTCGCAAAAAATGCGAATATTTTTTATAATTACTTATAAAACAATAATTTATAAGTAAAAAAACCTTTAAAATTACATTCCGATTTGTCAGCATATTTTTTTTCACTATTTTAGCGCCGAAAATTTTTAATTTAAATATGATGAAAAATATTTGTTTGATAATAATTATGGGGTTTTCAACTGCTTTATTTGCACAGCATACATCGTTGACAATCGAAAGTGAAAGATACGAACGGTTCTGGGTTTACATAAACGGTCAGCAACAAAATATTAATCCGGGATCATCAATACAAGTAAACACGCTTTATCCTGACAGGGACTATAATTTGCACATAGTCATTGATAACAATCAAAGGTCTGAAACAAAGACTGTAATCCGCTTACATCCTGGCGACAATAATTATACGCTTAGCTTTAATCCTAGAAACGGACAAATAAGTCTTATTACTGTAAATGCCAATATAAATACTTCATTCTTTGCTGGACATCCGGCACCACAATACGGATATCCCACTCAGCATGGAAATTATAATCATCAATATCCTGCACAAGGACACTATCATCCGCAAGGACATAATTACTATCAACATTATAACCCTCCACAGGTGGTAGTTGTTGAGCATCCAATTTCTGAACCTGTAATAATGCCGTGCTCGGATGCCGATTTCATTGGAGCAAAACGCACAATCGAAAAAGCCAGCTTTGAGGAAACCAAACTGACAATTGCCAAGCAAATAGTTGCATCGGAACTGATGACAGCAAGACAACTTGCCGAAATTGCAAGACTATTCAGCTTCGAGAGTACAAAGCTGAAATTCCTAAAATTTGCTTATCAATATTGCTACGACCAGAACAAATATTATATCGTAAACAATGTTTTCAATTTCTCTTCATCAATTTATGAACTGAACGAATACATTAACCAATAGTTATATATTCCCCAGAATGTTCCGCCTATGTTAGGCAGACTTATCGAAACCGGATATTTGTTTGGCATAGAAGATTACGTAGTTTGCAGATTTGAACAGTAGAAATTTTCGGCAATTGTTGAATTTGCCAGCATATTTTTTTTCACTATTTTAGCACCGTAAATTTTAAAATTAAATATGATGAAAAAAATTTGTTTGTTCATATTCGTGGCATTGGCAAGTGCATATTCGTTTGCACAGAATGCATCGGTAACATTTGAAAGTGAAAGAAACGAGCGTTTCTGGGTTTACATAAACGGTAAGCAACAGAACCATCATCCAGAATCTTACATACAAATAGATGGACTTTACGCCGACTGGAACTACAATATACGTATAGTAGTTGAGAACAAGCGCAGGTCGGAAATGACAACGGTAATGCGTCTGCATCATGGAAACAACATCTATTCGCTCAACTGTAATTCACGAAGCGGACAAATAAATCTTAATCCGAAACATGGTAATTATCCTCCTCATCCACAAAATGGTAATCACAATCAGCACGGAAATCATAATCAACAACCTCCTCATGGTCAATACCCTCCCAATGGACAGTATCCACCTCAAGGAGGACAATATCCCCCGCAGGGAAACTTTCCACCACAAGGACAGTATCCTCCGCATGGTGGACATGGACATCATGACCATCATAATCCTCCGCAGCAACCAAATCAGCCGCCACAGGTGATAATAGTTGAGCAGCCTGCACCAGAACCTGTAGTAATGCCATGTTCGGATGCAGATTTCATTGAGGCAAAGAATACAATTGAGAATGCCGATTTCGAGCAGACCAAACTTACTATCGCAAAGCAGATAGTTGCATCGGAATTGATGACTGCAAGTCAGTTGGCAGAAATAGCACGCCTGTTTGACTTTGAACAAACTAAGCTTGAATTTTTGAAATATGCATACAAATATTGCTTCGACCCGAACAAGTACTATTTGGTAAACAATGTATTCGAATTTTCTTCATCAGTTGACGAATTGAACAAATATATCAGCAGACAATAATATTCCTATTTTAATGACAACAGAAAATTGTAACTACAAGATAGCATTGTTGATAGATGCCGAAAACATCTCCAACAAATATGCCGATGGCATAATGAACAGCCTTACCCGTTATGGCAGGGTGATAGTAAAAAATGCATACGTGTCGGTTGACGACAAGGGTGCCGTTACGCCCAATGCATGGATACATACATGCAAGAACAAGGGTATGCACCTTGTAACTCAAACCCGCAATGCGTCTGGGAAAAACTGCGTGGATTCCAAACTTATAATAGATGCAATGGATATTCTGCATTTAAATACTGATGTAGATTGTTTCTGTTTGGTTTCGAGCGACAGCGACTTCACAACTCTTGCTTCTCGTCTTCGCGAGACAGGCAAATACCTTATAGGAATGGGCGAAAAGAAAACCATTGTCACACTTCGTAAGGCTTGCGACGAATTTATTGAGCTAGAACGTGTTATTCCAGACGAATCGCTCGACAAATATCGCCGTGCAGTTGCAGAGGGCGAAGATGTGCCGCCAGTATCGAAGGAATTCATTGCAAGCGCTGTACGCCGTATGGTTGCCGACAACATGGCCAACGACAGGGTTACAAACCTCAGCGAAATAGGATCTCGCCTGAAAAAGATGTATCCCGACTTCGACTCGCGAAACTACGGTTTTTCGCAGTTGGGCAAGTTCCTTGCCTCGCTTGACGGCTTGAGCGTCAATAACTCCGAAGTCGAGTTGGTGGCAATGAAGAAGAAAAAGGGTAACAAATAGGCTAGTACTTTCATATCGGCATGATTCTAACTTTGGCAATAATAACAGTCATTTATGCCTTGCTTATATTGGCTTTCGGTTATTATTGGCGAGAGGATGAAGAAGCAAAGTCGTTTTCGGCAGATGCAGAAAAACCTCTGGTGAGTGTCGTTGTGGCATTTAGGAACGAGGAAAAAAACATTTCTGCCTTAATTCACAGCCTTCTTGCACAGACATATACAAAATGCGAGTTTATTCTTATTGACGATCATAGCGATGATGAATCGTTGTCAATAGCAAGGTCGTTTTCCGATTCACGGTTAACGATAATTTCAGCCGGCGATGAGGTTATAGGCAAGAAAGCGGCATTGAAGTTTGGATACGAAAGTTCGTCTGGCGAAATACTTTTTTTTACCGATGCCGATTGCGTGCTTGGTAGCAGGTGCATTGAAACTACAGTTGCTAAAATGCATTACGAAAACTATCAAATGGTTTGTGGACCAGTACGTTATTTTCATAAAAAAGGATTTTTTCAGGCCCTTATGCAACTCGAATTCCTTTCTCTTACAGGCAGTGGTGCATCTGGATTTTTCATGGGACGACCTTTTATGTGCAATGGTGCCAATCTTGCTATTGAGCGAAAAATTTATGCCGAAGCCGATTTAAATTCAAAGTATTCCTCTGGCGATGATGTTTTTTTGCTTCATTATGCGCATAGTAAGTATAAGGTAGGTTTTGTGCAAAGCAGGGAAAGTATCGTCGAAACGCAAGGATCAGAAGGAATTTGTGAATTTTTCAAGCAGAGGATAAGATGGGCATCGAAGGCAGGAGGGTATAAGAATGTTTTTGCCATTTTTGTCTCGTCGTTGATTTTTTTGATGTCGCTCTCACTGATTGTTGCCTTTGTGGCAGCTTGCATAAATCCGATATATTTCATAGTGTATTTCTGCTTGCTTGTGATGAAGCTGATTGTTGATACATATTTTATTATTCCAGTATTGCGATTTTACCGCATGGGCAAATTATGGTGGGCAATTCTTCCGTTGACACTCATTTATCCGATTTATATAGTCTCCGTAGCCGTTGCATCGTTATTTTATAGGCCGATGTGGAAGGGGAGAAAAATTTCTGTAAGATAAAATTAATAAAATGCCAAGTAGCGACACTGACATATCATCATCGGGCAAGGTGGCGGCACAGAATATCCGCGTTTCCGACAAGTTCACCAACTTTGCCGAACTGCCTTCAAAGGGTCATTGCCGCCTGATGAAAGCCCAGCGTTACGGTATATGGAATGTGCTGAAAGGTTTGAAGCCAGAATATACTGCCGACAAGCAGTTTGCGCAGATGCTTACCAAGGAGTACACGCTAATGGTCGGACTGAACCATCCAAATATTGTACGTACTTACGGACACGAAAATGTTCCAGAACTAGGCGAATGCATAATTATGGAATATGTGGATGGACGCACTTTGGCTGATTTCGTACGGGAAAACCCAAATGCATCTCAACGCAGACAAGTTGCCGAAGAACTTTTGGATGCACTTGCCTATTGTCATAAAAAACAAATTGTCCATCAGGACTTGAAACCGTCCAATATCCTTATTACCCACGACGGCGACCATGTCAAAATCATCGATTTCGGACTATCAGACAGCCACGAATGGGCGATACTGAAAGAACCTGCATTCACAAAGGCCTACGCCGCACCAGAACAACTTGCCGGCGAAGAAGTTGACAATCGTACCGACATCTACGCTTTCGGCATTATATTTCGGCAAATGTTTCCGAAACGGTATGGATGCATTATCCGAAAATGCCTGCAACCGCAGCGCGATAAACGATATTCTTCTGCCGAAAGTATTCTAAACGACATTCGCCTTGCCGACAATAGAAGAAAAAGAATGCCTGCTGTCGCAATTGCACTTGCCATTTTGATTGCATTGGCAATATTTATTGGTAATCGGTTATATCAAATGGAAAATGTTCCAGTAATTGGTACTGAAACTCTTGTGGACGAAGTTGCTGATTCGTTGCCACAGAAGCAAGAAATTGCGGTAAATACTAAAACAGAAAGCGTTCAGTATTCGCAAGCAAAGTCAAAGACAACAGAAGTTTCATCTAGAAATGAAACGGAAAACTCTACTACTCAGTCGTCCACAACTACAGAAACGGAAACTCCAACTGCAAAAAATGAGGCAGAAAAACAAGCACTCGACCAGGCAATTTTCGACTTCAGATTGGCTATAGATAGCATGTTTGCACCTGTTGACCAGTATATTCAAAGCGAAGAATTGAAGACTTCCAACATACTGCACGACCTTATCTACATTGCCGAATACAAGGCAAAAATCAGGGAATGTAAAGTTCAGAAGCAATTGCCTAAGTCCAAGCGGACATCTTTCTTCGACTATGCCAACAGCCAGATTGAAGCAAAGAAGAAAACATATACGCAAAAATATCCGTCCATACCGAATTTTACTAATGAGCGAAGCGTTAGGGATGCTGAAATTTATCAACCGATTTGGGAGCAAAGTCAAAAATATCAGGAAGAGGGACGAATGCTTTATCAGGAGTGGAAAAAACTGATGCGGACAAAATGAAAATCTTTACATACATAATCAGATTCTACTCACTTTCGTAAGTCCGCCCTTGTTGCCCATAACAAACAATTCCTTGTTGCCATCATCGAGTATGTGTTCCACATATAATGGTTCGTTTAGCGTGAAGCGTTCGCAGAGGAATGAATCTCCCACTTTCAGTTTTGCATTTTCCGATTCGGTCACTTCAAACAAATTGTTACCTTTATAGCAAAGCATTAGTCGCCGGTTGGGATTCCAGCATATTTCTACCTTGTCGTAAATAGCCAATTCATTTGAGTGCAATGATTTTGCCATTACTTTGTGCGATGATTGCACGCTTTCCGTTTCGCAGTAGTCGGTTACAAAGGTTTCCCAGTCGGGAAAACCAGTAAAACGTGCCAAAACATCGAGAGTTACTGTTCGAACAGAAGCATATCCGTCCACGTAACCCCAGATTCTTTTCAATGTGGATGTACTGACGGTTTCCTTCAGCCGTCCCTGTATTTCGCCTGACAAGAATATGAAGTCGGTGGAAGTTTTGATGCTATGGTCTGCCGATTCTGCTACTAACTGGCGCAAAAGTGCAATATGCTGTGGATTCAATGACATATTTATTATAAAATTTTTGGTGGCAAATATAGTACAGATTATAAATGTATGAATGGTTCTTTTGTGGTTCTTTTTATGCTTGTTTTAAAACTATGATTATTGCATATCATCTTATAGCTTTTGTAAGTTGCAATTAATCAAACAAATAGGCACTATAAATAAATTTGTTCATTTCATTTTCATTGCTTACATTTGCATTTGACTTGGTATATGCCAAGTCGTACATTTTGATTAAACGAAGCGTTTATGCTCATCTTGTAACTGGAAACCTGAGAAATTTCAAAAGGGCAAGAGAGTGTAAGGGTTCACGCATACAGCGTGGACTGTTTGCATTTCTTCCCGAAAGGTAATCTCAGGACCTCCAGTTAAAGAAGTGGTATATCAGTGCCACGCTTCTTTTGTGTGTTTAATTGCCCGTTGGGTGCTGGTGGGCATGAAAAGGTGTTTGTAATAGATATAAAAAAAGAACCAAATTAGAACCAACGAGGGTATTGGAATGCACTATACTTTTGTGGAGCGAATGAAACAATTCAACGATTAAAGTTCAATAAATATAGTATTAATTAAAAATTTAAGTAAAATGAAGAATTCAACAAATGACGAAAAATTCTCCAAAGAAATTGGGAACATGATTAAAGAAGATGCAAAAGAAACGGCAGAAGATGTTAAAGAAGTAGCAAAAGACGAAATCAAAGATGCCGTAATGGATTCTGACATCGTAAATGATGCTAAGGATAAATCAAAAGAAAAAGTAAAAGATGCTTTAAATGAATCTGAAATTGTGAATGAAGCCAAGGAAAAAGCCAAATCAGGACTGTGGTCGCTCATTAAAGGGTTATTTGGATTATGATAACCCTTTGTCATTAATTGTATTATATTATAATGGCAAAATATTACTATACTATGATTAAACAAAAAAAGCAATGAATTTAATCTAAAATTTAAAGTATTCCGGATTAAAAAACATATAAAATTATGAAAAGAATTCTTTTTACTCTTTTTTCGCTACTGGCAGCATTATCAATGGTGTCGCAAAATGATTTTGAACCAGCAAATACCAGTGATACCCTAGCAGTATATGACAATGGCTATATATTGCACAAGTTATGGACGTCAACACTTAGTAAGAATCTTGTTTCAGTTGTGATGAGTGAACCAAAAGAAGGCGTTTATCGAGGTTTTTTGTATTTGAAAAATGTCAAGGAGCCTACTGATATATTGAACCAACGTTCTATTGACTGCCAGCATCTTGCAGGAGGATATGAAAGGATTGATGATGACGGTAATGGATACCTTGAAAGGGTTGTATATTGTAGTAGAAACGAGAGAGGGACAATAGCGAAAACCTGGGAGTTTCCTAAATTGCAAAGAACATCAAAGGATGAAGAAAAATATGATAAAAGATTATATCTAATTCAGCATCAGTACGGTCTTATTTGTTATTACAAAACCAGCATCACATTTAATAACGACGGAACAGGATACCAAACCTTTACGGTTGCTCCCGAACTTATCGCTCCAGCAGCTGCCACATCTTACAATAATGGGAAGACAGGTTTTGAATACAGAAGCGGAGAAAGTATTCGTGGTGGATATAAGTTCACAGTTAATGGAACCGCTAAAGTCAAATTCAAATGGGAAAATAATGATGATTTATTGGAAATAACCTATGATTCAAATCCTTCTGTAACAACAACTGCTGTTATGACTGACAAATTTGAAAAAGTCTATTCTGAAAACCGTCAACAGCATATAGCACAGGCGAAACAAGATATAGTAACCAATCCAGAAGTAAAAGAATGGAAGCAGAAAGTGGCAGATATACTGAAAATAATAGCACAGCAAGGTGGATATAGGCTTTATTTAATTTCGTTCATTTCTAATCATACATTAAGGCTTATACCGATGTGGGTAGAAAATGACGAATTAATATCAGGAGAAACACCGGCTGATTTTTTTTCAAAAGACGCAGAAAACTTATTTGTTCCGGATGTTGAAGAATTTATGGAATTGCTTGACCCGAATACATTGGTAAAATATGAAATAGAAAAATGAAGAATATACACTAGAGGTTATGATAGAACGATTAAAATAATAACAAAAAACGATTATTATGGGTGATTTAAAAACAAAAATTGTCGATGGAATTACGCCAAATTTTGAATCAACAGATTCAAAGGATTTCGTCGGAATATTAAACAAGATTGCAGAAGCCATGGGAGGTGTGCCTAACATGGGAGTGTTTGCTGACATAACACAAATAACGCAATCAAATGAACTGATGGCCGATGCATGCGACCAATATATTGCTGTAACAACAAAGCAGTATGAAAAACCGCATCGTGATTTACAGCCAGATTCTGACGAAACAGATCCATTTCAGTTGGAACTTGACTGTTTAGTCGGCAAAACAGGAAACAAGATGCCTTCGGATTTATCGGCATTTCTTGATAAAAAAGATAATCCAAGTGATTCAGCAATGGATGATGATGAATTGGATGATGATGTGGATGACGAAATTGATGACGATGATGATAGTGACGATGGAAAGAGCATAGGTGAAGGATTCAAGGAGGTTGGCAAGGCGTTCCGCAGTGCATTCAAAAATAAATCGACAAAGTCAGGAAAGCCATTTGACGACGATGATGACGATGAAGATGACTATGACGACGATGATGATTATGATGACGATGACTTTGAAGATGACGAATATGAAGATAAAGATGATTTTTAAAAATAAATGAAATTATGGATACAACTTGGCAAACAGAAAATATAGGCAAGAATAGGGGCTTATTAAATGGAACTATTGAGAATCATGAATGCGATCCACAGGAAGATTGTCCAGAATGTAGAGGTGATGGAAGATGTGTCAAATGTGACGGACATGGTGATGTAGATTGTCATGTATGCCATGGTAGCGGCAGGTGCCGCGATTGCAATGGTCGTGGCAAGGAAAGATGTGATGAGTGCGGTGGAAATGGACGCTGCAGGGTTTGCGGAGGAAGTGGAAAAGTGCTATGTTCAAAGTGTCATGGCGAGGGTGAAGTTTGGAATGGAAATCAAAGGTGGAAATGTAGTAAATGTGGTGGCGCAGGTTATGCCCCGTGTCCAGAATGTAGCAGTTTTGGAATGAAGACTCTCCGTTTCGGTTTTGGCACATCGGCAAATGCAAAAGGATCTGGCAAATGCAAAAAATGTGAGGGAACTGGCGAACTGGTATGTAAAACATGTCATGGTACAGGCGATTGCCAATCTTGTGGCGGAAGTGGCAGGGAAACATGCTCCCATTGTCATGGCAGCGGAAATTGTCCCAAATGTAATGGTACGGGAAAAATAACTTGCAGGAGATGCGAAGGCAGCGGATGGTATCAGACTTTTAATGTTTACGAAGCCAAATCGTATGTAAAGAAATGGCATTATATAAGTGCTGAACATTTGGAAGAAGGCATGGATATGGCTGATAAAAGGCCTGTGTATAAAGATATATACAAGAAATGGAAATACCGTGATACTGTCGATTTTGACAGATACGAAGATGTTCGTAAGAAGACGGATGCCGATTTTGGTACATCGGAATCGTTCAACAAATTTGAAAAAGCATACGTCCAAGCTTCTGATGCTTCAAAAACGACAGATACTCCTTATTCAAAATCTTTAAAAATAGGAAAAGTACCTGTAACAAAGGTAGACTTCATGCTGAACAATAATAACTATTCTCTATATATTCTTGGGGATAATAGTGTTGTAATGTGTGATAATTTGCCCAAAACGATAGAAATGTACAAGCCGTCATTTTTCCAGAAAATGAAATTGCTGTTAACAAAGAAGAAAAGGCATCTTTCTTATATCAAGCTGGCCGCATATATATTCCAATGCGACGGCAAGGATATGAGCGAGTCACATGTATTGAATGTTTTTTATAATGCACTGAATATCAAACCGGAGAAAAAAGATTTGCTTAAGGAACAATTGAAGAAATATAATTCTGATATGCCGTATGAAACATTCAGGAAGGAAATAAAGTCGTTGTTCTCGTCAAAGAAAACCTTGACATTTGCATGGCAATGCATGTCTGTAGATAAAAAAATATCTCAGCAGGAAAATGACTTGTTTGGAAAGATTGCTGCAGAATACAAACTTGGAAGCGATGAAATCGAATCAATGAAGAAGTTTGCAGCAAAATATTCCATGTTGTCGGACGATAGTCTTGTGAACGAGTATATGAGGAGTTAACGGATATGGAAAATATACGAGAAGTTTGCAGAAGAATAACTGCCAACAAGATATTTGAGTGGAGTATTACAATTATCATTATTGCTAATGCCATTCTGATAGGTGTTGAAACATACGCCTATTTTCCAACCATAGTGCTCATACAGAAAATAATTCTGGGAATTTTTACTATAGAAATCTTGTTGCGTTTTGTCGCAAGGAAAAGTCTGAAGGAATTTTTTAAAAGCGGCTGGAATATTTTTGATTTGACATTGGTGCTTATCGGCTATATACCCGAAGACATGTTTTCCAATGCTTCGATGATGACTGCCTTGCGAGTATTAAGGGTATTTAGGGTGCTGCGTTTGCTTAGGGCATCCAAAGAAATAAAGATGATAGTTGGTGTCCTTATCAAGTCTATTACATCAATGTTCGCCAATGTGATACTTTTTGTGATATTCATATATTTGTTTGCCATCGTTGGCGTTTGTTTGTTCAAACTTCCCGATCCGAGCACCCTAAGCGGAGACGAAAAAGTTCGTTACGAACAGTTTATTCAGGTGGCGCCAAATTCACCGTCCAACTCTCCAGATCCTTTCGGTTCTTTGCACGAGTCTATGTTCACGCTATTCCGTGAACTTACCGGCGAAGACTGGACAGACCTTAGATACAATCACATAACGGCGCACGAATACGGCATTATAAAGACGAGTCCAGTTGTTATAAACACTTATCATATTATGTGGTTCGCCTTGGCTGCTTTTCTTCTGCTGAATCTGGTAACTGGAGCCATTATCAACAACTATCAGAGCGTAAAAGATGAACAGGACAAGAACAAACCGGCAAATTAAACGACTAACATGTACGACGAGAAATTAGAAGCACTTATTGAGGCCGCATTGGAAGACGGCATATTGACAGAAAAGGAAAAACAGATATTGTTTAGAAACGCTCAAGAAAGAGGCATTGACCTTGATGAATTTGAGATGGTCCTTGATGCAAGATTGGTGAAGTTGCAGAAAGAGGCAAAGTCAAATGTTCAGGTAGCTGCACCAAAGTCTAATAAATATGGCGACATAAAGAAATGTCCGTCATGCGGTGCCGTTGTGCAGAGTTACCATGGTGTATGTCAGGAGTGTGGGTATGCTTTCGAAAATCTTGAAGCAAATTCGTCTATACGAAAACTATCTGAAGAATTGGAGAAAAAAGGCAAGTATAAGGATGATGACGGAGAAATGGTAGAAGATGAAGAAAAAATGGCAGCCATCATTAAACGTTTTCCTGTTCCAACTTCTAAAGGAGACTTGATTGAGCTCATTAATTATTTGCAGACTTTTATGCCAACCGAAAATACGCTTAAGGAAAAAGATTTAATAATTACCGATAGCGAACTATGGACGGCTTGTGAGTCAAAAATCAAGGAATGTTCTCGCAAAGCAAAGCTGTTGTTTCCCAACGACAAACTTCTGACGAGCATTACTAGTAATGTAGAAGAGCAGAGCGCTAGACTGTACAAGCAAGTTCGGAAAAACAACATAAAAAGCAAAATACTTGGTACAATTCTGACTGTTGTAGCTTTGGGAATAGGAACCGCCATCTTTTGTACGGACTGGAAACTTATTTGGAAAATTTTGACACTTTTTTATACAGCTCTACCAGTATTGTCTTGGGGTATTATAAAATTAATAAAACATTCGTAATGTTATGGGGTTATTTGGATTAGGAAGCAAAAAGAATGAAGGTGGATTGATGGATGCAATCCGCTGCGATGAAAAAGATTTCCTTGTATGGAAATGGAGACCTGTGGGCCAGTCAGCAAACAGTACTAGAAAAGAAAACTCAATACGCTATGGCAGTAGTATTAGTGTTCGTCCCGGACAGGCTGCCGTATTTCTATACCAGCAAAAGGAAGGCGAGTACGATGTTATAAAAGGTCCATATAACGACATTATAAGGACTGAGAATTTGCCGATATTGTCTTCAATCATCGGTACGGCATACGCTGGCGGTACGCCTTTCCAAGCGGAATTGTACTATTTCAATCTTGCAAAAGGTATGGAAATTCCTTTTACCATACCTTATTTTAGAGTTGTTCCTGCCGAACCGGAGTACAAGGCATACGATGTACAGGTTGCCATAAAAGGTACGCTTGTGTTCGAGGTTTCGTGTGACAAGGAATGTATAAAGTACATGTTTGAAGCCTGGGGAGGAAACGACACCACTTTGGACGAACTGAAAGAAAAACTTTCGAGTCTTCTTACACAGGAAATTAAGCAGATAGTTGCAAATGCACCAAAGGATACTGGCATATTTGTAATGCACTTTAATTCGCTTATCGGTGAGCTCGGGCAATACATATTGGGCAGGGTGCAAAATAAGATTATGCACCGTTTCGGGATAATTCCTACCGATGTTACTGTTTCTGACATCCGCTACGATGATGAAAGCGAAAGTTACTTGAAACTAAAAGCAGTAACAGAAGATAGAGCATTCACTTTTGATATGGAAGGAGAAAAAAATGCATTGCTTTCGTATGCAATCCAGAGAGAAACAATGCGTACAGATGCTGACATAAGGAATGAGAACGTAAGGCGTATGGCCCAGGTGCAATTCGACAATCAAGCCGATATTATGGCTCGCATGAGGAATGAAAGCCAGTTTGCACAGCATCAGCAGACAATGGTTGCTGCGCAACAGGCAAGCCTTATGAATCAAGTTGCAGCTAGCAGGGCAGAAATGGCGTCTGAAACCGCTATGCACCGCTCAAATCTTGCGTCTGAATCGGCATTTATAGGTGCTCATCAGTTGAATGTGCAGGCCGATGTTATGAAAACTGGTTTGGATAACATGGGTCAGATGGGAACAATGAATTTAGGCGGAGGAAACGGAAACATGAATCCAGCAGGCATGATGACAAGCATGATGATGGGAACAGCTGTGGCCGGACAGATGGGAAATATGATGAATAATATGGGCAGTACGCTACAAAACAATATGCCAGGTGTAAATCCACAGAACCAGATGCCCCCGACTCCGCCGACACAACCGTCAACACCAGTACCGCCACCAACACAACAGAACCTTATTTTCAATTTGTTTATGAACAATCAGCAGTTCGGACCATTTGATGTTAATACACTGATGCAGTATGCACAGGCAGGGCAGATAACCCCAGACACAATGGCTTGGTGCGAGGGAATGCCAGCATGGACACCTATTAAGAATATTCCTGCGTTGGGAATGCTGTTTCCACAGTCTGTACCGAATAGTTCGTGTCCTCCACCGCCACCTGTAATTGAATAGTTTACAATATTATAAGTATGGTTATAACATAAAACAGTGAAGAAATGAACAATATGGATTTTGATGCCTTGATGTTAAGCAGTCAAGGTTTCAACACGATGGATAAGGTTGCAAATTCTGGTGTAAACCAGTCGATGACGCAACAGACATTGCAAAACATTCAGGCAATGCAAACGCCGACATTTGAAGGATATACGCCAAAATCGCCAGTGCTTCCCATTTTCGAGAAACAACAGGAACAGAAGCCTGCGCAGCAGTTCTTTGTTTTGCTTAACAACGAGCAGAAAGGTCCTTTTACGCTTGAGCAGATAAGAGGATTCTACAATGCAGGTATGATAAACGAAAATACGTTGGCTTGGATTTCGGGAATGCAGAATTGGGCAGACTTGAAAACCTGTTTGTCTTATTTAAAAATTTAGAATTATGGCAGACGATAACAATTTATTTGACAAGATGATTGAAATGAGCATGGGAATGACTATGGCTAGTCAGATTCCCCAGATGGTAAATGCAGCAATGCCGAACAAAAATGTACAGCAGACACCACCGCCAGTTCAAGCAAATATGTTACAGGTATATGTACTGATAAATAACAATCAGGTTGGACCTTTGTCCGAGCAAGAGGTTATAACTCTAATACAAAAGGGTATGGTAACAGAGTCCACATTGGTATGGAAAGCAGGAATGCCCAAATGGCTGACTGCATCGCAAGTTCCGGAAATGGGTAAATTATTGTTGTTATATAAAAAGTAAGATTATGAAACTTAATTGGATAAAAGCAATAATATCTGTAGTCATCGCATTGCTTCTCGCTTTGCTATGTTTTACATTTGCAACAGAAGACGGACATAGGAACTGGATTTCGTTTGCGGTTTCGACAATTACAATTATGACAATTTTGATACCAACTATTGCTGTTGACTATAATGGTAATCGTGCCGTCAATATCAAGACATTGGGATGCCTATTTACATTGCTTTCCGTTGCCGTGAATTTTGTTTTTGCATTTTTTGTCTATAAGCCTATTGTTTATATAGCAGTGTCTGCACTTGTATCTGTAATAGGAATAGCACTTGTTTATGCTATGATACCTAGAAACTAAAATTCAGCACTACAATTTTTCTCCCTATCTTGCAGAGTCTGTTTGGTGAGGTTTTATGTATGATGTAAACGAAACCAATCCGAAAAGTGTATGTTTGTGCACTCGTCATAAGGTGATACTATGTATAAGAGAAAGATGGAACAATTTTGTTCGAATGGAAAAATGACTCTGACAAAAAGACTATTTAATCTCGGAGAGGTTGCATATATATAGAATAACGTATGTATTATGTGGCGCTGGCACATGTTTTTGTAGCATGGCAATGCAAAAACTGTTACAGCTCATATTTTAGCGGACAATAATAATTTTGTTTTGCATTGTTCGAGAAATACTGTTGGGCAGGTGAATGACAATTTCTATTCATAAGGTATAAAAAAGAACCAAATTAGAACCAACAATATCTAATTTTTTTTATATTCCTTTGCGCTGTGATTAGTTCAACGAATAATATTAAACAAAAAATAGTATTAATTTAAATCTAAAGCAAAATGAAGAAGTTATTAATTTTAGGAATGTTTGCGGTAGCAGGCTTGATGATGTCGAGTTGCTGCAACAATTACGACTGTCTTATCGAAAAGTATTCTAAGACTGATGATCCCGTTGAACAAGCAGAAATTGCAAACAAGATTGTGAAGTTACAAAATGAAGGCAAGCCAATGACACAGGCCCAGCAAATGGCTTTAATGAAAGCAATGACAAAAGCGAAGATTAAAGCGGAGAGGGATGAGCAGATAGGTATGATGGATAGTGATGATTAAATTGTTAAATCAAAAAAATAATTAAAAATGAAGAAGTTGTTAATTTTAGGAATGTTCGCAATAGCAGGTTTGATGATGTCGAGTTGCTGCAACGATTACGACTGTCTTATTGAAAAATATTCTAAGACAAACGATCCTACCGAGATTGCCGAAATCTCAAACAAGATTATGAAGTTGCAAAGCGAAGGCAAGCCAATGACAGAAGCACAACAAATGGCTTTAATGAATGCGATGTCAGGTAAGGTTGAGACACCAGCGATGAATTATGATGATTAAGGTATTAATTTAAATTTTAAGTAAAATGAAGAAACAAAGAATTATAGGAACGGCTATTGCTTTTGTAGCCTTGGTAATGGTGTTTTTCCTGCCTTTAGGTCACATGGGAGGAACAGAACTAACAACTTATACTCCGAATGGACCAGTAACAACTACGACTCCAAGCGTGTATTATTCGTTGTCAGAATTGCTTGTCGGTTATGATTATCTTCCAGAGGAATCGGCGAAAATTTACACAATAGTGTGGCTTATATTGCTTATTTTCCCTGTCTTTGGCATAGTGGCAAACCTTATAGGCAAGTTGCGTGTACTTGCTGCCTGGCTTATGCTTATCCCATTTATATGGGGATTGCTTCCTCACGGCATCGCTGTTTGGGTTTATGGAGTGCTTACAGTATTACTGATAGTCTATTCGATGATTATGAAGAAGAAGGCAAAAAAAGAAATTATTTCGAGTAACAATTAAAAAATAAGGTAAAATGAAGAAGAGTTTTTTATTAATTGTGTGTGCAGTCGCGCTTGTGTTAGGATTTTGTTCGTGCGGCGGCAATAGTGCAAACGATAGTACAGACGAAAACAAGACCGAAGAACTGAAAGAAGAAGAACTGACAAAGATGATTCCTGCAACGCAGGTAAAGTTGAAAGGTAAGGATTGCAGCCTGTTTAAGGTTGCTGCAGATTCTGTAAAGGTTTTGTTGACAAAGTATGAATCGTCGAAATCGTCGAAATGGGAGATAAAAGCTATTGTTCCAATTGAAGCAACTATGGGATTCAAAGAGTATTGCGCATCCCAAAAAAGAAGCGAAGTTGAAGCAAAAGTTTCTAAATATGGAGCAAAGGCTAAATTTTATGATTCTAATGATGTTGAAATTAAATTTAGTTCTAATCAATATACCAATGACTTTACAACGGACATAGATGGTGCGACGGAAACAATTTTGTCTGGAAATTCTTCTGTTGAGAATATCCATATTCAATTGCAATACTCTAGCCTTCACGCAAAGCCTTATCCTGAAGCAAAGGAAAAGTTTGACAAGGTTTGCGCTATTGAAATATCGAATGTAGATTTAAATGAAATCAGCAGTTATTCGGATGACGATTCAAGCGATGATAGTTACTCTTCAAGTAGCAGTTATTCTTCTGACGATGATTCAAGCGACGACACTTCTTCTACTTCTACCGATTGGGATTCTATACTTGATGAATACGAAAATTATGTTGACAAGACCATTGCAATATATAAGAAAGTAAATAATGGCGATATGAATGCGATGTCGGAATACACTTCGGTGTATCAGTCTGCACAGAAATTGAGTACTCAGTTGGCACAAGGACAAAGTTCTATGACTTCAGCACAAATGACTCGTTTTGCAAAGATTAGCCAGAAGATGGCTAACGCAGCAATGAAAATGAAATAAATGCAACAATAACTAATGTCAAATTAAGTCGGTGGAGAAATCTGCCGACTTTTTGTGTGAGAACTTTCATGTACCGAAACACGCTCGAAAAAGTGTAATAAAGGCTAAAAGACTAACAGGTTTGTAGTCTCACAGGCGGGTGTGTTAGTCTGTTTGCCCAATAAAACAATCGTAAATCGGAACGGATGCTGAAATAAATTCAGCATGACTATGAAGAGGAAAATCGTAAATCGTACTTCGTCAATCGTAAATTACTCCACCTTCACTCTTATTCCAGTGCTGTGGCTAGTATATTCGGGTGCGTACATGCTCTGGATAGTCGTTATGCCATTCGAGAAGTTGCCCTTCTGCGTTGCGATAACCTGATACTCGAACACGTAGGTGCCCTTTGGAAGAATGTCGATGAAGAAGTTTACCGATGCATCCTTTATCGACTGGTAGTAGCCCAGCGAGTGCTTGAACCTGTAGCCCGAAAGTTTTTCTGTTGGCTCAAATGCTGCGGCACGCATATCCTTCAGGTGGACATACTCCATATTGCGGTCAACTTCGATTTCGATGCGGACTGTAACCTTGTCGCCGACCTTGAGGTTGGCATTCTTCTGCGTAATCGGCACAATCACCTCCTTGCCGTTCTCCACACGGTTGACGAACAAATCCTTGCGAATCTTCAGCGGTGTGTCCTCGAAGCCTTTTATCTTGTCGATGTCCTCGTAGTACTGCCAGTAGATGCTTCCCCATGCCACGGTGCTGTCGGCCTTGGTGACCGAAACTTCGCTCCACGAGTTTTCGATCTCGTCCTTCTTCCAAGCTTTCTTGTAATAGCCGGTGCCGTCCTCGGTCTTTTCGGTGGCAAGGTCGATGGTCTTGTCGCCAAGGGTGATTGTCGGGTAGTCGGTTTCGCCGAGAATGCTTGTGCCGTCGAGCAACAATGCATAAACGGCTTCGGCTGTTGCCTTGGTGGTCTTCCAGCGGTTGGTCTGCTTCTGCTTCAACAGCCATACCTTCATATCGTTGACATCCTGATTTTCACCAAGTTCGTCAAACAATTCAATAAGCAACGACTGAGTCTCGATGCCGCTGTTGTACCAGTACCATCCGCGTTCCAAATCCCAGTACATACCGAGTTCTTCGCTATGCTGCGCGTATTCCTTGAGCGATGCGACTATTGCCTTTACGGTTGCGGTGCGTCCGCTACGCTGCATTGCCAAGGCAAGCATTCCGCGCATATAGAAGCCCCAGTCCTGCCAATCCCTCTCGCCAAGCTTCATATAGGCATCGAAAACCTTCTGCGTTGACTTGTCCATCGGGTATTCCTTCAGGAAGAAAGAACGTACATATAGATAATGTATCTGAGTGTAACCCAGGGCTATATCACTAAACTTTTTCTGCAACTCGTAAATTTTCTCTATTTCGCGGTCGGTGTACTTTATTGCCTTCTTAATCATGCCTTCCATCGACGAGTCGGGGAACTTTACGCCAAGTTTCTGCAGATGTCCGTAGTTTCCAACAATGTGCTGGGTGACATACAGATTATCGTCCATTCCCTCGAACCACGGCCAGCCTCCGTTTGCCTTCTGCATCTTCTCGAGCTTGTCGGTAGCCTTGCGTGTTTCGGACTTTATGCGGGCAAGGTCGAACAGCACGCCAATGTTCTGCTTGTCCTCGGCTTCGTCCTTGGCGTCGAGGAGCCATGGTGAATTTTCGAGAAGTACCGATTTCAGTTCCTCGTTGCGCTGCAGGTTCGATTTCAAAGCTTCGGCATCTGCACCTTTCCATCTGTTGAACATTTCCTCAATCTTCTTGTCGGAATTTGCAATGTGCGATGCAAGCAGATTTGAGTAGATGCGCGAGAAAGTCTGTTCGGCACATTCGTAGGGGTATTCCATCATATACGGCAGTGCAAGCACGGCGTACCAGGCGGGATTTGGCGTAAATTCGAGCGTATATGAGTAGTTTTCGAGCGAATTCGACTTGTTGTTCTTCATCGAAGCGAACGAGAACTTTGTTGTTCCAGCGCGACGCACTGGCAAAGGCATTGTCTCGGTAACCATCATGCGGTTGGTGAGTATCGGCAGAACCTTTTCCTCACCGTCGGAATGTTCGCCGCCAACTGCAACTATGCGAACCGACACCGCGCCAATGCTCATCGGAACCGAAACTTTCCATTCCACCGAAGTGTTGCGGTTGGCATCGGCAGTGAACGAAACAATATTGTTGTTCAAGAATTTAGCGGTAATGTCCTCGGAATTTTCGGTGCTGATGAACTCGATTCTCGCCTTGCCGTTGATTTGGTTTTCGGTGAGGTTGGCGATTTTGGTCGAAATGTAGATTTCGTCGCCTTCGCGCAGGAAACGCGGCAGGTTGGGCGTAACAGAAACTTTCTTCTGGGTGACTAATTCGGCTCTTATGTCATCTATTTTCATGTCCTTGGTGTGGGCAAGTCCGAACACATTCCAGCGCGTGAGGCTTTCGGGCATCGTGAAGTTGATATACACATTGCCGTCCTTGTCGGTGCTGAGGTCAGATGCAAAATATGCAGTTTCGTTAAAGTTGGTGCGCACTTCGGCATTGTCGAAGGCTTCGCTTTCTTCTTCCGAGATTTCCTCTTCCATCACAGCATTATCGGCAAGCATAATGGCATCTTCTGTTGAAACCATCATGGCTTCCTCCTCTACAATTGCTCCGCCTGCCTCTTTTGCCCTTGCATTGTACAGCCTTGTCGAATATTCGCGCTTGTAGGCCGTGTAATAGACATTGAGCGCACTGAAGAAATACGGCGTAGGATATGGCGTGTAGGTATATTGGCTTGGCGGATAGGTGTAGAAGCGGCGGTCGCTGCTAGTGCTTCCAAAACCTTTGTAGTCGAAGTTGTTCTTTATCGAATTCGACGAATATGGCCAGAAATACCAGCTGTGCGGCTTGTATGAGTCGAGCGAAGCATCATAGACGGTGGCTGCAAGTTCGGCTTCGACAGGCTTGCCGAACTTGTCCGAAATCTTCATCTGCCACGATTCCTCGCTTCCGGGCAAGGTTTTGTCGCGGAAGGTTACTAGCTTGATGTCCAATTGCTTGTTGATGCGCGAAACACTTATGGTCTTGCTGTCCTTGAAAACTCGTCCGTGGCGCACAAAAATTGCGGTTACAAACACATCACCGTAGCATTCCTCGGTAATCGGTATTTCGATGCTCTTGACTTCGTTGCTGAGCTTCAGGCTCTTGATGTCGAGTGCGCCCTTGCCAATCTGTATGGTGTAGAAAACTGTAACATCGCTGAACGACGAGCCGAACTTCACCTGTACTTTGTCGCCTACCTTTGCCGATGTTCTCGACAATGCGAAGTACGACGGCATCGGGTAGGGCATCTTGTCCGACGACTTGTCGGCGATGCGGAAGTTGGCGGTGTCGGTGATTTCGTTGCCGTCCTTGTCCTTGGCTTTCATAATTATGCGGTACGAACCTGTCGTGAATTTCACTTTCTTGCCGATGGCGATTGGCGTGGTGTCGGCTGTGTTTACCGAACCTTTCATTATCGACGACACTATTTTTCGGTTATCCAGTGTATTTTCGTCTCCGTAGCCGAGTGCAGGACAAAGTTTTTCCCATTCCTCGCGGCTATACATCTGCATGTCGGCGGTCTTTAGCCTTGCCACGGTTGCGTGCGACGGCTCCTCGAGCTTGAAGATTTCGTATTCGACTGTTGCATCGATGTGGCTGCCCGAAATGTTTTCGCTGTAAATCTTAAATTCTTTGAAGTCAGCAAGTTCCTCCACATCCGAAATGCTGTTCGAAATCCATAGCGACTGGCGCGAAATGCTGAATGTCCTTTCCACGGTGTGCGATTCGCCGTTGAGGTCGGATACAACCGCATCAATCTTGTAGCGGTTTACATCGCTGAAGCATTGCTTAGCCACGAAACTTATTGTAAACTCACCGTTCCCGTCGGTCTTGACGGTACCGCTGGCGAGAAGTTTCTTTTCGCTATTGTCGGAACGCCACCAGAAACGCGAATACGACGAGCAGTTGACGGTAAAGTTCACATCGGCATCGCTCACGGGAACGCCCGAATAGCTCTTTGCACGTCCCTTGATGCTTACCGAGTCGCCAAACGAAACCTCGTCGGTGATGTAGTCCATTTCCATCTCGAAGGTAGGACGCTTGTATTCCTCGACGCGGACGCTCTCCGACCCCGACGAATAGTTTCCGCCACGTGCCTCGATGTGGAAATTGCCTGTAAGGACATTTTCGGGAATTTTAAATTCGCCGTGTGCGCTTCCGTACTGGTTGGTCTTGAGCACTACCTCTCCTACTTCCTGGTAGTTTACATCCGAGAAAGTCACACGGACGCTGTCGTCGGCTACAACGTTGAAATTGTTGTTCATTCCGCTGTATTCGATAAGCTTGAAGTAAACGCTTTGTCCAGGACGGTAAATTGCCCTGTCGGTGAGAATTTTGATTCGTGCGCGCTCATAATCCTTCGAATCCTCCTGATAGTATCCGTAAGCCGAGAAGCACATGTCGTCGTTGTCCTTTTTCAAGGAAATATGTGTGTTATAGCTGTGTTTCTTGGGGTCAAAACTGAAAATTCCGTCGGCACCAGTTTCTGTTGTGAGTAAGGTTTCGGTCTTTTCGTAGGTGCGATTTGTAACTTTCACCTTTACCTTGTCGATAGGTTTTCCCGAATTCCTGTCAACGACCATATATTTGCCGTCGTCGATACGAAGCAGTGCGAAGCGCGAAACGGTGAGCAAAGTGTAGCTTTCGATTCTGGTGCTGTCGCTTTCGGCAAACACAATGTAGAAGCCAGTTGGCAGGCCTTTTTCAACATAGTAGGTACTGTGAGTCGAGTAGTCGTTGGCATTGGGAAGATTTATCGTACCTTCGGTAACAGCCTTGTTTGTGTAATATTTGTTTATAGTGGCCGTGTTGGAGTTGAAACTGTCGTATGTAGAAGCATTGTCCGATACCTTTACGACCTTGATTTTGGCGGTCTTGGTATTGCCGTACTCGATGTGGAGCGGAATGTTCTCGTTGGGGTAAGTGACCTTGTCGGACGAAATGTATATCGAGGGGAAAGTCAGTCTCGAAAGCAGGTTAGAGCAGTAGCTTATGTACTTGCTATCCCTGTATTCCTCGATGGTCGAGCGGAGCAAATTCACAGCTTCCACACGGTCGGCAGACGACTTTTCCGACAATTGTTCGGCAATCTCGGTGTTGATGAAAATCACGGTTTCGTTGCCCTTGTATTTCTTTGCGGCATCGGTGTAGAGATTCATTACGACATCGTTCTTCCCGCCCTGCTTGCCAGCGATGTATTTGATGCGTTGGAAGTCGGTGAATGCATACGCGCTGCTGCTTGGCGGGTTCTGCTTCATAATCTGCTGCATAAAGTAGAGGCTTGCCATCTCGGTATTCTCGTTGCTGTCGGGGATTTCCATCTTGGTGAAATCGTCGGCAGAGCAGAAGAAACTGTCGTCGAGGTTGGAGCGTGTGTAACGGTAGAGCTTTGCGAGCTGCTCGGTAATGCCGTATGCAAGTTCGTCGTATAGCGTAGGATAGAAATCGTTGTCGGTGCAGTTGTCGCTGAAGAATTCCTTGTAGTCGTTAGCTGCGACATTCTTGAGTTCGGCATTGAGCGCGAGCTTGTACTTGCCGATGATAATCTTCATAAACTCGTTCTTGTCGTAGAACTCGAGACGCGAACCTTTCTTGTTGGCCGAGTCGCTCACTGCCGAACGCGAATCAATCTGGTAGCGGTTGCGCGAGTAGTAGTTCTGATACGACGCGCCGAGCAGGAAATTGCAGAGGTGCTTGCCTGTCCCCGACAATTTTTCGGCCTGTTCCTCAAGGAAATCGACTGATTTCAGGTTGCCGTCCTGCGAAGCCTCGACGAGAAACTTCATTTTGTAAGTTATGGCTTTTATCTGCTGGTAGTCGTCCTTGTCGGCAACTGCCATATCCATGATTTTCTCAACCTTTTCGAGTGCCGTCTTTGGCAAATCCTTGTACTGAGCGTCGGAAACTTCTTTCCACATTTTCTTGTACTTGTCGTCGGTTGTCTGTGCAAATGCCGAAACTGCCAATGCCACAAAAATAATTAAGGCTACTATCTTCTTCATATTCAACTTGATGTTTCAATGTATTTTATAAACGCAAAGTTAGGTAAAATATTTTGATACTGGCAATTATGATGCCAATCAGATTTTATAATGTTCTTTCCGTAAATTTGTTTACAGCAGACAAATTTCTATTATTGCCCCAAACATAATGAATAATTTTCTAATTCCTGTGCTTCCCAAGTTGATGGTATAGTTCCGTCAATTTGCCCCAAGACCGCCAAGGTGCGCTTGTTCATTAGCGCAATGTTTTCCGTTATAAACGCAAAGTTAGGTAAAATATTTTGATTGGTGGCGATAGGACATAAAGTGCGGCAGATTTGATTTGTTAACAAAATATAAAAAATACACTTGTATTTTTACAAATAGTGATGTATTTTTGCCATTGTTCAAACATGTTTTATTTAAATATAAGTTTTTATGAGAAGATTTTTGTTTTTTGTTGTTGTGGCAATGCTATTTTGTTTAAGCTTTTCAAGTTGTCATGTTTCTAACAATGTTATGAGGGAACCAAATATTAGATTTGAATTCAATTCCAATGATATCATATTGTCGGAACAATTTTCAGCAGAAGCAACATCAACTAGGATTTTAGGTATTGACTGGAAGAGGTTGATTAAGAAAGCTAATGATGGTTACGTAAACAATGTAAGTGTACCGATTATTGGAGCTTTCATCGAAGACAAAACTGTAAACCAAGCATTGTACAATCTGATGCAAGAGCATCCTGGTTATGATGTTGTGGTATATCCTCAGTATCACAAAGATGCCAACAAACCAGTTTTAGGAACACACATTTACTCTAAGACTACAGTAAGAGTAACTGCAAGGTTAGGAAAACTGAAATCACAAGAATAAGAAGATTAATCTCTTTATTTGGGTAGCACATAAATTATTCTTGAGACACAAGAATAATTTATGTGCTTTTGTTTTTTTAGATAGTCGAAAACAATCTCGTTGGAATGTTGATATTCCTTGCCTTTGTGTTTGTCGCTGAAGTCATAAACACTTGCCATATAGCTATTTATGGCAATATCATATTTTGAATTGGGATCAATGGATTTTCCGTTGTCCAATAGAATTTCCAAGCTTTCAATTTCTTCGTATTCGTTAACATTAAGTTTAATGCTACATCCAGAACAAAGCATTGGGAAATCGCCAGTTTCTTTGTTGGCTTTTTCGAGCATGTCGATTATTTCCTGACCGCTGACCTTATATTTCATTATTATGTTGTTGAACGGATCCATCTGGTAGATGTCCTTGGCTGTGATTTTTCCCTGCGGTAGCGATTTAAGCCGTACTCCACCTGGATTTTGGAAAGCCAAGTCCGATTTTGTATGCACACGTATTGCATCGGCCAGAAAATAGCCGAGTTGTTCTTTGTTGGTTGTGTCGGCATCGGTATAGCCTACAATTCGACTGAAAATATCGAGACTGCCAAACTCGTCCACCAGTTTCTGTATTTTTTCGTCTTTCTTTGGGAAATCCTTTATAGAAAATACCTGTTGTGCTTTATAGTCAATTTTGCCGTTTGTAAAATAAAAGACGCTCACTGTCAAGTAATTTAGATTCTTACCCGACTGGGTTATCATTGTGTTGCCGATGAGTTTTGTACGTTCTATTTTCTTATGTGTGTGCCCACCAAAAATTGCATCGAACTGGGGAAATTTCTTTGCAATTTCAATGTCGGCTTCTAGTCCGCAGTGCGATAAGAGGAATAACATGTCGCATTCTTTGCGCAGAAACATGTATTCGGGCAAAATATCCACTATTGGTTTGAACGACACATTTTGGGCATATTTTGGATGGAAGTCGGGGATTCCGTTTGCGCCTACTTGAATTCCACCAATGAAACCGATTTTCAGTCCTTTATAGTTGATGATTTTGTATGGTTTCACATTTATGCTGTCGTCGAAATATGCGTTGGCGCACACATAGTCGAAATCCGACCATTCTACAACATTGCGAAGACCCTCCACGCCAATGTCAAACTCGTGGTTTCCAAGAGTTGACAAGTCGAAATGCACTTCGTTCATGAGTTTTGTAATGGGGTAGGAGGGTTTCGGATAGCGGTCGTTTACTGGATGGCCTGTGCGGTTGTCGCCTGCCGAAATAAGAAGCAAGTCGGGATACTGTTTGCGTAGAGTATCAAGCAGTGAGGCAAACTGCGGAAAATTGTCGATATTGCCGTGCATGTCGTTTACCGAAACCACATACAGCACCTTTTCGTCGGTTTGCTGGGCATTGGCGTCGAGTGAAAAAATTATGATGGCAAAAGCCATCGAGAAATATTTGATTATATTGCGAAGTATTGCATTGAACATAATTACTGCATACTTACAAAGTTACTATGTAATAGACTATTGGCACAATTTTCCCTTGAGTGTTTCCACATCAATTGGCACAACACCTACCTTTTCGCATACAATGCCACCTGCGAAGTTGGCAATGCGGGCAATATCATGAATGTTATCGGTGGCGGTAAGCAAAAGAGAAGCAACGCTAATCACGGTATCGCCAGCTCCAGAAACATCAACTATGTCACGAATTTCGGCGGGGATATGTACCGATTCCTTGTGGTTGCAGATGAAAATACCATTTTCAGAAAGTGTAACCATAAGCATATCAAGGTTGTTGCGAATCATGAAATCCTTGGCGTGCTGTTTAAGCACTTCAATGTCGGTGCTACGGTCAATTTTGCAACCTTCGCAGAATTCCTTTAGGTTGGGTTTAAACAAGGTCACATTCTTGTAGGCATCAAAGTTTCTCTTCTTGGGGTCAACTGTGACCTTTATCTTGTTTTGCCTGCACATCATTGTAATCCGATGGATAATGTCAGGCGAAAGCAATCCCTTGTCGTAGTCCTCGAAAATCAGCACATCAATATGTTCGTTCTCAATAATCTGTGAAATACGAAACATCAATATTTCCTTCAATTCATCAGAAATCTGCGATGGGTCTTCATCGTCAACCCGCAGCAAGTGCTGACCTCCACTAATGACTCGCGTCTTGGTCGTCGTCTTGCGATTTTCACTGCAAATGATTCCATTGTCGGGAAGATTGTGCTGATGCAACAATTCGCGGAAAATTTTTCCTTCGACATCGTTGCCAATTACCGAGCACAGATATACGCATGCTCCGAATTCGGACATGTTGAGTGCTACATTTGCTGCTCCACCAAGTCGATATTTTCTTTCCGACACCGATACAACCGGAACAGGTGCTTCGGGCGAAATGCGATCGACCCTACCAATCATATAAGAGTCTATCATTACATCACCGACTACAATCGCCTTTTTGTCCTTTATCTTTCCAAAAAGGTTATCAATGTCTATTTGCTCTACTTTATTAAGCCCTTGCTGTCTATCCATTTTATTGCTTCTTGTTTTGTCTTTTTGTTCATTTTTTCACTGTTCATCACCACATTTTCGAGCACCCATTCGTGATTGCTTTTCGAATAGTCCCTTAGTGCAGAACCAATAGCTCTGTTTACAATTTCATCATTTGTTACAAGATTTTCAGAAATAAATCTGCCGAGGATTTCCTTGTTGGTCTTGTCCTTCATTTTGCGCTGGAACATTATGGCAGAAGCCTTTAGCCATGGACTTTTCGAGGTGCTCCACGATTCAAGAAATTCGAGCGTTACCTTGGGGAACATTTCGTAGAAATGCGATACTAGTTCTGTTGCTATATACTCGGTTGTGTCCCATCCTGGCTGGGTTAGAATTAAACTTTCGACAAACACAATGTCGGTTTTATTCCATAGTTTTCTGCGTTTTGTAAAAAGTTCAATGCCAAAATATAAGTATTCTCGCTCCTCAAGCGAAAACAATTCTCTAATTATGCTTTTCGTATCTTCGTTTTTCGGTAGCGGGTAGGCAGCAAATACGGCCTTGAAGATATTTTTAAGATCTGTCGACTTTATGCCTAGGAATTTTTTCTCCCACTTTGTTGCTTTCGACATGCTTTTGGCCGCCTCGGTATCCTTATGTCTGCCTAGGTACGAATGTATCTTTTGGGTATACTCTTTCATTAAGAATACTGATGTTTTTAACATTGCAAAATTAAAAATTATTCAATGAAAAAATCATTGCTATGAAAAATAAAAAGCAATTAATTTTGTCAGTCCAAGGGAATGTATTATTTTTCCCCGAAATTTTTTAGGTATGAGTAGTCATAAGGTCGGTTTCTTTCGGTTCATATTGCTCTGGCCACTATCGCTTGTATACAAGTTCATAGGCGATATTAGGAACTTTATGTACGAAAATGGGTTGTTGAAATCAAAGGAATATGACCTCCCTATAATTTCAGTCGGCAACATTAGCGTAGGCGGTACAGGCAAAACCCCGCATGTTGAGTATGTTATCCGCATGCTGAAGGACGATTTCAAGACCGCAATGCTAAGCCGTGGTTACAAGCGAAAGACAAAAGGCTTCCGTATTGTAGAGCCCGACGATGACTATACGCTTTGCGGTGACGAACCTTTGCAAGTAAAACGCAAATTCAATGATGTTGTTGTTGCTGTGTGCGAAAACAGGAACAAGGGCGTTGAAAAGTTGCGCGAACTTTATCCCGACCTCAACTTAATTATTCTTGATGATGCGTTCCAGCATAGGCGCATAAATCCCGGACTGCACATCTTGCTGATAAATTACAACTACCCGATTTCCAGCGATTATGTAATGCCTCTCGGCCGTTTGCGCGAATCAAAGTCGAATGTACATCGTGCACATTTGCTGGTTTATACCAATTGCCCCCCAAAACTTACGCCCATGGACAGGCGGATTATGACAAAGGAGGTTGGTGTATTGCCTTACCAGCACCTTTCGTTTACCAAGGTTATATACGAAAATCCGTTGTCGGTGTTCAAGAATAACAAGAAACTCGACTACACCAGATTGAAGGATTGCAATGTGCTTGCTGTCACAGGAATAGCACATCCGGAAAATTTTGTTGAAATGCTAATGGAAAAGTCGAAAGGTGTTGTACATCTTTCGTATTCGGACCATCACAATTTTTCGTCTGCTGATGTTCAGAAGATAAAAAAGACTTTTGCCGAAATGAGCGGACCTAAGGTAATAGTAGTTACCGAAAAAGATGGCGTGCGCTTGCGCACAAGCAAGTTCATCGATGACGAACTAAAACCGTACATGTATTACATTCCAATAGAAATAGACCTCCTTTGCGATGAGGATGAGAAGAAATTGTTTAACAATCAAATAATTACTTATGTCAGAAACAACAAACGCTACAATAAACTTTATCAAAACTCGCTTTAAGGAAACTCCAGAAGTGGGCATAATATTAGGTACTGGACTTGGTGGATTGGTCAAGGTAATTGACATTATCGAGGCTATTCCATACGAGGAAATTCCCGACTTTCCTGTTTCTACCGTTGAAGGGCACAGCGGAAGGCTTATACTTGGCCGTCTTGGCGGAAAAATCGTCGTTGCCATGCAGGGACGATTCCACTACTACGAAGGCTATTCGATGAAACAGCTTGTGTTTGCAACAAGAACATTAATTCGCTTGGGCATCAAGTACCTTTTCGTATCTAATGCCAGCGGCGGTGTAAATCCAGCCTTCGAGATTGGCGACTTGATGGTTATCACTGACCATATATGCATGTTGCCAAATCCGCTTATAGGCAAGCACAATCCAGAGGATGGAGACCGTTTCCCCGATATGAGTTGTGTTTACGACAAGTCGTTGATAGCCAGTGCGGAGGGCGTTGCGTCAGAACTTGGCTACAAGTTGCAGAAAGGCGTATACCTTGCCACCACAGGACCAACATTCGAGACACCTGCTGAGTATAGGTATTTCCGCACTGTTGGTGCCGATGCAGTTGGAATGTCAACCGTTCCCGAGGCAATTGTGGCGCGCCAGATGAGGATTCCTTGCTTTGCAATGTCGATAATTACCGACCTTGGTGTACCCGACAAGATTGTGGAGGTGTCGCACGAGGAAGTGCAGAAGGTTGCTGCAGCCTCCGAATCGAAGATGACAGAGATTTTTACGAAGATGATAGAACGGCTTTAAATAAGGACAGATGGATTCAAAGAGACAGACACAGGTTGCCGGCCTGGTTCAGAAGGAACTGGCAAATGTATTGCAGTTCAAGTTCAATGGTTTGGTGCCGGGCAGATTGCTTACAATTACTGGCGTGCGAATGTCGCCGGACCTCGGATTAGCAAAGATATACCTCAGCATTTTCCCATCAACCGATGGACAAGCAATAATAAAGGAAATAAATACTAATGTTTCGAGAATACGCTACGAACTCGGAAATGCAATCCGCAACGATGTACGCCGTGTTCCCGAACTTATTTTCTACCTAGATGACAGTTTCGATGAGGTTGAACGCATCGAGAAGGCTCTAAAGTCGTAGATGAACTTTCCTTTCTACATAGCATCACGGTATTTGGTGTCGAAAAAATCGCGCAACGCGATAAACATCATTTCCATAATTTCCATTTTGGGAGTTGCCGTAGGCACGGCAGCATTGGTAATTGTGATGTCGGTATTCAATGGTTTCGAGGATTTGCTGACAAGGCTCAACAATTCATTCGACCCCGACATAAAGGTCGTGCCAGTGCATGGAAAAACTTTTGTCCCCGATGAAAAATTCAAGTCGGCGATAGATGGATGCGATTTCGTTGCCTCTGCTTCGTATACAATCGAGGAAAACGCCCTTTTGCAATATGACGACAAGCAACTGATAGCAACTATAAAGGGTGTTGATGATAAATATTTGGAAACCACGGGGCTTGACACTATGGTTGTGCGTGGCGAACCGCTTTTGTACAACGAAGGCGTTTCTTGTGCAATCATGGGCGCAGGTGTGGCATATTCGATGGGCGTTTTATGCGACTATCTTGAACCATTGACAATCAATATTCCAAGTCGTACAAAGGAAATACATGGCAATTTCAGCGATGCTGCATCCGACATACTTAACAGTGTAACGACTTATCCTTCAGGAATTTTTGCAATACAGCAGGAATATGACACCAAGTATGTGGTTTTGCCAATCGATGAGGTGCGGAAATTGCTTGAATTTAATGCCGAAGTTGGTGCTGTTGAATTGAAATTGAAGCGCAATGCCGACAATGACAAGGCAGTGGAATATCTTTCGCAAAGCTTAGGTAATGGTTTTCAGATTCTTGACCGAAAACAACAGCATGAGTACGCATACAAGATTATGCAGTCGGAAAAGTGGGCGATATTTATGATACTGATATTCATATTGTTGATTGCATCTTTCAACATAATTGCATCCATCACAATGCTCATAATCGACAAGCGTAACGACATTTCCATACTTCGTAGCATGGGTGCCAATGACACTAATATAAGGCGTATTTTCTTTATCGAAGGAGTTGGTGTTAGTTTGGTAGGTGCCGTTGCAGGACTGATTTTTGGCGGACTTGTCTGCTGGTTGCAAATGACATACGGATTTGTAAAACTAGGTGGCGGGGATGGTTCGTTTATTATTGATGCATATCCAGTGGTGGTAAATATGATTGACATATTATGGTCGTTTTTAGCAGTGATGATTATCGGTTTGTTTGCTGCTTGGGTGCCAGTTAGAATTGTAACGAGGAAACTGAAATCTAACAGCCTGACGATATAACAATAAATTAATCGGCGCAATGTATTGCGCCTACAACAGAAAAATCAACAAAATGTAAAGACGCAAGATTTTGCGTCTCAACAGAAAAACAAACATCAAATATTTTTTACGCATACAAAAATTTTGTGCTATATTTGAAGCCGTTTTTTAACAACAGATAAATTAAAGGAATTAATTATGGATAAATTCATTTCAGTAGAACAGGCCGTATCAATGGTGAAGGACGGAATGACCCTCATGATCGGCGGATTTTTAGGTGTTGGTTCAGCCAACAAGGTATTGAAGGGAATACACGATGCAGGTATCAAGAACCTTACCATTATTGGTAACGATACCGCTTTTGTTGACAAGGGCGTTGGTATCCTTGTTGCAAACCATCAGGTTAAGAAAGCTATAGTTTCGCACATCGGTACAAATCCGGAAACTATCGCACAGTTGAACTCCAAGGAACTCGAAATCGAATTCGTACCTCAGGGAACTCTTGCAGAACGTATCCGTTGCGGTGGAGCTGGTCTTGGTGGTGTTCTCACTCCAACAGGTCTTGGTACAGTAGTAGCAGAAGGCAAGCGCGTAATAAACGTTGACGGCAAGGATTATCTCCTCGAACTCCCGATTCATGCAGACATCGCATTGCTCGGTGCAACCGTTGGCGACGAAACCGGTAACCTCGTTTTCAAGGGCACAACCCAGAACTTCAACCCGATGATGGCTATGGCAGCTGACGTTGTTATCGCCGAAATCGAGAACATTGTTAAGGTTGGCGAAATTGCTCCTGAAGCAATCCATACCCAGAATATCTTCGTTGACTATATTGTAAAATAAGGCTAAAAGGCTTGCTGGCTAACAGGCAGAAAGAAGAAAAGGCTAGAAGTCTAAAAGGCAAAAAGCCGTCTTCAAGCCTTTAAGACTTTGAGCCTTCAAGCCCATCATAATCATTGAATTATCAAATTATCAAATCTTCAAATTAGAAATTTAAAACATGGAATACAGAACAAAGATTAGACTGCGCATGAGCGCAAAGGACGCACACTACGGTGGCAATTTGGTTGATGGTGCTCACATGGTACATCTGTTTGGCGATGTGGCTACCGAACTTTTAATCATGCGTGACGGCGATGAAGGCCTTTTCTGCGCATACGACATGATTGAATTCAAGGCTCCTGTTTATGCAGGCGACTTCATCGAGGCTGAAGGTTGGATTGACCGCGAAGGCAACACCTCACGCCACATGATGTTCGAGGCACGCAAGGTTGCTGTTGCTCGTCCCGACATTTCAGCATCTGCTGCTGACGAACTCGACGAACCTATCCTCGTTTGCCGTGCTTCTGGAACTTGTGTAACTCCAAAGGATTGTCAAAGAAAAAAATAAGCGTACGATATGGAAAAGCTGATAATCACAGCCGCAATATGTGGCGCAGAAGTTACCAAGGAACAAAATCCTAATGTACCTTATACCGTTGAGGAAATCGTACGCGAAGCAAAGTCGGCTGTTGACGCTGGTGCTGCTATCGTTCATCTGCATGTTCGTTTCGATGACGGTACTCCTACCCAGAGCCGCGACCGCTTCCAGGAATGCACCGAGGCTATACTCAAGGTTTGCCCCGATGTAATTCTTATCCCATCTACTGGCGGTGCAGTTGGTATGACTCCTGATGAGCGTCTGCAATCGACCGACACTAATCCAGTTCCCGAAATGGCAACCCTCGACTGCGGAACATGCAACTTCGGTGACGAAATTTTCGACAACACAATGCCTACAATGCGTGCATTCGGCAAGCGTATGATCGAACGCGGCATTAAGCCCGAATACGAATGCTTCGAAATGGGACATTTGGATACCATCCTCACGATGGCTCGCAAGGGACAGGTTCCAGGTGACCCGATGCAGTTCAACTTCGTACTTGGCGTTCCCGGTTGTACTCCCGCAACAGTTGCAAACCTCTGCTGGCTTGTAAACGGCATTCCTGCTGGTTCTACTTGGACTGTAACTGGTGTTGGACGCAATGCTTTCCCGATGGCTGCTGCAGCAATAGCAATGGGCGGAAATGTTCGCGTAGGCTTCGAGGACAACCTTTACCTTGAAAAGGGCGTACTTGCAAAATCGAACGGCGAACTCGTTGCTAAGGTAGTAAGACTCGCTAAGGAACTCGGTCGTGGAATCGCAACTCCAGCTGAGGCTCGCAAGATTCTTGGATTGAAGGCAAGATAAGATTTAAGGTGAAACAATAAGGTTTGAGGTCGTTCCGTTTTTGGGACGGCCTTTTTTGTTTGTATTGCAGAAATTAATTATCATTTATTCATTGCCAATTGTTCATTGTGCTTTGCTTATTGATTACTATATTTGCAACACTAAAAAAGTAAAAAACTATGGCAAAAGTAATAGGACTTGGAAACGCATTGGTTGATATAATGACCGTTATCGACAGCGACAAGGTATTGGAGAAATTGAATCTGCCAAAAGGCAGTATGCAGTTGGTTGATAGTGAATTAAGCGAAAAAATACAAGCCGAAACAAGGTCTTTTCCGCGTACGATGGCAAGTGGTGGTTCGGCGGCAAATACAATCCGTAGCCTTGCAAATATGGGTATAACAACAGGTTTTGTCGGCAAGATAGGCCCCGATGAGCTGGGCGATTTCTTTGCAAGCGACATGAAGCGTATGGGCGTACTTCCTCGTCTAATTAAGAGCGAAACGCCAAGCGGAAGGGCTGTGGCATTGGTAAGCAAGGATTCGGAGCGTACATTCGCAACTTACCTTGGTGCTGCATCGGAACTTACTGCCGACGACATAAATGCTACAACTTTTTTAGGATACGATTTGCTTCATGTAGAAGGTTATCTTATTATAAATCACGAGCTTATTGAAAAGGCAATGTCGTTGGCAAAGGAGAACGGGTTGAAAGTTTCGCTTGACCTAGCAAGTTATAATGTTGTTGAGGATAATCTTGACTTCTTGCGTTACCTGATAGAAAAATACGTAGACATTGTTTTTGCAAACGAGGAGGAGGCCGCAGCATTTACTGGAGGCAAGGATCCTGAAACAGCATTGGAGATGATTTCGTCGCTTTGCGACATTGCCGTAGTAAAGATTGGAAAGCATGGTGCATGGGTTAAACGTGGAGAGTATAAGGATTGCGAACCAGAATTTCCCGCAAAACGCGTTGATACTACTGCCGCAGGCGACAATTTTGCTGCCGGTTTCATATATGGTCTTGTAAATAACTGGTCGCTTGATAGGTGCGTGAAGGCAGGAAATGTTATTGCAGGCAACGTTATAGAGGTTGTCGGCGCTACAATGGATGAAAAGCGTTGGATCAGAATTAAGAACGAAATAGCAAAGATATAAAGACTAACAGGCTAAAAGGCTTGCAGGCTAGCAGTCTTTTAGTCGTTTTGAAATTAGAGACAAAAAAAAGGGCAACCAATCGGTTGCCCTTTTTCGATTTGTTTGTTATTGTTTAATTATTTGTTTTACAATTATACCTGCATTTTCAGTTGTAATCCTTACCTTGTAAACGCCACTTGTCCATGTTGATGACTCAACGCTAATTGCATTTGAGTTGACATCAATCATGCCCATCGACTGACCAACTACATTGAAGATTTCAATTGTTGTCATGCCTTCGCATTCAATCATGAACTTGTCGCTTGCCGGGTTAGGATAGATTTCAACAGAAATGTTGCTTCCATCGATACCTGTTTGTATTGCTTGAACGCTTTCTGATGGATCGGATTCACCATATTGGCAAACTGTTACAATATAATAGGTATCGCCACTCTGTCCGTTCATGTCAACATAGCTTGTTGTTGAAATATTGGCGAGTGCGGTTTCTTCATCGTTGCGGAAGATATTGTACGATACAGCATTTTCGGCAGCTGTCCACGAAATCAAGTTTCCGTAAGGCTCAACCGAAACTTCAAGATTAGTAACCGTGTTACATTCTTCTACTGCTATCTGTCTGAAAGTAGCAACAATGCTGTGTCTGTTTTCTGTTACACTATTGAATGTGTAGCTTGCGCTTGCACCAATGACAGAGTAACTTGCAATATCATTAATAGCGCTTTGTCCGTCAACTATAACATCGGCAATATCATAACCTTCGTCTGGTGTAATAGTAAATACAGCATCTGCACCACAGTTAACTTCAACATCGCCAGCAGGAGTTATTGTACCGCCATTTTCAGCGCTTGCAGCAATCGTGTAAACAATCTGGTTGAATGTTACATTGATTGCCTGTTCAGTAGTTACATTTGGTATTGTGTATGAGTTGTTAGCATCAAGTTCTACAGGCGTACCATTGACGGTAACAGTACCGATTGTGTAGCAAGCATCCGGTGTAACGGTAAATGTGAAGTCATCGCCTTCGGTTACAGTCTGTGTACCTGTTGGAGAAACAGAACCGCCATCTGCATCGGCATTAATAACAATCTCTATTTCATTAGCAGGTATAACTTCGAAAGTAGCCGAAATGCTATGACCGTTTGCTGTTACATCGTTGAAAGTATAGCTTTCTACAGCACCAACGCTTTCATTGTCAACAACGACATCTGCAATTTGGTAACCTTCACTAGCAGCTATTGCAAATGCCTTGTTTTCTCCGCAGTTAACATTTACATCGCCGGAAGGAGTTATTGTTCCACCATTGCCAGCGCTTGCTGTAATAATATATGTTATCTGACTGAAAGTAACATTAACAGTCTGTTCGGTTGTTACATTTTCAATTGAGTAGGAATTGTTTGCATCAAGGACAACAGCAACACCATTTACAGTAACAGAACCGATTGTGTAGCAAGCATCAGGAGTTACAGTGAAAGTAAAGTCGGAACCTTGTTCTACCGACTGCGAACCGCTTGGATAAACGGTACCACCCTGTGCATCAGCATTTACTGTTATTACAATGTGATTGTCAGGAATTTCAACGAATGTTGCCGAAATTGTGTGGTCTGCAGTTACATTCGTAAATGAGTACGAACTTATAGAACCAACACTTTGATTGTCAACTATAACATCGGAAATCATGAATCCTTCGCTTGGTGCAATCGTGTAAGTCTGGCTTCCTCCGCAGGTAACGGTTGTTGTTCCAGGATTGATTGTTCCTCCGTTTCCAGCAGTAGCTGTAATTGTATATGACAATTGGTTGAAAGTTACATTGATGTTCTGGTTTGATGTAATATTATTAATAGTGTACTGGTTGTTTGCATCGAGTGTTACGGCAGTACCATTAACCGTTACATTACCAATTTCGTAGCAAGGTTCTGGAGTAACTGTGAATGTGAAGCTTCCGCCCTCATCGATAGTCTGTGTGCCTGTCGGTGAAACAGAACCACCATCTGCATCAGCAGTAACATCAATTGTAAGAACAGCAATGAATGTTGCCGAAATTGTGTGGTTTGCAGTTACATTCGAGAAAGTGTAGCTTTCAATTGCACCCATGTTTTGTCCATCAACTGTAACATTGCTGATGCGGTATCCGGCATTGGCAGCTATTGCGAAAGTCTTGTTTTCACCGCAGTTTACTGTAGTGTTTCCGTTAGGAGTAATTGTACCACCATTTCCAGCAGTTGCTGCAATTGTGATTAATAGTGTACTGGTTGTTTGCATCGAGCGTTACGGCAGTACCATTAACTGTTACATTACCAATTTCGTAGCAAGGTTCTGGAGTAACTGTGAATGTGAAGTTTCCGCCCTCATCGATTGTCTGTGTGCCAGTTGGAGAAACAGAACCACCATTGGCATCGGCAGTAACATCAATTGTAAGAACAGCGATGAATGTTGCCGAAATTGTGTGGTTTGCATCAACATTCGAGAATGTGTAGGTTTCGATTGCGCCCATGTTTTGTCCATCTACTGTAACATTGCTGATGCGGTATCCGGCGTTGGCAGCTATTGCGAAAGTCTTGTTTTCACCGCAGTTTACTGTAGTGTTTCCGTTAGGAGTAATTGTACCACCATTTCCAGCAGTTGCTGCAATTGTGAACATTGCTGATTGTGTACTGGTTGTTTGTAAGATTAACATTGTTTCCATCAACGGTTACCGAAGCAATTTCGTAGCAGTCGTTTGGAGTTGCTGTAAATGTGAAGTTATTGCCTTCGGTGACGGTCTGTGTTCCGTTAGGAGAAACAGTACCGCCATTGTTTGAGTTGACAGTTACAGTATAGCTTGGCAAATTGTTTTCTATTGTTACGCATTGCTGAGCAGCAAGCGATTCGCTATTGTCATTACATACTGCACGAACGCTGAAGCAATGTTCGCCTACAGAAAGGTTTGTTGCTGTGTAAGTTCCACCAGTAACATTGGATGCCACAAGAACACCATTGTCGTAGATATTTACAGCAGCAGCTCCCGAAATTGCATTTCCGCTAATACTTATATCATCAACGCAGAAATAATACTTGTTATTGGATGTATAGCGTATTGCAACATATTTTGCTGCAGCAGGCACATTGTAGGTTTTGTATGTCCACGAAACACTTGTGCCACCCCTAACACTTCCGGAACCTAAACTGGTAAAACTCGACTGCTCGTTGGTCGTAGTTGAATACAAAACTTCGAAGCTTTCCGTATATGTATTATTATGTCCACCTCTGCAATAAAATGAAAAAGTAAAGTTTTCTGTGAAGTTAAGTTGAGGACTTATAACCCAATCGTCGTTTTGTACAGTTGTGTTGTTTTGAGATGCGTTGTAAAAACTAGCAAGGAACTGGCTGCCTGAATGAGCGGTTACTCGCGCCCTTGATGCCAGTGTCTGTGAAGTATTGCTTGTGTATTGTACTTGTGTCGGATCAAACACAATGAATGCCATTTCTTCATTTGCATTTGTCCAACTATTATAGTTACTAATACGACCAGTTTGACTTCCATCTCCATCTATATATGTCCAACCTACTGTACCTTCTGAATTGATAGTAAAAGCGGTATGATCTTCAAAATCGTCGCTAATAGTTATAGCTTCAATAGTCTGTGCATTCCAAGTTATTGTTGCATCGGCATTGTTAACTGCAACCTGCAATCCTGTTGGAGCATCGCAGGCTGGACCAACAGCGGTTATTGTAATCGTTCCGTTCCAAGTGCTACTTCCGTCTGTGATTTCAACATTGATTGTTGCAACATGACCATCGGGAACGTTTTCTGCAAGCGAGAAGTTGAATGTACCATTTGCTGTAGCATTGCCAGCTATTGCTCCGAGTATTGCCGATGTGCTGTTTAGTGTAAGATATTCGTCTGTTGTAGAGATAGTTGCTGTTGTGTTTGCACTTGTTGTACCAACTCCGGTATTTGTAAATACTACATTAAGGTCGTTGGTGGTGTTGTATTGTGCTGTTGTTGGAGTGTAGCTTTGAACTTCAACTTCTGGACCTGGTACATAGCAACTAATTTCTGCTACCCATCCAGAAGAAGCAACAGACTGGTCGGATGTAAACATTATCGTCAACGCTCCTGATGCATTAGTTGCTGTTATTGTGCCAGGATTGTCGGTTCCACATACGCCGTTGACAATTGCAGTTGTTGATGTAGTTACACCGTCATAGATGTATAACTTGTCGTAGCAAGTTCCAGAACCTCCCCAACCTGAACTACTAGCTGCTTCAAGCGAGAATTCAGTGAATGTCAATCTAACCTTTGCGCCACTGGTAGCTGGATATATTGTCTGTGTATAAGATAAGCTATTTCCATAATCGTCATCGCCACCCGGATCCTTATAAGTTCCACCACAGACATAAACATTCTGGTTGCTCATTACAATGTCGGGATAGACGACTGTAATATATCCTGTCTTTGTTTCAGTGTCGTCGCCGTAGGCGTTGTGTGCAACCAAAGTAACAGTAAAATCGCCTGGTTCGCTGTAAGTAACACTTGGATTCTGTTCAGTAGAAGTTGCAGGAGTACCGCCTTCAAAAGTCCACTCCCATGAAGTCGGGATATTTTCGGTTAGGTCAGTAAAGGTTACTGTGCCGCCAATGTTTACTTCTGTTTCCGAAGCTGCAAAATCGGCAACAGGAGGATTGGTGTTAGGATTAACCGTAATGTAGTTTGTGCGTGTCTTGGTGTCGTTGCCAAGAGAGTTTTCAACTCGCAATGTTACTGTGTAAGTACCAGGAGTCATATATGTATGAACGGGGTTCATTTCGGTTGAGGTCTCACCGTCACCAAAGTTCCACAGGTAAGTTGCAGCATACTGCGAGTTGTTTGTGAATGTAACAGATTCTCTTTCAAGTAATGTTGTAGGAGCACCTGTAAAGTCAGCTGTTGGTGGATTAGGAGCTATTACAGCAACTGTACCGAAATATGGTTGGTACTGTTGACGAGTAACAACAACATAAAGGGTTCCAGCACCAGGTATTGCCTCGCTGAAATTAACCGTTGCTATACCCTGTGCATTTGCCACAGCCACACCATAGATTGTAGATTCGTTATCGGTAACTGCTACATACGAACCAGCAACTGCATTTACGGTCATCGAAGTTGCACCAGCCATTACCGATGCAGGAAGAGTAACATTGTTTGCTTCCGGCTTTGTAACATAAGGCATTACGGAACCATCGCCGAATGCGTGATAGTACAACCAGTAGTAATTTGCGTCAGCAGATGTTTGATAGTTAGATTCGTGTGCCGAAGCAACTGCAATGTCACCAATATTTAACAAAGAAGAAACAGAGTTCCAATATTCATCGACAAACATAGCATCGTAAACGCCCATTGTTGTATTTGCGGTAGTTGGTGTGCCAGTAAGCTGATAGTTTCTAAAATTAACACCAGTACCAATTGCCCAGTAGAAATCCTCGTACCAGTAGCTTACTGGTGAATTGCCGATGTAAGCGATAGCACCTGCATTAGGAACACGAATCATAGTTTCGGCAAAGCAGGCATTAGCACCTATGGCAGAACCAGGGGAGTAGGTTGTTGAAGTATTATTGAAATTACCTGTAAGGCAGCAGTTTCCAACAGCAAAGAAATATTTTCCTGTATTTGTTAAAGAAGCAACCTGAGTTGCTGACAATTTAGGCTGGTACCATTCCTGCTTGTCTCCATGAGCAGTGTAGTTGAGAAAACAGAAACCATCATTAATTCCACTGTAAACACCATTGTTCGAACCAGAATATCCTGCAGAACTTGATGTTGATGTTACAGTACTTACATTTCCGTTTTCGAAACCACCGTATGTGGTATTGCTTGTATTAAAATAATACGTAGAGGCGTATGTTACTGTCGGAGCGGCAACCCTGCTTGTCCAGCTGCTATCCCAACCACCGATAATCTTCACATTGTTAAGATAGTTTCCGCCATCTGCAAACTCATATTTCTCGTATGTAAGAACCTTATTAAGATAATTCTCGAGATGAGTTGCGTTCTCAACCGAAATACGGCTGTAAAGCATTTCGGGATAGTAGTCGCTATTTGACGAATAGTCTGTTGATGCATAACCAATATCTGTAGCACAGTTTCCACTATCGTCGTCAACATTAATGGTTGTGTATTGCGGAACTTGTCCTGTATCACCTATTACAATAAGATACGAATATGCATTGCCTGATGATACAGAAGCATTATACTTTGTCTTTATGAAACTTGCTATGTTTGTAGCAGTTGTTCCTGTTTCATCGGTGTAGAAGATGTCAACATAGTAACCTTTCTGCAATTTCCATGCGAGCCACTGGTTGAGAACAGAATTGTTCCTGAAGCCAGAATAACAGATAACAAGCATTTTGACAGGTGTGTGATACATATCGGTATGCGTATCGTAAACGCCCTTGATTGTTGACTGGCCGAACATGCTCTTGTTGAGCAACTGGTCGTATATGCTGTTGAATGCAGGGCTGTATGTGTTTGCAAACATACTCTGCGTAAGTGCAGCATTGGCATTCTCGAAATCGACAGTTACATTGATGTCATTGCAAACCTTTATGGTATTTGCAGCGGCATTGTATGCGACAGGTCTAATTGTAAGTTTACCTAATCTAAATCCATACATAGTTCCGAGATACTCTACCGAAGCAATTTCATCACTTGTGTAAGTGTTGCGTGCATAAGCAGCTTCATTGACTACATATTCAACGGTTGTCGGGTCGATGTTTTTGGTAACAGGAGCCTGCTTAGCCGTTAAAGTGTTAATGTCGTAGTCGGCCAATGCGTATTCCGTTTCGGAATATCCGTTTACCGTTACAACTGGTGTTGCACCTTCTGGGATTGCAATCATTTTTGTAATCATTGGAAGTGTTGGCGAGCCCAAATCACCGTATGGGAACGAACCGTCGATGTAGATTTCGGAGAAATTGCCCTTTTCGTTAGAAATGGCCTGACTCTCGATGGAGCTGAATGAAAACGTGGTGCTAAATCCCGACATGCTGTTGGATTGAAGCGAGCCACTCTTTGTTGCCGTTGGGGTCAGCGGGATACGCCCGTTCTGCGAAAATGCTAAACTGCACATTGCGCAGATGACCACTAATAATAATAGTCGTTTCATACGAATTTTAATTTAAAAATAGCAAGGCAAGTTAATAATTTTTATTATTCAATGGTTAAAAATTATGTCCAAATTATATTTATAGGTATATTTCCACGAGAATTTTTAAAAATTGGTTCATTTATGGGTATAATTTACCAACGAAGGATAAATTTCAATGATTTATCCTTACTTATGTATGCAAGTATCTGATTGCAAATTACTTAGTAAAAACCTTTACTTCGTCTAGGAAATACTTTCCTGCAACTCCTACAGGGCTTTCAAACTTGAAAGCTATGCGAATGTTGCCCGAATATTGTGCAAGGCTAACATCGCCGGAGATTGCCCAGTCGGTCGATGAGGCAATGTTGGCTGGAAGTTGTGTCCAGTTGGTGCCGTCGGTTGAAATAAGTGCCGTAAGCGTATTTCCTGCGGTCAGCATTCTGGTCTTGAAGCTGAGATACGAATTTGCCTGAAGTGCAATTTCGGGAGTTATAAGCCAAGTCTCGTTTTGTTCGCCATTGTTTCCACTGATGCTAAGGATGTTTCCATCGGTAGCAGCCTGACAAATCCACTTTGCAGAGCCTTGTACGGCATTGTTCTGCCATCCTGCATCGGCAAATTCACCAGTAGGCGAAGCATCGAAGTTGTTTTCAAAGATTTCGTCAACATCGCCAAAGCGACGACCAGTAAGTTGCACTTCATAGGTGTTGCGGATAAATAACTGGTATTCAGTATTGTATCTGCTTACAATAGCCACAAACGAACCACTGCCTGAGGGAATTGTATCACCTGCAAAGTTGGCGTAACCGCTTGTGCGAACTATCATTGTGTTGCCAAGTTCGTCTTCGATGTAGGTGTTTACGGTTTTCTGTCCTTCCTTGTCGGCATAGGTTGTGCCAACATACTGCTGCTGGAACTGCACCTTGCGGAACTTGACAAGTTTTCCGACATACGAACCAGTGCCAATATTCTCAATGTCAACAAGTTCTGGTTCTAGGAAGCAACGGGTTTTCAACTTGACAATGTTATTGTCAACGTGAACCGAATCCAACTGTATCATACCGCTGTAGTCGCTGAGAACCAAGCCTTTGAGGTTCACGCGCACATAGTCGCCTTCGTACACTCCACCCGACGAAAGCAGGTGCAAGTTGATGGCCTTGTCGTCGTCGGCACCGCCTTGCAGATAAGCCGACTTGTAGATGTTGCCAATCTTGTCGGACATGGTTATGTAGCCGAAAACGGAATGGTCTTCGTTGAACTTGTAGGTTCCGCCGCCAGCAGCCACAAGCGAGTCATAGATTTCCCACAAACGGGTAATTGTAATGGTATCGCCAACAGGGACTTCGCTCACTTCGGGTGTGTCGTACTTGCCCTGTATGCAACCGCTGAACATAAATGCCGGCACTATTGCCGTTGCTATTGCCAATATCTTGATTATGCTTTTCATATCTTCTTGTTTTTTAGTCGCACCTTTCGTTTTCCATGTTCACTTCATCGGTCGAACGGATAATTATCTGATAGGTTGTCTTTGTTCCTGTGTTGCTATTTGTAATGTATCGTGTCATAATTCCCACGACGCTTCCGCTGCCCTTTGGCAATGGTTGTCCAGCAAAGTCGGCGTAGTCGCTGTTGCGGGCGACGAGTGTATTTCCGTCGCAGCTTGTCATGTTGCGGTTCTGGGTAGATGAACCATGCTCTGTTGCGTAGGTCATCGAGGTATCGCTGGCTGCAAACTGCACATTGTTGAGCTTTACAAGACGGCAGTCGTAATATGCTGGATTTTCAACAACCTGAGCCATAGTAACTTCCTCTGGAGTAATCGGTACATTTGGTTCCTGAAGTATCACCTGAAGCGTGGCATCTTCTACATCGACAAAACTTAGTTCCATCTTGCCGCTGTAATTTACTATCTGGCTGCCTTTCAGGTTCATGCGGACGCGGTCGCCAACCTTTACCATACCTGCCTGGCTGAGCTTGTAGATGTTAATTCCGCCAGTGGAATCCTGCAGGTAGGCTTCCTTGTAGATGTTGTCGTGGCTGTCGTCCATAGTGATTGTACCGAACAGCATATAGTCGTCTTTAAACTGGTAGTAGTCGCCACTGTCGGCCCACATCTTGTAAATGTCGGAAACCGTAAGTATATGGTCCTTGTCCAACTCGGTTATTGCTGGGACATCGGGTTTCTCGCAGGAGCAGACAAGTGCCACGGCTGCAAAAAACATCGGAACTATTATGGAAATTATCTTTTTCATCTTGCAAGTGTTTTAGAATCTGAAATATAGGTTTGCGAAGTAATTTATTCCGTACATATAGTAGTACTTGTTGGGGAACTTGTCGATGTTGGTCTTGTCGAAACGGTACTGCTCGAATCCGCTGGTTGCAATCTTGGTGTTGTGAGTTACATTAGAGATGCTTGCAGTGAAACCGAGAGTGTATTTGTGCTGTATTCTCCACGACTTTCCACCGTAGATGTCGAGTGTGAAACCGCCTTTCAACTTTTCCTGACCGAGAATAGTTTCGAGCTGCGGGTCGCCGACAACAAAAATGTCGAGAGCCTCAACGGTGTGCTTCTCGGGATTGATGGTAACATAGTTTTCACCGAAATAATTTGCGTTAGCACCTATGTACCAATATTTTGGAGCGGAATACTTGACACCGATAGTTGCTGCTAGTTCGGGAGTTCCGCCGATGTGATAGTTCTTTATATAAACGGTGCGGTCGGTTGCAAGCACTTCGGAACTGTTGTCCTGAGTTATGGTTACCGACGGACGGCTGTTGTACATATATCTTCCGTAACCCAATGCAGCAGTTGCAGTTACAGTTGGAGAAATCTTCACTTCGGTTCCGAATTCTCCGCCGTAGTGAACCTTGTTAACGCCAGTCATCATATAGTTGACGAAGGTGTTAAGCTCGTCGTGGTAGAAGCTTGTGCCTTCGGTTCCGTTGCGGAATTCGGTGTAGTAGCCCGTAATCTTGAGCTGGAAGTTTGGCGAGCGGTAGAAATAGCTGAGGTCGCTCGAGAAGATTGTCTCGCTCTTGAGGTTTGGCACAACATTGTCGCGTGTGCGTGGCGAAACATACGCATTGCGAAAATAAGGTGCGCGGGTAAGGAATGCCACATTAGCAAGCAGGAAGTTGCGACCTGTAATCTTGTAGTTCACACCGGCCTTCACAGCATAGTTGAAGAAACGCTGATGGTCGGATGCACCGAACGAACCATCGGGGAACTTTCCGTTACGCATCTTTCCGTCGCGCCAGTATTCGGTGTAGGAAAGTTTCAAGGCAGTGAAGAACTCAACCTTCGAATATTTGAACTCGGCTTCGGCAAAAGCATCGGCCTTGTGAATGTTTGCCAAGTAGTTGTAGCCGAACAAATCGCCTTCCTTCTTCACCTGGTTTGGATTGTCGAGGTCGCTCTGGATATAGTCTTCGTCGTTGAAGTCGCGTTCGGCAAATTGGTCAACATCAAGCCACCAGTCGGCACCCAGAAGGTCGTCGATTACCTTGAAGTAGTGTGTCTGATTCATCATGTAGTTTACGCCTGCCACCATCTTGATTTCGTCGGTGAAAATCTTGCTCAAGCGCGAAGCGAAATCGAAGCGGCTGATGTCGTTGCGGCGTTCTTCGATGATGTATTTTGCACGGTTGCCTGTGATTGAATCGTTGGGATTTCCGCCCACATTAGTAACCGTATATAGGTTTTTCATATTAGCAAAATAGAAGTGGTCCCAGTCGAGCAGACCTTTATTCTCGTCGTTCTGCCATTCGTTGGTAAGCTGGGCGAACATATTTTCGTCGTCATCGTAGTACGACGGGAAGTTGCGGTAGTAGTCGGGACGCGGGTCGGGAGCGTCGTACCAGTTGAGGGCTGTTGTTCCGCCGCGACCGAACATATACGATGCCGAGGTCTGCAGTTTCATAGTGTTGTCGATGTCCCAGTAGTGCGAAAGGATTATGCGTGGCTGGTGGTAGTAGCCGACCTTGGCGTTACGCACCTTGCCGTTCTGGTATCCCCAGTTGGGATTGTAGTAGTTTGTGCCAAGAAGTTCGTAGGTTTCGGCAGTTGCTGCGCCCGACCTTCCGCTACGCGACGGCGAACCGAAAACGGTAAGTCCGAGGCTGTGATGGTCGTTGAATTTCTTTTCGGCACCGAAGAAGTAGGCGTAGCCTTCGTAGAATGTGCCCGGAATGTAGCATTTTTGTGCCAGACGGGTTGATGCTGCAACCGAGAAAGCCCAGCCGTTAGCCATAAGGCCTGTGCTGTAGGCTGCCATTGCCCTGTGGCGGTACGAGCGGTTGGAGTTTGCGTACGAAACGCTTCCACCCTGACGGAACTCCGACACGCGGGTAGAAATATTGGTAACTCCCGAAAGTCCACCGAACGAATAGTCGGAGAAATGCAAGCCCGAAGTATTTGTCTTAAAGCGCATTACATCGTTCAGTCCGCCCCAGTTGCTATATACGGGACGGCCGTTTTCGGCATCGTTAACATATATGCCGTTCATCAGCACTTCGGCATTCTGGTTGTCGTAGCCGCGGAAGCGGAAACGTGCCTGACCGAAAGTATAGCCTGCAGAGTTGACATATACATCCTGCGACGACTGCAGCAAGGTTGAAATGTCGTTGTCCTGCGAGCCCTCCTCAATCTCCGATTCGGTAAGTGTTATTGTTGGAACTGCTTGTTCTTCAAGATAATCGTTGTTCTTTGTCGTGTCGGTCTGGGCGTAGGCCGTTGCCGACAAGCACACGAAAATGAGTGGTAAAAATTTACGCTTCATACCCGAAATTAAAAAATGTGGGGACAAATTTAATTTTATTATTTGGTATGGGAGAAAGAAATTTGAATTATTTGATGGATTTGAGAATTTGAAGATTTGAAAATTTGCTTGCGCGAGCTAAAGGTTGATGATTGTTGCGTCGTGGCGCGTCGCGACTGTGCAAGGGTAAGGTTTAACGTTTGAAGATTTAAAAATTTAATAATTCAACGATTTAATGATTTGCGCCGAATGCGTTGCGCCAAATAATATACGCGCAATCATACGCATTTGATTGTAGCGACACAATGCGTTGCACCGATTATGTGCAATGACATGGCTCATATATATGCAAATATTTATATACTAGTCTTCCTTATAAAAACAAATCTTTTCATAAGCCTTATTTCTTTACAAACCTACTACTATAAACCTTATCGAATTTATACAGAACAATCATATACATACCACTTTTCAAACACGAAACATTTATCGTATCCGAATCCAATTCGCCATCTGCTATCTTATCGCCCAAGATATTGTATATAGAATATTTATAAACATTATCAAAAAAATCAGGATGTTCAATATTCAAAATATCATTGGTAACTGTCGGATAAATGCTTACGGGTTCCATATCGTATCTTTCGGCTGTAGTTGTATCATAATAATAACACTCAGGATAATATTGATATATCAATTCTCCATCTATGTGGACACATAGCAAAAGGATTGAACCGCCATCAACTATACAATAAGGAGCAGGTTCAAATGTACCCAGTGTACTGCCAATACCCTCTATCCACCATACAATATCGGCACAATCCTCCATTAACACAATGCGTTTCCTGTAACTGCCATTTACAAGTATCGAATCTACATCTTCCACAATTACTTGGCGTTCCTCCATCCAAGGCCAATAGTTGTAAACTAAAGCCTCATCACCTTCGGTTAAAGAAAAATCGTACAATAATCTTTCCACAGTATCTTCTGCCTGAAAACAATACACCTTCTCGGCAAGCGTATCTTCTCGTACGGCAGCATAATAGTTTGCCCTGTCAATATTTGGAACAGAATCCATATATTGCATATAAACAGCCTTGTATTTCAATCCGTTTATTATGGTATCACCATTGAACCAATACTTGTATTCGCTAACCGAAAAACAGCCATTCGAATCTGGGAAAAAATACCTCAATTGTGCAAACGAAGCCGTACACAGCACTAGGATAAATGAAACTAGGACAATCTTTTTCATAATAAACATATAGGTGCCACTAAATAATATTTTTTTCATATTCTCTAATTTTTAATTACCTTAAATGTGTATATATCAAACTCTTTCTTGTAAACCTTTATTACGTATAGTCCTGCTGGATAATTTTCCATATTAAACGTTGCCGAGCATTCCGCTGTTGTAATGTAGAGTTTTTCTCCCAAAGAATTGTACAGCTCTGCGCAAAAATCTCCGCCATACTGGCCGTCATCAGATATTGTCACAAAATCATCAGCCGGATTGGGATACACGGTGAACTTGTTGTCAGTAACTTCCTGAACATCGGCATTTATCACGGAGTCACATTCCACATTGTGATGCCAATAATCCCACCATTCATTCCTGTATGAAACATCATCGTCGTTGTAGCACCTAAGTCCATAATAATGAAAATAATCGCCAAAATCACATTTCGGCGTATATATAAAATTCATCTCGCTTCCAATCCTTTCAACTATGCGTTCCGACCTCGCTTCAACAAGGTATTCCCAGTTATATGGTGTATATGTAATGTATTGCACCTTCAGATTGATGCCATTGATATTCACCGATGACACCGAATCGATAATTACGGGTGACACCGAATCGCAGAAATTTATATATTGGACTTCTGTTTTTAGCGTATCACCAGCATTCAGGTTAAAGTCGTACATCAGCTTGAACTTCTCGCCAGTCCAGTGGTATACCCTCGAATTTGACTCGTGAACAATCAATGGATCCAAATCTGATTCGTTTCCAATAGAGCGGACTTGTTTTATGTTTATAAGTTTTGCGGCAGTATCGTTTATTACGGTATCGTTCCCTACCGAATATTTTACATACCCATGCATAGTATATTCCTGCCAATTGAATGTCCAAGTTGCGCCATCAGGATACCAGTTCTGTGCGAATGAAGCCACACACAGCATTATAAGAAATGAAATTAGTACGATTTTTCTCATATTAAAAAAAATTTTTTGCAAATATAAACAATAAATTTCTATAAAAAAGTAAATGTTAGAAAATGCTGTATAATTTGGCTAGTGTCTTTTTTAATGGCTAAAGCCGTTTCAGGTTTGCTTGCGCGAGCTAAAGGTTGATGATTGTTGCGTCGTGGCGCGTCGCGACTATACAAGGGTAAGGTTTAACGTTTGAAGATTTAAAAATTTAATAATTCAACGATTTAATGATTTGCGCCGAATGCGTTGCGCCAAATAATATACGCGCAATCGCCATGGTACGATTGTACAATGATGAGGATTATACAAGAAAATCCTCCCGAATGATATTTTTCAGGAGGATTTGTTTTTGACTGTACTTCAATACTTTATTTAAAAATCGTCACCTTCCTTATTGCAGTTTCGCCTTCTGTCGAAACTATACGTACACTGTACAATCCTGGACTCCAGTCATCGCAATTTACTGTTATGCGTTCGTCTTCGGTGTTCTCAATTTCGGCGACAAGCTGTCCGATTGCGTTGAAAATCTGAACTGTTGCAATGTGTTGTCCCTCTATGAAGAACTGACCGTAGGTTGGGTTGGGGTAGATGCTCAAAATGTCGGCAGACCATTCAGCGATTGCATCTGCAAATACGCACTCCTCGTTGGAAAGTTTGTACATTCTGTGTTCGCAGTCGCTTTCAACCATATAGCAGTAGTTGCCCGCTTCGTGAACATTGTCGGTGTAGGAAATGTCAGTTGTTGTTCCGACAAACTCATTGTCCCTGAAAATCCTGTAGTTGACAGCACCATCACATTCTGTCCATTTGAGGGCAACCAAGTTGCCAAGTGCATCGGCAGTTAGAGCAGGTACTTCTGTGCATACGCCAGTGAGGATTCTCATACAAGTTTCACCCGAAATTTCATTGCAAGAAACGCTTTCCAAGTGGGCAACTACTGTGTAGCAATAGTCGGTTTCGGTAACGACATCTGTGTCAATAAATTTTGTCGTGGTAATGTTCTCGGCAATGGATTCTCCGTCCCTGTAAACGCTTATGTTGTCAATATCGGCTAGCGGATTCCACGATACGGTTATCGTTTCGCCATCGCTTCTTGCCTCGACAAACAGCGGAATGTCGCAAGAACTATCCTTGATTTCTGCGCAGACGGTGTCGGATGCTTCCGACAGGCAGGTGTAGCCAGCCGACGAGAGTGCGCGTACATAGAAGCAGTGTTCGCCGTTTGGAAGTCCTCTGTAAGTTGCCGATGTCTCGCTAAGCGTGTCGATGGCATATTGCGAAGCCGTGTTGTAAACCAAGTACGAAACACTTTCGTATTCACCAAGTTCCACAGGCGACCATTCCAGAGTAATTGCGCTGTAGTCGGTTGTGGCGGTAATCTGCTGTACGGCATCGCATTCGGGAGCAATTGCCGAAATGTTGACAATTACATCGTTCGACTGCTGTCCCATAACGGCTGCGCGATACCTGATGGCAGATGTGAATTCACCGGTTTCGGTTGCAAATGCTCTTACTGGAATGTTTTCGCTTTCGTTAGGCGCGATTGAACCGCTCTTCCTTTCTGCCCTTGCTACGCTGTTGGTACGACCGATTTCGTAGGTTGCGATGGTGTTGTTGCCCGATGGGTTCTGAACATTGGTGAGAAGTACGAACTTGCCTTCGCAGACATATTCAGAAGCGCAGATGCCACCAGCAAGAGACGCGTCGCTTATTTCGATGTCGTCGAGGTAGTGAATCTTGTCGGTGAAGTTGTTTGCGCTGATGTCGAACTGACGGATGCAAGCCGACGGGCCGTTGTCCTGCGAAGTCTGCGAGAACAACCACAGGTAAGGTCCTCCAGACGAGAGATTGTCGAAGGCTGAGCTATAGACATTGGCAAGGTCGCTTCTTATTTGTTGCGAAGTTCCGCTTGTGGTGTCAATCCTGTAGAGAGAGTTCCAGTCGCCTGCGAGAATGCTTCCGTCCTGACGGTTGAACGAGCAGTGGCGGATTTCGGGAATGTCGGTCTCGATGCTACCAAGCAAAGTCTGGTTGTCGAGGTCGAGTTTGTATATAACATTCGTAGCGTCTGTTCCGTAGAAGTAGTTGCCGTTGTATGACAAATTCCTGATCATGCCGACATTCTCGATGAAGAATGTTTCAACATACTCGCCGTTCGGAGTATATCTGTTGAACTCGCCCGGACGCATCCACGACGATGTGTAGATGAAGAACCCGTCGGTAGCAACTGCCTGCTCGGCGTTCTCGCGAGTTGTGAAGGTCTGTATGCTGTCCCAGAGGCTGCGTGTGTTGCGACGTTGTATTGTAGAATCTTCCACAAGCGCAAGGCCGTCGTATTCGGTGATGGAACTCCAAACCAATGTGCCGTTGCCAGTATTGGTAATGGTGATGGTGTCGGTCTGTTCCAGATACGGGTATGTGGTCAGGCTGATGTTGTCGGAGGTAATGATTCGCGGTGAGTTGAGTGCGATGTTGATGCTGGTATCTCCTTGGACATCAATAATCTCGCTGTGCGAAATGTATTCCACTGCCGATACTCTCATAGTCTTTTGTCCGCGAAGGACTTCGAGCGAATACTGACCTTCCGCATCCGTGTAGGTAACATTGTTTCCGATTGTAACCCTTGCGTTAGGAATCAAGTCGCCTGTATAGTCGTCGGTGATAACACCGCTTATTATTCCGTTGCAGTTGTCGGCGTAGGTAAGGGTAAGCGTTACAACGCTGTCGCAACCAACCGAGTTTGTCAATGTTACTGTGTAAGTGCCAGCCTCGTTGAATGTCTCATTTCCGTATGTGTAAGGAACTCCGGCGCACATAAGGTCGGCAAACTCGCCTGTACTGCTGTGGTTTATGGTGAGGCGCAAGGTTACAACCGAGTCGCAGCCTTCGGAGGTCTGCAATGTCTGCGTGTATTCGCCTGTTTCGGTGTAGGTAGTGCCATTCCATTCGTATGAGTTGCAGGCAGTATCGGCAATTGAAACTGCTATTTCGTCTGGCGTTGTGATTTCGACCGAACTTGTTGCACTACAGCCGTTTGCGTCGGTAACAACAACTGTGTATTCACCTCCAGCAAGGTTGCTCAAGGTAGCACTGTTCTGTGCTTCGGGTATATTCCATGCATAGTTGTATGGTGCGGTACCACCTTCTACACTTACAGTTGCGTGACCGTTATTCTGTCCGAAGCAACCGTTGCTGAAATCGCTGATAGTTGCAACAGGTATTTCGAAGAATGTAATATGCAGCTTGTAAATGCTGTCGGTATCGCTATCTATCTGTCTGCGAATTGTATAGTCGCCGTTTGCTGTAATGATTGTGTCGTGGTATTCGTATTGTGTTCCGCAGTATGGTATTGTATCGTAAACATAATATGAGCTTCCCTTCACACAGCGGACATTGAAGCCGTATCCCTTTTCGATGCTACCACTCAAAAGGTCGGTGCTTCCCGAATAAATTCTGTGGTAGTAGGCTTCGTCGGTATTGCTTGCGGTAGCCGACCAGAAAGCTGCATTTTCATAACTAATATCGTAACCGTTTGAGTATATGGCATTGAATCCGCTTGCACAAAAATATCTCGATTCGGCAATAGTTTTGCCGTCGCTATATAACCCAGATACCAACTGGGCACCAGCATCCCTTTCGCTTCCTCCAAGAGTGTCGTAAAGTTCCTGCCATTCGGCTTCGCTTGGCAAATGCCAGCCATTGGGGCATACTCCCTGTACTCCGCTAGGATTTTCGTTGCTGCTGCTTGCTAAATTCATTGTAGCCGGCCAGTTGTACTGATAGGTCCAATATTCTGTACAATATGACGCGCGGTAGCGGTAAGGCTCTGTTAAACTTGTTTCTGTTGTTCCTTGTGGGATATCGCCGGCATAATCCAAATCTTCGGACATCCAGATTTGGTTGCCAATTCGGATAGTAGAATATTGATGGTTATCGCGGTCATCGATGAAAGAACCGTAGGTGTAGAACCAAAGGGTATCGCTTAGTAATGTACCAAATTCGCTTATTTCTTCGGCATAATAGTAGTATTTGGTATCTGGCTCAAGGTTTGTGATTTCTGCATAAAAATACTCATTTGTGCTATTGTAGAGAGGCACGACTCTATAGTTAATGTTAGTCCTGTTGGTGCCATAATAGAAGAACAAGGAATTTTCGGTTAATGTTAAATTTGTATAATGGATTTTGATATCAGCAGAGGTTGTGCTTCTATCCATCGGATAGTCAACACTTATATCCAGCGTTAAGCTATTTATGCTTATGTTGTCGATTGCTGCAGGAGGATTTTCACCGTCGCCATCATAGTTTACCCAATAGAATATGAGGTTATAGCTTCCTTCGTCAATATTTATTATTTTGGTAAAGTTTTGCCACGAAGTTACATCTGACAACGGTTCTTCTGTTATCATAATCCAGCCAGATGGAAGATTGTTCAGGTTGTTTCCGCCAGACAAATCGAAATCTGATGATACTGGAGCCAAGAATACATCTAATAAAGTAGAATATTCCTGTACATCGGGGTACGACCTCCAATCGAAACTTATTTCATAAATGCCATCCTCATCAATATCTATGGTACGATAGGCATAAACTACAGAACCTGAGTTAAAGTCGTATTCGTTGCTTGTACCACCATCGTTTGAAATAAACAGACCGTTGTCGCCGCCATTGCTGGCAGCCGAGCCTATGTGCCACTGGTTTGTCTGGTTGCCGTTTGCAAGAACCCAGTTAGCGTTTTCAGTAGCATCCTCGAAATCGCAGGTATATGGTATAGTGGCAGGAATCTGGGTGGTAGTGAAGGAATAGCTTCTCCATTGGCTTTCGTCGCTTCCCAAGCACAAAGCGTGTACATACACATAATAATTGGTGGAGGATGTCAAGCCTGTAGCGACATAGGTAGAATCGGCACTCTGTACAATAGCACCGTTACCATCGAGAGCGTTATTGTCAATTTCTTCATCCGAAACGATTATTTCCCAGTTTTCGGCAGAGCCATAGTCGGCCCACCTTATTGTTGCCGATTCGGTTGTAATTTCTGTAGCGCGAATGTTCTTTACAGGTCTGCAGGTTGGACAGGAAACTGTGTACAATTGAGAATGTGAGGTAGGAGAATCAAGTCCATAATAAGAATCTATTACATCGCCATTGGCATCGAATATATGATAAGAAACAAAATCGGGGTATCGCCCTGCAGTATAATCTATCCTGATTTCCTTGCCGTCGCAGACATCCACAACTCCTGTCGCCGAATAACCTTGGTCAATTGTCAAGGTTGCAATGACAAATTCCGATTCAACATCAACTATATTTATAGTGCCACCACTCCAACCGATACTAATTTCACTGGCAAGTTCGTAGCTTATTCCACACATATCTTCGGGAGCACAAACTGTTGTAACAAATGCTCCTTTTTTCCATCTGCTCTTGTCGTCATCCGAGCATACTGAGCGAACATATACATAGTATTGTGTAATGCCAGTTAGTCCTGTTGCGGAATAAGAAGGTTCTGTCAAAATTATTGCGTCATTGTAATTTTCAAGGTCTGCATCATCGAGTTCTGTTTCCGAAACAATCAGTTCCCAGCTTGTAGCAGTTCCTTGCCCTGTAAAGCTTATTGTTGCCGATTCGGTAGTAATGTCGGCAATTGTAAAGTCGGCAACAACCCGACAAGAAGAACAAGACATAGTATATGATACAGACGAATACATAGTTCCTGTACCAGAGAATATTTCATCGCCGTTGACATCAAATATCTGATATGAAGTTTCTTCGGGATATTCGCCTTCAACCCATTCAAATCTTATTTCCCTGCCATCGCAAACTTCCAATGTTCCAGTTGCCGAAAAGCCATCATCAATTGTCAAAGTTGCAATAACTATTTCTGTTTCCACATCAACAACATTGATAGCACAACCATTCCATCCGTCGCCATAGCTGTCGGCAAGCGAGTAGCTTATTTCACACATATCTTCATCAGAACATTTTGTATTGAATGCTACTATTTCACCGTAACCTGTGTCGTCGCTATTGGTTGCGTAAGCTCGGTAGTAATATGTCGTATTTGAGGCAAGATTGGTAAGCGAAACAGAAAAATCGTTTGTCCCATCGGTGCTCTGTACTATTTCGGTAAGATTTCCCTCGTCGGTACCGTACTCGAATCCACGCACCGTAATGTCAGAAGTACCATGACTTAATATGCTTCCGTGCAAAGTTGCCGAAGTAGCGCTTATGTCAGAAACAGAAGATGTGGCAACAATAGGATTAGCAACTTTGGTTACGCTAACATTGTCGATTGCGGCAGGTGGATTTAAGTCGCCACCATTATCTTCGTTTGCCCAGTAGAATATGAGATTGTAGTTTCCTTCGTCAATATAAATTGTATTGCTGAAGTTTAGCCAGAAAGGTGCTCCTGCCAATGGTTCTTCGGCTATAACTATCCAGCCGTCGGGCAAAACAGTCAGATTGTTTCCACCCGACAAATCGAAATCAGACGATACTGGAGCCATGAATACACCAAGAATACCATCAAAATTATCAACATCACCAAACGACCGCCAGTCAAAACTTATTTCATAAAAGGCGTTTTCGTCAATGTCTATGGAACGATATGCGTACACAACTGATTCTGATGTGCTTGTGTATGCGTTGGTTGTTCCGCCATCGTTCGATATGTAAAGACCATTGTTCCCGCCGTTGTTTGTTGCTGAACCAATGTACCATTTGTTTGTCTCGTCACCGTTTGCTAGTACCCAGTTGGCGTTTTCGGTGTCATCTTCGAAGTCGCAGTCGTATGGCAGAGTAGCAGTGATGCTTCCTGTGTTGCGGACACAGCGTACAGAGTTGCCGAAGTCCTTGCTATTAAGGTCTGAATAAAGTGTGGTATATGTGCTTATAATATCTTTGTGGTATATTAAATCACTATTGTTGAAACTTGTAGTTGTTGTCCAGAAACGAGTTATGTGACCAAATTCTATGCTTGTGCCACTGTAAACACCTGCTGGCAATGCATTGAAGCCTGTTGCCCCGAAATATTCCGATTGTTTCAAACTTCCGTAGAACCATGAGTCTGCATATCCAGCAAGCATTGAGCCTGTATTGTTGCGTCCCAGATAATCATCAAGTTGCACCCACTCCTGTTCGCTTGGCAAGTGCCATCCTTCGGGACAAATGCCCTGTACTCCGCTTGGGGTTTCGTAGCTGCTTTCTTCGCCGTTCATTGCAGCAGGCCAGTTGTAGAGGTAGCCGTAAGTCGAAACATTATATTCGTTTCCGTCGGGATAGTAGAGGTAAGGCACGGTTTCGCTTATTTCCGTTCCCAACTGTATGTTGCCTGCGTAGCGCAGGTTTTCGGCCAGCCAAGTCTGGTCGCCGATGGTTACAAACGAATATATGTTGCCGTCGCGATTGTCAATGAAGAAGTTGGTTGCCTTGCATATACTTATGTTGTCGATTGCGGCAGACGGGTTATTACCATAATAGTAATCATCATTTTCCCAGAAGAAAGCAAGGTAGTACATGCCTGTTTCCTCAATGTTCACAGCCGTTCTGCTGTGCTGCCATTCCGGCTGTTCCGACATTATTTCCGTACTGCATATATTTATCCAGTCTGGATCGTAGCTTGCACCCGGGGCAAGGTCGGGGTCGATAGAGGCAGGAATGAGGAATGCCCTAAGGTAGTCGTAATCTTCGTTTCCGGCAGCTCGCCAGTCGAAATCGAATTGGTATAGGTCGGCGGTGGTTATGTTTATTAGGCGATAGGCGTATGTGGATGATGGCTCGGCGAAGTTGTATGAATTGTGCGCACCATCGTCTGCGGAAATGTACAGTCCGTTTGCTCCGCCGTTGCTGGCAGCAGTGCCAATATACCACTTGCTTGGCTGTCTGCCGTTGGCAAGTACCCACTGGGCATTCTCGTCGTCATTCTCGAAATCGCAGCTGTATGGTTCGTCGCCTAATTCAAAAGCAGTTGGCGCTACCTTGTAAACCGGACGGACACGAGCTGGGTTGCTTCTCTCAGAATCCCATATTGATACATCCGAGTCGGATTCGGAATCTCCTGAATAAAGAGACATATACATTGCCGATGTCGGATTGTCTGTGTATAAAGAACTTGACCAATAGTTTCCTGATGTAGAATAGCCTTCGTAAATATTAGTAGGTATGAAAATGCTATTGCCGTTGCTGCTAGTCGCCTGCATTCCTCTTATTCCGTTGATTGTAATCCAAGTCGTATTGCAATAGTCAATAAGCTCCTGAATATCTTCCTGAGTAGGCATAATCCAGTCTTCGCCCCAGTTTACGGCAGCGGCATCGGCATCGGCAGGAAGCGTTGCTGGATTGTCGGAATATGTGTAATTGTTCTGGGTATATTCATCCTTAGTTGTTGTTTCGCCCCAAGCATATTCGTTTCCTAAATCTTCGAAATTTGTTCCACCTACATTACAAGTAGCCCACATTGTGCCGCTTGGCAAGCCAAGGTTAACATAGTAGTGGTCGCCCAATTGACCGCTCGGTGTCCTAAAAGATTTTATTTCGCCGTAGCCAGTATCGTCGCTGTTTGTTGCGTATGCACGATAGTAGTAGGTCGTATTGGGGGCAAGACCTGTAAGCGTAGCGGTAAATTCGTTTGCCCCCAGTTCGCTCTGTATGGTTTCGGTAAGATTGTCGGGATTGGTGCCATATTGGAATCCGCGTTCAATAACATCCGAATTTCCGTTGTCGTAGAAGAGTCCGCTCAAGGTTGCCGAAGATAGTGTTACATTGGATTGTGAAACGGTTGCCAAGTAAGGTGCCATCCTGTAAACTGCCCGCACTGGTAACCCATCGTATCGGTAATAATCACCTAACTCCGCTCTAGTGCCAGAACCGAAAAGAAGAGTAGTTGCTTCGCTTGGATAGCTCGAATATAGAGAATTCGTCCAGTAGTGGTTCGACATACCATTATATATGCCAGGCAAGAAAATGCTTCTCCCGTTAGGTCCTGTAAACAAGCGGCCTGTAACACCATTCTGAGTTGTCCATACATGAGAACAATAGGTGTACAATTCTTCCGCTTCGTCGGCTATAGGCATACGCCATCCACTGCCCCAGTTGGCTGTTGCGGCATCGTCGCTTGCTTCGAGGGTTGCCAAGTTGTCGGTGAAACCGTTGTCGCCGAAGTCTGGGTTGTTGCAATACTTGGTCATAGACTCATCACTTCCGTTACAATATTGGTATGTGCTCCACTCGTATGTATCCTTTGGCGTTGTTTCGCCCCAAGCAAAATAGTCGCCCATATCTTCGGTAGAGGTTGCTCCTACATTCATTGTCGCCCAGTATGTTTTGCTCGGCAAGCCGAGGTCAACAAAATCGAATCCACTATACGAGCCATTGGTTGTGAACGATTTTATTGTTCCGTAGCCAGTACCTTCGCTGTTGGTTGCGTATGCCCGGTAGTAGTAGGTTGTGTTGGGTGCAAGTCCAGTAATTGTAGAAGAGAATTCATCTGTGTCGTCGGTGCTTTGTGTGTTTTCAGAAAGGTTTTCGCTGTCGGTGCCATACTCGAATCCACGCGCCGTAATGTCAGAAGTTCCCTGACTTAATATGTTGCCGTGCAAAGTCGCCGAAGTAGAGTTTAGACTGGAAACAGAAAATGTGGCAACAGCAGGATTTATAACTCTAAGGATGCTAATGTTGTCGATAGCGGCAGGCGGATTGTTTCCATCGCCTCCATCACTGTTTTTCCAGAAAAACACGAAATAATATGTCCCAGCATCGAGGTCAAGGACTTTTGAACTGTGTTGCCATCTCGGCTGTCCGCTCATCAGTCCGTCCGCGCTTGCATCTATCCAGCCCGAAGGTGCATCGTTATAATTGGAATACATATCATTGTGGTAACCATAGCTTATGCTTGGGTCGAGCGAGGTAGGAATGACAAAGGCTCTCAGAAGGTCGTATCCAGAATCACCACCGTTTGCTCGCCAGTCGAAGTCGAACTGATATTCGTCGGGTTCGGTTATATTAATAGTTCGGAATGCATACGCGTATGATTGCTTTGAATTGTTATAAGTATTGCTTATGCCTCGGTTTTCGGAAATGTACAAGCCTTTTTCTCCGCCGTTGCTTACTGCCGTGCCTATAGCCCACAAGTTGTCTGCTTCGTCGGAAAGTTCCCAGTTGGCATTTTCTGTGTCATCCTCAAAACCGAATGAATAGGGCAATGTGGCTGGAATGCGAGGTGTTTCGAAACTTGTACTTTTCCACAGGCTGTGTTCGTTGTTGGAACAGGCCGCACGGACATATATATAATAGTAGGTCAGTGGTTCAAGTCCTGTAAGCGAATATGGCATATCGGTAACTGTTATGAAATCTGCTGATTCGAGGTCAGCATCTTCAAGATAATCGAGAGAAATGACAATATCCCAGCTTGTAGCCGTTCCGCGTTCTTCCCAGACTATTGTAGCCGATTCTGCCTCAACGTCTTCTACCCACACATTGGATATAGACACACAATTGTTCTTAGCAATGCTTATGTTGTCGATAGCCGCTGGCGGGTTATCGCCGTAGGAATTGTTGTTTTTCCAGAATAGTACAAGATAGTATGTTCCTGCTTCGATTTCCTGTTCAATAAAGACGTGTGTCCATTCCGAATAACCATACAACACTCCAGTTGCACCTATCCATCCTGATGGTGTGGAATATGGAGAGTATTCCATACCATTGGGATTACCCGCCGACAGGTCGGGGTTGACAGATGTTGGAATTAAAAACATCTTCATAATGTCGTAGTAGTATTGTCCGTTCAACCGCCAGTCGAGTTCCAAGTTATACCACGCGGTTTCGGTAACATTTATTTCGCGGTAGGCATATACATAGGAAGTTGAGCCGTTGTCGTAGGTATTGCTTTCACCGCCATCGTTGGTTATGTACAGACTGTTGCTGCCGCCGTTGCTTGCCGCCGTGCCGATATGCCACTGGTTTGTCTGGTCGCCATTGGCAAGCGTCCATTCGGCGTTTTCGGCATTATCCTCGAAGTCGCAGGAGTAGATTACATCTTGTCCGAACGAGGCAAATGCGGTAAAAAACATGAAAGCAGCGCATAATGCTACTACAGAAAAATGCTTTTGGATATTGTTCATATTTGTGTTGTTTTGGTTAAGAAACCTCATATATGAGTTGTTCATTGTATTAGAGTGTATGTTCATACATAATAAAGCCCCAAATATAAAAAGATTTTTGGATTAATATTTAGCAAAAACAGGATTTTTTTGTAAATTGATAATGGATAATGGACAATTGATAATTAATGGTGGGTAATGTGTTGAATGATAGTGCGTTGTGAAAGATACCTGTCTCGTATTGTACGAATAATTGTGACGAAATTACATTTGGTGGGACGAAGAAAGTGATGATTTTTACACGATAGGGGTCGTAGAGTGTTGTATATTTGGAGAAATTTAACAACCTCGGAGAGGTTACATATTTATAGAATAGCGTATGCATTATGTGGCGTTGGCGCACATTTTTGTCGCGTGAGCATACAAAATTGTGACAACGCGTAATTTAGCGGTAATAAAAAACAAAAAAAGGCCGTTCTGTTAAGAACGACCCTTATCATTAACCCTTATATTTTTTATTCCGTTACAATTGTCATAATCGTATCGCCTTCGTGAACCCAGTCGCCCTGCTTGCAGTAGAGCTTGCCGATGGTTCCGGCATATTCGGATATGACAACCTCGTAGTTGGTGTTCGACTCGACATAGAACAACTGCTCGTCCACCGAAATCTGGTCGCCAACCTTGTACTGGTCGGAGATGAAGGCAAATAACAACTTTCCAGTCTCCGGCGACTTGATTTTCTTAATCTTCGGATCCTTGTCATCTTCAACCTGAATTACCTTGTTTTCCTTATGCTTTACAACTTCAAGTTCTTCGTAGAAACGCTTCTTTGCCAATCCGCTCTTGTAGTCGCGATATTGCCTGTCGTGCATTGCAAGTTCAAACAATTCTTCATCATCCTGACCTAAATCCCAGCCTTTTGTCTGCATTTCCTGACGGTACGACTCAAGAGCATTAGGATATTCGTCCTGCGGATTGCCAGTGAAGAATTCGTAACCCTTCGACTTTGCAAGTTCCACAATCTCTGGAGCAAGTTCGCCCGGAAGCTTACCCATACGACCAAGAATCATGTTCCAGCTGTCCTTGTCAATCATCGAGAAACGAGGCTGACCAGCCGACATTGCATATATGTTCATAAGAGCTATGTTCTTGACATACTGGCTGAAAGGTGTTACCAGTGGGGGATAGCCGAGCTTAGGCCATACATATTCCACTTCTTCGAAAAGTTGTACCAGAAGGTCATCTATCGAAACAGTAGGCTTACCTGACTGCTGCAACGATACATTGATAGCACTATGCATACTCTTGAGGTCGGACATCATCGAACCCATCATTCCGCCCGGAAGGCCGCACCTTACAAGCAACGACGAACTCTGCCTGTTCTTCATTTCCATGAAATAGCCCAAGAAATCGTCCATATACTTCTGGTTGAGGGTACGAACCTTCATGTAGGCATTCATATTGATTTCTGGAACTTCGAAGCCTGCATCGTAAAGCATTTCCCTGATTGTTATTACATCTGGATGAATCTTTCCCCATGACAACGGTTCTACAGCCACATCAATGATGTCGGCGCCGTTGCGTGCTACCTCGAGCATCGAAGCAGGGGAGAAGCCTGGTCCGCAATGTCCGTGATACTGAACTATTATGTGAGGATACTTGTCCTTGATAGCCTTTGTAAGTTTGCCCAATGTTACGGGACGACCAACACCAGCCATATCCTTAAGTCCGATTTCGTCGGCACCATATTCAACAAGCTTGTCGACTACCTTCATATAATATTCCACAGTGTGAATCTTCGAGTGGGTGATACTCAAAGCACCCTGCGAAATCATTCCTGCCTCCTTGGCAAACTTCACAGACAACTCAAGGTTGCGCGTATCGTTAAGACCGCAGAACGAACGGACAACATCAACTCCCTGTGCCTTCTTAACCTTGTACATCAATTGACGAACATCTGCCGGAACCGGGTACATACGCAAACCGTTCAATGCACGTTCGAGCATCATTGTCTGGATTCCTGCCTCGTTGAAAGGCTTTGTCCACTCGCGGACTGCCTTGTTCGGATTTTCACCATAAAGCAAGTTAACTTGTTCGAATGCACCTCCATTGGTTTCAATACGCGAAAAGCATCCCATCTCAATTATTGCAGGAGCAACTTCCTTCAACTGGTCAACACGCGGAACATATTTACCAGCAGACTGCCACATATCCCTGTAAACCAAACAAAATTTTATCTTCCTTCCCATTATAATTTTATTGTTTTTGTCTATAAATCAACGGTTTAAAAAATGAAAAAATTTCGTTCAAAGTTACGAAATACTTTTTGCATTTGAAACAGCATTTTTTCAAATTATCTGTAAAGCAAAATAAATAAGATTAACTAAAGATTTTTTTTGCGTAAAGCAATATTATTGGCAATACAATTAAAAACTTCCTGTTGAGACGCAAAATTTTGTGGCTGATACATTTGTCGTAATCCTCATGCAAGCGCAAAAAGTGAAAGCCCTACAGAATCATTCCAAATGAGATGTTTTTATGCATTTACAATCTCTGGCAAGACTATAAATTGGTAAATGTGTAGTAGTTGAATATTTATTCGCCTAGGCCTTTAATAAAAACAATTAATGTTATACCATAGGGTTTCACATACTGTCAGTGATTGCTCACTTTCGCCTATATGACAATTATGAAAGCCTTTTCGTTGCCTAGTTTTCTTGCGATATTTCTAGAATTATTCGTATAGCTAAAATATTAAGATTAACGAATGGTTTTCTTACATAAATTGATGCATTACAAAATAAAAAAGATGGCTGCATAGTTACAGCCATCCATATTGTTTACTATAAATTTTATCTTACCAGATGCAAAGCACCTTCTTCGTTGTAGGGGTTGCCGTCGTAACCTTCTGCCTCGATGATGTAGAAGTAAACTCCCGGGGTTGCCTTTGTGGATCCGTTTAGTCGTCCGTCCCAGCCAGCGTCCTCGTTCTCCCAGTCGGTCCACTCGAATACCACTCTTCCGTAGCGGTTGAGGATCTTTCCGTGGAAGGTCTTCAGCGTCTGCGCCTTAACCTGGAAGTAGTCGTTGATTCCGTCGCCGTTCGGCGAGAAGATGTTCGGGATGTCGAGGCTGCTGGCCTTGTCGACGAACACG